>JAZSPZ010000024.1:0-64624 GCA_045537735.1 Lachnospiraceae bacterium
CACTTAACTAAAACAGGCGCATTCAAAGTCAATGAACCGTTAACACGCAAAAACAAGCATATTCAAAATTTATGAATACGCCTGTTTCATTACACACATCTATAAATCCATCAATATTTCCATTTTCTCTGCCTTGTCCCATTATCCAGACACCTGCCTTCAGAATGTAACTTTTCTACAATTCCGTTACGAAAAACCAGATGTGTTAATGCTCTTGACATGTTCTGTAATATTTCTTCATTCATAAATTTATTTTTCCCTTCCTCTTGATCATTAGTGCTCTAACATATTTTCAATAAATATCTGAATGTGTCAAGTAAGGGACAAAAAATAGACTATCGACATTTCAATTAATATTTTGTAGTATTTTATATAAGAAATTGTTTGAAGTGGAATGCCAATATATTCTGAAAATTCTTTTCTGTTTAATCCTGTTTGAATTCGGAGTTCTTTTATTTTATTGTCATCTTTCATAGTATATCACCCAAGTCGCAATAACGCAATGCGTGGTTTTGGAATTTGTGAAATAATGACATAAAATAATACCTTTCTTTATCACTTCTCTTTAATCGATCTTCTCCATCAAATATCCATAAATATAAGGTGCTTCTTTATACTCATCGACTGTAAGAAATCTGGTAAGATTATCCCACTGCAAATATCCATTCTCATCAGCTGGAACATATATTTTTCCGGTATTTAATCTATAATGATGAACCTCTATACTTCCATCAGAAAATGTAACTTCAATAGTAAGTATTGCACCATTTACTTGATCTATATCCTCGTGAAAAGCAGCTGGTATATCGTCATTATTGCTCCACAATTCCTCAGGAACGGACATTCCAAATAACAGATTGTCATCATAAGCACCCTCGTACGTATTTCCCTCAATTACTAAGTGTTCATAATCTGTATCGTCTTTATAATGAGAAGTTACCGTGTATATATTGCATTTGTCAGTTGAAATCTTTACTTTTTCAATATTCTGACCTGAAATAGCAAACCTGCCATCTAAATATTTCGAACTACCATAACCAGCCCGAAATGCACTCAAAGTCACTACATCTCCCGATATCACTCCTTCCGGCAATTCTGCAGCATGTGCTGTAATTACAAAGAGATTTTCATTTTTTACATCTTGTCCTCCACCTGCGAATACTCCTGTCACAGCCAAAGCCAGTACTGCACATGCCACCAATCCACCTTTAATCATTTTTTTATCTTCATCTTATTGTTCCTTACCTTTCTTTGAATTTGAATTTCAGAATCATCAATTTCTGGTGTAAGGGCTTGCTTTAAAATTTGGTCTAATCTTTCATCCGTCATATCCTAATACCTCCAATTTATTTTTCAACAAATTCCTCGCTTTGTTCATGCGACTTTTAACAGTTCCTTTTGGTATATGTAGCACTTCTGCAATTTCTTGAACAGACATATTGGCTGAATAATACAATTCTCCGGTGAAATGGCAGATAAATCAGCAATACTTGAATTCCCTTCAGTTTCCACATGATCAATACTATCCATCGGTACCAATCGTTCTCTATTCGTATACTTCTTTTTTTTGTTTTTCCAAAGCAATATTGATATGGATAATGCATAACTTCTCACATTTTGTTCAAAATCCAATCGTTGTCTTTTTTCCAACAGCTTAAACATAGTATCCTGATACAACTCATCTCCAGATTCTTAATTACCGCAGGTCATCCTGCAAAACCTGAGAATATCTTTTCCATTGTTCTGGACAAATTGCTCGAATTCATACGTATTCATTACAAGTTATCCTTTTTCCTTTCTACCGCTAGCCGACTTTAGGTTTTTACCCTTACACCTTTATATTGTAGTAACTTTTCAACCGGTTCATGTTTTCTTAAAAATATCATTAGGTTGGATTTAAATACAGAGTGGTGGCATGTTACCATGCCACCACTAAAAAACATATACTTGAACAATCAATTCATAAAATTAGAGTCGCTACTACCATTGCCGGTAGGTTATTCATTATATGTAGCAATATCGGTATTGTAACATTCCGGCTTAAAACCATCACAATACCATATACCAATCCCGTAACAAAATGAGGCAGATTGTAGAAGAATTCTTCTACAGTGAAAGCATGAATATCTACAAGCATAAAAAGAACAGCTGTTACAAGGACTACAATAATCATTTTACTCTTCTTTTCAGTTAAGCTAATCGGTGCCAGTCTGAAAAGAACCTCTTCTGCCACAGGACCCATTATCCCCAAAGCTATAATCAATAAAAGTGCCGGGAATTTACCTTGTAGCTCTGCAACAGAATGTTCGTTTAATGATATATAATCTGGATTCAAATGCGTAATTGGTAAACGTGCAATATTACTTAGAAGGACGTCTAAAATGTAGGCTACTAATAATAAACCTAAAGATTTGCCCATGTGATCCTTCCATAAAGAAATGCCCTCTTTCAATTCATTCCAAAACAAAGCTATTCCTACACTTCCCAATACAATATATGATATCATCTGAAGCATTACTGAAAATTGCATCGGCATATCAATGAATCGCAATAATATCTTTGTGTATAAAACATGTACTGCCATATAAGCTAACAGTAGGATAATAAATAATTTGAAACCTTTCTTATTTTGTTCTAACATAAAATCGCTCCTTGTTGATTTAATTCACAACAGAAACGGATGAACATAGCAGTAACAACAATATACCAAGTGCCATCAAAATAAGAAGAACAGCATAATATATTTTACTATCAGCATCAGCTTTTTTCTTTCTAATAGCAAGCGTTTTTATCAATAGACCAACACCTGCCGCCGCATAGATACACATTACCACAATTGAAATCATTCCATATACCGGAATATTATTCAAAAATGACATTCCAACCAAAAGTACAATAGAAACAATATAAATTAGTATTGTTGTTTTTCTTTCCAGCTTACGATTGGATATAGTAATATCTATGGCATTAGAAATTGCTTCATCTACCTTTTCAGGTACGAAATCAGCATTATCCTTAAGTTTACTATGCATTAGTTCAACGATAGTAATCTCAAGTTCCTTTGCCAATGGTTCAAGCAATACGATGTCTGGGTAGCCATGACCGTTTTCCCAACGACTGATTGCCTTATCCGTAACACCTAGCTTTTCCGCCAACTCTTTTTGTGTATAGCCCTTTGCTTTCCTTTGTTCAGCTATAAATTTACCGAATTGTTGTGTATTCATTTTTTATCTCTCCTGCAGTTAAGATTTCATTGAAACCATATCAAAAAACACCACTTTATACAATCTATGATTCGTAGAGTGGCGTTTTTTCAAGGTTTCATGCCAATTTATTTTTCTAAAAGTAAATCAAATAAATATACCTAATCTTATTATTCAGCAACATCCATTATTATTCCATTTCAATATTTTAATCATGTTCCAGCATATTTTCAATAAAAATCCCATACCCCCTGGTCGGGTCATTTACAAGTACATGTGTCACTGCACCAATAATCTTCCCATCCTGAATAATGGGGCTGCCGCTCATCCCCTGTACAATTCCTCCGGTTAAGGAAATCAAATCATCGTCCGTCACTTCTATTTCCATCTCTAGGTCTCCATTATCATTTTTATGAATCGCTGTAATCTCAATATCATATCTTTGTTTCTCGCCACTGACATATGACTGAATTTGTGCTTTCCCTATTTTTACCTCTTCTTTATCCGCAAGTTCCATTGCATCCGCCTCATCTATGCTTTGCTGAAATGCCTTCGTGACCTCGCCAAAAACACCATACAACCGATTATCTTCAATATGACCTACCACATTTTCTGTTTGATATGCTATCATTCCCTCAATCTCGCCTGGCGTTCCAACTACACCTTTCTCTATTCCAAATATATCTGCTTCATAAATTTCACCACCTGACACAGCTAAGACCTCCCCCGTATCTGTATCATTGACGCTGTGGCCTAATGCACCAAATGATTTTCCTGTCACGTAAGTGATGGTTCCCAACCCTTGCAGATCATCCTTCACCCAAATACCAACCTTATAGATTCCTACATCCGCCTGCACCGGTTCTACCTTTACATCTATTTTTTCTCCATTACGAAGCACTTTAAATACCAAGGTTTCTCCATTACAATTTGTAATATGTTCCACCAGTTGCTTCTTTGTTTTCATAGTCTCACCATTTAAACCTACAATATAATCCCCTTGCATCAATTTATTTTTCGCTGGTGCACTATTTTTTCCATTCATACCCGTTACCTCTCCTGTATCAATGACCAAAATTCCTTTTGTATTAATGTAAATTCCTACTGTATTTCCCATTGGAATTGCTTCTTTCACATCGACGGTACTAGAAACCTGCACCACTTCTTGTCCTTGTTCCTTTTTATATCCCAAAAAAGCTACTACCAATATAAAAGCAATATTTAATGATAGCAGGCATTTTAAAAAAAACTTATACTTTCTCATTTTTTCTCCTTTCGTTAATAAATAAATTTGGCACTATAGAACGCAAAAAAACTCACAATAAATGCTTTTACATTTATTATGAGTTCTCTCGTATTATCTCAATCAGTTAACCTTTGCCTTGACTGCCAATTCTTTCATCTCTTTGGCACTATCTATCACAGTTTCCGTAATCTTGACACCACCAATTAGTCTGGCAAGCTCCATAATTTCACTTTCTGCATTCAAATGAGAAATATTGGTTATCGTCTTTCCATTATCTACCTGTTTTTCTATGAGATAATGGTGATTTGCCATTGCTGCAATCTGTGGCAAATGGGTAATACAAATCACCTGATGATGCTTGCCGATTCCATGAATTTTTTCTGCAACCATCTGAGCAGTTCTTCCACTGATACCCACATCGATTTCATCAAAAATCAAGGTATCAATCTTATCTGCATCTGCCAAACATGATTTCATAGCCAACATAATTCTAGAAAGTTCACCACCAGAAGCAACCTGCCATAATGGTTTCATATCCTCTCCTACATTAGTCGATATAATAAAATATGGATTGTCATATCCGTTGCCACTATATGTTTCATTCTTTTCGAAAACCATATCAAATTGCACATCCAAAAAATTCAAATCCACTAATGCATTCTTGATATATCCAGAAAGCTGCTTTGCAATTCGTTTACGTTCATCGCTCAAACGACTACTTGCTTCTTCTAATTGCAACTCAATTTCACCCAATTCTTCCCTTAATTGTTGAAGATACTGTTCTTGATTCAACAGCCTTTCATAATCCTCATCTAATTGTCGTCCATATGCAAGTACATCTTCAATTGTTTTTCCATACTTCGCTTTTAGATGATTCACTGTGTTCAGTCTTTCTTCTAACTGGTGAAATTCTTCATCTGAAAAAGTATTCTCTTCCAAATATATTCTTGCACTTCGACTAAAATCAGACATTAAATCTGAAACAGTAGTAAGTACATCTGTCATAGAGGAAAGTTCCCTATCGTATTCTGCAACAGAAGACATTTCTCTTACTGCTCGGTCTACCGCATCATACGCTGAGTCTTCCATCAAATGATATGCATTAGAAACACTTTCTGTAATATTCTTACTATTGGATACTTTTCGATAACATTCTTCTAGCTCAGCATCTTCGCCAATTTTCAAAGAAGCTTCAAGGATTTCATTGCGTTCAAACTCCATCAAATCCAGCTTTCTTCGCTTTTCTTCCTCATTCATAGTATTCTCTAAAAGTTTCGCTTTTATCGTCGAATATTCCTTGTAAATTTCGGAAACTCGTATTTTTAACGAATCTAATTTCTCATGTCCATAACGATCTAACAATTTTAAATGATTGCTTGGAACCAATAACGATTGGTGCTCATGCTGTGCATGTAAATCTAACAACAATGCTGCAATCTCCCGAACCTTGGACAATGTCACTGTTTCTCCATTGATTTTACTAACACTGCGATTACCGATGACTTTACGGGAAAGTATCAATTCTCCATCCGCAATATCCAGCACTTCTAATTCCTGAAGACGTTTCAAAGTTTCTTCATCCTCGACTGAAAACAACAGTTCCACCAATCCATATTCCGCGTCTTTTCGCACAAAATCCTTTGGCGTTTTACCGCCTAATGCCATCATAATAGAATCAATTACAATGGATTTACCTGCGCCAGTTTCTCCAGTTAATATATTCAAATGATCTTCAAAATTAATGTCGATTTCATCAATCAACGCCATATTCTTAATATGTAAATTTAATAGCATACTATCCCTCCAACAAATCGTCAGATGCTACCTTTCTAATATCAGCAATTATCTCTTTACAGAACGCACTACTTCTTGCAACACAAAAAATGGTATCGTCCCCTGCAATACATCCCATAAATCCTTGAATATTCATATTGTCCAAAGCCGCCGCCACAGCCATAGCCATTCCCGACACGGTATGAATCACAATCATATTCTCAGCATAATCCATATTCAATACGCCTGCACTCAACACCTGATGATATTTTTTCAAAACATCTGTGTCTGCATTTTGAATAATGGCATATTTTTGTTTTCCATTACCATCAGAAATCTTTGTAAGTTTCAACTCTCTAATATCTCTGGAAATCGTGGCCTGAGTTGTAGAAAATCCAGCTTTTGCCAACTCCGCCAGCAATTCATCTTGCGTTTCAATGTCCTTTAGTTCAATTATTTCCTTAATCTTATTCTGTCGCTTTTCTTTCATATTTATCACCCTATCCAACTATATATGGTTTGAAATTTTTTCACGTAAGACTTCATAAAAGCTCACATCAAACAATTTCACCATTTTTGTAACTGTATCCGATTTGCAAATCACAACTCGGTCTCCTGCGGAAAGCTGTGTTCCCTGTTGTCCATCAAAATTCACAATCGCTTCCTCTTCCTGCGCCTTTCTCATCTTTAACACTTCTACCACAATCTCATCTGCACTGGAGAATACAATGCTCTTAGATGTTAACGAATGCGGAGAAATCGGTGTGACAATCATAATATTGGTTTTGGGGCATACAATAGGACCACCGGCTGAAAGATTATATCCTGTGGAACCCGTTGGTGTACTAATAATCACACCATCTGCCTCATATATATCCATAACTCTTCCATTGACATATATCTTCAATCCTATAATTCTAGAAAAACCTGCTCTGCTAATCACAATATCATTTAATGCAATGTCTTCCACCACCGGCTGTTCCATACCTTCTTTATAAACAGCACCTGTTATATTGATTCGCTCTTCCATATCATAATCATCTGCTAGCAGTCTATCTAACATCGAAAACACTTGCTCAGGTTCTACCTCAGCCAAAAAACCCATGGTTCCCAAATTCACTCCAACAATAGGTAGATTGAGTCTGCGCAAATCTCTGCTCACCTTTAAAATGGTCCCATCACCGCCTAAAGCAATGATACAGTCATATGTATCATGTACATCCAAGGAATACGTAACACCCTGATTCATATCCACAGTAATCCGATGGCTTTTGCCTCCATGCATTGCAATATAGTTTTCAATCTTAGAGGTCAATATGAAATTTTCATCCTTCATAAAATTCGTTGCTATCAAGAAATTCTTCATGCATATTCCCCTATCATTTGTCCAACGTTCCATGGGAAGCATCTACAATTGCCTCCACATCAATTACTCCTGCTACCTGTTCTGGATTTTTACTCAAATGCAGCAAATATTCTATATTACCTTCCGGCCCCTTTATCGGCGAAAACTCCAGATTACAAAGCACAAAGCCAATAGCACTTGCGTAATCCATCACCATATGAATCACCTCTTCATGAACCTTGCGGTCACGAACGACACCCTTTTTACCAACCTTTTCTCTCCCCGCCTCAAACTGTGGCTTAATGAGACATACAATTTCTCCATTCTCTGTCATCAATTCTTTCACTGGCCCAAGCACTTTTGTAAGAGAAATAAATGATACATCAATGGATACAAAGGATGGTGCTTCATCAATCTGATCTGGGGTCACATAACGGATATTCGTCTTTTCCATACAGACAACTCTTTCATCGTTGCGCAATTTCCAATCCAACTGGCCATGCCCCACATCAACAGCATAGACCTTGATGGCACCATTTTGTAGCATACAATCTGTAAAACCACCTGTGGAAGAGCCCACGTCCATACATACTTTTCCTTCTAGCGTAATATCAAAGTGGCTCATGGCTTTTTCCAACTTTAGACCACCACGGCTCACATATTTCAATGTAGCTCCTTTTATCTCAATATTCACTTTCTCATCAAATGTAGAACCAGCTTTATCCTCTCGCTGTCCCTCCACAAAAACAATGCCAGACATAATAATTGCCTTTGCTTTTTCCCTAGAGGTTGCAAGTCCACGGTTCACCAACATGACATCTAAACGTTCCTTCATACTGTTACACCTTCTATAACATTTTGGCTTCAATCGCCTTTACAATGGTTTCTGTGTCCAATCCAAGCTTTTCACGAAGTGCAGTAACACTTCCGTGTTCCACAAAGCTGTCATCAATGGCAAAATTCACCACATCTACATCTTTCAATCCACATTTCATATAAAATGCAGAAACAGCCTGTCCAAAACCGCCTTGGAACACATGCTCTTCTAATGTCATAATGGTACGATGTTCTTTCGCAAGTTCCTGTAACATCAATTCATCCAACGGTTTCACAAATCTAGCATTCACCAATGTGATATGCATTCCTTTTTCTTTCAATTCATCATATACCGCACTGGCAATCTCAACCATATTTCCTACGGAGATTAGCGCCACATTTTCACCCTCATGAAGGATTTCACTTTTACCTAATTCTATTGGTTCCTGATACTCCTGTAATCCATAAAATGCATCACCGCGGCTATATTTAATTGCGATTGGACCATTATGTTCCATTGCAAATTCCATTGCTTTTGTAAGTTCATATCGATTTTTCGGTGCCAATACCGTCATATTCGGAATTTGACTCAAATAGGCCGTATCAAAAATTCCCTGATGGGTTGCGCCATCCTCACCCACCAATCCAGAGCGATCAATGGCAAAGATAACATGTAAATTCTGCAAACATACATCATGTAAAATTTGATCATATGCTCTCTGTAAAAAGGAAGAATATACAGCAACTACTGGAATCATCCCTTCACTGGCAAGTCCTGCAGCAAAGGTGACCGCATGTTGTTCTGCAATACCCACATCAAAAAATCGTTTTGGGTACACATTAGCAAATTTTTCTAATCCAGTACCAGATGACATAGCAGCTGTTATTGCCACCAAATTGGGATATTCTTCTCCCAAAGCCAAGAGTTTTCTACCAAATACGTCCGTATTTGTCATCTTGGTTTTTTGTTTCAGCGGTTTTCCGGTATTTAAATCAAATGGTGCCACACCATGAAAATGTTTCGGATAACGTTCCGCATAGCGATAACCTTTTCCTTTTTTAGTTTTAACGTGTATAACCACTGGACGATTTAATTTAATTGCCGAATCAAATGTATCCACCATCTGACCAATATCATGACCATCAATGGGACCGATATAAGTAATTCCCAAATCTTCAAAAAACATACCTGGCACTAACAAGCCCTTAATACTATCCTTACCGCGTTTCACAGCTTTGGCAATCCCTTCACCAATACCGGGAATATTCATAAGTCCCTTTTCCACACCAGATTTCATATCATTATAAGCCTGTCCAACTCTGATTTTGGTGAGATAAGTAGACATTCCGCCAACATTTTCATCAATAGACATCTCGTTGTCATTTAATATAATCACACAACTACTTTTCAAACGTCCCAAATTATTCAACGCTTCGTAAGCAAGACCACCAGTAAAGGAACCATCCCCAATCACCGCAACAATTGTACTCTTTTCCCCTTTTAATTCATGGGCTTTCGCCATTCCGATAGCAGCAGAAATAGAAGTTGAACTGTGACCTGTTTCAAAAACATCCGTATCACTTTCTATCCGTTTCGGAAAACCACTCATACCATCTAATTGACGAAGTGTTTGAAATCCTTCTTTTCTGCCAGTTAACAATTTATGGGTATAACTTTGATGTCCTACGTCCCAAATAATCTTATCCTTAGGCAAATTCAACACCAAATGCAATGCCATGGTTAATTCCACGCATCCCAAGTTAGAGGCTAAATGTCCTCCTGTTTTAGAAACATGTTGCAACAAAAATGTACGAATTTCATCCGCTAAAGGTTCCCATTGCTCTTCTTCAAACTGTTTTATATCATTAGATTGTGTGATTTTTCTTAATAATTCCATATTATCTTCCTCACTTACGACTATACTGGAGAATTACGGTCGTACTAGTTCTTTCTATCTATCAAATACTCCACTAGCATTCTCAAATAATTTGAATCGCCATCAATAGACTCTAAGATGGAAATTGCCTCTTGTGAAAGGCGTTCTACTTCACATTTTGCCTTTTCAATACCATGAATTGTAACATAGGTTACCTTACCGTTTTTCTCATCACTATGTAGCGCTTTTCCTAGCTCCTCAAAAGTTGCTGTTTCATCTAATATATCATCTTGGATTTGAAAAGCCATCCCAACATTATACGCTACTTTACGTATCTTTTCAATTCCACACGCATCAGCATGTGCAAGGATTGCACCAATCAACATGGATGTTTCAATCAAAGCCCCCGTTTTGTTTTCATAAATATAAGTCAATTGCTGTTCATTCAATACACTACCGGTTAATTCTACATCTACAACCTGTCCACCTATCATGCCACAGATTCCTGGTTTTGTAGCCAATACTTTCATGGCCCTTTCTATTACTCTACGATTCTTCAATTCCTGTTGCATTCCCTCAACTGATTCCTCGTGTTCAGAAATCATATCAAATGCCTTACACGCTGTTTCAAAAGCATAATTTAGCAACGCATCACCCGCAAGAATCGCCATATCTTCACCATACACAATGTGAGCTGTCTTTCTACCTCTTCGATAATCATCATTGTCTAATGCCGGCAAATCATCATGAATCAAGGAATAGGTATGAATCATTTCTATGGCTGCCATAAATGGTTCCACCAAGAAACCCTCTCCACCAAACAAGTCAAAACATTCCTTCATCAGCATTGGTCGAATTCTCTTTCCTCCAGCTGACATTGTATAATTCATTGCATCTACTATCGTTTTCTGTAAAGAATATTCATGTGGCATATATGTGTGAATAATGCCTTCAATTGTAGCTACTTTCTCTTTCATCTGCTCTTCAAACTTCATAGGTCTTCTCCAATAATTATCATTTCTTTTTCAATGCCACTCAACTCTTCTTTGCACTGACTGATTAATTTTGCTCCTTTGCTATACAATTCAATCGAATCCTTTAAGGAAACCTCTTCTGACTCCAATTGCTCAATAATATGTTCTAATTCATCAAAGGCTTCTTCTACCTGAAATGATTTATCTTCCATCTCTTCTTCCTCCATTTTATGACTCTGTCATAATATCTTTATGAATCTGTGTTACGCAAGCATCCACTTTACCATCCCAGAGTGTAACAGAAATCGGTTGTTGTTCTTCTATATCTGTTACGGATTTTAATGCCGTACCATCCTCACGCTCAATATATCCAAATCCTCCCACCAGCTTGGCGGTTGGACTTAATCCATGAAGCCTAGTTGCCAGTAACATGCATTTTTGTTGATTTTGTGTAAATATCTGTTTTACAAGTGTCATCATCCTGTCCTGTAAATTATCCAAATACATCATTTGATTGTGTAATTTGTTCTCTGGTGATAAGCGATCCAATTTTACGGATAACATTTGTAATTTTTGCATTGCAGTGTTCATATTTTGCTGTGTACGTTGTCTCAGTTGTTGTTCATACTGAGAAACCTGTCGCAAAGTTGTCATTACATCAGGAATTGCTAATTCTGCCGCTGCACTAGGTGTTGGTGCTCGTAAATCCGCAACATAATCTGCAATGGTGTTGTCAATTTCATGTCCTGTTCCTGATATGATTGGTGTACGCGCCTCATAAATTGCCCTTGCAACAATCTCTTCATTAAACGCCCACAAATCCTCTATGGAACCACCACCACGACCAATAATAATCGTGTCCATTCCCATGGTATCTAGCTTTCTTATACCTGCAACAATAGTCTTCGCTGCACCGTCTCCTTGCACCTGTGCTGGATACAAATATAACTGTACATACGGGTTTCTTCTCTTTGCTATATTCATAATATCCTGAATTGCTGCCCCAGACTTAGCTGTCACAATACCAATCTTTTTTGGATACTTCGGAATCTCTTTTTTGACCTCAAATTCAAAAAGGCCTTCCTCATAAAGCTTTTGCTTTAACTGCTCATAAGCTTCATAAAGATTGCCTCTTCCATCTAATGAAATTGCTGTTGCATATAACTGAAACTGCCCATCTCTCTCAAAGACAGAAACGAAACCGGAAATCACCAATTTCTGTCCATTTTGCAAACGAAAGTCCAAACCTGTTTCACGATAGGTTTTGAACATGACGCCTTTTATAGCAGTACCTTCTTCCTTCAAAGTAAAATATATATGTCCAGAAGAATGATACACTACATTCGATATTTCACCTTGTACTTGCAAATTGCGCAACAACAAGTCATTATCAAACATATTTTTTATATATCGATTAACATCTTTTACCGAATATACAACACCCATAAATTATACCAAACTCTTTTCAACCTTACCAAGAACTGCATTCACAAATCCTTTTGCGTCTTCATCACAATAGACTTTAGATAGCTCAACAGCCTCATTAATTGCAACCCTATTGGGAATCTCTTCTTCCATCATAAGCTCGTATACTGCAATTCGCATAATGGTGATCTCAGCCTTACCAATTCGATTCAAATTCCAACCTTCACAACAAGCCTCTATTTTCGAATCAATAGTTTCAATATGCTCAAGTATACACGAAACTTTTTCCTTGATGTAACAAATATTATCCTCGCTCTTTCCATCTAGATTCTCCAATGAAAAAGCCACCTGTTCTTCCATCTCAACCGCTTCCACAAAAGGATAACGAAACATAATCTTAAAAATCTCTTCTCTGACTTGACTTCTTAACATACCTCTTTCCTCTCATTTTTTCGTTGCATAACGAAACTTTATCTATCCGCATACACGTTAAGAAAGCTGTTACCAACCCTTTCGGACAGGCAACAGCCTTATCTGCACTATATTACGCCTTCGGAGCCTTAAGCGCTTTCTCGCTCTTATCGATTGCGACTCCTGCAATACGAACACGAACCATGGATACCTCTAACCCTGTCATGGTCTCGATTGCCTGCTTTACTTTTTCCTGTACTGTCTTAGAAACATCCATTACGCTATAGCCATAGCGAACTTCCAGAGATAAATCAACCTTCACATCATCTGGCGAAACAGCAACCTTTACACCTTTTGACAAGTTTTTAATACCAATCTTACTCACTAGCTCATTGGTGATATTACCATACATCTTAGCCACACCTTCTACCTCAGTAGCGGCCAACCCTGCAATAATCGCAATGACTTCATCTGCAATTTGTATATCTCCAAGTACACTGGTCTCTTTCACATTATACGCACTTACTTGAACTTCTGTTGTCATATTCATTCCTCCTTCACCACTATGTGGACGAAATTCTTTTCATATGTATTGTATAGTATACCAAATCTTTGCTATCTTTTGCAATCTATTTTCATAATTTCACACGGATTTATTGTTGTGTAGTTGTAATAACAATATTTTGCAGTTCACATCCCGTTTTTCTCATAATGATATCCTCAATTTGTGTTCGTTGTGTGTCTGTCAACTCATCAATAAATAATGTCACGTCCACACAGTCCTCTGAAATGCTAACAATGGCATCTTGAAATCCTTTCGCTGCCAACTGTGTTTCTGCTGCAGTTTCCTTTTCCATTTTTTCTGTCATAGTAATCATTTTATCCACTGCATCTTTCTTTGCATCATCTGAAAGACTTTCGTTATTAATAATTTCCAACAACATTTCTTTTGCTTTTGAGCGTGTCTGTTCACGATTTAGCTTTGCCTGCGAAAGCGTTACAGATGCATTGGTTAACACGACTTCTCCCACTGATTCCGCATCAATAGGATCACCATTTTCATCCACACTAGCCTCTGCCAAATCATCCTCACCTTGTTCTTTTGTTCCTTCCTCTTTTGATTCTTTATCTACAGAAGTATCCTTCTCATTCTCTTTTTCACCCTGTTCTGCTTTTGCCATATCTTCACTCTGTACTTCGTCCTCTAATGCTGCGCTAATCATTTCATCATCTGCGTTTCCACTTGCACCTTCGCTTTTCATATCCTCCACAGATGTGTTTAACACTGGCGTATCACTGGAAAAATTAAGATATCCTGCCACTGCAATCATAATTGCCAATGCTGTGATAATTACCTGATTTTTTTTGAACATTTTTTTCATACTCATCCTCACTTTCCTAATCATTACTGCTGCAGTTTACATACTACAATCTTATGGGCATCAACAGAAAATAATGCCTGCACAGCTTCTTTGATACGAAGGGATATCGCAGTATTGTCACCGCCTTCACAAACAACCACTACGCCCTCGATTTTGGGATATCTCTCCTGAATAATAATCGGGCTTGTATTGCCATCCACATCAATTAAAACTGTTTCTGATTCACTTTGTATAGTGGATTGCTCTGACTCCTTACCCTCTTCCTTTACAACTTCAGAACTACTCTCATAAGGTTGGTTCTTGTCTAAAATCTTTTCTCCACTAGATTCCAATGTAATCATTACATGTACTTTCCCCGCACCCTCCATACCTTCAATGGTTTGTTCTAGCTTATTCTCCAACTGTTCAATATATTCATCATTTTCTTCATTTTCATACATTTTTTCTTGCATAAGCTCCGTCGTTTCAACATTTATGTTTTCATCCTTTGATGAAAAGGATGATACTGGTGTTGCAACCAACAAAAAAAACACACCTAATAAAAACACAATTACAATCTTATCTCTCTTCTCCTTTGGTACCTTTATAAATGACAATTTTTCTTTCCATTCAGAAACATTATTTTCATTTTGTTCACCCGGATTCATAAACTATACGAACCTCCTTTCCAAACAAATCATACAAATATTGTTCAATTTCTTCCAAATCCTTTACCTCATTTATAAGGGAAACTCTTACTTCACATACACTTCCATCGTCTTGGACCTTCACCAAAGTTTTTTTCACATCATACCCCCACTCATTGAAAGCTGCTGTCAGCTGCAATGCTACCGCTTCTTCGTACATAGCCAGATGCTGGTCTGAGAATTTCTCCTGCGTTCCTTCCAATAGCAAAAAATTCTCAATATAAGATATATAGGTGGTGCTATCTAGTTCCATAAACTCCATAACAGGATGTATCATCACCAAAATGAATAATAACCCTATCACCAGACTAATATGTTTTATGTATGATTTATTGGGACAAAGCATCATAATTACAGACGCAATAATTGTAAAAAGCAATCCACTTTTTACCCATTCCATAACAATATTCATTATCACACTCCTTATCCTGCATACAGTCTCACATTTGTTGTCATAATTACAATCGCGATTGACAAAACAGATAATACAATACACGTTGTTGTGGCACGCAGTAAAATCCCCGTACTATCCGCAGCCCCTTGAATCCCTCTTAAAATCCTTTCATCACTGATAGGTTGTACCATTGTAAGAATCAATTTATAGACGACATAAAAACACAATATTTCTAATAACGGAATGCTTCCCAAAACAAGTAAAATGATAACCACTGAAACACCTACACTGTTTCTAATCAAGACCCCAGCTCCTACTAAAATCGTACTGAGACCAGACAATGTTGCACCTCCTGGCACAACAGAAAGCCCTTTTTGTAATATATTGTATTTTGCATTGTCATACACCGGTACCAACACGCTTTTCATCACATTTAATCCAATAATCCCAGTCACAACTGCCTTCAAAACAAATTGCAAGCTTTGTTTCAGTAGGCCAGCCAATTTTGAAAATCGATCCACCGTACTAATTTGATTCAATAATACAATCATAAAATAGATTTGTATGCCCGGTAATATCACCTGCAACAAAAGTGTTTCAATCAAGGATAGCATCCATAAAAACATTGTATTTACCATGTGCGATGTAGTTAATCCAGTGCACAGCATCAATGACATGTAAAATGCCGGCAAAAGACATTTCATCACATCATTCATATAATAAATGGTATCTTCTGCCAAATTATAAACCAACGTAAAGGACTGTATCAGAAGTACAGCAATCATAATGTATGTAACAAAGAATCCCTGTTCTCCCACATAACTAAACTTATACACAGAAGAATATGTATTAAAAATAGCTGCTATGATTACCAATAAAATCAGTTTCACCAATAATTTACTATTTTGTTTTATTTCCACTGTTATACTTTCATATAGTTGTAGAACACCCTCTTTCAGCGCTTCATCTATCCTTCCCTCTAGCAACAATTCAAATATTTCTTCAAATGATATACTATCCGCTTTGTCATACTTTCGATTAATTTCCTGTAATTCATCCTCCAAATGTGCAATCTCTATATTTTCATAAAAGATGTCATAATAATCCTCCAATAGATTCTCTTGTTGCTGATTACTTGCAACAACATATTCTTTATACATGCATAAAAAAATGAGCCCCATTGCAAGAACAAGACAGCAAACAAATTTTTTTCTATTCATATTCTTTTCCTCCTACGAGCACTCACAATCTATGGATAGATATATTACAAAATAGATGTTATCGTTTCCACAATCGCTAATAAAATGGGCATACTCATGACTAACATGGTAAGTTTTCCACCAATCTCAATCTGACTGGCTACTGAAAGAAATCCAGATTCCTTGCATAGATTCGATGCAAATTCACACAAGTAAGATATCCCAACAATTTTAATCAGAATTTCAAAATAACCTGATTCTAATCCAATGTCCTGCATGACTTCATCTAAAAAATCCATTACAAAACTAAGACGATTCATGATATAAAATAACACAAACACGCTTAAACCCAGGGATATATACACCCAAAATGAACTTCCTAAACCCTTTAATTTTATGGCAAGCAACACACCAATCAGCACGCCGCATACTATTTGTAAAAAGCTCAAAAAAACCTCCTATACCCCAAACAAATTCTGCATGGAAGAAAACAACTCCACGAAATAGGGAAGCAACCAAGTCAGTACAATAATAATGCCTGCCAAAGTTACAAAAAATGCCTGATCATCCCGTCCCGCATGTTTTAAAATTTGATTCAATAGCGCAATAATAATTCCTAAGGCTGCTATTTTCATAATAATTTCAATGGACAATCTCATCTCTCCTAACTATCATTTTGTGTTTTATAGCAACAAAATCAACGTCATGGCTCCACAAAATAGACTCAATGTCAACGTGACCTTCTTTTTTTGCTCTAATTCTGTCTCTAACGCTGTTCTGTTTCTCTCTAAATGAATCAATGCATAGTCAATGGCTTTTAACTGTGCAGATATATCGCTGGTACCTAGCTTGTCCGCCAATTCATACAATGGTTCTATATCTTCTGTTTCAAGTGCAGAATGTAACAAAAGTGTTTTTGTCCCCTCCATCCATACATCAGCAAAGAGGATGTTTTCTTTATTCTCTAATAAATGCAGCATCTCTATGAACCATGTTCGAAACGGCTCGCCAGCACCAATTGCCAGTCTTTCAAAACAATCAGGCAAAGAATGATTCATATATTGTATTTCACTTTTCAATTGCAACAAAATACTATAAAGTTTCCGTAGTTCTTTCTTTCGTGATTCTCTTATCTGATTCACACTGCATGCAAAGTAACCTGCCGCCCCCATAACACAGAGCGCACCTGTCATTTTAAAAAATAATCCCAAATCTAACGCACCCCCGAATACAAAACACGTCCACTTTCGTCATATATATTTTGTACCATTCCTGGTCCATTTTCATTGGATAAGACGATATATCTTTTAAACACTTTATCCGCTACTAACCGTCGCAATACTGGTTTGTTTTGCAAATCCTCTATAGAAGAACCATGCACCGTTGCCAGTATACGGCATCCACAATTCATCACATAGGCCAGCGCATCTACATCTTCTTTTTTTCCAATCTCATCCACAGCAATTAGCGCCGGTGACATGCTGCGAATTAGCATCAGCATTCCTTCTGCTTTGGGACAACAATCTAACACATCCGTCCTGATTCCCACATCATTTTGTGGAACACCTTTATAACACGCTCCAATCTCAGATCGCTCATCCACAACACCCACATTAATACCATGGTGACTTTCATCTCCATTGGATACCAAGCGAACAATATCTCGCAATAATGTGGTCTTTCCACAACCGGGTGGTGATACAATTAGCGTATGACAAATATTTTGTTGTTCAAATATGTAAGGTAGCACGCAAGTTCCACATCCTATCACCTCATGGGACATACGAATATTTAGAAATGCAATATGTTTTACACTTTTTATCATTCCATGTTCTAAAATCACTTTTCCTGCCAAACCAACACGATGTCCACCTTGTACAGTTATATAACCTTGTCGTATTTCATCTTCATATGCATATAACGAAAAGCTACTAATATACTCTACCGTTTCCTTTATATCATTTGGCATCGTAACGTAACCTTGCATCGCATTATTTTCCAACTTTCCCTGCTCCGATACAAAATACTCTGTTCCATCATAAATGATAGTAAATGGCACATTTACACGAAGTCTGATTTCCTGTAGCATTGCATAATTGATATTCACACGTTCCATAATTCTTCTAAGGTTTGCTGATAGAATTTTTACGATATCTTCTTTTTTTTTCATATTTTCACATCCTGTCCAACAGTGGTACATCATCTTAGTGTATTGAACACTCCCATACATTTAATATATGAAAATAAATATAAAATATGACCAAAAGAAAAAACCGCAAGGATTATCCTTGCGGTTTCACGATAGATTCTTGTAACATCTAACAATATTATGCTCTTGATAAATACTCACCTGTACGTGTATCAATCATAATCTTGTCACCAGTATTCACGAATAAAGGAACCTGAAGTGTTGCACCTGTCTCTACTGTACATGGCTTTGTAGCACCTGTAGCTGTATTACCCTTAACACCTGGCTCACACTCTGTAACCTCTAATACAACGTTAATTTCTGGCTCGATTGCAAATACATTACCTGCATGAGAAACAACCTTAACATTCTCGTTCTCTTTTACAAACTTTAATGCATCACCAACAACATCTGATCCTAATGCAATCTGATCATATGTTTCGTTATCCATGAAGTAATATAAATCACCATCTTCATATAAATACTGCATGTTCTTTCTATCAATGTGTGCTGTTTCGAATTTCTCTGTTGGACGGAAACTGTTTTCAATCACACCACCATTTACGATATTTTTTAGTTTCGTACGAACAAATGCTGCACCTTTACCTGGTTTTACATGCTGGAATTCAATAACCTGACAAATCTTTCCATCATACTCGATTGTCACACCATTTCTAAAATCGCCTGCTGTAATTGTTGCCATTATTATAATCCTCCTTAAAATAAATCACGTATCATAGGTACTTACTCTCTTCATCTATATGAATATAAGCACTCAACTAACAGAATTATACCTTATCTTGTATTCTATTTCAACCTTAAAATTCAACTGAAAATCCTTATCGTGGTTTATACCGATTGGTCATGAATCAATTTCACAGACTCCTCTTCCTTTTTCTTTGACTCATCATATCCCGTTGCCACTACGATCAAAGTGACACCACATTCCAGGGCTGCCTCCATTTTTTCAATGAAACCACTAGAAATTCCAGAATCCTTTGTTACTAGATAACGAATATTATAATCCTTTAACATCGCACAGTTCATCATCTTTGAAAAAGGTCCTCTCATTCCAATCAAATGTCTGTCACGAATCCCCAACTCTTCACAAGCACCAATAATTTGATGATTCGGCCTTACACGGGAATAAACACGTTCCTGATAATCTGTAAGCTTTGTATATTCATAAATCTCCATAGCACCTGTTGCTGTTAATATATTACCCGTGGTTTCTTGCAAATATTCTACTGCTGCTTTAATACTTTCTACAATAATAATACGGTCACCACTATTATGATCTAACTCTCCTTTCACCGATAGCTCTCCTCGCGTGGCAAGCTCATTAATTGCAGCCAATTCACCTTTTACTGCAAGTTCACCCTTTACAGACAATTCACCTTTGATTACAAAGCCAGTTCTGGGAATTGCCAATTCTGCATTTTTACGAACCACCATTTCTTTCTTGTCCTCTGTATAGTCATTTCCCATAAGTCATGCCTCCTCTGTTAGAATTATGCAAACCATATATAAACCCTTATTTATATTATACACCTTTTTCATCAAGGAAGAAATACGAAATAATCATTCCTTTCCCTATAAAAAAAGAACATTTTAATCTTCCAAAAAGATTAAAATGCTCCTCTAATTGTATTTTCTTAATTATACAAACTTTACAGCAGTTCCGTAAGCCATAACCTCTGCCGCCCCAGCCATAATAGACGAGGTAGAATAGCGCACATTCACAATTGCATCTGCACCTAATGATTCTGCTTCCTGTACCATTCTCTTGGTTGCCAAAGCTCGTGCATCATTCATCATGTCATTGTATGCTTTAAGTTCACCACCAACCAAAGTCTTAAAACTCTGGGTAATATCGTGACCCACATTCTTAGTCTGAATGGTACTTCCCTTTACAAGACCTAACATTTCTATCTCTTTACCGTTGATATAATCAGTATTGACTAAGATCATCTTCTTCGCCACTCCTTATCTCTTGAATTCTCTGTACACATACATATATTGTTACTCCTGCAAGCACCAAAGGAATAATCGCTAATATAAGCTTCAACAAAATCCCCGGCAACATTGCAAGCAATATTGTAAAATATAACATATAGTATAGTATTAACAATACTGTAACAATAATCGGTACCAATATCTTCTGTTGCTTTTGTTTCATATATACTCCATTATTTCTTTGTAATATAACCCTGTGCTTTTAATAATTCTGCACAGAGAACTGCACCACCTGCAGCACCACGCACTGTGTTATGAGAAAGACCAACAAACTTCCAGTCATATACATGATCCTCACGGATACGACCTACTGAAACACCCATTCCATTCTCATAATCCACATCTAACTGAACCTGTGGGCGATTATCCTCTTCCATATACTGAATAAACTGCTTTGGAGCACTAGGTAATCCTAATTCCTGTGGAACACCCTTATACTCTAACAACTTCTGGATTAACTGCTCCTTTGTAGGCTGCTTTTTAAACTTCACAAATACAGCCGCAGTATGACCATTCAACACTGGTACACGAATACACTGGCATGTAATCACTGGACCATCAGCAGGAACAATTTCACCCTTCTCTTCATCGATATGTCCCCAAATACGAAGTGGCTCCTTCTCAGACTTTTCTTCTTCACCACCGATAAATGGGATAATATTCTCAACCATCTCTGGCCAATCCTTAAACGTCTTACCAGCACCTGAAATTGCCTGATATGTAGTTGCCACTACCTCATATGGCTCAAACTCTTTCCATGCTGTAAGCACTGGTGCATAACTTTGAATTGAACAATTAGGCTTAACTGCTACGAAACCACGAGTTGTACCAAGACGCTTCTTCTGGTATTCAATCACATTCATGTGATCCGGATTAATCTCAGGTACTACCATTGGAACATCTGGTGTCCATCTATGGGCTGAGTTGTTTGAAACAACTGGTGTCTCAGTCTTAGCATAAGCATCCTCAATTGCCTTAATCTCGTCTTTAGACATATCCACAGCACTAAATACAAAATCAACTGTACTAGCAACTTTCTCCACTTCATTCACATTATGAACAATAATATTTTTAACTGCCTCTGGCATCGGAGTTGACATTTTCCATCTATCACCAACAGCCTCTGCATATGTCTTTCCAGCGCTTCTTGGGCTTGCTGCAATGGTTGTTACCTCAAACCATGGATGATTCTCCAATAATGCAATAAATCTCTGTCCTACCATACCTGTACCACCAAGGATACCTACTTTCAACTTTTCACTCATTATTAAACTCCTCTTACTGTTACTTTTTTGCAAAGCCTATCATACTCTAAAGTAAATGATTTCGCAAGCACAAATAACAAAAACTTATAATACCATAGGTTTTGTTATATTGATATAATAACTTGTATTATACAATTTTCCATCTTTTTGAATCATAATCGTATATTTATCTGCTGGCAAATTTGCTAGAGATACCACACAATAATAGGTTCGCTCCATATGAATTCGATATGTCTGCCACGTATCTGTATAATCACGTTCGTAAGCTCCATTCTTACCCACAAACACCAACTTATCAATAGAATGATCCTTCGTGTAGAAATACATAAAATATTCTTCTAAAAACGGTTTATCGAAACAAACCAAATCTGCCTTCATCTCAGCAATCGGCATTAGCTCCTTCGACAATGACAATTCATCTGCATCACCACATACATATTGATACTGCTCATCAATCACATATGGCGCACAATAATCGTCACTCTTCCACTCAAATTGATATGCACTAAAGAAATCTTCTAGAATACACCAACGATTAAGCAATGCACCACTATCATAATCATATTCTTCGATTTTACCACGGAACTCCTCATTCTCTCGCGCCATACAACCTGACATATTAAACAAACGATTTGAATCCCCATCATATCTTGCATTGGAACGCACAATGGATAAATCAATCTGAAAATGTTTCTCTTGTGTCACCGTCATGTCTTTTTCATCAATTGCATAAATATTGATATAAGAATATCCATCCTCCTTATAACCTTTAATTGGTCTACGGTTCAATCGATGGTTATCAAAAATCAGGTAATATCGATATCCTTCTTTCGCATATTTGTAATCCGTCACCTCATAAGCAGCATGTGCTTGAAAGCTATAGTCCACCTTACCCTGTGGAAGCAACAATTTGTCCTTTAACTTTGTGTCATTCCACAATTCCGGAAGCGATAATAACCACTGAACCTCCAATGTAGTCCAATTAATCTTAATCACAGAATGAATATTACGCATACAAATCGTCAAAGAATCTTCTTCTTGATTATATTCTAGATAGTTTGCATGCACCCAGTCTACCTGATCAATAAACTTATCCCCAAAGAGATCTTTCAAATAAACCTTACGAACAATATTACCTGTTTCTCTCTCAATTTCTACTAGAATATCTTCTGTATGACCTTCTTTCAGTGTTGAGTAATGCTCTCCCGAACTACTACATGTCAGAAGATTTCCATTTGGCATTTCTAACACATAATGATGAATACCATGCTTAATATGATATGTTCTATTAATTCTTCCCATATAATCCATTTCATACAATAGACATGAATGTGGATTTGCAAACGAAGGAGCTCCAATATTTCTTAATGGCCATAAATACTTATGTCTCTTAAAAGGATATACGCCGTAGGTAGAAGTTCTAAAGTTTTTGAACCTGATAAAATGCATCAAAGAGCCATTGGTATTAAATACAAACGGAGTTAAATCGCCACCAGTGATTAAGATATGGGGATATGCACTATCCGTCATATTTTCAGTTTTAACAATCGGATAAGGATCCATCGTCTGACCACCGGGAATATACAAATCAAATTCTCTTTCACAAATCACTTTTTGATTCATATCCATTAAAGATAAAGAAATGTGATTATCCCCCTCTTCCAATCCTGTAATAGAAATACGGTGATACTTTTTGGTGGACGAAACATCTTTATATACCGTATTATTCTGACCACTTTTTACGCTAATATCAATTGCAACAGCATCTGGTGAATATAACAAAAGTACTGCTGCTTTTGGAGCATAACGAAAAGGATTGACAAAGACACCAATATTATCGATGTGATATTTTTTGCTATGAAGATATTCTTCAAGCACTTTATCTCTACATAAAGATCTTAATGCATAATCTACTCTAACTCTAATATTAGATTTGTATTTTATATTTTTATTCTGATACTGTAAAATATACTTCCAAACCTTCTGTTCAAATGTACTTCTTCGAATCAAATGAATTCCCTTATGCATAT
This sequence comes from Lachnospiraceae bacterium, assembly GCA_045537735.1. Taxonomy (GTDB): domain Bacteria; phylum Bacillota; class Clostridia; order Lachnospirales; family Lachnospiraceae; genus CAG-590. Next base: position 24,231 of record JAZSPZ010000024.1, read on the forward strand.
TGCGTAAATGAAACTCTATTCCGCTAAAATTCATTGTACTATCTCCTTATGAATAATTTGTCCATTTTCTCATCCTTCAATTAGATAATGTACCATTATTTAAGACGAATTGCAATCACAAACTCAACACCGTTTTCTCTATTCTCCACTTTATAATACCCTTCATGAGACTCAACAATTTCACGAACAATAGACAAGCCAACACCATACCCCTGACTTCCTCTACCTCTCACCTTATCCACCTTGTTAAATGGTTCCCAAATAGATGCGATTTCATTCTCATCAATATGACTACCCGTGTTAAATACTTTAAACTCATAATAATTGTCGTTTTTAACACCTTTCACCTGGATCTGCATATTTTCATTCTCACTATGTGCAACAGCATTGTTAATAAGATTGTAAATTGCTCTCTCCAATAACATATAATCTGCCTTCACAGTGGATGCTCCATCATAATTGACAGTTAATTGAATATTCTTTTCTAGATTTTCTTCACTAAAACGTTCTTGTAAATCAGTAAATAAATCTTTTAATTCTATTTCTTCCACATTCAATGCCTTTACATTTTGTTCCATTTTTGACAATTCAAGCATTTCTTTCACTAACCTGTCTACTCTGGCACTTTCACTCGAAATAATTTCACAATATTCGATGGCTTTTTCAGGTTTTTTATCAATAACAGCCTTCATTCTGTCAGCATATCCCATAATGACTGCAATAGGAGATTTGATTTCGTGGGAAAGATTACGAACCAATCGTTTACGTTTTTCAATGTCATCCTGTAACTCCATCATATTCATTTCCAAGCGCTCTGACATCTTGTTAATGGAAATACCTAATTGTCCAAGCTCATCCATACTTGTAACATCTACCTTTGCATCAAACTTCAAATTAGAAATTTGCTCTGCTGTAACCGTCATTTTACGAATTGGAATCAACATATACTTACTTAAACGATATACAATCATCCAACCAACAAGAATGATAATAAGCCCAACCACTAATTCAAAAACAATTGCTGAGAACATTGCATTTTGCAAACTCTGATATGATTTGGACATTACTACATACTGATTTTTATCAATACTTTGAATCATAATCAACTGAATCGTTTTTTTATTATCCTTACGCTGCTGCTTTCTTGTTAAAAATGCATTCTTCCCTTTATCAATTTTGTCACGATTCGAATCAAATAACTCCATTGAAAGTATCCAATAATTACTATCAGCTTTCAATACAGTTCGTGTAGTATGCAAGATGTTTTTTTCTCCATCAATAACCGTTACTTTTACTCCATACTGGTTATCAATCGTATCAATTCGATCTTCTACCTGTTCATCATCTGTTAGATTCATCTTTTCGAGGGAATCACCGAGTTCCGTCATCTGTTCACGATAAAACAACGTAGAAAATGGAGCCATAAAGAAATAGGTTAATATAATATTTATCAATACAAATGCAACGATTAGTAGCATACCAATCCAACATATTTTTCTACTCAATGACTTCTTCATAATTTCTCCTCAAAGGAATACCCCATTCCTCTAATTGTCTTAATATAATTTCCAGCTTCCTTTAAATTCGCACGAAGCATTTTAACATGCGTATCTATGGTTCTAATATCTCCATCATAATCATAACCCCAGATACGATCCAAAATCTTTTCTCGCGTCAACACAATATTTCTATTAATAATTAAAAATTCCAGCAGTTGAAATTCTTTATTATTTAATACTACTTCTTCTCCCGATACATACACCTTATGTGTAATTGGGTTAAATTCTAGTATTCCTACCTGGATAGTTTCTAATATCTCTACCTTCGCCAGCTTCAATATATTTTTAACTCTTTCAATCAATATATCATAATGAAAAGGTTTGCTTACAAAATCATTTGCTCCACTGCGAAGACACTTTAATTCATTTGCTGAATCTCCTAATGCTGTGAGCATTAAAACCGGTACATCTGTACGCTCTCTAATCTCTTCCAATACCTGTAATCCATCCATTTTCGGCATCATGATATCCAGGATAATCAAAGAGAGATCCGGATTTGTCCAAAAAATATCCAACGCTTCTTCACCATTAGAGGCTACAAGAACAGAAAAACCTTCCTCTTCTAATACTTCCATCACTAAATTTCTTAATAATTCATCATCATCTGCTAATAAAATACGAACTGACATATTATTTCTCCTTACATGTGCATATGAATATAGTCAAAAAATGATACCAATTCAATATGAAATATTAGTGTAAAAGCCATACTATACCTAAGTATAATATGGCTTTCAAATAAATTACGCATATCACATGAACTATGCAATCACTCTTACTTTCACAACACCTTCTACTGCTTCTAATTCAGCTTTACTTGCATCATTGACATCTGACTCAACATCCAAAATTGTGTAAGCCCAGTCACCTCTTGACTTACTCACCATGTTAGAAATGTTGATCTTTTCCTTAGAGAACACACCAGTAAATCTTGTTAACATATCTGGAATATTCTTGTGGCAGATACAAATTCTTGCAGCCGCTGTACAAACGCCAGCATCACAAGCTGGATAGTTTACAGAATTCTTAATGTTACCATTCTCCATGAAGTCTGCAATCTGCTTAACAGCCATAATTGCACAATTGTCTTCTGACTCTGCTGTAGAAGCTCCAAGATGAGGTAATGTTACAACGCCCTCTACACCGGCAATTGCTGGATTAGGGAAGTCAGTCACATAGACAGCTACCTTTCCTGATACCAATGCTTCTTTCATATCCTCATCATTTACAAGGGCATCTCTTGAGAAGTTAAGAATCTTAACGCCATCCTTCATCACTGCAAATGCATCCTTGTTAATCATACCCTTTGTGCTATCCAAAGCAGGTACATGAACTGTGATATAATCACACTCTCTATAGATATCTTCTACATTCGTAATGTGCTTAATGTGTCTAGACAATGACCAAGCAGCATCTACAGATACAAAAGGATCATATCCGTATACTTCCATTCCAAGACGGAATGCAATATTGGCAACCTTCGCACCAATTGCACCAAGACCGATAACACCTAGCTTCTTGCCCTGAATTTCGTTACCGGCAAACTGACTCTTTGCCTTTTCTACTTTCTTTGCGATATCTGCATCATCTGCATTTTCCTTCACCCAATTATATCCGCCTACGATATCACGAGAAGCTAATAACAAACCTGCAATTACAAGCTCCTTTACACCATTGGCATTTGCACCTGGTGTATTGAATACAACAATACCCTGCTCTGCACATTTATCCAATGGAATGTTATTCACACCAGCACCAGCTCTTGCAATTGCAACTAAGCTTTCCGGCATATCCAAATCATGCATAGATGCAGAACGCACTAATACCGCATCTGCATGATCCATGCTATCTACCATCTCGTAATTATTAGAAAATAAACTCAAACCGCAATCTGCGATTGGATTTAAACAATTTACTTTTGTCATGATGACTCCTTTCACACTTACGCCATCAACCGAAATAATCCTGTTCAGACACGCTCTCGCTCCGCTGACTGCGCAACGGTACTAAGAAATGTTTTCGAAGTACCTTCTCAACATTTCAAGTACCGGCGGATTCAGAGGGTCTTCACTAGGATACATTTGGGTTAATGGCTCACTCTTTATAAAAATATAATATATTCAATATGTTTCATTCTACCTATAACAAAAGCTATGGGATTATTTTGCGTTGTTAGATTCGAACTCCTTCATAAATGCTACAAGCTTCTCTACACCCTCGATTGGCATAGCATTGTAGATAGAAGCACGCATACCCCCAACACTTCTGTGACCCTTTAAGTTTACAAAACCTGCTGCAGTTGCTTCCTTAACAAACTTTGCATCTAACTCGTCGTCACCTGTTACAAATGGTACATTCATCAATGAACGGTCTTCCTTTGCAACAGTTCCCTTGAATAACTTAGATGAATCTAAGAAGTCGTAAAGAATAGCGGCCTTCTTCTCATTGTGAATCTTCATTGCCTCAAGGCCACCCATTTCTTTCACCCATTTAAACACCTTACCACAAATGTAGATACCATAAGCTGGAGGTGTGTTATATAAAGAATCATTATCTGCCTGTGTTTTATACTTAAGCATCGTTGGAGTTCCTGGTAATACATCGTCTGTAATTAAATCCTCACGGATAATTGCTACTACAACACCTGCTGGTCCAACGTTCTTCTGAACACCAAAGTAAATCATACCGTAATCTTCTACATTTACTGGCTGAGACAAAATATCAGAAGACATATCTGCTACTAAAATCTTGCCCTTTGTATTAGGAAGTGTTTTAAATGTTGTTCCATAGATTGTATTGTTGTGACAGATATGTACATAATCTGCATCCTCAGAAATAGGTAAATCACTACAATCTGGAATATAAGAAAATGTCTTATCTGCTGATGAAGCAATTGCATTTGCTTTACCGTACTTCTGAGCCTCCTCATAAGCTTTCTTAGCCCACTGACCTGTAATAATGTAGTCAGCAACCTTGTTCTTCATAAGATTCATTGGTACTGCTGCAAACTGCTGTGACGCACCACCCTGTAGGAACAATACTTTGTAGTTATCAGGAATCTTTAATAAATCTCTCAAATCCTGTTCTGCTGTCTGAATAATCTCCTCAAATGGCTTTGAACGATGGCTCATCTCCATAACGCTCATTCCTGTGCCATTGTAGTTCATCATCTCTTCTGCTGCCTGCTTCAAAACAACCTCTGGTAATACAGATGGTCCTGCCGAAAAATTATAAACTCTTTCCATTTTATATCCTCCTGGTATTCTTCTCTTGGTCACTATGTAGACAAGCTACATAGCACCAAGATTAATTTTATATACTTACTATATTCTACACATTACTCTTCAATGTCTTCTGCTGAGAAACAAGTTGAAATTGGCTGACCTGCTGCAACCATAGGCCATACTTTATCATCTTCATGAATCTGTGCATCAATGACACATGGTCTTCCGGATTCCATCGCTTTCTTAAATGCATCTTCAAACTCTTCAAGCGTAGTTGCTCTGAAAGCTAACGCTCCCATTCCCTCTGCAATCTTAACAAAATCAGCATCATCATTTAAGATTGTATTTGAATAATGCTTATTGTAGAACAATGTCTGCCACTGACGTACCATACCTAACACATGGTTGTTAATGACAACCTGAATAATAGGAATGTTGTAACGTGCAGCTGTCATAATCTCATTCATGTTCATACGGAAGCATCCATCACCTGCAATGTTAACAACTGTCTTATCTCTACGACCAAGCTTTGCACCGATACAAGCACCCAAACCATAACCCATAGTTCCAAGACCACCAGAAGATAATAGCTGTCTAGGCTCTTTGTACTTGTACATCTGCGCAGCCCACATCTGATGCTGCCCTACATCTGTTGTAATAATTGCATCACCCTTTGTCAACTCATAAATCTTATTAATAGCTGTTGGTCCAGTCAAAATGTCAGTCGGATATGAGCTTGGGTACTTCTTGTTCAATTCCTCAATCTCTTCTAACCATTCCTTATTATCCTTCTGCTCGATCATTGCATTCAGTTGTGCTAATACAATCTTTGCATCACCAACAATACTTGCATCCACAACGATATTCTTATTAATCTCAGCTGCATCCACATCAATATGTACAATCTTTGCATCATTTGCAAATTTCTTTGCATTACCAATTACACGGTCGGAGAAACGAGCACCAACTACGATTAACAAATCGGATGCTGTCACACCAAAGTTCGATGTCTTTGTACCATGCATACCAACCATACCAGTATAATGTGGATCATTACCATCAAATACACCCTTACCCATCAAGGTATCACAAACAGGCGCATCTACCAACTTCGCAAACTCTCTTAATTCCTTAGAAGCATCAGCGGCAACAACACCACCACCTACCATAATAAATGGTTTCTTTGCCTTTTTAATTAACTTCGCTACTTCTTCTAAATCAGAATCTTTGATTGTGCTTGTCTGATTAACAATCTTTTCAGGCTCCTTGTATTCGTAATCAGCAAGATTTGCTGTTACATCCTTTGTAATATCTACTAATACTGGACCTGGTCTACCAGTCTGCGCAATCTTGAATGCACGACGAATGGTATCAGCCAACTCATGTACATTCTTAACGATAAAGCTGTGCTTTGTCACTGGCATAACAACACCAGCAATATCAACCTCCTGGAAGGAATCCTTACCAAGCATAGATACACCTACGTTTGCTGTAATTGCAACTAATGGAATGGAATCCATGTATGCAGTTGCAATACCGGTTACAAGATTTGTTGCACCTGGACCAGATGTTGCCATACACACACCAACCTTACCAGTTGCTCTTGCATAACCATCTGCCGCATGGGAAGCACCCTGCTCATGAGAAGTTAACACATGTGTAATTTCGTCCTGATGATTGTATAAAGCATCATAGACATTCAAAATGGTACCGCCCGGATAACCGAATACTGTGTCAACACCCTGTTCTTTTAAACATTCAATTACGATTTCTGAACCTGTTAACTGTTTCATTTTTTTATCTCCTTCATTTATTGTTCTTTGTATATCAAACAATCTTATTCCATGTATTATGGCTTGTTAAAACTCAAGCACTGCACCTCTGTTACCAGATGTCACCATCTTTGCATATCTAGCAAGATATCCTGTAGTCACCTTAGGCTCTCTTGGTGTCCAGTTTGCTTTTCTCTTAGCCATTTCTTCTTCTGAAATATCTAAGTCTAATGTATGGTTATCAATATCAATCTTGATGATATCGCCTTCCTCCACAAATGCGATTGGACCACCAACTGCTGCTTCTGGTGAAACATGACCAATAGAAGCACCACGACTTGCACCGGAGAAACGACCATCTGTGATAAGTGCTACAGATGAGCCAAGTCCCATACCTGCGATTGCAGATGTAGGATTCAACATTTCTCTCATACCAGGGCCACCCTTAGGACCCTCGTAACGGATAACTACAACGTCACCAGCCACAATCTTGCCGCCCTTGATCGCTGCAATTGCATCTTCTTCACAGTCAAATACTCTTGCTGGGCCTTCATGCTTCATCATTTCAGGTACCACTGCGGAACGTTTTACAACAGAACCGTCTGGTGCAAGGTTACCCTTTAATACTGCAAGACCACCTGTTTCACTGTATGGATTATCCATTGGACGAATCACCTCAGGATTCTTATTCACATGACCTTCCACAGCCTCACCAATTGTCTTACCAGTTACTGTCATACAATCTTCATTCAACAAGCCCTTGCTCTTTAACTGGTTCATTACTGCATATACACCACCAGCTTCATTTAAGTCTTCCATATAAGTAGGACCTGCTGGTGCCAAATGACAAAGGTTTGGAGTCTTTGCGTTAACTTCATTTGCTAATGCAATATCAAAATCAAATCCAATCTCATGTGCAATTGCTGGAATATGTAACATAGAGTTTGTGGAACAGCCAAGTGCCATATCTACTGTAAGGGCATTCATAATTGCCTCTTTTGTGATAATATCTCTTGGACGAATGTTCTTGTTATACATATCCATAACTGCCATACCAGCATGCTTTGCAAGCTTCAGTCTTTCAGAATATACAGCAGGAATGGTTCCATTTCCAGGAAGTCCCATACCAAGTGCTTCTGTTAAACAGTTCATAGAGTTTGCTGTGTACATACCCGAACATGAACCACAGGTAGGACAAGCCTTACACTCGAATTCATTCACATCCTCTTCACTCATAGTGCCAGCTGCATAAGAACCAACGGCCTCAAACATAGAAGAAAGGGATGTCTTATGACCCTTTACGTGACCTGCAAGCATCGGACCACCAGACACAAATACAGTTGGTACATTCACTCTTGCTGCTGCCATCAAAAGACCTGGCACATTCTTGTCACAGTTTGGAATCATAACCAATGCATCAAACTGATGCGCAATTGCCATACACTCTGTAGAGTCTGCAATCAAATCTCTTGTTACCAAAGAATACTTCATGCCAATGTGTCCCATTGCAATACCATCACACACTGCAATCGCTGGGAACATAATTGGTGTACCGCCTGCTGCTGCAACACCAAGCTTAACTGCTTGTGCAATTTTATCCAGATTCATATGACCCGGTACAATTTCATTGTAAGAACAAACAATACCAACTAACGGTTTCTTCATTTCTTCCTCAGTCATACCAAGGGCATTAAACAAAGAACGGTGTGGTGCTTGCTGCATACCTGTTTTGACATTATCACTCTTCACTTTCATCGTCTCCTTTTTTATAATTTTTCATTTCTTTCATGATGTTCTTTGTAACATCTTTTCCTTCATCTAATACTTTTTTCATAAGTTCGTCTTCACCAAAAAAACTATCAAATATTTGATTCACATTTGAATTACTACTATCTGTTTTAATTGTGTGACAAATTCTAATTTCGTCAATAATAGAGATTAATACCCATGCAATTAAAAGTACGGCTCCTATTTCTAAAGCTATGTTTCGCATAATTAAACCAATTATCAAACAAATGAAACCGATGGCACCGATTAAAAAAAAACGTATTAAACACTGTATTACCCCAAACACAAAAAACGAAAATGGTATTTTACGATTATTCATTTCATCAAATTCTCTCAACAATTAGGTTGCCCATCTCAGAACAACTAACTAACTGTGTGCCATCTGATACAATATCGCATGTTCTGTATCCATCCACAAGAACCTGCTTCACTGCCGCTTCCACTGCATCTGCTTCTGTATCCAAATCTAATGAGAAACGTAACAACATTGCAGCTGAAAGAATGGTTGCGATTGGGTTTGCCTTGTTCTGGCCTGCAATGTCTGGCGCAGAACCGCCACTTGGTTCATACATACCAAACTTGGTTTCATTTAGTGATGCAGAAGCTAACATTCCGATGGAACCTGTCACCATAGAAGCTTCATCTGACAAAATGTCACCAAACATGTTCTCTGTTAAGATTACATCAAACTGTGCAGGGTCTTTTACCAATTGCATTGCACAGTTATCAACCAACATATGCTCCACTTCTACCTCTGGATAATCCTTTGCCACTTCATTGACAACTGCTCTCCAAAGTCTTGATGAATCCAATACATTTGCCTTATCTACGGAAGTTACTTTCTTACGTCTCTTCATCGCAATATCAAAACCACGAATTGCAATTCGACGAATCTCATCCTCTGAATAGGTTAATGTATCAATTGCTTTTTTCTTGCCGTTCTCTTCGATTGTCTTGCGCTCGCCAAAGTACAAACCACCGGTAAGCTCACGCATAATCATCATATCAAAGCCTTTATCTGCAATCTCTTCCTTCAAAGGACATGCACCCTTTAACTCTGGATAAAGAAGTGCTGGACGTAAGTTTGCAAACAATCCTAATTCCTTACGAATCTTTAAAAGTCCTGCTTCTGGTCTTAAATGTGGCTCTAACTTATACCATGGTGAAGTATTGGTATCCCCACCGATGGAACCAAGCAATACAGCATCTGCTTCCTTTGCCTTTGCCACTGCCTCATCTGTAAGAGGAACACCATGGACATCTATGGAACATCCACCCATCAAAAGCTGCTCATAATGAAATGTATGACCAAACTTCTCTCCTACTTTATCAAGTACCTTCATTGCCTCAGAGACAACCTCTGGGCCGATACCATCACCTTTGATTACTGCTAAATTATAATTCATTCTATAATCCTCTTTTCTATCGCTTCGTTGAATTCTCATAACGCTTTATGCGATTCCTGCAAATTATTTGTTATTAATATAATTCACAAGCCCTTCTGCCTTTATAATCTCCTGCATAAATGGAGGGAACGCCTGACCTTTGAACTCTGTTCCTTTGGTCTTGTTATAAATCATACCACTGTCAAAATCGATTTCCACTTCGTCCCCTGCATCAATTCCCTGTGCAGCCTCTGGACACTCAATAATCGGAAGTCCAATATTGATTGCATTGCGGTAGAAAATGCGGGCAAACGTCTCAGCAATGACACAGCTGATTCCACTAGCCTTAATAGCGATTGGTGCGTGCTCTCTAGAAGAACCGCAACCAAAGTTTTTGTTTGCCACCATAATATCACCTGGTTTTACGCGATTTACAAAATCCTTATCAATATCCTCCATACAGTTCTTTGCTAGCTCTGCTGGATCGGATGAATTCAAATATCTAGCTGGGATGATAACATCTGTATCTACATTATCACCATATTTATGTACAATTCCATGTGCCTTCATGTTTCATATCCTCCTAACATCTCTATATTTCTTATATATCCTATAAACCTAACTCAGCCGGACAAGAAATCTTACCTGTCACTGCAGAAGCTGCTGCAACCGCTGGAGACGCTAAGTAAATCTCTGAATCAATATGTCCCATACGTCCCACAAAATTACGGTTGGTTGTTGCCACAGCCTTCTCGCCTGCTGCAAGAATACCCATATGACCACCAAGACATGGACCACAGGTTGGTGTTGATACAACAGCACCTGCCTCAATAAATGTCTTAAGTAATCCTTCTTCCATTGCCTGCAAATAGATTGCCTGTGTTGCAGGGATTACAATCACACGAAGTCCCTTTGCACATTTCTTTCCCTCTAATACCTTTGCAGCCACTCTCAAGTCTTCAATACGTCCGTTCGTACATGAACCGATAACTACCTGGTCAATCTTAATCTCAGGTACTTCACTCATTGGCTTTGTATTCTCCGGTAAATGAGGAAATGCTACTGTTGGCTCAAGCTCACTTAAGTCAATTGTATAGGTCTCATCATATACTGCATCTTCATCTGCTTCATAAACTGTATATTCCTTTACAGAATGTTCCTTCATATATGCTATGGTCTGATCATCCACTGGGAAGATACCATTTTTTGCACCAGCTTCGATTGCCATGTTGGCCATAGCAAAACGGTCATCCATAGAAAGATTGGCAATGCCATCACCTACAAATTCCATAGACTTGTAAAGTGCACCATCCACACCAATCAAACCGATGATGTGTAAGATGACATCCTTACCGCTTACCCACTTCTTAGGCTTACCTGTCAAAATGAACTTAATAGCAGATGGAACCTTGAACCAAGCTTTACCGGTTGCCATACCAGCTGCCATATCTGTCGAGCCTACACCAGTAGAAAATGCGCCTAAAGCTCCATATGTACAAGTATGAGAATCCGCACCAATACAGGTTTCTCCAGCTACAATCAAGCCTTTCTCTGGAAGCAATGCATGCTCAATACCCATCTCTCCAACATCAAAGAAATTGGTAATGTTCTGAGCACATGCATACTCTCTTACACATTTACAGTGCTCTGCACTCTTAATATCCTTATTTGGAGTAAAATGGTCTAAAACCATCGCAATCTTATCCTTATCAAACACCTTATCAGTCTTGAACTTATCCATCTCATGGATAGCCACTGGTGTTGTTACATCATTACCTAATACCAAATCTAAATCTGCTTCGATTAACTGTCCTGCTGAAACTTCTGGCAAACCAGCATGTGCAGCTAAGATTTTCTGTGTCATTGTCATTCCCATAACACGCCACTCCTTTTCTTACTTATAGTATAATTTTTATCATTAAAAATATATCATATATATATTTATAATAAAAATATATATATTGAATACTTATAATAACCTAAGGTTATAAACGAGCCATTGGTGCATTACATAGATATCATCTACCCATTAAAACACATACGCACCTATTATAATATTAAATAATGATAGAATCAACCAAAAATCAACATTTCTTGTCGTTCTTTACTTCTCATTTCTTCTCACATTTGATATAATCACAAGTAATAGATAACACCTTATCAATAACTCAAGGAGTCAAGTATGGAACAAAATTTGAACTACTACAAAATTTTTTATGAAGTCGCCAAAAATGGCAATATCAGTAAAGCAGCTGAAACATTATATATCAGTCAGCCCGCCGTATCCAAATCCATCACAAAGTTAGAGCAATCCCTAGGTCACACGCTTTTCACACGTAGTAAAAAGGGGGTAAGACTCACCGAGGAAGGTGAAACGCTTTTTCAACATTTATCCTCTGCATTTGAATCCATCGAAGTTGCAGAGAAAACATTGAAACGAATTGGCCAGCTTGGCATGGGGCAGCTTCGGATTGGTGTATCCACATCTCTTTGCAAATACATCCTACTCCCCTACCTCCAGGATTTCATTCGAGATAACCCTCATGTGAAGGTTTCTATTGAATGTAATCCAACATATGAAACGATACAATTACTAAAGCAAGGAAAAATCGATATTGGATTGATTTGTGAAACTCCTTTAGATAAACAATTTCATTTTCAGCCCTTACGTTCGATACAAGATACATTTGTCACAACACAAACCTATCTCGATAACTTAATGTTGCGAGAAAACAATGAATTACCAGATGATAATGTACCTGATTTTGATTCTGGGTCTGATTTTGAATATTCCAATCAAGCCGAACCAATATCGAATATCCCAAATGTTGCAGGACTACTAATGTTTACAGAACCTACAAAAACAAAAGATATCACTCTGTCCACAAAAGAAATTTTAGAAAAATCCAACCTAATGTTATTGGATAAAGGAAACATTTCAAGAATTTATATTGAGAAATATTTCCAAGACCAGGATATTCATCCCGGACAAGTTTTGGAAATTAACAATATGGACTTGTTGATTGATTTTGCTACAATCGGAATGGGCGTTGCCTGTGTGGTAAAGGAATTTGTCACAGACCACATCGACTCTGGCCAAGTAATTGAAATTCCTTTAGATTACAATATTCCACATAGAACCGTGGGCTTTATATACGACAAAAACGTATTAAGTAATACTTCGAAAAAATTCATCAGTTTCTGCAAATAAAAATGCAAGATACTGTTTCAGTCAAAAAAGGATTCTATCTCTCGATAGAATCCTTTTTTGATTCATTTCCATTTTTGATTCATTTCCATTTTTAATTTGCATTCATTTTGATCAGTATTCATTTTAGATTATAATTCTGTTTATAATATTATTAATTGTTTATCCGAATGAGACAATTTCTCGTATCCATTCTTCTTTACCACAACCAAATCTTCTATGCGAACACCAAACTTACCTGGTAGATAGATACCAGGCTCATCTGTTATAACCATATTTTCCTCCGTCACCACATTACATTTTGGAGAAAATCTAGGTTCCTCATGAATATCCAAACCAACACCATGTCCTAAACCGTGCCCAAAATAATCACCATAACCTTGCTCTTTTATATAATCTCTTGCAAGCGCATCTATAACGTTACAGGAAACACCCTCACATATACCTTCCATTGCACGCAAATTGGCATCCAATACAATCTGGTATACCTTCTTCATCTCATCTGTAGGTTTTCCGATGGCAATGGTCCTAGTCATATCGGAACAATATCCCTGATATACACAACCAAAATCCATGGTTACAAAATCACCAGCTTGAATCTCACGATTGGTCACCTGCGCATGAGGCATGGAAGAATTAGGCCCACTTGCTACAATGGTATCAAAGCTTAATTTTGATGCACCATGACGTTTCATAAAAAATTCTAATTCCAGTGCAATTTCTGATTCCAACAACCCCGGTTTTATGATATCCAGAATATGTGTAAATGCAGCATCTCCAATTGCTTCTGCCTTAGCAATACATTGCAATTCCTGTTCATCTTTTACCATTCGACTTTTCATAATCCCGTCATTGGCAATCTTAAAAGTAACATCAGTACAGGTTTCGCAAAGCTTTAGATACTGTGCTAAGTTCATTGAAGATTCTACAGCAACCACTGTTTTTCCCTGTGTTGTAAATGTATCATTTAAAATCTTTTTGACAGCTTCACTATATCCAATACCTTCTAAACGAACCAAGATCAAATCAGGACATTCCTTCTCAACCTGTTCATAATAACGAGAATCCGTGATCAAGTAGCCTTGTACGGATAAATCGGCAGGCATCAAGAACATGCCCTCTCCCCCTGTAAACCCTGTATAATAATATAGGTTTGACGGACTATCAATGAGAACCATCGATTTCTCTTCCCGTATTATGTTTCCAGCCAATTTTGTCCTTCTACTCTTAAACATCTTGCTCTCCATATCTTAAATTGCTGTTTTTATTATGCCAAATATTTTTCCATATCTGCCACAATTTCATCCAAATCATTGGCGTTGGTATCGATTGTCGCATCTGCCACTTGTTCATACAATGGCTTTCTCTGTTTCATCATTTCACATATTTTTTCGTATGGATTATCACATTGTAACAGCGGACGATTCATATCACCTTTCACGCGGTTATAAATTTCTTTTGTTGAGGCTGTTAAATAACCCACTTTTCCTATTTCTCTTAATAATCTTGCATTCTCTTTACGCAACGGCATTCCACCACCAGTGGCAAGCACTGTATTTTTTAGGTTATCTCTCCAATACATTAACACTTCTGTTTCCAACTTACGAAATGCCTCTTCGCCATCCTGGGCAAATATTTCAGGAATAGACTTGCCCGCTTTTTCTACAATATATTCATCTGCATCCAAAAATTGCATACCCAATTTTTTTGCACAGGCTTTCCCAAAGGTTGTCTTACCACTTCCCATAAAGCCAATCAAAACAATATTGTCTTTCTCATATACATGTCGTTTCAAATCAACATATATGTCCTCAATAATATCTTGCGGCACTGTAACATCGTGCCATAACTCATAGGCGATTACAGCCTGATATAATAACATCTTTAAGGCATTATAGACCCTCCCGCCTGCTTCCGTTACCAATTGCATGAATTTTGTATTGGCTGGATTGTAGATTAAATCAATGCCAACCTTGACCTTCTGATAAAAGGACTTATCATCTAATACCACTGTGTCACAATTCGGTGCCAAGCCAATGGAGGTGGCTTGGAACACAACCAATTGTTCTTCTTGAATCGACATATAATCTGCCATGTTCATAGCAACCACTTTATTCTTTTCATGAAATGCCTGATTCATTGCATCTGCAATTTCCATGGCTTTTTCTATTGTTCTATTAAGCAAATAGATTTTCTTTGCACCTTCCAATAAACACATATATACTACGGCTTTTGCCGCACCACCGGCACCAAGAATGACAACTGTTTCTCCCTTTAATGAAATCCCATCTTCCACAATCTGGCGTCGTAAACCTAGCATATCTGTATTGTAGCCTTTGTAGCCGTGTCGATCCTGCAAACGCACCAGCGTATTGACTGCGCCAATTTCTCTAGCTGCGACATCTACATCTACAAGATACTCCATCACTGCATTCTTATGTGGTACTGTTACATTCATGCCTAACACATTCAGTCCATAAGCTCCAACAACAGCATCCTTCAAATCTTCTGCAGCTACTTTAAATGGAACATACACCGACTCCATGCTCATGGCATTGCTTATCCCATTATGAATCAATGGTGATAACGTATGTTCCACTGGATTTCCAATTAAACCAATCAATCTTGTATGTCCATTTATCTCCATCAATATATCTCCCATCATTATAAAATCTATAAACTTCGTGATGACATGATTTATCTCAACCATCACCTGCAATATGTTCTGCTATAACATCTTTTCACAACATGTATTATATATTTTCTTTGTTATCAAATTCGCCCTTGCGAAGTTGCTTCATTCTACGATATCTCCACTTCACAAATTTTTCTGGAATTCGTTTGAGAATAATCTGAATCTCTTCCTTTGGATCAATGGGATCTAACAAAATGCTATACATATTCGCATTGTTAGCTCCCCAAATATCCGTATATATCTGGTCTCCAACAAACAGTGTATTATCAACAGTGGTACCAATCTTTTCCATGCCAGCCTCATATCCTTTTCTAGCCGGTTTCCACGCTTTATAGATATAGTCCACACCCAGGGGTTGTGCAAATAATTTCACACGTTCCTCGTCATTATTGGATATTAGACAGATTGAAAATCCAATCTCTTTTAATTTGTTAATAAATTCCTTTGTTGTATCATCAATGGGACAATCATGTGGAACAAGTGTATTATCAATATCAAACATAACACCTCTATATCCCTTCTCATAATACAAGGTAAAAGGTATATCCTCTTTCTTATCAAAATATCGTGTAGGATATAATTTACTCATAACATCAAATCTCCTATTTAGAAATATGCAATATACTTAAGTTTTCTTTGATAGTATATCATATACTACAAATTATTGCGACAAAAAAACAGTGTGAAGGAAAATCCTTCACACTGTAAAAACCGTTATATTATAACGAAAACTTTTTTTTGCTTTGCATATCTAGATTAGATACGTCTAATGGTACTTCCTGATACTTAGAATCACTGGTTGCATCTGTCAAGTCGAACAAATATGGAAGTATATTAATTCTAATTCGTGCAGACTGCCACTTGTTTTTCTTATCCTTCACATGAATTACAATATATGTACAATTATTGTAATTTGCAAAATAGCTCTCATCAAGCTGTAAAGTATCCTCATACAACTCTTCTCTTAGTCGTACACGTACCTCATCCATGTTGTCGTCTTCATCGAAAGATGCAATCAAAACATTCTTATCTTCATCATCTTCAACAAAGACACTTGCAACATCTTCACTGTCAGTTGTTCTATAATCCAAATCATAGAAAACTTTTATTTCCTTGATTTCTGATGAACCAGCAATCGCCTTAAAGTCAAACTCTGGATAAGATTCTTTATCCGTATCATAGATGTTGTATTCATACAGACCTTCTGTTTTGTCATAGTACAATGTATGTGCCTGCTTTGACAATTCAGCATTTGCTTTATCATTCTTAGGATCCACATAGTTGCAATCGCAATTTTCATGTCCACTGTCTTCTACATTTTCATCACAGACATTATACAACTTAAGCTGTGGACCTGATGTAACCTTTGTGACAGCATTCAGAATTGTATTGATAAACAACTTTCTCTCATCATTGTTATCCTTCAAACGACCAGTAATCAACTGATGTCCAGCACCTGTATAATACACATTCTCTTTACTATACAAGAAATAATTACTCATACCATCTCTTGGAGATGCTGCATAGAAAGAACTAACATATCTTGCAAATTGTGCATCAACAGCAACCTTTGGATCTACTTGCGTTGGCGCAAGGGTAAACCATACAGCAACGGTTGGATCCTCTAAATCCAAAGAATAGGTCTGTCCATGTGTTGGCGAAATAATCAACTCATCACTGATAGAGAATGGGAACATGGTAACACCTGCTTCATTTACTCTCTCAGCTCTTCTTGTACCGTACTTTGCCTCGTAATTCCAAAGATCAACATTCTGTGTTTCTTTATGGTCATAAGACTCCGGTGCCATAGCTGCATATCTATAAAGAGATACTGAATTTGACTTACAGTCAAACGCTGCAAACATATCTGTAATACCAACTGGCGCATTAATCTTTACAAAACCAGTAAGATCTCCATTGTTAGACTTCAGACCATTTGCAATTACACTTGCATAATCAGCAGGTGATGCAGCCTGTAAACGCTCTGTCCAGAAGTACTTTGTACTGTTCTCGGTTATATACTGACGATACAAAACCTCTCCTGCAGCAGGTGGTGTAAGCTTATCAACCACTTCACCATTCGCATTCTTAACACCTGTGACATGGAAACGATCCATACCAAAAGCTGCTCTCAACTCATCAGACATTGTCATAGCTGCCTGTGACTCCGCCTTCGCTGTTATCGTATCATGAGAGTTGACAATGATACCACCGTTTGAAGTATAAGACTTCAACTGGCCACAGGCATCAACAGAAAGATGCATACTATTAAATTCATCTGCCAAACCAAGTACTACTGCCTCATAAGAATTCAACAACCATTCCTCTGCATTTCCTGATTGTCTCAGATTCATCTTATACTGCTCACGTTTTGTTAATATCTCATCTTGTAAAGTAATATATGTATTATAAGCATTAACTAAAGCAGTGAAATTTCTAACTGCATCAGCCTGACTTTCTGGACCAGTATTATTAAAATACTCCCAGAACTTATAATATTCCTTATCACGCATCCACTGACCTGGCTGCTTGTCAGAAATAACATATGTTTGGTTACCATTCTCATCTGTTGTTGCAGTTACAGTAGCATAACCAAAGCCTTTCATCAAGACATCTTTGTATTTTCCAGCATTACCAGTACCTGCTCTGATGCTATCCATGGCAATATATAACTGTTCCTCTAATGCTGCACAAGCATTTGCATACGCTGTAGCTTGCATCAAAGTGTTATATTCTAACAAAGTAGAAGTTGCTAACTTGTCAGCAGCATCCGTCTGCTCATCCGTAAGCGATTTTGCTGTAGCACACCACTCTTCAAACTCCGCAACAGTGACAATATCCAAATCAATTTCAAAATCACCTGTTGCCAAGGTTCCATCTGGACCATGTGTCAAAGAATCTGCAAAATTACTCTCCAAATCATCTAACAACGTAGTGGAATCATAGATTACTACACCAAAATCATGTTCATGCTTTCCTAAATTAATTGTGCTAGTAACATTTTGATTTGTAGTTCTATCCTGATAAGTAAATGATAAGGATGGGACATTGTTGTAGGATTCAATAAACGCACGCTGTGGATCATTGGCATTTGCTGTAATATTATTCTTGATAATCTTACCTGCCTGCTGACATTCTGTACAGAAGTACAAACTATGACCATCTGTATTGTATTTCTCAGTAGCAGACTGATTGGCTGCAACTGGCATAACCTGTAGAACGCGCACCTTCTTCTTTGCGTCCTCTGTTTCCTTAAAGTATGCATTACCGATTCTTACATCACTAATCTCTGCGACTTCATCATAAGGAGTATCCACTGCCTTGGAAACCTTAACCTTCCAGTTTACAAGACCAACATAACCTTTGTCCAAAGTGAAGGATAAATCAACTTCACCACCTGCACTACAGGTCTGTGTATCTACTTCTTCTCCTTCAGAATAGACAGCATCACCATTCTTATCAATGTACAGTGACACGGTATATGTTTCATCTGTTGTCGCTGAAGGATCCTCGTCAACTCCTACTTTAAATGCCACATCCAAACCATAATTGGTAGTTGTTCTATCACCTTCTACATACTGTTTTGGATAACTCTTAATGGTGAGCTTTGGTCTTTTCGCACATGTGTCATATAAACTCTTAATTGTTGTATTAACAGCATCTGCATAGACAGTAACATTATTGCCTAATGTTTCTCCATACTGCTTTTCTGGGTTTTCAACAGTCTGCTCGCTTGCAGATATTCCATTCTCATCTGTTGTGGCACGGGTAGAATCAATTGTGCCCCAACCAACATTCAACACATCTCCAGCAACTGTCTTATCATATGTACTCTTTAAAAACTTATACATATTACAGTCTGGGTCGATATCATGAAGTTTTAACTGCTCTAATCTGTTACCTTTACCATCATTTGCCGGATTGGTGCTATCAAAAGCATATGTTCTAGCAAATGCATCTGTAACAACCTTATCAACAATAACCGGTAAACCTGCATTCACATAAGCTTCCAATTCAGCAAGCTTGATGGTTGTCAAATCATTACCATTATAAGAAACCACATTAGTGCCTCCAGCAACCTGACTGTATGGCAACTTATATTCTACAAACTGACCTGTATGTGTATACATATCAAATGCGGAGAATGTTGATGTTAACATATCTCTCTGGTTCTGTTGATAAGTACCCTGTGTACCTTGATAATTAATTGAAACCGCCGGAACGTATGCTGATGAATCTCCACCGATATAAACCATATCATAGGTCTCTGCTAAAACCTCTTTGGAAGATATCAATTCATTCGCTGACATCTGATCTACTTGAATCTGACCATACGGAATACCCGTTGCATATGAAATCTTTGCCTTACTCATTTCAAATGCATAATACTCAGTCTCATCATCGACCTCATCCTTGGTAACACCATACAACACCTGATCAGGCTCTGTATAATAACCACCCGAAATACCAAATGCTGCATAATTACCTGTATCATTTTGCTTCACAGCAAGATTCAAATCTACTGGATAAGATGGTTGAATCTCGAGAACACGATATTTCTTACCACCTGCACCTGTTTGTGCTGAATTACGATATACAGAACCATCAATCAACTCTGCAATCTTCTTCGCTCCATCTACACCATCAGCACCTTGTTCAACTAACGAATCGAAGAAACCATGTGAAATTGCAAGAACATTATCAAATAATTCCTTACCCTTATCACTAATCAATAATTTCATCAACTTCAAATAGTTATTAGAACCCTCTGCTGAAGAATTGCCACCACTTGTAGCAAGACGAGAATCATATAAGATGTACTTACTTGATTCAGATAACGCTCTCAACTTCGTAGCCACTTCAGGTGTAATTGCTTCACCACCTGCATCTGCTTCAATTAAGATGAAATCATAAGCTGTTTCTAAGTCCGCAACTGTCAAATCAGTATCACTTACATTCTTAATCGTGTAATTCAAACTAGTTGGCTTTTTCTCATCCAAACCAAAATAAGCATTTTTGATAACATTTGCGTCACCAGCATCCTGCATTAACTTAGCCATACTTCCAGTTCCTGGAGTATCCGAATTAGTAATGACAAGAATGTTACCAGTCGCTGTTTTCTGATTTACATTAAATTTCATATAATATGAATTCACAGCTGAGAAGAAAGTCACTGCATCATCGTTCGTAGTATCCCATGGGATTGTACGGAACTTAACATAATTGTTCTTAATCTCATTCACAAGTGCTCCAAGTGTATTAGGAACTGTTCCAGTTGAAGAAGATGTCACGTAATCCATAATCACTGGCTTGTAATGACTCAATGCATACAATCTTAAATGATTGAATACCTCTTCACTAATATCATTCGTATTATATGAATTTGCATTCGGACTATTCAAATAAATCAAATCCGCTTTATCCAAAAGATTCTGCACTGTTACTATCTGAGCTGTACCATCAGCTGCTGTAATGGTTTCATATGTATCTGCTAACTTTGTAGCCGAACCAACAGTCAATAATTTGTATTTCACAGAATCCTCTGGCATGTCTCTTGTCTCTGTAGACTTGTTGTTTGAAATAACATACTGTCCAAAGCTATTGCTTTCAACGTAAGTCTTCAAACTTGATGCACCAACACCAATTGGAACAATTTCAACCACATTGAATGTTTCACCATTGTCAATTGCGTTTTCAATAATCAAATCGATGTTCGTAATATAATTTGTATCTTCTGCACCCAAATTATTCATTGAATTTTGTGCAATCTCATTACCTGTTTTATCACCATGACCTATTGTAGCAATAGAATAGGAAACCACAGATACCGCGATTGCCATCACAAGTAAAAGTGCAATTGTACTTAATATCACTTTCTTTTTTGACATAAATCTCTTTCCCTTCCCTTTCTATTGTACTATCATGGCGTCACTGGGGCTGCTTCGGTAGTCCCCTCTTCTGAAGATGCCTCAGTTGGCACCTCAGGAACAGTTACGTTATAACCTGAACCTTTTACTTTGTATAACTTCTGTGGTCGAACGGTTAAAACGTTAGAATTTCTAAAGTTAATTGTTTCTACTGTATTATATTCATATCCATCATCATAGAATAGAATATTTGTCAGCAAAGCATTACCTTCTGTATCAGCAGATAGATAGAAATCAGATACCTTATCTGTTAGTAAACCACCAGCACCCGCTTTGATACTATTTAAGGTCGCCTCACTTTCCACAACTGATGTAAAACCAGTTGTATAAGCCGCATCTGGAAGATTTTCGCTACTCTTACTCAAAGAGGTTAAAATCTCATCACGTAGCAAATAGATTCCTGATGTTTCATATTTGCCACCTACGACATTGGTTTCAAATCTGTCTACATATATAGAACATGTTTTATCTTTTTCATTGGTAATGTCCGTAATGTGATATATTGTATGCACAATTACATCCGTACCACTTGATTTGGTCGTTACATGCTCTGTATAAATAAATTCTGGCTTGATATAATTATATCTTTCCCCTGTAGCCAATTTTGATTTTAATGCCCTAAAAGAACGAACCGGAGTAGAAGCTGCAACACTACCGTCCACATCCGAATCTCCATCAAGCGGATAGGTATTATTGTTCTTATCAACAATTCTAAAGTCATCAAAATCAATGATAACGTCTCTGTCGTTAGCATTTAAATCACGCGATTTAGCATAATTACCATAATTATCTGGCACAAAATCATACTGAACATCCACACCACTCAAATACGTAACAACACGTTTATCATTAACTTTTTCAACCGAATACATACCTTGATCCTTGGCTACAATACGAACATATCTTGCCTGCATGATTGTATCAGACATCTGTTCCAAAACCGTCATGGCTTCTGTCTGAACATTCAAGTTTTTCTTAGTTTTACGATATGCCACTGAGGATGTACTCATAAACTGAACAACCATAATCATTACAATCGAAAGGATTGTCACCGCAATTAGTAGTTCAATCAATGAAAAACCTTTATTACACTTTCTAGTTTTTCCCAATTGCTCTCCCTCCTTTATTTGATATAATGATTGCCGGTTACTTCATCAAGAATAATAGTACCAAACACTCTATCATTATATATAATTTCATAAGTGCCTGCACCATATTTAACTGAGCCATCAGATTTATTAAACTGAATTAATATAGAATCTGTACTGTCTCCCTCAGCTGCACTAGTCAACGTTCTATGTCTTTGAGACGCTCCAGAGATATATTTGATAGAAATAATATCTGTTAATACAGCGAGTCTTTCTTTTTCTACAAAACCTAGACCGTTATCATATCCTAATATCATCTCGTAAGAGCCATCTCTCACATCATCATTGTCTGTATTCTTCTTTACCAACAAACTCAAGGGATATGTTGCTTTTTCATCAGTAGATGTAGGATTAGCTTGTATCTTCCCTTGGGATAATGCTTTTGTCTTAATCCATGTTGCACTAATCTGATTCTCAAACGTATTCATTGCAGCATTACACTTTGCTTCTTTAATAACATTCAGGGTAACAACGGCTACTCCGGAAAGGATTGCCATAATGGCAATGACAATCAGCATCTCAATTAATGTATATCCTTGATTCTTCTTCATGTCATCACCACCTTAATCCACGTTCTTATTCCAATTATCAAAGCTCAAAATATCTTCAAACTGTACGGCACTAATTGACTTCATTGATTCTGTCTCAATTTCGGAACCACTCGTATTCTTTTTGTAAACAGACTGATAATGTTGGAAAATCTCACAAACTCTATAGTAATTGTTGTTCTCATCATACTGAGATTGATCACATTCACGAAGAATTGTTTTTATAATTTCTTCATTGGCTGTGAAATTCATAGAGTGTTCAACTTTAACCTTGCTTCCTGAAACAATCAATCCTTCAAAACTCTGAACAGCTGGATAGCTCTTTCCGTTATCCGTGCCACCCGCATTATCAAAGGTCACATCACCTTTACATATAATCATACCCTTCACATTGCCATCGTCAAAGTTCTTAGCATCTACATGCACATCCCCTGAAGAAATCCAAACCTGATAGCCTGAAGCCAATTTAATATTAACCTCTTCCCAATTATCACTTAACATATTGAATTTGAAGAAATAATTGATTGGTGTAATATCACTTTCTTCCATGTCATGAGCATCCTGCACCGCATCCCAATTGGTACTTTGTGGTGTCAATGTCCACTTTACTTCTTTATACTGGCTCTGTAATGCTGTAGTAACGCCAGTAGATAAAGCAAACGCTGTCTGTCCACTCGTTGCAACTTCCGCATGTGCTGTCTCACCATCTTCCAAATGGTAATTCTTTTCACGAACATTTGCATTAATATTATTGGCAGCAGTGGTCAATGGCTTAATACTGCTACTGTCAGCTTTGATTGTAAATGATGTGCCATCTTTGACCGTAATAGCGGAATTAGAATAAATGTTGGCATAATCATCTCCACTTGCCTCAAAATCCTTCTTGGTATTCACCTGTAACATCTCTACCTTGAAATGCTCGTAATCTGTAATGTCAGTAAACTGATATGCCTCACCTTCAGAAATGGTTTCACCTTCTGAAAGCTCAAACATCTCTGCATATGCTTCAATAAATCGATTCATTACATCCACTTCTGCATCAGTGACATTATTATTATACTTTGTAGCATCTGTTGAAAAATCGAAGAAATAATATGTTTTTCCTGAAATAACAGACTTTACAACTGGTATTTTTGAAATTATATCTAACTGATCATCACCATCATCCCAAAACTCTTTTAAAAGAGGAGAAGATTGAAGGTGCGCCGGAACCGAAACAAACAATCCTTCGTCGGTTTCTGTAACAGCCCAATTTGGAATATACGCCAACTGATTACTCTTAAGGGAAATCGCCTCACCTGTTCGATAATCCTGAATATTCGAAGTTTCCTCAGTAGAATTACCATTCACATCCTCTGTAATTCGTTGCGTGTAATCATCCACTATTTCACCTTCATCATCCGTTTTGTAAGTTGGATAATCATAATGATTACGAGTAACTACTTCATTCTCACCATTCTTGTTTGTTACCGTATAATCTTCATCTGTATCCTGTCCGTTAGCATCTCTAACTTTATCTTGTACCGTCGTCTTTTTCGATGTTTCAATATAAGCCTGACCTGCAATATACATGTTACTTACACTGGATAAATCCAAAGAAGAACCCTCACCGTTTACGATGATAGCACTACTGTTATAATGTGCCTGGCCTTCGATGGTGGCACCATCTCTAATACCTTCAGAAGTAACTGTATCCACATAGCTTCTACCACCATTGGCATCAACACAGGCATCTGTATAGGTACGATTATCCAAAGAAGCATAATTATAACCATAATACTGACCAACCATTGTAAACTCTGAAGCCTTCGCATTCAACTCCAAGTCATCTGCAATGTATGCATTTGCACGCAACTTAACATGAGAACCCTTGACAGTCTTTTCTCTCGGATCTGATATCAAAGAATATCCTCCCAACACAACACCGTCAGCCCAAATTTCTGTGGAATTAAACAATTCTCCTGTCAAACCAGAAACAGTTAAGTCTGCACTATTAAATGCTGCAATTGTACCTGGTACAATAATACGGTCAGCAAAAATAATTACATCTGCACCATCAATGTATAATCCGGAGTACATACTTTTCTCCTGCTTACCATCAGCATCACTGCTATCTGTACTACTTACAGCTGCATATTTGGTCATTTCTGCTTCATCACTCGGATCTCTTGGAATATAATTTACATGATCTGTATCTGTAATATTATAATCCTTATTATAGAAGTCTGATGCTGCATATATGTTACCAGTAATGTTCACTCTTGTGGTTGCATTACCAATCTCAACACCTTTGTCTGCCACAAATGCATACTTGTATACTTCATTCAAGTCAGACTCAATGGTGTTAAAATTAACATCAAACTCTGGTTTACTGATTACCAAATCTGTTGTAATTGTCTGAACAAAGGTGTCACCAGCACCAACAGTACCATCTTCTGCACTTCTAGCATTTACAGTACTATATACTGCTTCTCTTTTTAACACCAAATTCTTAATCACAACTTCATCATCAGAACTTTTATCAATATTACCTACCGATAAAAGAACACCATCGGTATTGTTAGTAGCATCATAAACATTACTCAAAAATGTCTCAAAATGAGACTTAATTGTTGTCGTGTTAGCATAGTCGCTGTCATCCTTAACGAGTTTCATGTATGTATTTTTCATGATGCGATTTGCGTCCTCATTCTTCATGGTAACATAAGACTGTGTTCCTGCATCAAAATACACGAGAACTTCAATTGTGTCATCATATGCTGTATTAAGGTGTACCATAGCGTCTGCACCTACACCAGCATATATCTCATCCATCGCCTGTTCTAGGTAATAGAAGTTATCTCTTGCATTAATATCATATGCCTTAAGACGATAACACAATGCTACCGCAACCAATAAGGTTGCAACCAAAACTGCAAGAAAGGATAATGTTGCAACAACCATAATAAAGGTGTTACCTTGATTTTTTATCTTCTTTTTATGTTTGAATTTTTTAATCAAGATTCATCTCCTCCCTTCGTTCCAGTTAAGATTGGTGGCTTACTAGTGTCTACATCATTAAGATTATCACTCTTCACCATCCATACTTTGATCTGATATAAACCACGGCTCTCTTCCTGCGCTTCATCCAATGCGCCAAATTTTGCTACGCTGTTATCATGATCAATCTCTGTTCCTGCAGCATTATATACTTCCAATGGCTTATATGTTGTCATAGTAAAATAATTTTTGTAGAAAGTGCCATCTGATTCTGAATATAAAATCTTATTATTCTTTGTATTGTAATACCTATTCTCTTCCTCTTCTTCACCTGCGTCACCACTGACAACACGACCCAAATCAAAATTGTGGTATACACTAACATTACTAAGATTTGAATCAATGGTAGCTCCTATATGAATCGAAACCTCATCACGCGAAGAATTACCATATGCAACGTTATCGTTGTAAAGCTTATTAATTTTATTATTCGCATTAACACTTACCCTGTCAGTATTGGCAGCTGTAATATTAGAGGAATAGGTTTCTGCAGTTTCAACAATAAATAAATTTACTGGTACATCATCTTCCAAATCTTCTGTATCAATTGCAATATAATCATCTGCTGAATAACTACCGTTATACAAACATACATTGTACATCAAGTAAATATTCGGCAAAGTTGCAACACCTGTATTCGAATCAACTGCATAATTATATTCAAATGGAACATAACTAATGTAATAATCTGCTAAAGCATTTCTAATAGAAGCATTCCATTCGGAATTATCCTTATACTTTAGACTACAAGTAACCTTGTATCCCTTGTCAGCCTTACCGGATACCTTTACAGTAATCAATCTTGTAGCTGTATCACCTGGGAACATAACCAAAGCTTCTTCCTGCTTTGTATAAATCTCATACCAATCAGGATTAGAAGTTTTTAAGATTTCCATCTTCTTGGTCAAAAAAGCATCCGATACAGTGGAATCATAATTGGCGATTGTACCGTTAATTAAAGCAACCTTTGTGTGGTCAATATCTTCAACAACACCAAGTGCCAGGTTGTTCGGGTTAATGTACCCGTTAGCCGGATCAGACTCCTTTTCAGCATAATACTTGTTACTGATTTCCATCTTATAAGAATACGTTTCTTTCTTAGTTCCTAACTTAACCTTACCAGAAGTCATATAGGATTCATATGGATAATATGTTTTATCTCTTCCCACTGTATAAAACACATCAGATGTCACATTATCATCTAATGTTCCAGACGGAAAAGCCTGTGCAATATTATCCAGTGACTTGTCATATCCTACGGCAGGATCAACATAGAAAGCACCAGAAGTAGTAACATCCGTTGCGCCAATGGATGAAAAATATTTTCCATCAATGACATTAACAAGAGAATCCTGTTTAACATATTCCACCATATTCTCTGCAAACTCATTACGATATTGCAGATTCTTTGCCTCAGTCGAATTATTCAAAGTACTAATAATACCTGAAACAATTGGAATCATAAGTATTGCAAAGATAGCAATCGAAATCAGAATTTCAACCATACTAACACCTTTATTCATTTTTCTTCGCATGGTCTAATCACTCCATTCTATTTGTAAACCTTAACCGAACCAGATTTACTTGCAATATTAACTCTTGGAGAAACACTATCCTCTCCTGCAACCTTAACATAAACAGGAAGAGAAGTTGTATTTCTAATAGTAACCTTAATACCAACTTTGTCATCGTCATTCTTTCTTGCAGATGACTGAAGCAATAACTTAATATCCTCTGCAGAGGTCACCTCAGCTTCATATGATACAGAATCACCTAATGTATACTTACAGTAATTCTTTCCATCCTTCTCATAGAAGTCAAAAGTTAATGTTGTAACATCATTATCGCTGTTAGAAATAACACTAGCTTCTTTTCCGGCACCATTCTGTCCAACAACCTTAGCTGATACATCACTGCTTGCTGGATTTAACATCGCATAGAAATCATAGTTAGACTCAATTGCTGCACCATCATTCTCATCATACTTTGTCAAGGATGCATCACTACTTGCAGAACCACTTCCAGCTTCACCCTGGAAAATGTTGTCTGTACCAATCTCAATTTCATTCATTTCCATAGATGTCTCTGGACGATCTGGGCTCATAACAGCATAAAGCATCAAATTAAGGGAACCTGTATACACATCAGCATCTGCATTATAAGCAATATCAATAGAATCAATTACCATTCTCTTTTCGAACTCATTAACATATCCAACAACATCCTTTAAAGACTCATAAGAACCTGAGTAGGCAATTGGAAATGCTGCACGATAACAATTGTATTCTGCAGAATCTACTGCTTCACCTTCCACTAATTCTGTTGTCTCTGTTGCTGCTGCATCTGCTGTCTCTGTTGCTGCTGCATCTGTTGCAGTAGCTTCTGCTGCTGCAGGATCCAATGTAGTGTCACTACCACTAGTACCTAAGGTATAGAACTGCTCTGGTTGTCCCAACTCTAAAGTTGAAATGTCAAACTCATTACTATCCTTAATGCCCTCTAAGAACATAACTGTAACTTCCTGATTCAAATCAGGAGCAAAGTTTTCAAGTTTCTCTTCAAAAGCAGCTTCGTATTCTTCAATACCTGCTAAATATTCGTCTCTTCTTGCTTCTTTTTGCTGAAGAAGTGTTAATCTGTCTTGCAACTGTACACATTCAGCCTTAATCGTCTGCATTTCTTCATAGGTTGGCTTAATCACATAGATAAAGCCAAGTACTGCAATCGCAATACCCGCTATAACCATCAATAAACTCTTTTCTGAATCGCCTAACTTCATATGTCTTCCCTCCCAACTATTCTACTACAAGCGAGCCTGTATCATCTGAACCTTCATCAACACCAATCTGCTCTTCTTCAACCATAGAAACAAACTGACATGTCAAATTAAACTCATGAATTTCTTCACCAGTGACCTCATCCACACTTGAAGAAATATCAGACACAAACGCATCCGAAATACATTCAATCTTTTTCAACTCAATAATGAATTTCGCAATCGCATCATAGCTTGCTGAAGTTCCTGAAATCTGGACACCTGCATCAGAAGATGCAAAAGTCTTCACAGCAACATCCTTAGGGATGGAGTCTTCCAATGACTCAATGAACATGACAAAGTTCTCATTCAATGTACGAGTATTATCATACATAATCATAATATCATCATACTTCGCCTTCGCTGCATCATACTGTGTAATAATCTGGTCAATATCCTGAATCGCAGCAATCTGTGCATTCAAACTATCACGTCTTTGAATCTCATTATTCTTCAGAACTGTTGTAACTGCAATTCCTGCACCTACAACCAACACACACACTGTTGTGAAAATCACAGAATATTTAAAGTAGTTTGTGTCGCTAGTTCTTGACGCCTTCACCTCTACCGGCTGGAATCCCATTGGAGCAAACGCTGCACCAATCGCAGCCACCAAGTATACAGGATTGAAAATCTTCTGATCAATCTTATCATCAAACTTAACATTATATAAGCTATCCATTACCTTGGTCTGAATATTCAACTGAATCTTGAACAAACCATCCACACCACGGATTAACGCACCATCACCAACCAAATACACATCTTCAATTGGCTTATCTGGATTCTTTGCAACATAATAATCAATCACACGACCGATATTGTTGATAAGATAACGGAACGCACCTGTTGCTGCATTGTCATCAAAATCAACTGTAATCAATCTTTCATTCTGAAGAAGTGTCATTGCTGTTGTGGCATCTACACCCTTCTCATCCATTACCTCTGTTACTACAGCGTTGGTTCCATAAGGAACTGTTCTCTGTAATAACAATGTATCGCCTTTTACGATATTCAAAATGGTAGACTCACTACCCAACTGGATTACCATTGTTGTCGAATTAGCACTTGTCTGGGTTTTGATTAACTGCAACATGGAGTTACCAACATAATCAATCGCCTGTACATTAAAGCCTAACATACTACCAAGCTCGTAGTATCCTTTTACCATTGCAGTTGGAGCTGCAACAACCATAAGCTTCATCTGTTTTGACTTATCATCACCTACGACATGTTCTAATATAGAGTGAGAAACAACGTAATCCTCTATATTAACAGGGAAATATTCAGATGCATTCGCACTCACAATTCCCTTCACCTTATTCTCTTTTACCTCTGGTATCAAAACTTCACGGTTTACAACCTTTGTAGAAGTTAAGATAAAAATTACATTCTTATTAGTAATACCATTACCACTCAACTGCTCTCTAATTGCACTTGCAATCTTAGAAGCATCCTTAATGTTACCATCCTCGTAGGAATCCTCTGGTGTCTCAAAAATCAACGCATTATGTACCTGCGTACCTTTTTTCACCGAAGGGGTAACCTCAACTATTGTAATACTTTCATTTGTTATGTCTATTGTTAAGACTTTATTACTTTTCGCCATCTCCATAGCCTCCCTTGCTAATCAGAAGTTTTAATAGGGTCTCACACCCAACATGTTCAGATACCAGCTTATCAGCTGTTCACCGCATATCATTGTAATATAAACGCCCAAAGATAGATACGGGCCGAGAGCCAGCACGCTGCCGCTCCCCTTAATCTTCATACGAATCAAATGTATAACTGACCCTGATATACACCCAATTCCTAATGCTAAAAAATTAAGTTTCCAGCCTAAAAGTAAGCCAGTTGCTGCCATTAATTTAATGTCACCGTCCCCTATTACTGAATCAAGTTCTTCACTCTCATAGCGTTTCGCCAATAACGGAGTCGATATCTTATCTACCAGTAATAAAAAACCGCTGACTGCAATAAGACCAATTACATATTCAAACCAATTAGAAAAATCTGCAAATAATTGAATTAGTCCACATACAAAAACCACTCCACTCATCTCAAGCGGAATATATTGTGTGTTCCAATCAACAACAGCTAATGACAACAAGGCTGCTGTTGATATTGCACACAAAAAGCCTGCATTCCCTTCTCCCTTCGACCAAAAAGCGAGCATCACGAGAATGCAATTCACAATGAAATAAATTAGAATATATGAAATTTTAGTTTGTGATACATATTCACATTGTTTCTTTACCTTGTAATAAGAAAGTAACATCCACTGATTCAGGTTATTCGTCTTAAAAAGAGATACTTCCTTCATCGCAAAACAAGATGCGCGACCATAACACATCTCACAAGGATTTTCTTCCATCTTACAAATAAAACGAGACAAAGGAATTGCAGCCCAACCTATGAAGCCTGTCACAATTCCAATCACAATTCCTATTATTATTTTCATATACATTTCTCATTTCGTGGTGCACTTTAAAAAGTGCACCACTGGTAAAATATTAATTAGTTTCCGTTAGCGTTACCGCCTGTTGTTGATCCAGAACAAGACTGTGCTGCCTCATTTGTCAAACACTCAACAGCTGCTGGGTATGCAACATGGTTACCACTTGCACCAAGTGAAACCTTAACTACATTAGCAGCCTTGTCAACATAGATGTAGAATGGTGTCTTACCACCACCAGTTGCTGAAGCACCTGACTCTGCAATACACTTCTTAGACTTAACTGTTGGTGCATTATTGCCACCAATAGTAGACTTAAGTGTCTTACTAAAACTGTCAGTACCAGTCCAGTAGGTATCAACAGTAGACCAGCTGATTGTATCTGGACAACAATCATAACCTGTCTCGTTAGCTAAAGCTGTCTGAACAGCTGTAGCAATTGTGTTAGCTGTCTGAATATCTGTAGATACTCTTGACTTGTTAATGTACTTGATAAGTGCTGGTGCCAATGCACCTGCTAAGATAGCCATAATCGCAATAACGATAATAAGCTCGACCATTGAGAAACCTTTGTTTGTCTTTTTCATAATATACTCTCCTTTACTTATAAAAATTTTTTATTAAAACTGCCATGGTCAGACAGTATTAATCGTATTAAATATGTACAATTTCTCTCTTTATTAGGCAATTATAAGTTACCAATACCTTCGTACATACTAAGAATCGGTCCGTATACAGCTGCTACAATCATGCCAACAATACCAGCCATAACAACCATCGTAAGCGGTTCCATTGCCTGCGTCAAAGATTCAGTCGCTAAATCAACCTCACGGTCATACAAGTCGGCAACCTTTTCCATCATATCTTCAATATTACCAGTCTCCTCACCAATCTTAACCATCTGCACCAACATGGTAGGAAATACCTCCATATCTTTCAGTGGCTTTGATAAAGGAAGACCTTTTGCAACCTGTGCCTTTGTATTCAAAAGACCATCACGGAAAATCTTGTTATCCATCATCTTCGCAACTTGTTCAATAGCATCCAACATCGGAATACCGGCAGCCATTAATGTGCTCAATGTTCTAGCAAATCTTGCCGAATTAGACTTGATAACCAAATTACTAAAGATTGGTGCATTGATACCCATCTTCGCCGACATCAACTGACCAGTTGGTGTTGCAAGGAACACCTTGATTCCTACTCCAATTCCAATCAAAACCGGAATTAAGATAAACCAATAATTAAGAATAAAGTCACTACCTGCCATCATCATACGTGTTGCCAACGGTAACTGTGTCCCCATATCTTCAAACATTGCTACGAAGTTCGGAATAACAGCGATCATAACAACAATAATAACTAATACCGCAACAATCATTACCATGATAGGATATGTAAGCGCGCCCTTAATCTTTCCTTTCAAGGCGTCATCTTTTTCAAAATGCATAGACAAACGTTCAAACGATGTCTCTAGACTACCTGAAAGTTCACCGGCTGAAACCATGTTAATCATAATCGGTGGAAACACATCCGGATTCAAACGCATCGCGTCCGCCAAGCTTCCACCTTTTTCCACATAAATCTTAGCTTCAACAACGGCTCTTTTCAAGGTTTTGTTATCCATCTGCTCAGACAACATCTCCAATGCAGTGATAACAGTAACACCTGCATTCAAAATACTAACCATCTGTTTACAAAGGATAGATAAATCACGGCTCTTAACCTTCTTCTTACCAATCGAAACCGGTCTAGCATCTCCAGCGTCATTCAACTCAGTAACCTGAAGCCCCTCCGCTCTCAACTTCTCATTTGCCTTTTCGCGATCTGCCGCATCAACGGTACCTTTCTTGTTCTTACCATTCTTGTCAATCGCCTTATAATTAAACTGTGCCATATGCTCCTCCACCATTCATCTCATGCCATACTCATGTTATGTATCGGTATATCTCAACGATTCATTAACAAAGTATGAACATTTTATTAACATTAGCTATGTTGATAATACACTATTATTGTCATATTTGCAATAATATTTTGGTATTTTTATGAAATTTTATCAAAAATCAACAACCGCTTACATTTTCTTTCTCATTGCAACCTGATCCTGGGCGTAAATTAGTGCATTTTCACGACTAATCGCACCTTCTTTGTACAATTCATACAAATGATCATCCAAAGTAATCATACCAAGCTGTCGGCTAGTCTGAATCGTTGACTGAATCTGGTGTGTCTTCTGCTCACGAATCAAACTACGAATCGCAGGGCTACCAAACATAACCTCAAAAGCAGCTACTCGACCACGGCCATCCTCTGCCGGAACTAACGCTTGCGAAATTACGCCCTCCAAAATCATCGCTAACTGTACACGTGTCTGCTGTTGCTGATGTGTCGGGAATACGTCAATGATACGATCAATTGTGTTGGCCGCACCAATCGTATGCAATGTAGAAAACACCAAGTGACCTGTTTCTGCTGCCGTAATCGCTGTGGAAATCGTCTCAAGGTCACGCATCTCTCCCAAAAGGATAATATCCGGATCCTCACGAAGTGCAGCTCTTAGGGCATTACCATAACTCAAGGTATCCATTCCAACTTCTCGTTGATTCACAACCGACTTCTTATGGTGATGTACATACTCTATCGGATCTTCCAATGTAATGATGTGATCTGTCAAGTTCTCATTCGCCTTATTAATAATAGAGGCAAGAGTTGTAGATTTACCAGAACCAGTTGGTCCCGTAACTAAAACAAGACCTCTTTTCTTCTTATACAAATCTACAACCTCTGGCGGAATACCCAATTGGTCTGGTCTTGGAATCACTGTCTCTACACGTCTGTATGCTGCTGCCATATTACCGCGATCCATGAACACATTCACACGGAAACGACCTGTTTCATCTGAATCAAAAGAAAAGTCAACCTCTCCTCTTTCTTTCAACACCTGTTTGTGGCGTTCATGCATTGTAGCACCAATCATCTCTGCTGCATCCATTGGGCCTAACGGCGGACATTCCACCTCAATCAACTTACCATTGATACGAAGTTTCGGTGGTATACCTACCGCAATATGTACGTCTGATGCTTTCTGCTCAACAGAAAACGCAAGCAATTCTTTAATGTCAATCATTGTTTTTCCCCTTTCAACTCATCAAATTCTAATAATCATCTCCAGCTTCGTATACAATCTTACGCATCTCTGTCAATGAAGTAATACCATTCAATACATGCTTTGAACAGCTAAGTTTTAATGTAAGCATACCTTCTGCAAGGGCCTGCTTTTCAATCTCATTCGCAGGAGCATTACGAGCAATAACCTCTCGCAATCCTCTGGAAACAGGCATCATTTCATAAACACCAATTCGTCCAGAGAAGCCTGTCTCATTACACATCGGACATCCTGTTGGCTCGTAAATTACTACATCATCCTCATCACCAACACCAAGCAATAGCTTTTCATGTTCCTCTGCATATCTTGGTTGCTTACATGTACACAATCGTCTAACAAGACGCTGTGCAATAACACCAACCAAAGCATCACCAGCTGTGTATGGCTCAATACCCATATCAATTAGACGAGTAACAGTAGATGCTGCTGAGTTCGTATGCAGTGTAGATACTACCAAGTGACCTGTAATAGCCGCTTTAACCGCAATGTTCGCCGTCTCCTCGTCACGAATCTCACCAATCATGATAATATCCGGGTCCTGACGCAAGATAGAACGAAGCGCTGCCGCAAAAGTCATATCTGCTTTTTCATTTACCTGGCACTGATTGATACCATCAATATTCGCCTCTACCGGATCCTCAACAGTAACAATATTAACACCTTCCACATTCAACTCACTAAGAGATGTATAAAGTGTTGTAGACTTACCAGAACCTGTAGGTCCTGTTACCAGTATAATACCATGTGGGTTACTTAAGATACCATCAAACACCTTCAGCTCATCGTCACTAAATCCAAGACCGGATTTCGGTTTTGTAAGACCATCCTTTGATGTAAGACGCATAACTGTCTTTTCTCCATATACGGTCGGTAACATAGACACACGGATATCAAACTCCTTTCTATCCACCATAATGGAAATACGACCATCCTGCGGTTTACGCTTTTCCGAAATATCCATACCACCCATAATCTTCAAACGAGCACAAATACCGGAAAGCAATGAATAGTCATAAGACATAACCTGTTTCAAAACACCATCAATACGATAACGAACACGAACTGAAGTTTCCAACGGTTCAATATGAATATCGGATGCTCTCTGACGAACACCACCTTCCAAAATCTGTTTAACCAATAATACAATCGGAGAATTTTCAATATCAGCATTATACTCATCTTCCTCGGCCTGAGATAGCATATCCTGTTCACGTTCCTTACGATACGCCTCAGCCGCCTCCATCGCTTGATGATTGCCATAATACTTACCAATACATTCCATCAAGTCGTCTTCCATGGCAAGCACTGCTTCCACCTGACAGTTTGTAACAATAGAGATATCGTCAATCGCAATAATATCCATTGGATCAACCATGGCAACACGAAGCACATTCGGATTATTCTCATCAAATCCCAAAGGCATGATGTTATATTTCATAATCACATCTTCCGGAATCAACGATAATACTTCGTCATCAAACTTACATCCCTTCAACTCAATGTAATCTACACCAAGCTGCTGTGTAAGAACTGCAACCAGCAATTCTTTACTAATAATACCAGACTCCAAAAGTGTTTTACCTAACTTCTGGCCTTTTTCCTTTTGCAGAGCCAAAGCTTCCTGCAACTGATCTTCTGTGATTGCACCTGCTGCTACAAGCAAATCACCCATTCTAATTTTCTTTCTTCCTACTCCAATACGCATATGCATAACCTCTCATAAGTTTTAGTTACTAGATATTGTATCACATATACTCAAAAAAGAAAAGATTTTATGTAATTTTGTCTATTTGCATAAATCGTTTTGTGGAAAAGCACTTTTCTGCATTTCTTTCATAAGATATATAAAACACTTCAAGGTGACTTCTATGCACACATTTAAGCAACCTCTTTCCAAAGAAATGGAATCATTTTATCTCGAAAAATGCAAAGCTGGTGACCTTGAAGCCAGAAACATTCTGGTAGAATATAACCTACGATTAGTCGCTCACATTGCAAAAAAATACAATAACTTCGAACGTGACACTGACGATTTACTTTCCATTGGAACAATCGGTCTCATAAAAGCAATCAACACATACGATATGCAGAAAGGAAACCGATTAGTAACCTACGCTTCACGATGCATCGAAAACGAAATATTAATGATGCTTCGACAAGAAAGAAAATGCGCCAAAGAGTTTTCTCTTTACGAGCCTATCGGAACTGACAAAGAAGGAAATGAAATCAGCCTGCTAGACATCATCGAATATGAAGACAAAGAAATCGTAGAGCAAATCGTACTAAAAGAAAACATCCAAACCCTAAAAGATTTGTTGCAAGTAAAATTATCTTCACGCGAATTGGAAGTCATCACATTACGCTACGGCATAAACCATTCACGTCCACTAACACAACGAGAGATTGCAAGCAAACTTGCAATCTCCCGTTCATACGTTTCTCGAATCGAAAAAAAAGCCTTAAAAAAACTAGCGCAATCCTTCAACACTTTTACGACGTAAAATAATACCCTGCTGTAGCGGTTCACCAAAATCAACAACTAGCTTTTCTTTGGGATGCGGAGCACTTTCCACCTGCTTCATATCCTCATTCCAAATCATTTGAACCTTTAACTTTTTGTTCGTTCCGTCAAACAGCATTGCCTCAATTTCTTCACCAACACTAAACTTGTTTCGTTGTATAAAACATGCCCTTCCCTGTTCATCGATATTCTCTATCGTCCCGATGTAAGTATAGTCCTTGACATATTCATTGTTGTCATATACCTGAGAATCACTATCGGTCTTACCAAAATAAAAACCGGTAGTAAACTGACGATATGTGCATTTTCCAATTTCTTCTTTATAATAAGGAAGATTCTCTTTGTACAAATCCAAACTTTTCTTATAGTCATCAATGGCACGACGATAAGTGCGGGCAACTGTAGCAACATATAACGCAGTCTTCATCCTGCCCTCAATCTTAAAACTGTCTATCCCGGCTTCAATCAATTCAGGAACATATTCCACCATACACAAATCTTTAGAATTAAAAATGTATGTCCCTCTGTCATCTTCTTCTACAGGAAAATATTCTCCTGGACGTTTTTCCTCCACCACGCTATATTTCCAGCGACACGGATGCGTGCAAGCACCCTGATTAGCATCTCTTCCCGTTAAGAAATGACTCAACAAACAACGTCCCGAATAAGAAATGCACATCGCACCATGGATAAAACTTTCTATTTCCATATCATCCGGAATATTGGCTCGTATTTCTTTAATCTCTGCCAATGACAATTCCCTCGCCGAAACAACTCTTTTCGCGCCAAGTTCATACCAAAACTTGTAAATTCCATAATTGGTATTATTGGCCTGTGTACTAATATGTAATTCCATCTCTGGTAAAATCTGCTTTGCAATTGTAAAAATT
Organism: Lachnospiraceae bacterium; assembly: GCA_045537735.1. GTDB lineage: Bacteria > Bacillota > Clostridia > Lachnospirales > Lachnospiraceae > CAG-590. The sequence goes on from JAZSPZ010000024.1 coordinate 62,374, forward strand.
GCAGGATCCGAAATAATCAATGCATCAATATTCACCTGCTTTAACTTTTCGAAATATGTCTTTACTCCCGGCAGATCATCATTATGCGCAAATATATTTGCAGTAACATACAGCTTTACTCCATGAGCATGACAATACTCTGCCGCTTCTTTCATATCTTCAATTGTAAAATTATGTGCCTTTGCTCTCAATCCAAAGGACTCTCCTCCGATATAAACTGCATCCGCACCATAATCCACCGCAACCTTTAATACCTCAAGGCTTCCTGCAGGAATTAGCAATTCAACATCTCTCATGTCTATTCTCCATCTTCTCAAGCATATAGTATCATCACATTTTTTGCACCATCAAACCAACTATAACTTATATTTACATTTCACCGATAGTGCAACCCCATCTCCAATGGGAATAATCGAGGTTTCAAGCTCCTCATGATTCTTTAATATATACAAATATTCTCGCATACGGGTATGAATTGTACGATTTCTTCTATTCACAACGTACTTAGAATCCAACACCTCTCCATCTTGCAATACATTATCAGATATCAACACGCCATCATTCGCTAAAAGTCGAAGCACATCAGGCAAAAAATGAATGTATTGACCTTTTGCTGCATCCATAAAAATAAAGTCAAATTTTTCATCCATATTCTTCAAGATGTCCGCAGCATCTCCCTCTAACAAAGTGATGCGATCCTCTACTGCAGCTCGACGAAAATTCACCTTTGCCTGTTCAATTCTTGGTTCCCATTTTTCAATGGTTGTAATATGTGCCCCAATAGGCAAATACTGATTCATATATATTGCTGAAAATCCAACCGCTGTTCCAACCTCCAACACACGCATAGGTTTTTTGATACAAAGCATGGTCTTTATCCATTCCTTTGTCTCCTTTCGAATAATTGGAACCTCCTGCTCCAACGCTTCTTTTTCAATTAAACCAACAATTCCCTCATCGTCTTTATTCATGGAATTGATAAATGATGTTATTCTTTCTTCTACAATCACGATGTTTCCTCACTTTGTATGCCGCAGATTTTTCTGCATATCTCATCAGGACTCATACCAGGACCTAACACATAAGTTCCAGCAATCACCTTATCTTGATAATCACCAATATAAACTCTTGCAATGAATAGATACCGACTATCTACAATACCCATTTCATCCAAAACAGTAGCTAAATCCAATACACTGGTTCCAGATTCAATGGTGATATTCATTGTCTCGGAAGACGCAGCAACATAAGGATAATCCGCAAACAGCTTATAGGAAAAATGGTACGCCCCAGTGAACCCCTCCACCAAGAGCAAAACCAACAAGACATTCAACAATGCACGCAAACTAAACAACAATATTGAACTGGAAACACTTTTCTTCTCACCAACCATAACTTCTCTACTCCATGTAACTGTAATCAAACTCTAAACCATCTACTACCGTTTCATAAACTTCTTCTAACTTTCTTGATATCACCTGTTCCGCCACCAAGAATTCATTCACTGTCGGATGACGCAAAACCTTTTCATATTCCAACGCCAGATTGTGAATTTCCTGATAACGGTTCACACCATCATCATAACTTTGCAATTCAAAATTACGCCTTCTAAAAGAATTCATCGCCTGATACAATTCTTGGTTTTGTTTCACTTTTTCCATGGCAGACAAATACTGTTGATACGCTGCACTATCTTTGATTGTTTGGTTCAGCACCTTTGCCTCCTTTGTAATCATGGCAATGCCTCCTTTCCGACAGCATGCTTATACTTCTGTAATAATTGGTAAAATCATAGGGTTACGCTTAGTACGTTTCCATAAAAACTCACCAAGTTCATCCTTAATCGTTGTTTTAATCTTGCCCCAATCTGTAATATTGCGATCCAGGCAATGATGCAAAGCATCCTCTACTACATCATGGCATTCTTCCATCAAGTTTTCAGATTCTCTCACATACACAAAACCTCTGGAAACAATATCCGGACCAGCCACTAACATATTACTATGCTTCTCCAACGTAACTACCACAATAATCAAACCATTCTGTGATAAGTGTTGTCTATCACGCAATACAATATTACCTACATCACCAACACCCAAGCCATCTACCAGGATTCCTTGAGACGTCACACGACCTACAACCTTTGCATCATCCTTTGACAACTCCAAAACTGCACCATTTGAAAGAATTTCAACATTGTCTTTGTCAACACCCATTTCAACAGCCAGTTCAGCATGACGTTTCAAATGTC
>JAZSPZ010000020.1:0-34607 GCA_045537735.1 Lachnospiraceae bacterium
ATCATAGCAGTGGACAATGACGGCGTAGTTCAGTATTACAATGCTCCGGCGGCAAAGCTCTATCCAATACTTGGGTCAGAGGGGTCGGATACCACAGAATTACTTTCCAATATCACGAAAACTGTCAAAGAAGGAACAACCATCAATATCAAAGATCGAATCTATACACCGAAGGAAGACAATCTCCTTTATGATGGGGAGAGCCTCGGAAAACTATATGCACTAATGGATGATACCGAGCATTATAGATATATGGAAGAATTAGAAAAACAAAAAGAGATTGCGGATAACGCAAACGAAGCCAAGACTAGATTTCTTGCAAATATGTCCCATGAGATCCGTACGCCGATTAATGCAGTGCTTGGCTTTGATGAGATGATTCTGCGTGAGACGAAGGAAAAATCCATCCGTGCCTACGCAGCAGATATTATGTCTGCCGGAAAGACGCTGCTTTCTCTTATTAATGACATTCTCGATCTTTCCAAGGTAGAGGCGGGGAAGATGGAAATCATACCGGCGCAATACGAACTGTCGTCCCTTATCAACGATCTGAATAATATGATAAAGGACAGGGCGGCCAAGAAAGGGTTGAAGTTTCTTGTAGATGTAAATGCACATATACCGCATCTTCTTATCGGTGACGAGATACGCATTAGGCAGTGCGTGATGAATCTGCTTACAAATGCGGTCAAATATACGGAAAAAGGCTCTGTCACTATGCGCCTTGATTTTTCGGAGGTTAAGGATGATGAAATCTGCCGGACCACTGAAGAAGCGCGGGCTGGGCAGACAGAGACCGGGTCACATATTTACCTGATTTTTTCGGTGGAGGATACCGGTATCGGAATGAAACAGGAGGATATGGAAAAGCTCTTTTCTCCATATAAGCGCATTGAAGAGAAAAGAAACCGACAGGTTGAGGGCACAGGACTTGGAATGGGTATCACAAGAGGGCTTCTTGAACTTATGGGGAGCAGCCTTGATGTGCATAGTGAATACGGAAAAGGAACCAAAGTTTCGTTTGCTGTGAGTCAGGAGGTCGTATCGCGTGATGAGATTGGCGATTATGCACACAGGCTTGATGAAGCAAATAGTGGGGAGGCTGTTTATCGTGCACTGTTCCATGCGCCGAATGCCCACATCCTTGTAGTGGATGATACGGAGATTAATTTGACAGTCATTCAAAACTTATTAAAGGAAACAAAAATTTGCATTGATATAGCTCTGTCCGGGAAAGATGCGATTGCACTTGCTACATCAAACGAATACGACGTTGCCTTTATTGACCATATGATGCCGGATATGGACGGGATTGAGACATTAACGGCTTTTCGGAATACGGAAAAAAACCGGAAAACTCCTACTGTGGCACTTACGGCAAATGCGATATCAGGAGCGAGACAGATGTATCTTGATGCAGGATTTACGGATTATCTGTCAAAGCCTGTGGATGGTACGAAACTAGAAAGAATGCTTTTGGGATTGCTCCCGAAAGAGAAGATAGAGAAACCTTCTACACCGCTTGTTTTAAAGCAGAGAGAAAAACGAACTATCGACCTATATCATTATCAGCAGTTGAGCGAAGAGGAAGCAGAACAACAACGTAAATTGCCGGATTTTATCTATGAACTTCCGGATATAGATGCGGAGGTGGGAATGAAAAACTGTGGGACGGCAGACGGATATCTGTCTGTTCTGACTGTTTTTCATCAGAACGCAGATACAAAAGCAGAGGAGATTGATAAGTTATACAGGGAAGGGGAGATAGAAAATTATACAATCAAGGTTCATGCCTTAAAAAGTTCAGCAGGGATAATTGGGGCAGGGAAACTTTCGCGGCTTGCTGAGGAATTGGAAAATGCCGGGAAGAAAAACGATGTAGATTTTATCAAAGAACATACAAAGCACCTCCTTATGATGTATCGTTCTTTGGATCGTGGACTTGTAGCACTTGACGGAGAGGATAGAGAATTGCCAGACATAGGATTAGATGCGCTGGAAGAAGCGTATCAGACGATTATCGAGATTACGAAGAGCATGGATTACGGACTGATGATAGGGATATTGGATGAACTTAAAAATTACAATAAGCCCACGGCAGATAAGGAAAATATAAGGAAGATAGAGAAAATGCTTAATGCACTTGATTGGGAGGGAATCAGTGAGACAGCATCAAAAGCCATACGAAACATGGAGGATAGCAATGGAGAATAGTACAAACGTTGGAAAAGTTGTAGTCATAAGTGCAAAGGATAGCTTTCTGGCAAAAAGCCTTGTGACAAAACTAGAGGAGATAAACATCAAAACTGCATTCGCACATGCAGACATAAAAGAAATCGAGGGTTGTGCAGGTGAGGCGGAACTGATGATTCTTTTCATGAGCGAGGAATTGGGGGAAATGTCCAATGTGCTTGTTTTTCTTAAAGATACCATACAGGATAGGGATCTGGGACTGATACTTATTGGCGAGCAGTTGCATTATGAGTTCGTAAAAAAGGTAATTCCGGAACAAGCGGTAACGGAATGGTTTAAGAGACCTATTGATATAGATCGGCTTATGAAAAGGGTCAGCTTATATATTGATGAGAATACAGGCGAGAATCGTAAAAAGACCGTGTTGCTCGTGGATGATGATATTACTTATATGCGGACGGTTTATGAATGGCTGAAAGATAAATATCATGTAGGAATGGCAGCAAGCGGCGTACAGGCGATAAGTTATTTGAGCAAGAATAAAGTTGATCTGATACTTCTTGACTATGAAATGCCAATAGCAAGCGGTCCGCAGGTGTTGTCTATGTTAAAAAACGATTCCGAGACCGGACAAATCCCTGTTATGTTCCTGACAGGCCATGGTGATAGAGACAGTGTTTTATCCGTTGTGGGATTAAGCCCTGTGGAGTATCTGCTGAAAACGATAGATAGAGAAGAACTACTTGGCAAGCTGGAAGATTTTTTCAAAAGCAAGGAGAAAACGTATCTATGAATCAAAATGCTGAAGCCTATCTCTTCAGTCAGGTGTTGGGCATACATGCTTTTGGTTTTTGGATGCATGGCAGGAATGTGACAAAGAGGTGAATATTGCAAGAGATGGTAGAGATGTTTATATCTCTGCCATTTTTCTATATATTTTAAACGACTAATGGGGATTCGGGGAAATGGAAATTTGTTCGTGAGTTTTTTTGTTATAACCAACAAAACCTTGAGAAATTCAGCAAAATCAAGTATGATAAGAGATAGTTTGTGGGTTATGAATTGCCCTAATAATTCAAATACAAAAGTGAGGAGTGCAGAACATTCTGCGAAAGAAAAATGATGCATGTATTAAAGCAGAACGCAAGTAATAAAAAACGATACATATTATTTGCAATGATGATGTTATTGCTTTGTTCATTCGGACTGGGATGTAACAAAGAAGAGGCACAGGAAAGCAATATAAATATTATTACTTATATAGACGATTTGGAAGGTAAGAACATAGGTGTTCAGTTGGGAACCACTGGTGATATTTATGCTTCTGATTATGAAGGCGATGAAGCAGGAACGAAGATTACTCGTTTTAACAAGGGTACAGACGCAGTTCAGGCATTGAAGCAGGGAAAGGTTGACTGTGTCATTATTGATGAGCAGCCGGCAAAAGCATTTGTGGAGAAGAATCCAGAGTTATCTATTCTAGAAGAGGAGTTTGCAATTGAGGATTATGCAATCTGTGTTGCAAAGGATAATACAAAGCTACGAGACCAGATTAATGAGGCATTAGCTGCGTTACAGACAGAGGGTGTGATTGCGGATATTATCAAGAATTATATTGGAGATGATACCAAGGGCAAGACACCTTATGTTTCGCCAGAGGATGTGGATAGAAGCAATGGTACGTTAACCATGGCAACCAATGTTGCATTTCCACCTTATGAGTTCTATGAAAATGGTGAACCAACCGGTATTGATGTGGATATGGCGCAGGCCATAGCAGATAAGCTTGGCATGGAATTGGTTGTCAGCGATATGGAATTTGATTCCATTATTATTGCTGTACAGTCTGGTAAGGCAGATGTGGGTGTTGCAGGTATGACAGTCACAGAGGACCGCTTGAAGAATATTGATTTTACAGATTCCTATACCACTGCAAAACAGGTTATTATTGTAAAGACAAAAGAGGCAGCGTCAACACAGACATTTAAGGACAAATTGTATCAGACATTTGTGGTAGATGACCGTTGGGAATACATTCCAAAGGGATTGCTGAATACGGTGATTATCACTGTGTTTGCAGGATTGATTGGTATTGTATTAGGTTTCCTAATTGCGATTATCCGTGTTGCGCATGATAGAAGCGGAGAGGGCGGAGTACTTCTTGCAATCTTCAATACTTTGGCAAAAGTTTACCTGACTGTGTTCCGTGGAACACCGGTTGTAGTTCAGCTCTTGATTATGTACTATGTTGTATTTGCAAATGTGAAGGTGAATCCAGTGATTGCAGCTGTGATTGCATTTGGATTAAACTCTGCAGCCTATGTGGCAGAAGCAATTCGTGCAGGTATTGTTGCAATTGAGATTGGACAGTTTGAAGCAGGTCGAAGCCTTGGATTTACCTATGGACAAACCATGTGGAATATTATCTTGCCACAGGCGATTAAGAATGCGTTGCCGGCAATGTGTAACGAGTTTATCTCCTTGTTGAAGGAAAGCTCCATCGTAGGTTATATCGGTTTGATGGATTTGACCAAAGCCGGAGATATTATCCGAAGCAATACCTATGAGGCGATGATTCCATTGCTTTCTGTAGCATTGGTATACTTGGTAATTGTTATGCTTATGACGGCAGGAGTCACACATTTGGAAAGGAGACTGAAAAAAGATGCAAGATAGAGAAGTATTGATTGAAGTGAAAGACTTGTGTAAGTCTTACGGTGAGAATACAGTATTAGAGAACCTTAGCACCAACATTTACAAAGGTGAAGTGATTGCGATTGTTGGTCCTTCTGGTTGTGGTAAGTCTACATTTTTGCGTTCCTTGAATCTGCTAGAGCGTCCGGAATCTGGCGAAATCCTTTTCAATGGTGTGGATATTACAGATAAAAAAGTGAACATCAATAAGGTTCGAGAAAAGATTGGAATGGTGTTTCAGCAATTTAATCTATTCCCTAACATGACAGTGAAGGAAAACATTATGCTAGCACCAGTGAAATTGAAGGTGATGGGGAAAGAACAGGCGTCTAAGAAGGCAGATGAGCTGCTTGCCCGTGTTGGATTGAGCGATAAGGCGGATGCATATCCTGGAAATCTTTCTGGTGGACAAAAACAGCGTATTGCTATTGCAAGAACCATGGCGATGAATCCGGATGTGATTCTGTTTGACGAGCCAACCTCTGCCCTTGACCCAGAGATGGTAGGAGAGGTGCTAGAGATTATGAAGGAACTTGCGGCAGATGGCATGACCATGGTTGTGGTAACTCATGAGATGGGATTTGCAAAAGAGGTTGCAAGCCGTGTAATCTTTATTGATGAGAAGAATATTATGGAAGATACAAACCCACAGGAATTCTTTGAAAATCCAAAGAATCAACGACTCAAAGATTTCCTTTCGAAAGTAAAATAATTAGAACAATCGTATAAAATGCACGAATATAGAATGAAAAGGGTAGCCATGAAAATGGTTGCCCTTTCTTTCGTCTATATGGTACTATAAGAGACAGTGAAAATGATAAAAATGATGGAGGAGTTACAATATGAATTGTTTACATGTACCAAATATTTTAATGCCTAACACAGAAACCGATTTGTATAAATGGTCCGTTGTAGCTTGTGACCAGTTTACATCCCAGCCAGAGTACTGGAAGGAAACAGAGGCAAATGTTGGAGCTGCACCATCTACCTTGAAGCTTACTTTGCCGGAGGTATATCTAGAAGCTGAGGATGAGCAGGCAAGAGTGGATGCAATCCATGCAACGATGCAACAGTATCTTGCGGACGGAACCTTACAGGAATATCCAAAGGGATTTATGCTGATTGAGAGAAGTTTCGGAAAGCAATATGCAAGAAATGGTTTAATTGTGGAAGTGGACCTGGAAACCTATGAATATAAGAAGGGTGCCCATAGTCTTACCAGACCAACCGAGATGACGGTGGAGGAAAGAATTCCACCACGTTTGAGAGTACGACAGACTGCAACGGTGGAAATTCCGCATATTATGTTGTTGATTGATGATCCACAGCAAACGGTGATTGAACCTTTAATGGCAAGAAAACAGGAATTTCAGCAAATTTATGATACGGACTTGATGCAAAAGGGTGGACATATTGCTGGCTGGTTTATTCCAGAGGGTGAGGAGACACAACGCATTATGTATCTGATTGAACAGTTGGCAGATAGGGCAGCATTTAATGCCAGATATGGATTGAAGGAAGACTATCCGTTGCTGAACTTTGCAGTAGGTGACGGTAATCATTCCATGGCAACAGCCAAGGCTGCATGGGAGAATATCAAGCAGAATTTAACCGCAGATGAAATTGAAACACATCCAGCAAGATTCTGTCTTTGTGAGATTGTAAATATCCATGATGAGAGCTTAGAGATTGAACCAATCCACAGAGTCGTATTCAATGTGGATGAGGATGAATTGTTAAAGGAAGCAGATGCGTATTACAGTGCACATGGTTGTAAGTTAGTTGTTCGTGATGCGGCAAGAGAGCCTTATGCAACTGCGGATGAGCATGCATTTGTCCTTTGCTCTACAGAGGGAAGGAAACTAATTAAGGTAGAACGTCCTGCATGGGGAATTGCAGTTGCAACCTTGCAGAATTTCCTAGATGATTACCTTTCTAAAAACAGCTTAAGCAAGATTGATTATATTCATGGAATTGATGTAGTGGATAGCTTGAGTTCGAAACTGAATAATGTAGGATTCATTTTACCAGAGGTGAAGAAGGAAGACCTATTTATCGGTGTTATCAAAGACGGCGTACTTCCAAGAAAGACCTTCTCCATGGGTGAAGCCAATGAGAAGAGATATTATATGGAGTGTAAGAAGATTGTGTTATAATACATATTTGTAAAAGAAAAGCCTTAGAAACGTGACTGTTTCTAAGGCTTTTCTTGTAAATTCCCGGGCTTGATTTTTAGTTTGGGAGATTGTGATTTTTCTTTTTGAAAAAACGAGGACTTTTGTTACTTAATTCAGTTTTTTGACAACAATCTTATTTATCGCATGGCAATGTTTAATTCCATTTTCGTGCTCGTCATTAAATTTTTTGCTTTCAAACATTTCTATTTCCCATTCTTTATAATACTCTTTGATTTCTTCATTCTTAAATACACCTATCATGATGTCTTTTAAATCTTCAGGCACTGGTTCTTCGTCCGTAAATAGTGCAATTATATCACGTTTTCACAAAAAGTTCATTGGTGTTTTGTTATGTAGACTGTTATGATTATTATTCGCACATAATAAGCTTTAAGTTTCGTTTTTTCTAAAAGTCAATAATCGTAGGACAGACTCTGTCAAAATTTCAATTTTAATTTGTATAGATAAAAGACATTTGGTAAGGAAATCGTAGTTAATGTACTAAGGAGGATAACATATGATTAGAAGTGTTAATGTGATTGCTGATTTAGATGGTAGTAGTATTGTGTTGATAAACGATATTCGTTTTAAAGGAAAAAAGAAAGAAGATTGGAAAGAGGTGGAAGAATATTTAAAAGAATATGTTGGAAAATATTACGAGATTACAGAGACGTCTGAGAAGATATTTATTGATACGGATTTGCCAGATGAATATACTCGGTCGGAGAGTAGATTAGCGTTAAAAGGGATGGCTGCAAAGGCAAAAGCAAATGCTGCACAAGGGATTCCAGAGTTGATTCAAATTGCGACCAATAAAATGCATTCAGAGAACACCAAGAAAAAGCATGAAAAAGATGCTAAATTTGGCTGGTATAGATATCAGGTGAAATTTGCACTTCCGGTATATGATGATAGAAATGGTGAATTAATAAGATATAATATATTTTCTGCAAGAATGATAGTTAGACATGACGAAAATGGTAAGAAATATCTCTACGATTTGCTGGCAATAAAAAAAGAAACGAGCAGCCCGCTTGAGTAAAAACTGTACGGTGTAAACCCATTTCTTGTCCTGATTTTACAATAAACAAAGTGTGGTGTCAAGTTTGCGTAAGTTTTCAGAAAATTCAACAGAAACTTCTTTAAATGACTGACATAAGATGTTATAATGGTATACAGGAGTGGATGCAGTTTGCACCATGGAATCCAGCAGAAAGAGGGTAGATGTTATGGGGAAGCAGATTATAATTTCCGTTGGTAGAGAGTTTGGTAGTGGTGGTCATGAGATAGCAGAGAAGCTTGCTAGACATTATGATATTCCGCTGTATGGTAAAGAGATTTTTCAGCACATTGAGACCAATGGTGCCATTAGTGCAGATGTTGCCAAGTATTTTGATGAGAAACCAGTGAATCCGATTTTTTATCCGGTTTCCATGGATGGAAGTTACCTGCCGTTGGAACAGACAGTGGCGAATCATATTTTTGACTTTATTCGTAAGAAGGGGAATGAGGAACAGGAATCCTTTGTAATTGTTGGCCGTTGTGCAGAATATGTGTTGCGAGAGAATCTGAATATGGTGAGTATCTTCATTTTAGGCAATAAAGAATGTAAGAAGAAACGTGTAATGGAGAAGTTTGATTTAGATGAGAAAGCAGCGCTCAATCGCATGAAGAAGGAAGATAAGATGCGTAAGACCTACCACAATTTTTATGCAGATGGCAAATGGGGTGACTCTAGAAGCTATGACATTTGCGTGAATAGCTCTACTTTGGGTGTGGATCAGACAGTGGAAGCATTGATTTCATATATTGATGCATTTATGAATAAGTGATAGGAAAAGTTATATAATTTTATGATTATAATGACTCATTGGGACCGGGTTTCCTTGTTTTGACTGTAGTGACAGTTAGCACAGGAACCCGGTCCTTTTTTATCTGATAGAACGTTTCCGTATCAGTCCTGTGGCTGGTTATGAAAATATGGTGAATCCCGTTATAAATAATAGACAATCCTTGTGAATTCGGTTAAAATAATTATATCTGTGCAATGATGTGAAAAATGCCTGTTTTTTACATTTGTTGTGTTTGTAATTGAAAAGAGAAATTAAGATTAGGAGGATGTATTATGCCATTTATTGATTCAAAAGTAAGTGTAACAATTAGCGAGGAACAGGAGAAGGAACTTAAGACGAGATTAGGTCAGGCGATTACTTTAATACCTGGGAAAAGCGAGTCTTGGTTGATGACAGGATTTGAAGATAACTATCATTTGTATTTTAGAGGAGATAATAGCCAGCCAATCGCTTATATAGAGGTTAAGATATATGGTAGTGAAAACCCGACTGCGTTTGACGCATTAACAGGAGAAATTACCAAGATTTTCAATGAAGTGTTGGGAATTGCACCAGACCACATCTATGTCAAGTATGAGGCAGTGAAAAACTGGGGCTGGAACGGAGGAAACCTTTAGTGTCAAATAAGAAAAGCGAGCATGATGGAAAAGACATTGTTCGATATTATTTCAATAGAATAAAGAGAAATGCAGGAAGTTTACTTAAGTGGGTAATTATTGCATTTTTGACTGGTTTTATTGTAGGTGGCATCAGCAGTCTGTTTTCTCATACGTTGACAGGGGTAACGGCAATTCGTGAACAACACCCATGGATATTTTACTGTTTACCGGTGGTGGGGTTGTTGATTGTATTGATGTATAAGAAGATAGGAAAAGAGGATGGAGGAACCAATCAGGTATTCTCTACTGTTCGTGCCAAGGATGAGGTACCATTTCGCTCTGCACCACTGATTTTCATTTCTACAGCATTGACTCACTTAGTAGGTGGTTCTGCCGGACGAGAGGGAGCAGCCATTCAGCTTGGTGGAAGCATTGGTAACCAACTTGGTAGATGGTTGAAGTTAGATGAAGCAGATATGCATGTGATTGTTATGTGTGGTATGAGTGCGGCGTTTTCTGCGTTATTTGGCACACCGATGGCGGCGGCAATTTTTGCTATGGAAGTGGTAAGTGTTGGTGTTATGTATTACACAGCCTTGTTGCCATGTGTGATTTCTGCGTTGGTTGCAACGAACTTTGCAGCAACCATGGGCATTAACCCAGAAGCTTTTCATGTGACGGGAGTTCCGGAACTTACCATGTGGACTGGATTGAAGATGGGTGTGATTGCACTAGGTTGTGCGGGACTTAGTACCATTTTTTGCATGCTATTAAAATATGCAGGTCAATTCTTTCGCAAATATTTAAAAAATTCATATCTTCGTGTGTTTGTGGTTGGTATTGTGATTATTTTGTTGACAACTTTGTTACAGACAACGGATTACATGGGCGCAGGAACGAATTTAATTGAAGCTGCCATTGAAGGTGGCGAAGTGAATGCGTTCGCATTTTTCTGGAAAATGATATTGACAGTATTAACCATGAAGATTGGCTTTCGTGGTGGTGAGATTGTGCCGTCCTTCTGTATCGGTGCAACTTTTGGATGTGTATTCGGTAGTATATCAGGACTATCACCATCCCTTTGTGCGGCAGCGGGAATGGTTGCGGTATTTTGTGGAGTTACCAATTGTCCAATCACTTCTGCGTTGATTGCATTTGAATTGTTTGGATTTGAAGGTGCAGCATTTTATCTGATTGCAGTTGCAGTGGGGTACGCGGCATCTGGATATTATAGTTTGTATAAAGATCAGACCATAGTATATTCAAAATACAAAGCAAGGTATGTGAATAAGCAGACACATATGTCAAAATGAAAGTACAGAAATATGGAAAGGAGTAACAATGCAAAAAGTAAAAGCAGAAATCAAAAAGGCTGTCAAAGGTAAAGACCAAGTAATAGAAAAAGTGCTTGCAGCGATGCTTGCAGGGGGGCATATTTTGTTGGAGGATATTCCAGGTGTTGGTAAGACAACTTTAGCTATGGCTATTGCAAAGTCCATGTCCTTAAGTTATAAGCGTGTACAGTTTACACCGGATGTATTGCCAAGTGATATCGTTGGTTTTTCTATGTATAACCAAGATACCAAAACATTTGAATATCAGCAGGGAGCTGTATATTGTAACTTATTTTTAGCGGATGAGATTAACCGTACCTCCCCAAAGACGCAGTCAGCGCTTTTGGAGGTAATGGAAGAGGGAAATGTTACCGTGGATGGGGTGACTAGACCGTTGCCAAATCCTTTTGTTGTAATAGCAACCGAGAACCCATTAGGTTCATCTGGAACCCAAATGTTGCCAGAGTCCCAGCTGGACCGTTTTATGGTGTGTCTGACCATGGGTTATCCAGAGCATGAGGCTGCAGTGGATATTTTGAAGGAAAATGCAAAGAAACCAATCTCTACATTGGAAAATGTAATAACGATAGAGAAGTTTGTGGAGTTGCGTCAGATGACCAATGATATGTTTGTGCATGATTCTATTTATGAATACATTGTGACCCTTGTGGAGGGAACGAGAACGAATCCACTTTTTTCAGCAGGTGCCAGCCCTAGAGGAAGCATTGCATTGCTTCGTATGGCAAAAGCAATAGCAGTGTTAAATGGCAGGGACTATGTGACGCCAGAGGATATTCGCAGTGTGTTTGTGGACGTATTGGGACACAGAGTAAAGCTTAGTACTAAGGCAAGGGCTGAGGGAAAGACGATAGAAGATGCATTAAATGATTTATTTAATGGGGTCAATGTTCCTAGAACTTGACAAAAATTACACAGTAAAAAGTGCGAGGAAAGGAAAGGAGGAAAATTATGAAACAAATCGGAAATATCCTACGATATCTAGTGATTATAGCTCTTGATGTGATGATGATGTGGTTGTTTCAAAGTTATCTGAATTTCCTTCTTTTAATCGGGCTGATTATTTTTCCAATCTATTCTATTTACGGGATTTATAAGGTGAAGAATGCTTTTAGCCTGCAACTACAGACACCCTTAGAGCCGATGGAAAAAGGAAGTGAGTTTTTTCTTAAGGTGATATTGCGTAATCCTACTTGGTTCCCGCTGTTGAACGCTACAGTGAAGTTGGAGGTGGAAAATACCTTTTATCGAGAGGACGGAGACCATTTTTTGAATATACCTGTCCGTGCAAAGAAAGACACAGAAATCCAATATCCTATTGTGTTGGATTACAGTGGAAGATTTTGCGTAAATGCAAAGTATATTCGATTTGTGGATTTATTAGGCATATGCGAATTGAAGGTGGATTTGACAGAAAGTGCGGATTGCTTGATTTTGCCTACAGGTGTGTTGCGTAATCAGGAAGCGGGAATGCTTTATATTAATGGTGTGACAGAAGCCATGGAGAGCAAGGAAAAGGGATATGACTTTTCGGATGTGAGCGGTATTAGAGAATATATTCCGGGAGACAAATTACAGAATATTCACTGGAAGCTTTCTGTAAAAAAGGATGAATTGATGGTAAAGGAGCGAGTGAACGTTTCGGCTATGCAGCTTCATGTGTTGGTGGAGCTTTTTAATGATGAACAGATGCGTGCAGATGCAATTCTTGACTTGGCGGATAGTGTAACAAAGTCCTTTGTGTCTCAAAACTTGCCTTTTACAGTTTATTATTACAGTTCTAATGTGGCAGAGTTAAAGTCTTGCTATATAGGAAATGAAGTGGAAAGAATACAATGGTTAGAAATGATGTTGTATGATCGATGTTATCGGGATGTGGATCGTGTGGAGTCTATGTTTTTACAACAATATGTTGGTGGTGGTGCATATCTATACATTGGTCCTGCTGATGGAACGGAGATATCGGATTGCATGATAATGGGTGAAAAAGATACCATTGCAGTATTGCGTAGCCCATCATGAGACGCCATGTGTAATTTGAATTTGGATTGATAAAAAGGATTGAGAGAAGACAATGTTGTTTGGTAGAAAGAAAAAAGATGAATTGCATAAGGGGGATGTATTTCTAGCAAAAGGAATTTATCTGAAACAACCAGTTATGAACAATGGTAATGTTGTGCTTAACTGTTTTTTGCGTTCTATCATTTTGTTTCTGTTGACTTTTGGATCTATTGGAGGATTTTTGTCAGCATTCTCAATCTCTTATAATTATTTCTTGGTAGTTGTTGTATACGCGTTGTTGGCGTTTTTCTTTTCGTGGCTATATTCACTGCCACATTTTTTGTATCGAGATTTGGGATACATTGCTTTTTTTGCGATGTTTGTATTTTCTATCGTTCAGTTGCGATTTTTTGCAAATTCTGGCTTTTATGAAGTGGTGAATCGAGTTTTGCAGGAAGCGCAACGTTTTTTTGAGTTGTCTAGTGTAAGAGAATATGAGACTACAATTAGTCAACCCTATTTGACTGTAGCGATTGTGGCATGTTTTATTGGTATGGTATTTCTTATCCTTTTAAATATATGGATTAGTTCCAGGGGCAGTGTGTTTTGGACGGTTTGTATTACATTTCCGCTTTTCATCATTCCGATGTACATGAAACTGATTCCAGATACGATTTATATGATTGCATTGGCGGCTGGTTATTTTTCTGTGGTTATGTTTAAGTCCAACGGACATTATATTGCATCGCCGAAAGGGGTATCCTTTTATATCAAGGGGTTTAGGAAGAATCGAATTGTTTATACACAGGATAGTAAAATATTCCGTCAGTCAGTGGGGCGCGTGGCGTTGATTGCATTTTGCGTTGTGGTTATTACTACAGCAGTTTTTCCAAAGCGTGTCTTTGAGAGACAGTTCAAACGGGATTGGTTGCGGGAGCAGACGTCAGATGTAATTGGGAATTTTGTTTTGTTAGGATTTTCGTCACTATATAATCGATATGAATCTACAGGTGGAATGAGTGGTGGAAAGTTAGGTGGAGTCTCTAATGTAACGCCGGATTACCAGCCGGATTTGATTGTTACCTTTGCGCCATACACAAATGAAGCTATATACCTAAAGGCCTACACCGGCGGTAGATATGGAGATAACCAGTGGGAGGATATTTATACAGATCCGGTTAATATGAAAGAAGGAAATGATATCATTGTCTTTGAAGATGAAAGTATGAAGTGTGAGGCGATAGCACTTCAGGACAACATGTTTAAGCGGGTAGATTATAGTGGTATGGGTAAAATGGATATCCGAAATGTAGGAGCGAATATTTCTTATCTATACTATCCTTACTATACGTTATTTAATGATTATTCGGACTTTAATAATCATGGTATGATGAGAACGACGCAGGGGCTTGCTATGCATGAGACAGCAACATATTTCTATTATCCGAAGGTTGTGTGGGAGAATGCGCTAGGGAATGTTGCACCTAAGAACACAGATGTTTCAGAGATTAGCGAAATATATAAAGAAGTGCCAGAGAAAAATATAGAAGTGATTAATAATGAGATACAGGCAATTGGTCTTACAGAAGATATGACGATTAATGAGATAACAGAAGCTGTAAGGAGTTATTTTGATGCGAATATACCTTATACATTGAGACCAGGCTCTACGCCGAAAGGCAAGGATTTTGTCAATTATTTTTTGACGAAGAACCGAAAAGGGTATTGTGCTCATTTTGCTACAGCTGCCACTTTGATTTTTAGACAGATGGGAATTCCAGCAAGATATGTAGAAGGGTATGCCTTCGGCTTAGAGGCGGCTTTAGCTTCGGATGAGAATGTGGAACAGAAATACTTTGATTATTATCAAGGTTATTCTATCATTGGTGAGTCCACTGTATTAGATGTGGAGGTCACAGATGCCATGGCACATGCCTGGGTTGAGGTGTATATTGATGGATTTGGATGGAAAGTAATTGAGGTTACGCCGGGAAGTAATGAAGCGTCCGACGAAGAGGATTTTTGGAGTGCATTTACTTCGTTGCTAAATGATCCTTCTGTAGGCAGTGACTTGGGGACGGATAACATTTTTGGTGAATTGAACATTTCGCAATATTCCTGGTTGGTATACGTTGTGGCAGGTGTTTTGGGAGGTATCGTTTTAATTCAATGGATGATAATTATCGTTCGCAAAGCGAAAAGATTTTATAGCTGTCATATGGGGGCACAGGATGCAATGATGGTTGCTTACTATGCGGATTTATGTGACATGATTCGAGTGTGTAATCGAGATTTTAATGCATGTAGAAGCCATGGGGAACAATTGGAATATATGAATTTACATTTTGGGACGAATCTGGATGTGAAGTCATGTACCGAATGGCTTGAAAAGCTTAGTTTTAGCTCTGATGGATTAGAACAAGAAAAAATGATACAACTACTGGCAATCTTGAAACAGGTACGTAAAGCAATTTGGAAAAATGTAACGTTTAGGCAACGCATTCGCTTGAGTAGAAGATAGTGTGTTTGGGAGGACAAAATGAAACGAATCGGGAAGGTTCTTTTGTTGATTATCATTCTAATTGCATATATCGGAGTAATCTGTTGGGGCGTTCTGTTGGTGATTCGTGATACAGAGCAGGGAGCACTCCTGACCATGGGCAGAGAAGATCTTGTCCAATCCACTATGTGTTTGAAACAGTCATTTGACCAGGTTATAATTGATACATTGCAATGGTGTGAGGAGGAACTGGCGAGAGACCGTGTGATTGATGCCTATATAGATAATCAGTTGAATAGCATGACACTAGAACAGAAGTTGGCGCAAATGATGATATTGACGAATGAAAATGATATTCATGCATCGAATTTGCAGACTTATCAGCCGGCTGGTGTCATTTTCTTTCAGGTGGATTTTAGTGGCAAAACCATGGATGTGGTGAAGGCTCGTGTGGATGCGTTACAGTCATATATGGATATTCCGCTGTTTGTTGGCGTAGATGAAGAAGGTGGAGCTGTTAGCCGATTAAAAACGTTGGCGGAATCGGATGTACCTACATTTGAAAGTGCCAGAACGTTGACTGAAAAAGGACAATCTGCCATAGTTGAAGATACGCGTGCTAAAATGCAATATTTAAATCGTATGGGATTAAACTTGAATTTTGCGCCGGTAGCAGATGTAGTGGATAATAAAAATAGTTATATGTATAATCGTTCTGCTAGCGGGGATGCAGAGGTTGTTTCGGACTATGTGATGGCGGTTCTAAAAACAATGGAAGAGGAGCAGGTGATGGCTTGTTTGAAACATTTTCCAGGTTATGGAAATAATGTGAATACCCATGAGGGGCTGGCTCGCGATGGTCGAAGCCTGGAAGAATATGAAGAAAAAGATTTTTTGCCCTTTTCCGCAGGTATAGATTCTGGTGTGGATATGGTGATGGTTTCCCATATTATTATGGAGACAGTGGATCCAGAACATCCTGCATCGCTATCCTTGGCGGTACATAATATTTTGCGTGAAGATATGAATTTTGAGGGTGTGGTCATTGCAGATGACTTGAATATGCAGGCTATTTTGAAGAATATGACGATACAGGAAGCAACTGCTAAAGCATTTGAGGCTGGAAACGATATGATTTTCTCTGCAGACTTTGCAGCGTCCATGAGGGGGGCTCGCAGCGCAGTGCAGCAAGGAAGTTTGAGCGAAACGCAAGTCAATGCTTCAGTGGAAAGAGTGTTGCGGATGAAAATAGAACACGGATTAATCGATATAGAAAATGGAGGCGAATAGGATGGAAAAGGATGGAAAACAGTATAAAATGAAAGAAATGTCGGTGGCTCAAAGACAAATATATATTTTATCGCTTTTATCGGAGAATCCAAAAGGATATACGGTGAAGGAAATTATTGAGCGATTAAGGGCATGGGATGTACTGGTTAGTGATAAGACGATTGGGCGAGACCTGGATGATTTGTCACGGGATTATGCAATTCGTGAGGAGAAACGAAGCGGGATATCATATTTCTATGCCGATAAATATAATTTAAAAAATGTGGATTTCACGATGCAGGATTTGATATCTCTTGCCTTTGCTAGAGAGGTGCTATGTGAATATGACCATTTATTCATGGGGAAAAATGCAATACAATTCATTGATAAAGTGGTGGCGAAATCAGCCATCCTAAATAAGCTACAGTTTGAAAAGATGTGTAAACAGATTAGACTTCCAAACAATAAAGGTGGTAACGTAGATGTTGTGAGTGAAGAGATAGAGAAGTCGCTTCAAAATGCCATTGATAACAAGAATAAAATTAAAATTGCGTACTATAGCTATTCCAGTGACGAATGTACAGAGAGAATTATCCATCCGTATCGTTTGCTTTTGTTGGATTCTTACATCAATGTGGAAGCCTATTGTGAGTTGCGCAAAGAGGTGAGAAGATTTCGATTGTCCCGCATAGAAACGTTGGAAGTTCTAGATCAGCATTATAAGGATGTCGTGGACAATAGTGGTGATGCTTTCTTAGCTTTGGCAGGAACGGAGATAGAAGATTTGGAATTGATTTTCACAGGAGACAGTATTCGTTATGTGAAAGAGTATGAGAAATCCCGCGCTAGATTATTAAGCGATACAGAACAGGGATTATATTTCTATCGAAAAACAGCAATTACAGCAGATGTGATTAGCTGGGTTAGAGGGTTTGGTCCAGATGTAAAGGTAAAGAAGCCTCTGTGGTTAGCGGAACAGTTAAAGGCTGAGGCGAAGATGATATTGGGAGAGTAATGTATAGAACGAGCTAAAGAAATAATGAATGCATGAAAAAAGGCAACCAATTTCTTGGTTGCCTTAAGACTGGGGTACAAGGATTCGAACCTTGAAATGACGGAGTCAGAGTCCGTTGCCTTACCATTTGGCGATACCCCATTAAGCATTTGTTTCGCTCACAAGACACTATTATACACATTTCGAAATAAAAATCAAGAGTTATTTTGAAAAATCCTGATATTTTTTCAATAAAGAAAGAGGTAACAACTATGTATGAAATGAAGAGAGAAATAACCTATTCACAGGTACGCAGAAACTTGAAAGTTGACATGGCAGAATTGGCTCAATTTTTCCAGGATTGTGTTCTGGTACAATCAGAAACCATTGGGAAGGGCGTGGAAGCGACAAAACGCAGTCAAACCGCATGGTTTTTGTCTAGCTGGCAAATTGAGGTGATGCGTTATCCGGAGTTTATGGAGATGGTTACTGTTCGTACGTGGCCTTATAATTTTAAGAGTATGTATGGTTACCGAAATTTTGATGTGATGGATGAGAAAGGTGAGACCATAGCGAGAGCCAATTCCATCTGGATTTTCATGGATTTGGAAAAAATGAGACCGGCTAAACCAGGCCCTGAACATATTGAGGGGTATGTGGTGGAGCCTCCACTGGATATGGAGTATGCACCTAGAAAAATAAACATCTTAGGGGATGAATATGATATTACCGGTGAGGATGTAGAGCCCATTGTGGTAAAATATTCCTTTTTAGATTCGAATGACCATGTTAATAATGGACGTTATGTGAAGGAAGCAATGGATTATCTTCCTACAGATGTAGCATTCAAACAAATGCGGGTGGATTACCGAAAGGCGGCTATGCTGGGGGATAACATGTATCCGAAGCAATATCGCGATGGCGAGCTGTCCCAAGTGGCTTTTGTTGATGAAGAAGGAAGTCCCTATGTGATTGTAGAAGTGATGTAGAGCCTATAATAGTGAGATGAGGGCTGTAGCCTTGGTTGACATAGAATAGGAATATGATGTATCTTAGAACAGAATAATAAATGAGACGCTTTGTGCGTTACGGAAGAACAGGAGTAATTATGATTGAAATTGGAAAATGGCAAACGTTGAAAGTGATTAGAAGCAAGGATTTTGGAGTGTATTTGGCAGAAGAACAAGGCGCAGATGACGCCGTATTGCTTCCGAGAAAACAGGTTCCAGATGATTTGAAGGCAGGAGGGGAAATCCGTGTGTTTGTATACTTGGATTCTTCGGATAGACCCATTGCCACGGTGCATGAGCCGCTGATTACGTTAGGTGAGATTGCAAAATTGAAGGTAGAAAGTGTTGGAAATATCGGTGCCTTTATGAATTGGGGGTTGGAGAAGGATATTTTGATGCCTTTTAAGGAAATGGTTGGAAAAGTGAGAGAAGGCCAGGAATATCTCGTGTACATGTATATGGACAAGAGCAACCGTCCCTGTGTCAGTATGCGGTTGTACGATCATTTATCCACAGAAGGTCCTTATAAAAAGGGTGATACCGTGGAAGGTTATGTATATCAGCTGAGTGAGAAGTTTGGAGCTTTTGTTGCTGTGGATAACAAATATCAGGGATTGGTTCCAAAACAGGAATTACATCAAAAGTTGCGCATTGGGGATGTGGTGTCTCTTCGTGTCAGTGAAGTGCGGAAGGATGGAAAATTAAATCTTTCTATGCAAAAACTTTCCTATCAGCAGATGGAAGAGGATAGTGAAATGGTATATGAAGCCATTCTTGCTTTTGATGGGGTTTTGCCATTTACAGATAAAGCATCTCCGGCTGTGATTGAGCGCGAAATGGGGCTTAGCAAGAATGCATTTAAACGTGCAGTGGGGAGATTGTTGAAGGAAGGCAGAATTGAAATTCGTGAGAAATCCATTGTGATTATAGACAAATAGAATGAATTATGGAGGACAATAATATGAAGAATGTAATTAAGACGGATAAGGCACCACAGGCGATTGGACCATATTCTCAGGCGATTGAAGTGAATGGAATGGTATATACATCAGGTGTGGTACCAATTGACCCAACAACCGGTGACGTTGTAGAGGGTGATATTAAGGTTCAGGCAACTCGTGTGTTTGACAGCATGAAGGCTTTGTTAGAAGCAGCGGGATCATCCTGTCAAGATGTAGTAAAGACAACAGTCTTTATTAAGGATATGAATGATTTTGCGGCATTAAATGAAATCTATGCCACATATTTTACAGGTGTGTTTCCAGCACGTTCATGTGTAGAGGTGGCAAGACTTCCAAAGGATGTATTAATCGAGATGGAAGCGATTGCTTTGAAGAAATAGGAGAGGGCATATGAATTTTGAGAATATTAAAGAAATCAATTCTGCCATGAAAATGGCAGGATTGTTTTTCTTTCTTGTGATGTTTATGGAAATTCCATTATCGTTTTTAGTGGTTTTACTACAGGATGTGATTCCTATAGAGTATTCTACAATAGTATCAATTTTGATGACACAGGGATATCTATTGGTGTGTGGAATGTTATATTTGTTTTTTGCAAGAAAATCTGTGGGAAAGGATTTGATGTGGAACAAGTATAAGGTTTCCTCCTTCTTTTTGTCGCTTGTATTGCTGGTATGTGCTACACCGATGGCTACATGGTTGAACCTGTTCAGTCAATTTGTGGCAAAAAATGAGATTAGCAATGCGATATATGAAGTGACGAAGGTGATTCCTATGTGGTTGGGCATTGTGGTGATTGGATGTCTCCCGGGATTTATAGAAGAGCTATTATACCGCGGAATTGTATATCATGCGTTTCGCAAACGTTCCATATTGACGGGAGTGATTGTAAGTGCCTTGGTGTTTGGCTTGATGCACATGAATTTTAATCAAATTATGTATGCTGTCTACTTGGGAATTATTTTCGCATTGGTGGTTGAAGCAACCGGTTCTTTGGCTTCATCTATGATACTGCATATGTTGTTCAATGCATGGAATACAGCGTATGTATATATTTTGCCAAAGCTATACGAATTTCTTGGACAATATTCTGCAGAATATGCAGATGTTTCCATGGATGAATTGATGAATACGACCGTTTCTAAGCAGGCTATTTTATCTAGCTTATTGATGATGACACCTACGGCGTTTATTGGTTTAATTTTGACAATCTTATTGCTCCGTCAGATTGCTAAGATAAACGGTCGTGAATTTACATGGTCATATATTCTTGGAAATCGGGAAGAAGTGTCGCAGACTAGTCCAATCAATGTTCCTTTGATTTTGGGATGTACCTTTTGTATTGTAATAGCCATTACTAATTTATATTGACAAAGAAAGTTGTCAATGTTATGATACGACTGTGACAAAGAAAGTTGTCAAAAAGGAGGAATGGATTTGATAGTGGCAAAAGATTTAACCAAACAATTTGTCCGAACGCAAAAAAAAGGTAAGAAAGAAGAATTTTTTGCAGTAGACCATGTGTGTTTTGAGGCAAAGGATGGAGAAATACTAGGTGTTCTAGGGCCGAATGGTGCGGGTAAGACCACACTTCTTCGTATGCTGGGATGTTTGATGGAAGCGACAGAGGGACAGGTGCACATTACAGATCAAGATGGAAGTGAGATTACAGATCGGGAGGCACTCAAAGCAAGAATTGGATATCTTTCTGAAAATACAAAGCTGTATGGCAGATTTACAGTCAGGGAGATGTTGGGGATTTTTGGTGAGTTATATGATTATAGCAAGGAAGAACTAGACAATAAGATTCAAAACATCTCTGATTTGTTAAAGATGGAAGCCTTTATAGATAATCGTATTGAAAAACTTTCCACAGGTCAGAAACAGAGAACCTCCATTGCGAGATGTCTGATTCATAACCCGGATATTTACATATTTGATGAGCCAACTTTGGGACTAGATATTATCAGCTCCAAGGCAATTGTCGATTTTATGAAGCAGGAAAGAGAACGGGGAAAGACTGTTTTATATTCCACACATTACATGGAAGAGGCAGAATTTATGTGTGACAGAATTGTAATGATTAATAAAGGAGTCATTATAGCTTCTGGAACACCGCAAGAATTGAAGGATGAAACGGGAACGGGCAATTTGAGAGACGCATTTTTTGCCTATATTGAAGGAGGTGCTGCAGATGAATTATAAACAGCTACGCACGCTCTATAAAAAAGAAATTTTAGATGTAATACGTGATAAAAAAACAATCTTAACCATGGTGGTTCTGCCGGTACTTCTGTATCCAATTTTGTTTTTGGTTATTATGCAGATTATGACCTTGGTTTTAGAAACCCAGGAAGAGAGTACATATTATATTGCTTATGACCATGTTTCTGAAGAACATAGTCAAGCATTGAATGATTGGATCGCAGGTGAAGAGGATGAATTGGAATATATTTTGCAGGAAGTGAAATCTGACAATCCTCAGGAAGACTTGAAAGCAGAAAAAATTGATGCTTACATTACTGTGGAAGAAACAGAAAGTCAAATTCAGTATGAAATTCATTATTTGTATGCAGCTACAAACTCTAATACTGCAGCAGGTATGCTGAAGGAAGAGATTGAAAGCTTTTCTCAGAAGGTTGCAGAGGATCATGCGAAAGAGCAGGGCTTAGATGTGAATAAGTTGTTGTATCCCGTGGTGGCAACCATGGATGATCAGTCCAGCAACGAGAGTTCTGTGGGAAGCATGTTAGGTGGTATTATTCCATTTTTATTGATTACTAGTATTGTAATGGGGTGTATTTATCCGGCTATTGATGCTACAGCTGGTGAGAAGGAACGTGGTACGTTGGAAACCCTTTTGACATTACCAGTGGGTAATATGGAACTGATTGCCAGTAAGTTCTTGTCAGTGGCTACTATTGCAGTGGTATCCGTTATGATGAATGTGATATCCATGGGTGGAGTAGTATTGTATCTATATTCTACTATGAATGCCCTTTCGGAAGGTGCCAGTGATTTGAATTTGGGAACATTTATACCAGCAATCTTAATTACAGTACTTTGCGTGGTTGCATTCTCACTGTTTATCAGTGCAATCACTATGATTGTCTGCTCCTTTGCAAAGAGTTTTAAAGAGGCCAATAATTATGTGACACCAATTTCGCTCGTAGTGATGCTAACCGGATATATTGGGATTATTCCAACTATTGAGTTGAACACAACGATGGCGTTGATTCCGGTGGCTAATATTTGCTTGCTAATTAAGAATCTATTGGTGTTCAAATATGATTTTACTTTAATTGTATTGGTATTATTGAGTAATATCATTTATGCTTTTATTTCTGTTTGGTTGTTGGCAAAGATTTATAACAGCGAATCTATTTTGTTTGGTGAATCCTTCAGTGGAGTGAAGTTATTTGAACTTAGAAAGAATATCAAGAAGGGTAGCATGCCAAGTATTCAAGAAAGTATCTTGATTATGGTGGTGGCGTTACTATTAATGGTATATGTAGGTGGAATTGTATCTACCTCTGCACCACTTTCTGTAGGATTAGTGGTACAGCAGGCATTCATTGGTGTTTTACCATTGCTTGCAGCGTTTTACATCAAAGCGGATATGAAAAAAGTATTTTCGTTAAGTATACCAAGTCTAAAAAATATGGCTGGTGCCATTGTGTTAGGATTAGGTGGCATTTGCTTGAATCTTGTGGTGAGTAGCTTGCTTAGCATGGCATTTCCTAGTGGCAGTGAAGGTGTAAATGAGCAATACATGCAAATATTAGATGGTGTATCATTTATTCCAGCACTTGCCTTGATGGCATTGCTTCCAGCAGTGTGTGAGGAGCTGATGTTCCGAGGATATATGTTTACCGCTTTTAAAAGTCGCTTGCCCCTGACAAAGGCCGTTGTTTTTGTGTCATTGTTGTTTGGGATTAGTCATATGAATATGATTAAAATTATTCCGACAGCGTTACTTGGAGTTGCATTGGCATACATGATTCACAAATCGGGTAGCATTCTAATGTCTTCTTTGGTGCACTTTTTAAATAATGCATTTGCTGTTGTCATGCTCTATTATGGAAGTGAAATTCCGTTTTTTAGCGAAGAAAGCATGACCATTCCTGTATTGATTGTTATGACAGTAATTGCAGTAGTGGGAATACCATTAGGTGTGTTATTATTAAAGAATCAAAAGGTGAAATCGTAACGAAGGAATTCAAAAAGAGGGGACACTATGAGAGAAAATATGGGTTGCTACCGACGAATTAGATACATGCTTTATATGATGCTTTGTGTAAACGTGCTTGTTGCATGGAATTGTATGGTGGTGAAAGCAGAAAGCTGCTTGCAACTGCAGGGCAAGGTTGCGACTTATAAAAGTGTTTTGCTGGAATGGCAGTCTCAGGATGCATCTGGTGTTTTTCAAATCCAGCGTAAAGAAGATAATGCTACGTCATATTATGTGTTGGCAACATTGCCGGGGCAGATTGGAACGTTGAAGTGTTATGATAATGATGTGACGATGGGAAAAACGTATACCTATCGCATCGTGCAGATTATTGGAGAGGACATTATTGGCAGTAGTAGTGAAGAGGCTATAACGGTTGCTTTGGCGACGCCGCAAGGTGTAAAAACAAAAATCGTTAAAAACGCTAGCGTTCAGGTTTCTTGGGGGAAAGTGAAAAAGGCGACAAACTATACAATATATAGAAGTAAAAAGGCTAAATCTGGGTATAAAAAGCTGGTGACGGTGAAGCAAAACCGTTATGTAGATCATAGCGTAGAGCAAGGGAAAAGTTACTATTATATGGTTGTTGCAAATCACAAGAAAAAGAAAAGCTGGACTAGTCAGAAAAGCGAAGCAGTTAGTGCCCATATGAGACCAGAACAGCCAAAGGTTGTAGGTTCTTATGTTAAAAAGAAAGTGAAAATCACCTGGAAGAAAGTCAAAGGTGCATCGTTATACTATGTTTATAAGAAAAACAAAAATGGAACCTTCAAAAAAGTGAAAGAAACCGACAAATTGTATTATCGTGATGGTGACGTGAAAAAAGGCAAAAGCTACGTCTATAAAGTTGTTGCAATTCGAAAAAAAGATGGAAAAGTTATCAAAAGCAAAGCTAGTATGCAGTGTAAGGTGTTAGCGGCGGGAATTGATCCAAATAAGAAGATGGTGGCATTAACTTATGATGATGGACCAAGTCTCTATACACAAGATATTTTAAAGTGTTTGAAAGAAAATCAAGGGAAGGCTACATTTTATGTTGTTGGATGCAATGTTGATTCCTATAAAAATGCAGTAATTGAGGCACATGAGATGGGGTGTGAAATCGGTAACCATACATACACACATCCAATGTTATTTCGTTTGTCTGTTGAACAGATAAAACAAGAAATCGATGATACGGATGACAAAATTCAGAAACTGACAGGATCGAAGGCTGTCACCATGCGACCTCCAGGTGGAGGTTTGAGTCGTACTGTAGAGCAAACTGTCGGCAAACCTATTATTCTATGGTCTATTGACACTAGAGATTGGGAGCATCGCAACAGTACACGTGTTATTAGTGCTGTGATGAATCATGTACAGGATGGAGATATTATTTTGATGCATGATATTTACAAAACTACGCGGGATGCAAGTCTTGTGCTAATTCCAAGACTTCGAAGAGAAGGTTATCAGTTGGTGACGGTTAGTGAGTTGGCTGAATATCGGGGATATAAGCTGAAAAAAGGAATGGTTTATCACAGACTTCGTAAAACCAAATAAAGCCAAGAAATGGACTCTTGTATGAAGTGATTACTAGACAAGAGTCTATTGTTTTGCTAGTATATAAGTTGATTATAGGAGTGTAACATTTAATAAATTATAATGCATACTAAAGAAAATGAGGATATAACATGGCAGAAGATAGAAGAGTTCGAAAGACAAGAAAAGCAATATATGACGTGTTTTGTGAGTTGACAAAAGAAAAAAAACTGAATGAAATTACCATCAAAGAACTTTGTGCTTTGGCGGATATTAACAAGAGTACGTTTTATTTGCATTACAGAGATATTTACGATTTGGCAAATTCTATTCAGACCACGTTGGTGGATGATGTTTGTGCAATTATAGATGAATATTCTTATGATACAATTATTGTGAAAGCACCTGAAATTTGGAAACGTGTTGCGGACAAATACTTTAAGGATTCTAACGACTTGGGCATGTTGATGCAAAGAACAGGAATGGGTGTCATGGCGCAGGAATTAGAGCGTCGAGCAATTGATACGATTATGAATAAGTTTGTGTCGGCGGGAATGGAAAAAGATTCCAAAATGTACTTTCAACATCATTTGAATGTTACTTTTGTTATCAATGGCTACATTGGTGTGTTAAAGGAATTTGATGTTTCTGATATGGAAGAGGCAATGGATGAGGTTTCAAAAAGATTAAGTACTGGATTTGTTGTGGAGATTGAATAAATTCGATTGTTGATGAATAAGGAGCAAGGTTATGGATATTCAGGTGAAAAAGTATTCTTTCCAATCTAAGTATGATGGAGTAACCGTTCATGGTATTTGTATGGTGCCAGAACAGCCGATTGCGATTTTGCAAATGGTGCATGGTATGTGTGAGCATAAGAATCGATATTTATCATTTATGCGTGCTATGGCAGAACGGGGTTATATTACTGTGATGCATGACAATCGAGGTCATGGAGAAAGTGTAATAGAACCAGAAGATATTGGATACTGCTATCCTGCAATGGAAAAAGGTTTGGTTGCGGATGTGTACAAGGTATCCTGTCAAATGAAAAAAGAATATCCGGGATTACCACTAATTCTATATGGACACAGCATGGGATCACTGATTGCGCGTATTTACCTCAGAAATCACGATGATGTTATCGATGGTTTGATTGTGTCAGGGTGTCCTGCATACAATTCGATGGTTCCTTTGGCGTTATGGTTTGTGCGTCGTATGACAAAGAAACAAGGAGAATTTCATCGTTCTTTGGCAATGCAAAAAATTGTATTGGGCGGATTTGAAAGTCGTTTTAAAAAAGAGGGGAGAAAGAACGCATGGCTGGCTGTGAAAGAATCGGTAGCAGAGGAGTTTGATAAAGATTCCTTATGTACATTTACATATACATTGAATGGTTTTGAAACATTGTTGAATCTAGAGTATATTACATATCGTTCCATAGGATATCAGATGGAAAATGAAAAGATGCCGATTCTGTTTGTTTCTGGCATGGATGATCCTTGCTATATCAATGAGGGTGGATGGCAACAAGCGATTGATAGAATGTTGCAGTTGGGGTATCAAGATGTTCAAGAAATTCGTTATGATGGCATGCGACATGAGATTCATAATGAAGAGGATAATGAGCAGGTGTTTGAAGACTTAGATATATTTTGTCGAGAAGTCGTTGCTAAATATACGGAGAAATAACATTTTTTTCAAATATTATGTAAATTTATTATGAATGCTATTGCAAAAAACGGTTGCATAGATTATAATATGTATAATCTTATGTAAACGATAGGGAGAAGTGATATATATGGAAATTAATGGAATGGGTATGTCTACTACCGTGCTGGCGAATTCG
This sequence comes from Lachnospiraceae bacterium, assembly GCA_045537735.1. GTDB lineage: Bacteria > Bacillota > Clostridia > Lachnospirales > Lachnospiraceae > CAG-590. Next base: position 27,206 of record JAZSPZ010000020.1, read on the forward strand.
AGTCCACAATCGGCGGTAGGATTGATGATGTTGAATAAGGCGTTGGATACGGATCAGGCGAATGGGGATTTGATGACAAAGATGTTAGAAAGATCAGTGAATCCGATGGTTGGTCAGAATATTGATATTCGATTGTAAGAACGAAGCACATTTAGCAATAACTAGATGTGCTTTTTTGATTTTGCGTGTTTGCATATGTGGTATGTGTTGCGGTTGACAAGAAAAATGGGCTTTGTTATAATTTTTATATCTTTGGATTTAGAAAGAATAGGAGGATGAGACGTGAAGAACAGAATGTTATTAAGAACAGCGGTTGTTATGCTTGGTACAGTTAGTTTGTTAGCGCCATCATTTGAAAGTAATGCAGCAATCTTAGATGATTCCACTGTGGGAATTAGCTATGCTTTAGATGAATATTTAGCAAGTTTGAAAGTGAAGGAACTAAAAGAATCAGAAGTGATGAAGGACAAAGAAGCGAATTGCCAATATCCGGAATTTGAAGGTAAGTGTCTAGCTTATGTTGAAGAAGCGGTGAATGTTCGTAAAGAGCCAGATGAGGAGTCTGAACGTGTGGGAAGTCTTCCGGTTCATGGAATTGCTCTCGTTGTGGAAAAAGGCGATACATGGACATTGATTGAGTCAGGGATAACAATGGGCTATGTGCGTAATGATTACCTTTTGTTTGGAGATGCGGCAGGTGCTTATGCAGAAACAACTTGTCCCAAGAAGGCAAAGGTGAACACAACGACTCTTTATGTACGTGAAGAGCAGGATGAGAATAGTAATTGCTTGACGATGATTCCGGAAGGGGAAGCTTACGAGGTTATTGAGGGTGACTCTGGAAATGGTTGGACCCATATTCAAGTGGATTCGGATATTGATGGTTATGTATCTTCAGAATATGTAGATGTTTCTTATGGCTTCTCGTATGCATTATCAGTAGCAGAAGAGGAAGAGATTCGAAGACAGCAGGAAGAGGCTGAGAAGAGACGTTTGGCAGAGATGACAAGTACCAAGCGTATGAATGTAGTGAATTACGCATTACAGTTCGTGGGTAATCCTTATGTGTATGGTGGTACAAGCTTAACTAACGGAACAGACTGTTCTGGTTTTACAATGAGTGTATATGCACACTTTGGTTATTATATTCCGAGAACTGCTGCAGCGCAGATGCAAGGCTTGTCTAGTGTAGACTTGGCATCTATTCAGCCAGGAGATTTGTTGTTTTATAGAGACAGTTCTGGTGGTATCGGTCATGTGACGATGTACATTGGTGGTGGACAGGTTGTACACGCTAGTAGTAGTACAACAGGTATCATTATTTCTAGTTTAGGTTACCGTACCCCTTGTGGAGCGGCACGTATTATTTGGGATTAATCAAGTTCTCATAGAATTAAAAAATCCAAGTTCGATTTGAACTTGGATTTTTTGTTGTTTTGTAATTATTTGCTGCCTGTAGAACCGAAACCACCGGCACCACGAACGGTATCGCTTAATTCCTGCATTTCTTCAAAATGAGCAGTTAAATACGGTGCGATAACCAGTTGGGCAATTCTTTCTTGTGGTTCAATACTGGCAACTACCGTACTGTGATTGTGTAACGCAACCATTACTTCGCCCCGGTAGTCTGCGTCTACCACCCCCACCTTGTTGGCGGGTGCTAAACCTTTCTTTGAAGCCAAGCCGCTTCTTGCGTAGATTAACCCGGCATATCCTGCAGGGATTTCCATTGCAAGGCCTGTTTTGATGAGTTTGGTTTCACCAGGTTGAAAACTCACAGTTTCGTCGATGCAGGCGTATAAATCAGCACCGGCTGCATATTCAGAACCATAAGTTGGAATAACTGCATTTGGGTCTAACTTTTTGATTGGAACATTTGCTGTCAACATATTCATACCTCACTATATATAATCTCTTGTATCGTCCCAGAGAACAATTTGGTTCTCTGTTAAGGATTCTTGCACACGGATGATTCGTTGGTTGGAGGAACCACGGAATCGAAGTGTTAAATCTCTCAAATCTTGTTTGAATTCACCATCTATTAAAACATCAATATAAGATAACATTTCGCTGGTTTCTGGCCATTTTATCACCATGTCTCCCAGCAGGTCTTTTTCGAAATCGTATCCAGTAAAGCACCAAATGTCCTTGTGGGGAAAGCGGTGCTTGATTTCTTTTAGTAGTGGTAAAACACCTTGTTGGTTTGCGTATTCAAATGGTTCTCCTCCCAGTAATGTGAAACCGCGAATATAAGATGGCTCTAATGCTTTGATAATCTCATTCATGACTTCACTGTCGAACGGTTCGCCATAGTTAAAGTCCCATGTTTCTGCATTGAAACATCCAGGGCAATGGTGTGTACAACCGCTAACGAATAGGCTGACTCTAACACCTGGGCCATTGGCTACGTCATATTTCTTGATTGTTGCGTAATTCATGATAAACTCCCCTTATAAATGAAGAACTCTAGCCTTAATTTCCTTGGTTTTGCCTACGTTCCAGAAATTTTCACCCAAGTAGCCACAGGTTCTTCTGGTTACGTTCATCTTTGCGTGATCTTTATTGCCACATTGTGGGCATTCCCACTCGTTATCATCATTAACTAATATTTCCCCATCATATTCGCAGACATGGCAGTAGTCAGATTTGGTGTTGAATTCTGCATACTGGATGTTATCGTAAATGAAACGTACCACTTCTGCCAATGCGTCAAGATTATTTCGCATGTTCGGAATTTCCACGTAAGAAATTGCACCACCAGAAGAGATTTTCTGGAACTGACTTTCAAAGCGGAACTTGCTAAATGCATCGATGCTTTCTCTAACATCTACATGATATGAGTTGGTGTAATATCCCTTGTCTGTAACATCTTCAATGCTACCAAAACGCTCCAAATCAATTCGGGCAAAACGATAGCAAAGGCTTTCTGCTGGACTACCGTATAAACCGAATCCGAGACCGGTTTCAGCTTTCCATTGATCTGTTGCTGCGCGTAAATGATTCATTACACGAAGTGCAAAATCCTGACCTGTAGCATCTGTATGGCTACAACCTTTCATGAGTTTGGTTACTTCATATAAACCGATATATCCCAGTGAAATGGTGGAGTATCCATTGAGTAACAAATCATCAATTGGTTCCCCTTTGCCCAAGCGTGCAATGGCACCATACTGCCAGTGTACAGGACTCACGTCAGATGTGATTCCTCTTAAAGAATTGTGTCTGCACATTAAAGCCTCGAAACAGAGTTCTAATCGCTCATCTAACAAACTCCAGAACGTATCCTCATCTCCGTTCGCAATGATACCAATTTGTGGAAGGTTCAAACTAACAACACCTTGGTTGAATCGACCTTCAAATTTGTAAGCACCGTTTTCGTCCTTCCATGGAGTTAAGAAGCTACGGCATCCCATACAGGAGAAGACGTTACCTTCATAATTCTCGCGCATTTTCTTTGCAGAGATATAATCAGGATAAAGACGCTTTGCAGAACATTTTACTGCAAGTTGTGTGATATAGTCATATTCGCCACCCTTTAGACAGTTGTGTTCGTCTAGTACATAGATAAGCTTAGGGAAGGCTGGTGTGATGTAAACACCTTTTTCGTTTTTGATTCCCTCTAAGCGCTGGCGAAGAATTTCTTCTATAATCATTGCATTTTCTTTGATGTACTCATCATCCTTATCTAAGTTCAAGAATAATGTAACAAATGGTGATTGACCATTGGTGGTCATCAATGTATTAATCTGGTATTGGATAGTCTGAACACCAGAACGAAGCTCGTCCTGTAAACGTTCTTGTACCATTTTTTCTATTACGTTGGCAGATACGTATTCGCCGAATTCGGCCGTCATCTTTGCCTTAAACTTGTTATATGATTTTCTGAGATATTTGCCGAGATGGCGCACATCTACAGATTGTCCCCCGTACTGACTACTTGCCACTGCGGCAATTACCTGAGTCATAACAGTACATGCAACCTGGAAACTCTTAGGACTTTCAATGAGTTTTCCGTTCATTACAGTTCCGTTATCCAACATGTCACCAATATTAATGAGACAACAATTGAAAATAGGCTGTAAGAAGTAGTCAGCATCGTGAAAGTGTAAGACACCTTCTTCGTGTGCTTTGGAAATCTTTTCTGGCAAAAGAATGCGTTTGGTTAAGTCTTTGGAAACTTCGCCAGCAATTAAATCTCTCTGTGTAGATGCTACGGTGGCATTCTTGTTGGAGTTCTCTTCCATAACATCCTTGTTGCGATTCTGGATCAGGCTTAGAATGGAATCATCTGTTGTGTTGGCCTTACGTACCAGTTCTCTAGAGTAACGATAGATTATATAGGTCTTAGCCAGCACAAATTTTTTCTCGTCCATCAATTTCTGCTCGATAATATCCTGAATGTCTTCTACAAGCATACGAGCACGGTTTTTGGACTCGATGCAAGTGATGATGTACTCGATTGTAGCATCGGATACTTTTTCTGCAGGTTCTACTTCGGCATTTGCTTTTTGAATGGCACGAACAATCTTGTTCCGATCGTATGTTACGGTGGTGCCGTCTCGCTTAATAACTTTCATAATCAATCTCCTCACTTTATATGTAAAACAACATTAAATACAGTATATTAGCGCTCTAAGGCTAAAAACAAACACATTATACCACTATATTGTGGGTTTGTAAATGGAAAACACACAATATAGTGTATAAAATATTGTGCAATTCAAAAAGTGGATGAAAGGGGAGTTGTGGTAGAATAATTCATGGTAATTCTGTGAACTTTTCGGAAAGGTCTTTCTTTTTTCTTTCTTTTGTGATATATATTTAATGTATGTCATTTTGTACAAGTTTGGCATGCTTTTACAAGGCGATTTGTTCAGTGCAAATTGCTGGATAATATAGGTAAGAACAATAGAAGGGAAAAAGAATATGAAGAAGAGATTTGGAGCATTCTTGTTGGCTGGTGTGATGTTACTTAGCATGACAGGATGTGGCAACAACAAAGCAGGTGATTACAGTAAGTATGTTGAATTGGGAGAGTACAAGGGCATCGAGTATACCAAAGCTGTTGCAGAGGTGACAGATGATGAAGTGCAGGCTGAAGTGGATGCATTTTTAGCAGGCCTTGCAACAACAGAGGAGGTAACAGATAGAGCAATTAAGGATGGCGATATCGTTAATATTGATTTTGTTGGAAGTATGGATGGTGTTGAGTTTGAAGGTGGCTATGCGGAAGGCCATGACCTAACAATCGGTTCCAATTCATTTATCGATGGCTTTGAGAGTGGATTGATTGGTCATGAAATCGGAGAAGAGGTTTCCTTAGATTTAACATTCCCAGATCCATATGAGAACAATCCAGACTATGCAGGTAAGGCTGTAACATTTGATGTAACAATCAATTCTATATCTATAAAAGTAACTCCTGAGTTGACAGATGCTGTGGTGAAGGAAAATACAGATTATGACACAGTAAAGACTTATAAAGATTCCATCAAAGAGGGTTTGTTGGCAACAGAAGAAGCAAACGCTGAAGCTCAGGTGCAGTCGGAAATTTTCAATCAGGTTGTTCAGAACTCAAAGGTGAATGGATTTGATGAGGCAGAGGTAAAGAGGCTTGTTGATGAAGAGTATAAGGGCTTTAAGGAGACTGCATCAAGTTACGAACAATATGGATATACTTATGAAGCAGTATTGGCTGCTAACGGATACGAAAATGAAGATGACTTGAAAAAGGGTATCAATGAATATGTTAAGAATTATTTGACACAGAAGATGATTCTGTACATGATTGCTGATAAGGAAGGTATTACTGTAACAAGTGAGGAAGTAGATAAGCTGGTTCAGGAATATATGACAACATACGGTGTACAGACTGCAGAGGAAGTATATGAGTACTTCGGAGATGATTATTTTGAGTTATCAATTATGTCCGAAAAGGTAATGAAGTTCTTGAAAGAGAATGCTGTAGAGGTAGATGCAAAAGAAGCTTCAACAGAGGCTGCTGAAACAACAGAAGCAGAATAGTGTGAGAATTAAGAGATCATGTATAGCATGGTCTCTTTTTGTGTGTTATTTTATGTGTTATTGGATTTCTTGTTGCATTACTTGAATTTGTTGACATCAAAGGACGAGTCAGTTATAATGGGTTGGTGAATGTGGCGGAGTAGCTGCATAATTTTATAAGATGGAAGGGCGAGTCGAATGGCAGAGAAGAAGAACCTTTTGACCGATAAGGGTCTCAAAAAATTAGAAGAAGAATTACAGGAGTTACGTGTTGTCAAACGTAAAGAAGTAGCTCAGAAGATTAAGGAAGCTAGAGAGCAGGGTGACTTGTCGGAGAACGCTGAGTATGATGCAGCGAAAGATGAGCAAAAAGACATCGAAGCAAGAATTGAAGAGTTGGAAGCTATCCTCAAGAATGTTGAGGTCATTTATACAGATGAAGTTGATAAAGAAAAGGTTAACGTTGGTTGTGTGGTTACAGTGAAGGATGTGGCTAACGGCAATGTTCAGACTTTCAAGATTGTAGGTTCTACTGAGGCGGATATTTTGAACAACAAGATTTCTAATGAGTCTCCAGTAGGTGCTGCATTAATGGGTGCTAAGGCTGGCGACAAGGTGACAGCAGAGGTGCCTAACGGATCATTCCAGTTTGAAATCGTAGAAATCAGCTTGGACGAAGAGTAGACATGAAGAACGAAGGGATGGTGTGAACTATCCCTTTTATATTGCGTACGATTGTGGCAATGCGAAGCATGAAACAATGGTGTTATAGCAGTGATATATTAATAATTATATAAGAAAGTGAGTGAATACAGTGGGAGATAATAATCAGAACCAACAGCCAAAGCAGCAAGATATCAATCAGTTGCTTAAGGTTAGAAGAGAGAAATTACAGGAGTTACAGGATAATGGGATGGACCCATTCGTAATTACCAAGTATGATGTGACGGCTAAGACCGGCACAATTAAGGAACAGTTTGAAGAATATGAAGGCAAGGACGTATCTATCGCAGGTCGTCTTATGCAAAAGCGTGTGATGGGTAAGGCATCCTTTGGTAACGTACAGGATTTGGAAGGCAATATCCAGATTTATGTTGCAAGAGATGATTTGGGCGAAGATGCGTACAAGTTATTTAAGAGAATGGATATCGGTGATATCGTTGGTGTGGAAGGTAAGGTATTCTTAACTCAGAAGGGTGAGAAGTCTATCCACGCAACGAAGGTTACCTTGTTGTCTAAGAGCTTGCAGATTTTACCAGAGAAGTATCATGGTTTAACCAATGTAGATACAAGATATCGTCAAAGATATATTGACTTAATTATGAATCCGGAAGTAAAGGATACATTTATTAAGCGTTCTAAGATTATCAGCACAATCCGTAAGTATTTGGATGGACAA
>JAZSPZ010000023.1:0-28868 GCA_045537735.1 Lachnospiraceae bacterium
AAGCATTGGTAAGAACGCATTTGCCAACTGTACCAAGTTAACCAGTGTGGCAATGGGCTCTAAGGTGACAACCATTGGCGAGAAAGCATTCTATAAATGTACCAAACTTGCAAAGATTACCATTCCTAAGAATGTGAAATCTATTGGAAAGAGTTCCTTCCAAGGTTGTAAGAAGTTGAAAAATATTACAATTAAGACAACAAAGCTTACGAAGAAGAATGTAAAGAAGAATGCATTTAAGGGGATTCCTAGCACGGCAAAGATAAATGTGCCGAATAGCAAGGTGAAGGCTTACAAGAGTATCTTAAGGTCAAGAGGTGTAAGCAAGAAGGCTACGATTAAATAGCCATAGACAATATTAAGATAGAGAAAATTGGCGACAGGGCGTATCACATCAGATGGCTTTGTCGCCTTTTTCTTACGCCAGCTTTGATGCAACCAAGATAAAAAGTTGTCCAAGTTGAATAGTACTTAATCATGAAGTGCTTTCGCAACTGTGAGTAGCGAAAAGTGATTATACAAAATGGTAGAAAAGAATGGATAGCTTTGATATAATGACACTATCGTCGATAGAATTACATAAAGTTTGAGACATTAAAAAAAGGAGGAAAAGGAAGATGAAATTAAGAAAGTATGTTTTGACTTTCGTACTTGCACTTTTATGTGCAGTGGCTATGCCTAGTGTGGCAATGGCAGCAGAAACTTCTGGTTCTTGTGGAACCAGTGCAACATGGAGCTACAACAATGGAACATTGACTATTAGTGGTAAGGGTGTTGTGGATGATAATCCATGGCTAAAGCCATACAAGAATTCGATTACGAAGGTTGTGATTACTGAAGGGATCACATCCATCGATAAATCATCCGCATTTGATGGATGTGATAGTTTGGCATCCGTTTCTTTACCGGATTCATTAACGAAGTTAAGTTTTTATGCATTCAAAAGTTGTGATAGTTTGAAAACGATTACAATTCCTAAGAACTTAAAGGAATGTGGAGGATATTCTTTTAAGTCTTCTGGCTTGGAGACTGTTACTTTTGCAGAAGGTACGACGGCTGTTCCTGGTAGTATTTTTATTGATTGTAGCAATTTGAAAACAATTAATTTTGTGGACACAATTACTACAATAGGACCAAGTGCTTTTGAGAATTGCGATTCACTGACAACGGTAAAATTACCGCAAGGATTGAGTGATCTTGGTTTTTATGCATTTAAAGCATGTGATGGGATTACAGAAATTACAATTCCAAAAAGTGTAGTAAAATGTGGCGGATATTGTTTTAAATCATCAGCACTCCAAAAAGTAACCTTTGAAGATGGTGCAACAGTGATACCAAGTAGTATGTTTGCAGACTGTACCCAGCTCAAGGAGATAGTTTTACCACAATCAATCAAGAAACTTGAAGCGTCTGCATTTGATAATTGTGATGCTTTGACTAAATTTGTTTGTCCGTATTATCTCGAATCAATCGGATTTTATACATTTAAAAATTGTGATAATTTGAAAGAAATTACAATTTATCAGAATGTAAAAAGTATTGATACATATGCCTTTAAATATATAGAGAAACTTACTATCTATGGTAAGAAGAACTCAGAGGCTCATAAATATGCAAAAAAGAATGGATATACCTTTAAAACTTGCAAAGTCCCTGCATTAAAGGGAATTACCTACACCAAGGGTAACCTTAAGTATAAGGTTGTAACAGACTACATCAACGGCAAGGGAACCGTAATGGTGACTGGTATGAAGAAGAATGCTTCTTCCGTTACAATTCCTAAGACAGTGAAGCTTGAGAGCTATAACTACAAGGTTGTTAAGATCGAGAAGAATGCATTCAAAAACAAAAAGAAGTTAAAGAAGATTACAATTAAGTCTACTTACCTTACTTCTGTGGGAAAGAATGCAATTAAGGGAATCGATAAGAAAGCAACCATTAAGGTTCCAAAGAGCAAGTTGCCAGCTTATAAGAAGTTGTTTAAGGCTAGCACAGGTTACAAGAAGACAATGAAAATTAAAAAATAATAGAAAGATGTAGTGGCAGGATGAGAGTCTTGCCACTTTCTTTTTCTTGACAGAATGCGAAAATCGTAGCACAATAAGTGAGTTGATTCGTGTGAATTTGGTTTTAATATAGTACAGTGTTTGTCAATCGCTATTGATAATCCGTATGAATAACATATTGCGCGATGATAATATCTTTGTTATAATTCCATTGTTGGATGATAGCGTTCATCCACCATTATGGAATGTGAGGAATATGAAAAAGGAGTGATAAGGATGAGTATTCGAATTGGTATTTTAGGCTATGGTAATCTTGGAAGAGGTGTGGAATGTGCAATCAAGCAGAATCCAGATATGGAATTGGTTGCAGTATTCACTCGTAGAGCACCAGAGACCGTTTCTATTTTGACAAAAGAAGCGACTGTTTGCAATATTGCAGATGTGGAGAATTGGAAGAACAAGATTGATGTCATGATTCTCTGTGGAGGTAGTGCAACAGATTTACCAGAACAGACACCAACGTATGCGAAGTATTTCAATGTGGTAGATAGCTTTGATACCCATGCGAGAATCCCAGAGCACTTCGATCATGTAGATAAGGTGGCAAAGGAAAATGGTACAGTTGGTATTATTTCCGTAGGTTGGGATCCGGGAATGTTTTCTTTGAATAGAATGTATGCTGGGGCAGTGCTTCCGGTAGGAAAGGATTATACCTTCTGGGGTAAGGGCGTAAGCCAAGGACATTCCGATGCTATTCGCCGTATTGCAGGTGTAAAGAATGCAAAACAGTATACGATTCCTGTGGATGCAGCATTGGACGCAGTAAGAAATGGTGAGAATCCAGAATTGACAACTAGACAGAAGCACACAAGAGAGTGTTTTGTTGTGTTGGAAGATGGTGCAGATGCGGCTAAGATTGAAGAAGAAATCAAGACAATGCCGAACTACTTTGCTGACTATGACACAACTGTTCATTTTATCAGTGAGGAAGAGTTGATTGCAAACCATAGTGGAATACCACATGGCGGATTTGTGATTCGTTCGGGTAAGACTGGTTGGGAAGAAGAGAATAGCCATGTGATCGAGTATAGCTTGAAGTTGGATTCCAATCCAGAATTTACAGCCAGTGTCATTGTTGCTTATGCGAGAGCAGCATACAAGCTTTCAGAAGAAGGTCAGTCTGGATGTAAAACCGTATTTGATATCGCACCAGCTTACCTTAGCCCTAAGAGCAGCGCAGAGTTGAGAAAAGAATTATTATAGTTCCATTTATTTTATAAAAAAACAAGAAGCGAGAAGTGTCACAACTTCACGCTTCTTGTTTTTGTTTTATTCTACATCAGATGTGCAATGCATACATTTTACAGCATCAATTGGGATGTCAGCCTTGCAGTATGGGCATTGCTTTGTGGTTGGGGCGGCTTCCTCTTCCTTTTTGCCGATGGACATTGCTTTATTGATTGCCTTGATCATGCAGAAAAGAATAAAGGCAAGAATAATAAAGTTTACAACAGAGGAAAGAAATGCAGTTCCGTATCCTGTGATTTGTGACCAGCTATATAAATTAAAGCTGGTACCGCCAGTAACCCAAAACAGGAATGGATTGATTACATTTTCGGTAAATGAAGTAACAATGCCAGTAAAGGCACCACCGATGATGACACCGACTGCCATATCCATTACGTTGCCCTTTAAGGCAAATGCTTTGAAATCTTCTAAAAACTTTTTCATATGTGCTTCTCCTTTGTGATGTTGTAGTGAAATGCAGATTGCAATTTCTCTCATGGATATAATCATAGCAAATTCGAAATGTTTTCTCAATACGAAAAATAGTATTTAATACTGTAAATGATGGGATGAAAATGATATAATGCGGTATAAGGTTTTGTGTACATAAGTATAGGAGGATTAGATAATGGGATTACAGTTAAAAGGAGAGAATGGAACAGAGCGTGCCGCTGTTTCAAGAGAACAGAACCCGTGGGATGTACCGAAAAAGTCGGAAAATCCATGGGATGTACCTGGAAAAGAGGATGATTTGTTAAAGATAGAGGAACCAAAGGTGGTGTATAACACAGCTATGGCCGAGATGCAGGGAAAACAGAAGGAAAGTAACCCGGTTGTTGGAATGGTTATTAAAATCATCATCGCTTTGGCAGTGTGTGGTTTGATTATATTCATAGGTAAGCAAATTGTTTCTGTGGTACGTCCAGAAGGGGAGGATATCACAAAGCTTTTGAGTCAGAATGCCAATACTGTAGCAAAAGAGTTGGGGTTAACACTGACGGATTCGCCTGATATGGCAGCAAATATCTACCAATATTCTAAAGGAACCGTGTCTGTGAAAGGCACTGAGGATTTAGGAATTGTATATATCGATAACAAGCAAATGGGAGTGCATATTCCAAGCAAGAAGTATAAGATATTTAATGTACAGGTTGGAGATGGTGAAAGACAAATGTATAACAATACGTCTTATCCATATGACAATTTCACCTCAATTCTTAACACAATGAGTGGAAAAGGAACAGTATACATATATTATAATCGGGAAAGAAATGATTGTATTGTATATTATATCAGTAATACAACCAATCGTATTCAGAGTATGACTTACTTTAATGATTACAAGAAAGTGACAGAAACTTTAGAAAGTATTTCTGGATGATAGTTTTGCATTGTATTGGAGGATGAATATGGAACCAGTTAAGAGATTAAGTAGAGAATTACGTGCACAGGGAACAGTGATTAGCTTATATAAAGATACTGTAGAGGTTAATGGGCATGTTGCCGAATGGGATTACATTCATCACGATGGTGCTGCTGCAGTGGTTGCAGTTAATGAGGATGGAAAGCTGATGATGGTTCGTCAGTACCGCAACGCATTGGATCGTTTTACTCTGGAGCTTCCGGCTGGTAAGTTGGATGAACCAGGAGAACCAACCTTGGAATGTGCCAAGAGAGAATTGGAAGAAGAGACAGGTTACAAAAGCAACAATTTTGAGTATTTGTTGACAGTGAATACCACGGTTGCATTTTGTAATGAAAAGATTGACATTTATCTTGCGAAAGATTTGGTAAAGAGTGAGCAGAATTTAGATGAGGACGAAGAAATCAATGTAGAGTTGTGGGAACTTGAGGATTTGAAGAAGCTCATTTATGAGGGGAAAATTACAGATGGAAAAACGGTTGCGGGCATTATGACCTACGCTGCAAAGTGTCAGTGATAAATAGAATAAAAAATAGGCTGTCGCCAATGAAGGATGCTTCAAAGGGACAGCCCGTTTTTATTTTACAAACCAAAAGTATAATAATACAATGATACCCAATCCGATTCGATACCAGCCAAACACCTTGAAATCGTGCTTCTTGATATAGCCCATCAGGAATTTGATTGCCAAAATAGATACACCAAATGCCACTAACATGCCTATAATCAGCACTGCTAGCTCTACAGCAGTAAATGCAAGACCGAATTTCAAGAGTTTCAACAAACTTGCTCCGAACATAACAGGAATGGCAAGGAAGAAGGTAAATTCTGCTGCCAATTCTCTCGAGGTTCCCAGTAAGATACCACCGATAATAGTGGAGCCGGAACGGGAAGTGCCGGGAATTAAAGATAATACCTGAAACACACCGATTAGGAATGCGTCCTTAAAACTTAAGGTCTCCAAGGAGCCAATACGTGGTGTGCGTTTTTTGTTATAGTTTTCGATCAAGATAAATACAATTCCGTAAAGAATTAAAGCAAGAGAAACAACAGTTGCATTGTGTAAATGTTCCTCCATCCAGTCATCCAATGGAAGTCCCACCACCATTGCAGGAACGCAGGCTAATACAATTTTAAGCCAAAGAACAATTTTGTCCATAAAACAGTAGCTGTTGCAGAAATTCTGTCCCGCTTGCATAGCCTTGTTTGTTGGTTCTTTCTTAAACCAGTTGGAACTGCTGGCACGCTTTTTTGTATGAAATGGCCACAATTTTTCCCAATATAGAACCACAACCGCAAGGATTGCCCCTAACTGTATAACCACGTTAAACATTTCCATAAATGCTTCGCTTTGATGTAGTTTTACAAATTCATCTACCAGGATTAAATGCCCGGTACTACTGATAGGAAGCCATTCGGTAATACCTTCCACGATTCCTAATAAAATTACTTTGAGCCATTCAAATATATTCATAGTATTTCCTTTCTTTCTTTGTTTGTTGTTCATCTATTTTATAATGATAATGTCAAAAATCAATTTTTGGTTCACATCATGGATATGCGAAAGTTAATTAAAATATGCATATACAGCTTCGGATATCTTTTGTGAATTCACAATGGATGCTCCGCCGTTGGTGCTCATGATGGTAAGAATGTAGTCACCGCCTGGGGAATATACAATAGCTGCATCGTGTTGGAATTCGTCGGTGTCACCAGTTTTGTTGGCACATCGGGTGCCTGCTGGGAGTCCTGCCGGAATCTTGTTGGTGTGGGTCTGGTTAAATAGTAAATCGAGAAATTTTCTTGAAACCTCTGGATTTACACATTTACCTTTGTATATTTTTTCCAGTAGTAATCCACAATCCTCCACAGTGGTGTAATTACGTCCCGGTGAGGAAGGGGCTCTATATTTGGTTGGTAATAACATAGAAGTGAGGGTTGTATCTCTGTATCCCTCTTCGTCAATGTATGCTTGGATGATTGGTCTGCCAGCCACTTGGTTATGAGTGCCGGAACATTCTGCTACCATCAGGTTAAATGCGTCATTATCGCTGATAGATATCATCTGTGTCATCAGGGAATTAATACGTTCAGTTTCCTCTAATTCACCTTTTTCCATTAGGTCAAAGGCTGCAGCACCACAGTATAGTTTGATCAAGCTTGCAGAAAACATTTGCATATTATTGATGGTCAAATATTCTTTGTTTTCAATATCTTTGACGTAAACAGACCAAGTGCCGGAATAGCCTGCAAGCATTTCTTCCAAGGTAGCTTTCAAGTCATCGAGACCTTCTACGCTGTTGACTTTTCCAAGAGAAGTATCTTCACGACCATCTTTTCCCACATATGTCCCATCGGGAGTGATGGTATTCACATACATATTGCCTTCAGTTCCCACATATCGCCCATCTATCCACTGGCTAGTGACCATGATTCCATTTTCTGCAAAATAATAGGATACACCGTCCAATTCTTGCCAACCGGTGGCGATTGTTCCATCGTCTTGTATGTAATAGCAGATATTGTCAAGCTTAAGCCAACCAGTAAATGGACTTTCGCCCTCTTGGAAGTAGTAGGTCTTACCATTGATAGTCTGAAATCCAGGTTCGGCGCTAGCAAATTCAGGCATGGAAAAAACCTCCATGGTGGCGGAGGTTTCGATGAATCCCATATCAAAAAGCATAGGATCGCTGTCTTGTGTAGATTCTTCGGTTGATGTCTCTTTGGACGGTTCTGAATCAGTGGTGGAAGCTTCGGTAGACTCCGAGGAAACTTCCGACGTCTGTTCTGTTGTCACATCTTCTGTTCCCGTATACTTCGGAACCAATACAGATAATAGGAATATCATTAAAACAGCTACCAAGGACCAGATGATAATAGTTTTTGTATTAGCCTTATTAATATCTGGATAACCTGTCTGTTCTACCAGTTCTTCAACCGTTTGCTCTATTTCATTGGATTTCTCGTGTTCGGATTTTCCCATATAATGCTCCCTCAAATGTAGTGTCATATCTGTCTGTATTATAAGGAAAAATTCGTTTGGTTTCAAGGGAAAAGCAAAAAAATACACAAGCTTGTATATTACCTGCAGGTGTTATTACAAGCTTGTGTATCATTTGTTCTGATTGCGTTTGACAATCTATAAGGCTAGTGGCTTAGTGCATGTCATCCAAGTCGTTCATTTCGTCATCTACATCAGACATAAACTCACGATTGGTAACCTTCTTAGCCATTCTCTGTGCTTCAATTAACTGTGATAACTGTTCCTTTACATCCTTTGGATTCTTAACACTAACAATGTCAAAGTCTCCCATGGACTTGTCAGCTGAACAGCAGTGAACAGTTCCTACACGGAAAACTCTCTGCCAGAAGCTTCTTCTAAGAGATACATCCATGATACGGTAAAGGCGAACCTCGTCCTCTGTCTTATTCAAAAATCCTGTTTCGATAAATAGTCTTTCCTCATTCAAAGCATACTTTGTAAATGAAATTGGTAATCCGAATATTGTACGCTTTTTGTCACTCCATAAGTATTCCATGGTATTTCCTCCTAATCATCCTTGTGAAGTTATTGAAAAAGTTTCAATAACACATATATTCATTTTAGCAGAAATTTAGAATTTGTATAGTTTTTTCTCACCGAAAATTCCAAAACATACCATACAATCTATAGTTGCACCACATTTATAATAAAGTTATAATAAATGACAGTGAAGTTTGCAAAGGAGAAATGAAAAATGAACAAATGGAAAGTTGTGCTTGCGTGGGTGTTGGTTGCAAGTGTGCTTTGGGGCTCATTTATTCCGGTACAGCCGGTGCAGGCAGATACAACAACTGAAAACAATACAGAGCAGGCAACTGATGGAGAAGACACAACAGAGCAACAAACAACAGAGCAACAAACAACAGAGCAGCAAACAACAGAGGAGACAGAACCCGCTTTGTCCGATGCAGAAAAAGTGGTTTCTACGTTGTCACCAATAACTGCCAAGGTAATTGTGTTAGACCCTGGGCATTGCGGCAAACATCCAGGAGCCAAGGGCAATGGTTTGAGGGAAGAGGTTGCTGTGTTAGATATTACCAAAGCTTGTCTGAATCATTTGAAGAGCTATGGGGATGTGACGGTGTACATGACTCGTGAGGACGGTTCTTGCTGCAAGGAGTTAGAATTAGGGGAATGTCTCATTGCCAGAAATAACTATGCAAAGGTATTAGAAGCTGATTTTTTGATTAGCATGCATCTCAATGCGGGATGGACGACAGGGGCAAATGTATTGGCGGCCTACAAGTCTGGTGTCAATGACAACATTCGCCTAGAAACACAGAAGTTTGGAAAGATTGCATTGAAGAAGCTGAAGGCGTTGGGAATTGCCAACCGAGGCCTATTGCTGCGCAAGTCAGAAAATGGAACGCGTTACAAGAATGGTAAGCTTGCGGATTACTATTCCATTGTCCGCAATGGCGTGAAGCAGAACATTCCCAGCGTTATTATTGAGCATGGATATATTAGCAGTTCCTCGGACGTATCTAAGTTTTTTAAGACTGCCGCCAAACGTAAGAAAGTAGGAAAGGCGGATGCAAAGGCAATTATTGATTATTACGGATTGAACCAAAAGGTAATAAATGGTGAATTTCAAGAACTAGAAGGTAGTACATACTACATGACCACAGAAGGGAAGAAAGTAACTGGCTGGGTGAAGGTAGATGAAAAATGGTATTACCTAGATGAAAATACTGGAAAGTTAAAGACGGGATTTTTGGAGTATGATGGAGAAATGGTTTACCTTGCACCAGTTACTGGGGAAATGGTTGTCGGTTGGTTTGGTGTGGGAAGTGCCTCGTTTCTAGCCAAAGGCAATGGAGCAATTGTTCGCAATCAAATTCATACAGATGGCATATATACCTATCTGTTTGATGCCAGTGGTAAGCAACTAAAGAAAGGATTTCGCACAGTAAACAATGCAACCTATTATGTTGGGAAGGGGAATAAAGTATCTTCAGGCGTAGTAAAGGTGAAAGGAAAGTATTACGGATTTGACACTGATACAAAACAGATGCTATATGGGTATCAGAAGGTGAACGGAAAGTACTATTATTTTGATGCGTCCACAGGTGTGGCTACCACAAAAAAGATTCGTAAGGTCAATGGCAAAAAATACTATTTTGGTAAAAATGGTGCAAGAACCACTGGTTGGGTGAAGCTTTCAGGAAGTAAGTACTACTTCAAGAAAAATGGTGTCATGACCACTGGATGGAAAAAAATCAAGGGCAAATATTACTATTTCAGTAAATCCACTGGAAAGATGCAAAAGAGTAAATGGATTGGGAAATATTACGTGAATTCTAAGGGGGTTCGTACCAAGAAACGTAAGTAATGTTGAGCAAAATGATAGCTTTGTTCTTTGATTCATATAGAAAATTGTGCAACAAAGAGAAAATAGACTCGGGTCTTGTGAAAAATTGGAAATTTTGATAAAATATATTGCGTGCGTGTCTATGGACACGTTTACATAGAGTAATACTATCGCATGATTACAAGGGAGGATAATTGAGAGATGGCTAGAAAGTTAGACTTTGATAAAGAGACATTCAAAAAAGAAGTTGTGAACAATGTCAAAGCTCTTTATCGTAAGACAATTGACGAAGCAACTCAGCAGCAGGTATTCCAGGCGGTGTCTTATGCAATCAAAGATACTATCATTGATCAGTGGATTGCGACACATAAGGAGTATGAAAAGAAGAACGCAAAGACTGTTTACTACTTGTCTATGGAGTTCTTAATGGGTAGAGCATTAGGTAACAACTTAATCAACCTTACCTGTTACAAGGAAGTAAAGGAAGCTTTAGATGAATTGGGATTTGATTTGAACGTAATCGAAGATCAGGAGCCGGATGCAGCTTTAGGTAATGGTGGTCTTGGTCGTCTTGCAGCATGTTTCCTCGATTCGTTGGCAACATTGGGATATCCAGCTTATGGCTGTGGTATTCGTTATCGTTATGGTATGTTCCGTCAGGAAATTCAGGATGGATTCCAGATTGAGAAACCAGATGACTGGTTAAGAGATGGCAACCCATTTGAGGTTCGTCGTTCAGAGTATGCTTGCGAGGTTAAATTTGGTGGTAACGTTAGAGTGGAGCACAAGGATGGACGTAATCGTTTCGTACAGGAAAATTACTCATCTATTCGTGCGGTACCATATGATTTACCAGTAATCGGATATGGTAATAACGTTGTGAATACATTGAGAATCTGGGATGCGGAAGCAATCCAGGATTTCAACTTGGATTCATTTGATAAGGGTGAGTACCAGAAGGCGGTTGAACAGCAGAATCTTGCTAGAACAATTGTTGAGGTTCTTTATCCAAATGATAACCACTATGCAGGTAAGGAGTTAAGATTAAAGCAGCAGTATTTCTTCATTTCTGCTTCTATCCAGACTGCGCTTAACAAGTTCAAAGAGGCAAATGATGACTTACATGATCTCCCAAAGAAGGTTACATTCCAGTTAAATGATACACATCCTACTGTAACTGTGGCAGAGCTTATGAGACTTCTTGTAGATGAGGAAGGATTAGAGTGGGATGACGCTTGGGATATCACATGTAAGACATGTGCTTATACAAACCATACAATTATGGCTGAGGCGCTTGAGAAATGGCCAATTGAGTTGTTCTCAAGATTGTTACCTCGTGTATACCAGATTATCGAAGAGATTGATAGAAGATATGTGAATGCAATTCGCGAGAAGTATCCTAACAATCCAGAGAAGGTTAAGAGTATGGCTATCCTTTATGATGGTCAGGTTAAGATGGCACACCTTGCAATTGCGGGTTCCTACTCAGTAAATGGTGTTGCACAGCTTCATACAGAGATTCTTAAGAAGAGAGAGCTTAAGGACTTCTATGAGATGAGACCAGACCAGTTCAACAACAAGACAAATGGTATCACACAGAGACGTTTCTTGTTGCATGGTAACCCATTGTTAGCTGACTGGATTACTTCTAAGATTGGCGATGAGTGGATTACAGATCTTCCACATTTAGCAAAGCTTAAAGTATATGTTGACGATGAGAAGTGCCAACAGGAGTTCATGAACATTAAGTATCAGAATAAGGTGCGTCTTGCTGCTTACATCAAGGAGCACAATGGTGTTGAGGTAGACCCTCGTTCTATCTTCGATGTACAGGTTAAGAGACTTCATGAGTACAAGAGACAGTTGCTTAACATTTTACATGTTATGTATTTATATAGCGAGATTAAAGAGCATCCAGAAATGGATATTGTACCTCGCACATTTATCTTCGGTGCAAAGGCAGCAGCGGGATATAAGAGAGCAAAGCTTACCATCAAGTTAATTAACTCTGTTGCAGATGTAATTAACAACGACGAGTCAATTGAAGGAAAGCTTAAGGTGGTATTTATTGAGAACTATCGTGTATCTAACGCAGAGCTTATCTTTGCAGCAGCTGATGTATCTGAGCAGATTTCAACAGCTTCTCGTGAGGCTTCTGGTACAGGTAACATGAAGTTCATGTTAAATGGTGCACCAACCCTTGGTACTATGGATGGTGCCAACGTGGAGATCGTTGAAGAAGTTGGTGCTGAGAACGCATTTATCTTTGGTTTATCAGCAGAGGAAGTTATGGCTTACGAGCGTGATAGAAACTACTATCCAGCAGATATCTTCAACAGCAATGCAAACGTGCGTAAGGTGTTAACACAGTTAATCAATGGTACTTTCCATGAGGATACAGAAATCTTTAGAGATATCTATGATTCATTGATTAAAGAAGACATTTACTTCACATTGAAAGACTTTGATTCTTACTGTGAGGCTCATAGAAAAGTAGATGCTGCTTACAGAGACGAGAAGGGTTGGGCTAAGATGGCTATGCTTAACACAGCATGTGCTGGCAAGTTCTCTTCTGACCGTACAATTGAGCAGTATGCAAAGGAAATCTGGGAGTTAGAGAAGGTTAAGGTTACAATGCCTAAGGCTGCTCCTAAGAAGAAAACTTCTAAGTAATTTGATTGATTTGAAGTGTTAGACAATCATATAAGGTATATATAGAACCTCTTCCACATAGAATAGTGGGAGAGGTTCTTTTTGTTGTTTAGGATTGTGGAAGTGTAAAGCACGAAGCAATCCGCATAGAAAAAAGAGTAAGAAGGTTCATATGAAAAAACATATATGTCTGATATTACTTATGATGATAATTCCCTATGGATTGTGTCTGCTTTTTAGTCTGTTTTGTGATGAGATACAAATTGGACAGGGTGACAAAGAGATTGAGAATCATTTAATGAATAAAAATGTATTGATGGAAATCAATGGACTTTATAAAAGTATGGATGTGGAGGAATATATACTAGGGGTGTTGCCAGGGACCATTCCTGCAGATTATGACGAGGAAGCACTGAAAGTCCAAGCGATTTTGGTTCGCACGAATGTGCTGAAGGAAATGGAGGAAAAGGCCACTACAGACGCAGAGGATTTGTCTTACAATTATCTAACGGTGGATGAGCGAATAGAGCTTTTTGGAGAACTTAACTATGAAAAATATGAGAAACGATTTGAGAGGGCGGTTGTGGATACAGCTGGAATGGTTTTACGACAAGAGGGAACACTGATTATGGCTTTGTACCATGAAGTAAGTATTGGGAAAACAGTCAGTGCAAAAGAACGTTTGGGGGAGGATATCAGTTACTTACAGTCTGTAAACAGTAGTCAGGATGTGGAAGCAAAGCATTATATGAATATTGTGCATTACACATGGGAAGAATTGCAGGCATTGTTGTCTGAGATGCAGGGAACGGCGAAAACGCAAAATAGTGAGGCTAAGGCTGCTACAGGAGAAGAGAATCCAGAGGGAAAAGCGACAGATGCCGTAGAAACAGAGAAGAAGATTGGTGTCAAGGTGGAGGAATCTACGGAGAATGGATATGTGATAAAGGTTTCGGTGGATGGGACCATTTATACTGGGGAAGAGCTGATGGAAGGGTTTCAACTCTCTTCTACCAATTTCTATGTGGAGGAAATGGAGGATGGTTTGCGTTTTGTATGTTTAGGAAAAGGGAGCGGGCTAGGTGTTTCTCAATATGGTGCTAATCGGATGGCTTTAGATGGGAGCAAATCAGAAGAGATTATTCAGTATTATTTGAAAAAAGTGAGTATGGAAAAATACTGAGTGGATTCGTTGACAGTTTGGTCATTTTATGAAATAATTATTCTGTTATATTGAACATAAGAAAAGGATATCTATATGAAATACAAATTTTTTTTGGCATATGTACCACTTATGCTAATTGTAAGTGTGTTGTTGATCGTTGTGGCTGATAATTATAATGGGAAGGCAGTGATGGTCAGCTACCAGGTTGAGACACAGGATTTAGGTGAATATCAGGGCGACGTTATCCGCGACAGTGGTACCGATGGGGATGAGAAACAACAGGAAGTGGATTACTACAACGGAAGTGACATCAAGGATAATGGGTTGCCATATTGTATTAAAGTGAATAAAACCCAGAATGTGGTGACGGTGTATACCGTTGGTTCTGATGGGTATTACAGTGTGCCAGTGAAGGCCATGATTTGTTCCGTTGGAGAAACCGGCAATACGCCAGAGGGAATCTTTGAGTTAGGGTCAAGAGAAGAGTGGTTGGCGTTGGAAGGTGATGTGTATGGTCAGTATGCCACAGTAATTACAGGGAGCTTTTTGTTTCATTCCGTTCCTTATTTCACGCAGGACAAATCTGATTTAGAAATAGAGGAATATAACAAATTAGGCTCTAGTGTTTCTGCAGGTTGCGTGCGTCTCTCGGTGATTGATGCCAAGTGGATTTATGACAATTGTAGTGAATTAACTTATGTAGAAATATTTGAGAGTGCGTATGTTGGGCCTTTGGGTAAACCTGTGGCTGCGGTGATTAGTAGTGGTGGTTCTGTTGGTAATTGGGATCCTACCGATCCGGATCGCGAGAATCCTTATATGGGTAATATTCCTATGATTCTAGGTGCCTATGACAGGGAGGTAGAGCGGTATTCTGATTTTGATGCCACCTCGGGTGTGGTGGCTTTGGATTCCACTGGCAAAGAAGTGACGCAGTATATGAAGGTGGATGGAGAAGTAGATATGAATACCTGTGGTATTTATAAAATCACATATTCCATAACCGATGAAACGGGAATTACCGGTGCTGCAACTGCCAATATTATTGTAAAGGACGAGCATCCGCCAGTTATTTACGCAGACCAAAAGGTCGATCGAATCGGAGCATATGACGTTACTGATACCGCGGAATTACATGAGTTATTATTGCAAAATGTAGTGGCATATGATGGAAAACAACAACTTGCCCCAAAGGATATTATTGTGGATTACTCGGAAATTTTGCAAAAGGGTTATGGAAAATGTCATGTGAAATACCGTGCTGAGGATTCTGAGGGGAATCCGTCTGATGTAGTGGTCTTGAATGTGGATGTGGATATGGAGCCACCGACGGTAACCTTGCGAAATACGCAGCAGGGAGAAATCCGCATGTCTAACATGCAGCGAGATAAGTATTTAATGGATTTGGTGAAGGTGGAAGATAACAGTGGTAAAGTAGATTTGACTGTTAGCCGACCGCTCACATATACACCGGGTGAACCATATATTGTGATGTATTGTGCAAGAGATGCGTTTGGAAACGTTTCCACTTTGAGTGTCACATATCACATTAAAGAATAAAATTATAAAAAAACGTATAAAGATTTCACACTCTGGCAATCCTATGTACAGAGGTGATGAAAATGAATAATCGTGATAAAACATTTTTACAAAAGCTAAAGGATAACGCGTTTTATCTTTCTTTAGGCTTAGGCCTGTTTGCAATCTTGGCGGTGATTGGTGTTTATACAGCACAGCAAAATGAGTTGAAGGTTGCAGAAAATGAGATGGACTTGAATGTGGCATCTGATTATGCGGATTTAGAGGATGTAGAAGACGTCGCTGAGACTAGTGGTGAAATCGAGAAGGAAGCTGCTTCTACCCAGGAGATTGCAGATGATTTGGCGGAAGCTGAAATATTGGAAGAGAATACAGCAACAGAGACTACGGAAGTAGATAGTCAGGATACTGTATCAAAGACAGAAGATGGGGAAGCTGTTCCTACCACAACGGATTTAGGTCGTTTAGATTTTAACAGCGAAAAAACCATTACATGGCCTGTAAATGGTGAAGTGATTTTGCCATACAGCATGGAAACTACTGTATTTTTCAAAACATTGGAGCAATATCAATGCAATCCTGGTATGCTGATTCAGACAGGAGTTGGTACAACAGTACAGAATGCTTATCTTGGACAGGTGACATCAGTGACTAGCGACGACACCTATGGCAACATGGTTACCTTGTATATTGGTAATGAATATAGCATTGTATATGGTCAGTTGGATGCGGTTTATGTGAAAGAGGGAGACTTTATTCCAGCAGGCCAGTCCATTGGAACAGTGGGCAATCCCACAGACAGCTTTTCGAAGGAAGGAAGCCATTTATTCTTCCAGATGAAATGTGGAGAAGAGACGGTGGATCCGATGTTATTTATTGAATAAGTATAAGATGTAATATAAGATATTATACAATCAAAAAGGGGCTGTCGCACTCATGCTTGGTGCGCAGCTCCTTTTTGGTATGGTATAGGAATGTTACATACACTCTTTACAATATCCTTCAAATAAAAGGTTATGTTTAGTGATTACGCCGTCAAAGCCCTCTCCGGCTTGCTCATCCATGGCTGAAGAGTAGGGAAGCTTAATATCCTTGACGCAGCCACACTTGTTGCATATGAAGTGATAGTGTGGGTGAATGTCCGCATCAAAATGATCCATTTTTCCATCACAAGGCAATCGCAATATTTCACCTCGCTCTGACAATTGTGCCAGATTTCGATAGACGGTTCCAAGACTAATGTTTGGAATAACAGTACGTATTTCTTGATATACCATATCTGCAGTAGGATGATCTTTTCTTGTCTTTAAGAATGCAACAATCGCATCGCGCTGACGGCTTCTTTTCATAGTCGTTTTCTCTGTCATAAGATACCTCCCATTAAACAAACGATAATAATTACTATTTTTACTATAGTAGATTTTGATAAAAATGTCAAGAAAAGCCTGAATAATAGACACATGTTGAATATGTTGGAAAAAATGGAATTTTTTTAAATGAAAACTTGACATGCAATAGGTCATGTTGTATAGTCATTGTTGTTAGAAATGGTCTTGGGGGATTTGTAATTGGTTAGAGCAATGCTGGGACCTAGAATTTAGAATTAAAGGAGATTACTACAATGCCAGAGAAAATGAAAGAGATTATTGCAGAGCAGCTTAGTATTGATGCGAGCGAAATCGAATTGACATCAAACTTCAAGGAGGATTTAGAGGCTGATTCTTTAGACTTATTCGAATTGGTAATGGCTCTTGAAGAGGAGTATGATGTTGAAATTCCATCTGAGGATTTAGAAAAGATCGAAACAGTAGAAGATATCATTGAGTACTTGAAGGCTCATGGTGTAGAGTTATAATTTTAACCTATCTACAATTAGATTTGTATATGAAAGAAAAGACGTATTAGAATCATTCTAATACGTCTTTTTTTGTTTGGATGCATTACATCTGTTTACGTACAACTCCATATTCGTCGTCTAGGCGAAAGAAGGAGCAGTTGGAATTTCTTCCTTGAAGAAATTTTACCATGTCATCTTCATCTAAGTTGACATCACAGGAATAACACTCCCAATCCTCATCGTATACAAAGTGTACACATTGTTCGCATAAATCCATTATCTTAGTTCCTTTCTAACAGATTATTGTGCGTTTTCAATGTCCACAAGTGATTCGATTAAATCCTGTAATGCATTGATGTCAGCAGAATATATTACCTGAGAACCAGATCTGGTTGGCGATACAGTGACGTTAGTGGTTACAGGGTCTGCATAATCCAATGCTGACATTTTTTCCTTCATGGCATCATACATGAAGTTGATTGCTTCTGTTTCTAACTGTTCCTGAGTTGGTGTACGACCAGCATCTACTTCAGCCTGAGCGAAATTGTTGAGATATTCTTCGCCGTCTTCCAACATACCTTCGAATACCATAAGCTTGTAAGTGGTAACAGGGACGGTATAAGAATCATCTTCGTTGCGGATTGCTTCACCTACTTCATACTTGAAGTTCTTGTACATATCGATAAATAATTGGCGGAATTCTGCCTTTTTTTCGTCGCTTACATTGTATGCAGCGATGTAGGACATTTCGGTATCGATAGCTTGGTTATAGAGTGCTTCCACTTCTTCCACGGTGGAACCGGTAATCTCGGCATACGCTTCAAATTCGCCCTTTGTGTTGGCGTCTAGGCATGCTTTGATATATCCACTTGCATCGAAGTTTGGCATACAGCCTGTGAGTGCCAAAGACACGGCAAAACACATAATAAATAATATAGATAGTTTTTTGTTGGTTACACGTTTCATAAATATCCTCCTCAATAATGTAACATATTTATATAACAGAAGAAACCGATGAAAACCATCGGTTTCTTTTGTGTTCTATTGACTGGAGATTAGCCCATTACAACTTCAACTGTATGAGTTTTTCCATCTCCAAATACTGGAAGAACATTACCCTCGATAGCGTTGCCATCAACAGTTACGCTCTTAACACCCTTGCATACGTGACTTGGGTTCTTAACTGTAATCTCATATGTGTCGCCACGGAACTGACGAGTTGCACTTAAACCATCCCAAGCAGATGGAATGGATGGATCAATCTTAAGACCATCAAAGTCTGGCTGAATACCTAAGATGTACTGTGAAATAGCAACCATGTTCCAAGCAGCTGTACCTGTAAGCCATGAGTTCTTACCCTGACCAAAGTTCTTACCTGTCTGTCCGATATCAGAACCAGCATCCTTACCACCGATCATCTGACCATATACATATGGCTCAGTCTTGTGAAGATCTGAATGCGCTTCTGTGTAAGCAGGAGCGATCTCTGAATAGTACTTAAATGCCTGATCACCTTCACCAGCATAAGCAGCAGCACAGATAATCCATGCATTGTTATGAGTGAAGATACCAGCGTTCTCCTTGTATCCACCTGGGTAAGTAGAAATTTCACCGTACTGGATGTAGTACTTTGTGAATGCTGGGTTGTTAAGTACGAGACCGTGTTCTGTATTCAAACGCTCATCAATTGCCTTTAATGTCTTCTTAGTAACTTCTGGATCAATGTCTGACATAATAGCGAAGCCCTGTGGCTCGATGAAAATCTGTCCTTCTTCACATTCCTTAGAACCCATCTTTTCGCCATGTGCATCGTATGCACGGAGGAACCAATCGCCATCCCATGCGTGCTCCATCATGTTCGCTTTCATCTTATCGATCTCAGCCTGAGCAGCAGCAGCTTCCTCGTCCTTGCCTAAGTGCTTTAAGATGCTTACATAGTTAGGACCTGCATATGTGAAGAGTGCAGCAACCATAACAGATTCAGCAATCTTAGAGTAGCCACCTTCTGCAGCAAACTTAGGATTGGTGTATGTCTGGAAACTCTCACCTGGTGTATCAGAGAAGCATGAAAGGTTCATACAGTCATTCCAGTCAGCTCTCATAGCAAGTGGGAGACCATGTGGTCCAAGGTTATTTACAATTTTGTAGAAAGAAACCTTTAAGTGGTCAAGCATAGTCTCAGCAATGGACATGTCATTGTCATATGGAACCATCTCATCAAGAAGTCCCCAATCACCTGTCTCTTTGATGTATGCTGAAACTGAAAGGATGAGCCATAATGGATCATCTGAGAAATCGCCACCGATGTCAGCGTTACCCTTCTTAGTAAGTGGCTGATACTGATGATAACATCCACCATCTGGGAACTGAGTAGAAGCGATATCAATAATTCTTTCTCTAGCACGATCTGGAATCTGATGAACGAAACCAAGTACATCCTGGTTTGAATCACGGAATCCCATACCACGGCCAATACCTGACTCGAAGTATGATGCAGAACGTGAAAGGTTAAATGTAACCATACACTGATACTGATTCCAAATATTAACCATACGGTTAACTTTGTCTTCTGGAGTATCAACAGTAAGGATACCAAGGAGCTTGTCCCAAGTAGCCTTAAGCTCTGCGAGACCAGCAGCAACCTTCTCAGGAGTGTTATACTGTTCCATCATAGCAAGTGCCTTTGTCTTGTTGATTGTCTTACCATCTGCTTCGAACTTCTCATCAACTGGCATCTCAACGTAGCCAAGGATGAAAATAAGAGTCTTAGACTCGCCTGGAGCGAGTGTAATCTTCTTGTGGTGAGAAGCAATAGGTGACCATCCATCTGCAAATGAGTTAGAAGCCTCGTTTGCCTCTACAACCTGTGGATTATTGAATCCGTTGTAAAGTCCGATGAATGCATCTCTATCTGTGTCATAGCCATCTATTACGTCATTGACTGTGTAGAATGCAAAGTGATTACGACGATCTCTGTACTCTGTCTTGTGGTAAATAGTAGAACCAGCAACCTCTACACGACCTGTTGAGAAGTTTCTCTGGAAGTTTGTGCAGTCATCCTGCGCATCCCATAAACACCACTCTGCAAATGAGAAAAGTGAAAATGTCTTAGTGTCAGAACCTTCGTTTGTTAAAACTACCTGCTGAACTTCACCTGCGTAGTTCTGTGGTACAAAGAATGTAACCTTTGCTTCTAAGTTATTCTTCTTACCGGTAATCTGTGTATAACCCATACCATGACGACACTCATAGCTATCTAACTCTGTCTTAACTGGTGACCAGCCTGGGTTCCATACAGTTCCCTCATCATTAATATAAAAATAACGTCCACCCATATCAATTGGAACGTTGTTGTAGCGGTAACGAGTAATTCTACGAAGACGAGCATCCTTGTAGAAACTGTAACCTCCTGCTGTATTGGAAATCAAAGAAAAGAAGTCCTGAGTTCCTAAGTAGTTAATCCATGGATATGGAGTTCTTGGAGATGTGATCACATACTCCTTGTTGGCGTCATCAAAAAAGCCAAATTTTTTGCTCATGTGTGTAATACCTCTCTTTCTGTTCTTTACGCACTAATTTTCGCATGTTTTCTTGAAAGAGCTTTCCTGTATGTGAATGCCTGTTTAGCTCCCCCCTATTTGAAAACAGTCGCATGGATATATTATATTATAAATGGGCTCAAAACACAAGAAAAAGAGATGTCATTTTGCTAGGAAAATACGTTTTTTCGGCCCTACACAAGGGCTCGTGTCAGGGGCAAAACAGAACACAATATTTGGACGAAATCAGAAGCAAAAAAAGAGTAAATGCATAAAAAAGACCACTGTATAAACAGTGGTCCGGAAAGATTTATAACACATATATAGATTACATTGTGAAAATACGCTGGGATATTGTCTTGCTTTCCTGTGGTGCAAGCTCCACATAACCAGTTATATCTGCCGGCATATCAAGATTTGGAGCGTCAATCATTGAAGTCATTGGTTCTACGCAATAATATCCTTTGCGGCCCCAGTCATTCCATGCGATAAAAAACTTGTAGGTCTCATCCACTTCGTAGCAAACACACTTACCGGTAACAATATCTGTCATGATTGCACCATAGAATGGTTTGCCATCTAATTCAGTGCTTTTTACACGATAGATATCATTGTTCACTACAACCTTATCTACCATCTTTGTGCCTTTCACATATTGCTGATCATAAGTAGATAACGCTTTGAATTCGCCTGTTGGAAGACAACGCCAGTCAATTATACAGCGCTCAACAGCAGGAATCTCGACGCGGATATTTTTACCGATTCCTTTCTTCATAAATGGTGCCTTAAATGCAGTATGGTTACAAACACTGTATGGCATCTTCTTGTCTGAGAGATTGGTTAATGTAAAGTTGTACTGCAATCCGTTCTCATCCAGGATGAATTCGTAATCTGCCTGGAATTTCACAGGATAATATTCAAAGAATAAATCCTTTTCGTCATAAATGTATTGTGTCTTTGCAATCGCTTTGTCTCCGTCTATAGAAGTCTCCACAACTGTATGATTGCGTTTGTGTAAAAATCCATGTATATGATTCTGCATTCTGCCCTCGTTGTTTGGCCACTGGTAAGTTGCGTCACTGGCACGCAATACGCCATGGTTTAAACGATTTCCGAAGTACAGTGTTGGAAGACCGTAAACTTCTGGGGAAGCAGTGAGCTTCTTGATTGGATTTTCTTTGTGAAATCGAAGGATTTCAATCTTGTTCTTGCAGTCACGGAGTCTTGCGACATTACTTCCTACAGTTGGGGCAATGATGGCGAGATATCCACCGGCTTTCATTTCAACCACTGGTGCACCGTTTAACTGAACCTGTTTGCAGCTTGTTTTCATATATGTAATCTCCCTTCGATGTATCGACATAATATCGTTTGCACCATAAGCACAAATATAATACAATTATACCATAAGACAAATTGAATGAAAATTGATAAAAGATACAAAAAGGATGAAGGTTTTTTGTGAAATAAAGAGTGAGGGGTTTGGATGGTAAACATAGATAAGCGGCAGAATATATATTTTCATATAGATGTGAACAATGCGTTTTTGAGCTGGGAAGCGCTTTATCGGATGCGGGAATTAGGGGAACGACAGGATATACGGGAGTTAGATGCGATTATCGGTGGAGACATTAGCAAGCGTCACGGTATTGTATTGGCCAAATCCATGTCAGCCAAGAAGTATGGTATCAAAACTGGAGAACCGGTGGTGTCAGCACTGAAAAAGTGTCCGGGATTGCAATCATTTGAACCCCATATGTGGTATTACAAAGAATGTTCTAGGGATTTGATGGCATTGTTTCAAAAATATGCACCAGTGGTGGACCAGTATTCCATTGATGAGGCATTCTTGGATATGTCGGGCACCTATACGTTGTATGGGGATCCGATAGCATTTGCACATAAACTGAAGGATGAGATTCGAGAAACCTTAGGTTTTACCGTGAATATTGGAATATCCTCTAACCGGTTACTTGCGAAGATGGCAAGTGACTTTCAGAAACCAGATAGGGTACATACGCTATTTCCAGAGGAGATACAGGAGAAAATGTGGCCTTTGCCGGTGGAAGACTTATTCTATGTGGGAAAGTCCACTGCCAGCAGATTGCATGCTTTGGGTATCCATACCATCGGAGACATTGCCCACACAGATTACAAGGTGATGGAATCCAATTTCAAGAGCCATGGTGTGGTCATTTATAACTTTGCCAACGGTGTTGATTTTACACTGGAGGATAGAACGGAAACTGTACAGAAGGGATATGGAAATTCCACCACCATTCCCTATGATATCAAGGATAGCGCGGATGCTTATCATACCATTATGGGACTTTGTGAGTCGGTGTGCACCCGTATGCGAAAAGATGAAGTGCAGGCGCTAGTGCTGTCGGTGGAATTGAAGGACAGCAATTTTGTTGTGAGACGTCACCAAAGAACGTTATTGTCGCCTACAGATGTGACGGATGAGTGTTATAGTATTGCCTGTGAATTGTTTGATGAGTTGTGGGATGGTTCCCCGATTCGTTTGATTGGGGTTTCTGCCAACAAGGTAACTGATGCAGGAGTGCGTCAGATGAATTTGTTTGATATGGAAAGTCATGACAAGCTAAAAAATCTGGATCAAGCATTGGATTCTATCCGGGACAAGTATGGAAGTGGTGCGGTAAAGAGGGGAAGTTTTTTAACCTCGGATAAAAAGATGAATAAATATGACAGATAACAGAAAAAGAGCAGGGGTTGGATGATTGCATAACATGTTGTCAGTGGATGGCATGTTATTCAGATTCTTCCCTGCTCTTTGTATTCTTCTAGTTTTTCTAATATTACTTTATGATACTTTTCATACTTTGCGAAACGCGCCTCATCCTTCGGTGTTGGATACGGAATGCGGTCTCGGTTCATGTTGTCTTCAATGTCGTATAGCTTGACCTGGGTTGCCAATGGATTGGGAAGTATTCGGCTGATAAATGCACCATATTCTTCACCATCCCTTTTGGTGACACATTCCAAAGCGGCTAGTATCTCTTCTGAGAACCCTTCTTTGCGAAGCATATCAATGGTAATGGGAGTATCCTCTACAGAATCATGCAGGATACCCACAATCATTTCGGTTTCATTCTTCCCTCTAAGCATTACACGCATTGGGTGAAGAATATAAATCTTTCCTGCTTTATCTAATTGTCCTCTGTGGGCTTCCACAGCAATTTCGATTGCTTTTTCTAACATATCATCCTCTTGTACACTGCGTCATTGGTAGATAGTGTCTCTTTTTTCTATGGGTATCATACAATAATTTTTATGGTTCCACAAGGGGATGGAAGAATAAATGAAGAAAAAATGAACATTTTATTTCCATGTCCTATTCCATTTGATTTATGGTATGATATGAGGGTGGATATCAAGGATAGGACTATTTTAGGAATAGACGCACATTTATTCATAAGGTGCATATGTTAAGAGTATAACAGTTATGAGTTTGGGAAACGTGGTTTCTTACAGTGAAAGTTCGCCTTTGAGTCAATGTGCAGATTTGTAAAATGATGAGATGAGATACAAGGGACAGAAATGTCAATCAAAGGCTTTATATAAGAGAGGGTTACAATGGGAGAAAATATGAACATTTCCTATACCTATATTGTGGAATGTGATGACGGTTCTCTCTATACCGGATGGACCAATCATCTGGAGGAGAGGATGAAAAGTCACAATGAGGGAAAGGGTGCCAAATATACCAGATCCAGACTTCCGGTGAGACTGGTTCATTATGAAGAGTTTGCCACCAAGCAGGAGGCTATGAGGAGGGAATATGCCATTAAGCAGCTGACAAGGAAGGACAAGCTCATGCTGATTGAACAACAGTCAACAATAGTCAGAGAAAATTGCTTGAAAATAGCGGATGTGGTGAACAGGGAACAGGAACGTTTATAGATGAAAGATACAAATGTAGAAAGATTTACGAGAGATGGAACATGAAACAGGAATATCAGAAGTTTTATAAAAGTACCAACGAAATAAGAAAACGACAACAAGATGTTAGGAATGAAAGACGGCGAAAGCAGAGAATGCAACATTTGATTGCAGTGGGTGTGGTCATGGCTTGTTCATTGCTGGTTTTGGTAGCATTCATTTATGTGATTAAGCATTTTGCGCAGAAAACAATGCAGGAAGAGGTTGCCACCACGGAGGAACAAATCTACATTCCCCCCTTGTCAGGAGTGGCAGAGTACTTCCCTGATTTGCAAATATCGGAGCAATTCCTCACAGTAAATGAATACTCTAGACCGGGATTATTTCTCACGGATTCGCCTCAGTACATTGTGGTTCATTATACAGCCAATCCCATGTCGACGGCACAGGATAACAGAAACTATTTTGAGAATTTGAAGGACACGCATCAGACCTATGCCAGTGCCCAATTTGTCATTGGATTAGAGGGTGAAATTATTCAGTGTGTACCCTGCAATGAGATGTCCTATTGCTCGAATAATCTGAATGAAATCTGTATTTCTATTGAGATGTGTCATCCGGATGAGTGGGGAAATTTCAATGATGCCACCTATAATAATTGTGTGTATCTAGTAGCACATTTGATGAATTATTATCATATGGATATGGACCAGCTGATTCGTCATTATGATGTTACTGGAAAGAATTGTCCAAGATATTTTGTGGAGCATGAGGATCGCTGGGAAGTGTTTAAGAGCTTTGTGGAAGAGTATCGGGAGCAGTTTCAAGAAACGGATGCTGCTTTGTTTGAGAAAATGGTCCGAGAACAGAAAGTGTTAGAAGAAGGGACAAGTGAGATGGGGATAGAATAGCGGCGTAGTATGAAAAACACGGAACTTTGCATTGCGCAAAATTCCGTGTTTTTGTTTTATAACCGAAACTTCAATTGAACTGGCTCTTTTAATCGTTGCCCGCCTCTAGATTTTACCTTAGTCGTGATATGTAAGTAGTAATCCGTATTCTGTGCATATGGCTCCAACGGTTCTAACTCAATTTCATTGGTAACATCATTGTAAGTGAATTTTGTAGCCATTCTCACACCAGTTTCACTTTCTACATATAGATTCTCAGAGTTAATTGTAGAAGGGTCCAGCGCAGTAGTAAAGCGGCAACGCCATACAAATTTACCAGTTTTGAAACTAAGGTTTTGTTTTACTCTATTTTCGTATCCTTTAGGGATATCGTTGATTTCAATAAAATGTCTAGCCATCTGTGACCTCCCGTTGCTTTCTTTGTATACATTTTACGCTTAGTGTTAGTAAGAACTTAACAATAAATGAAAGGTTGTTAATCATCTTAATCTATATTTTAATAGTATATCATAAATGTTGAACTTTTCAAGAAGTGTAAATTTCGAAAAAACAGTAATGTATAAGATTATGGTTTATAATACATATATAAGACTAAAAACGTGTTGATTATGGCTGATAAATGTTGAAAATAGTTGATGAAAAGTGTAGAAGATGGTAAACTTTAAATATGAAATTGAATTTTTGGGATATTGAAGATGGTGTTGTTGATGATAAATATGATAATGTAGAGATGATATTAGTAATAGATGATTCGACAAGTATGAAGAAGAATGATCCGTATAATAAAAGATTGACTGTCGCAAAATCTCTGATTAACAGTATGCCAAGTAATTCAAAGGCAGCTATTACAAAGTTTGAGTCATTGTATAAAACACTTGTATACATGACGGATAATAAGGGGCAATTAATAAACTGTTTAAACACTACGAACTTTGTATCAAAATCAAAGGGAGATGGTGAAATGGGTCTATTGGGACCAATAGGAGAAACGACTGATATGTATTTTACATTGAGTGGTGTGTTCCCTGAGTTTTCCGATAGCGTAAGTGATAATACAAAAAAAGTGATTGTATTGATTACAGATGGTATTGCTACGGATTCCGAGAATTCAGGTACTGTGGGTGCTGTTTATGGAACCGCGGAAAGAAAAAACATATCAATCTATACTATTGGATTAGGAGATAATGAGAAAAAGAACTTTGAAGATACATTGATTCCGTTATCAGATGCAACGGGTGGATTGTTTTATAATGTGGACGATGAAATACAGTTAAAAAGAATATTTGACGAGATGATGAAAAAGAAAACGAGTGTTATTGATTTGGAATTGGATTCAGATCATGATGGTATATCAGACTACTATGAGGAGCATTTACCACGTTTTAATGGTGTTAAAATGAACCTTGACAAGTATAATCCGGATACAGATGGAGACGGCCTGAAAGACGGAGAGGAAATCGCGAGTATAGAATATGTGTATAATTCCGACAAGACAAAAGTTACTGTATATGGTAGAATGAAATCAGATCCAACTACAAGAGATTCTGATGATGATGGATTGTTAGATAATGAACCAATAAAAGATAGTAATGGAGAAATAATAGCTCCAAAAGACAATAAACCGCTTAGGGCTAATGAGTATTACAATATGTGGAAAGAATATATTAAGGAAATGCAAACAGGAACAATAGCAACGGGTTATGCATCAAAAGGAAGTCAGGAATTATTAGAGGAAATATTAGAAAAAATGCCTGATGAAAAGGATAAAAAATATGTAAAGGAAAAAATGACAAAATTTTTAGAGGGTACGAGAAAATTTGTCATAAACAATGAAGAAGAAGCTGCTTCATGGTTAATTGAGAACGAGCAGGATATACAAAGAGTAGCTATGTATGTAAAGGAAAAATGTACTGGTGAAACGGCTGCAAAAGTAGGAGCTTGTATTTTAAATTTTGTGCAAGATAATTGCCAGCAGGGATATCATTCACTTCCAAAAACATGGCAGAAGAATTATGGTTATACTAAATTGTATGATGAAGTGTTTAGAGTTGGCTCTAATATGGACATGGTTACTGGACGTTCGAGTGAAAATGGAAAAGATTATGTTTTGTGGTTATGGAAAGGAGATTATTGGAATCTGGGAACAGGAGCTGAAATCGGACTTTATACGACTGCAAAAGAGTCGACAAGCTCAAATCCCGATGATGCTAATGCCCACTTCGATGCAGTAAACTTTAATTTGCCGATGCAGTTGAGTTTGTTTCAATATCCAGGCACTCAAAATAGGAGAACCTATTTTAACTGGAAACCATCAGCCCCTCAATGGTGGATAACAGGATTTAATTCACAATGTTATAATCCGGATCAAAAGCTACTTTTATCAGTAGGAAGGATTGATTTTTCGTCTCACCCCGAAATGGGAAAAGATTTTGCGAAAACTTTATTGTCCACAGGCGAAGTTAACGATGCAATCTATTCAGGTGGATATCTTTGGATTTTGTGGAGGTAATAAATGAGAAGAATCTTATTATTTGTGTTTTTAATTTGTATGATGGGAACAATGTGTTCGTGTTCGAAAAATGACAGTAACGAAGAATACTATACGGTTAGTGATAAAGCACTTGATGAAGAGTCAATCCTTATAAATGACGTGTTTTTGGAATCTTTAAATGATAAAGATGTTGATAAGTTGTACAACGAATTTAGCATTTTTGCAAAAGAAAATGCAAATTTAAAAGATGAAATAAACAATGCATTTGGATTTATTGATGGAAATATAACATCAATTGGAAGTACAATGACCGGATTTAGTGCAGGAGAAACCGATGAAAAAGGCTATGTGAGAGCGGATTATGCAGTGAGTTTGTTTGATGTTAAAACAGATAAATATAGAAATTATGATATTTTTATTAATGGTACATATTTTTATAGAAATAACGAACATAAACAGGGGATAAATCGTATTACTATTTATGACAATAATATAGATACGGAAAATGGAAAATGCACAGTAGGAGTTGTGGGACCGAAATTATAACAAAGTCGAATTATATGCTACAAGCGTCATAACCTTGTACTGATTAAAACTGATGGAATCCGTGATGATTTACTTAAGAATTATAATCGGGTAGGAGGTAGATAAATAATTATCCGCCGCCTATCCGATTAACTTAAAAGTTAACGATGCAATCTATTCAAATGGATATCTTTGGATTTTGTGGAGGTAATAAATGAGAAGAATCTTATTAT
>JAZSPZ010000019.1:0-89555 GCA_045537735.1 Lachnospiraceae bacterium
ATAATCATCCTTTTTTTCATCAAATACTCTTTCATAAATACAAACAATGTCATCAAAATAAACAAGTCCTGTCATTGGACCATCAAACCAATTGTTTATCGTTATGACTTTTCCCATAATAGTTCCCCCGTCAAATTCAAATTTTCGCGATTTCTCACACCTAAGATTATATCATATCAATTAGCATATTTCATCAATATAACAAATGGTAGCATTTTGATTACATAAAACAAATAATACATATAATAAAAAAACGACAGGCAATCATATAGACTACCTGTCATCTAAAATACTACATATACAATTTTAATTACTCGAACTCGTTTCTTGCAAGAATATTTTGGGGTTATTTTGGTGTGATGTTCCTACTTTTTGTCACTTTATTCGCTGTTTTTGTAAGGGATATTTTGAGTCGCATTATTTTTGTACTCAAGGTGTACTCAGCAAGTATTTCTATTTCATATACTTTAAAAATACGATTGTATATGCACAGGCTTCCCATCTTGATCAGTATAATTATTAATAATCTCTGTTAACAAATCAAATTGACACAAGTTATCTCTTACATCATTATCCTGTCTGAAACCATCAATAATCTCTGTAAGAGTTCTCCCTCTTCCACCACTTTGAATTGCAGAATTTACCCTCTTCACTTTCCAACCAAAAGGCTCAACCCTTTTGTATTGTACGATATCACTTCTAAATTCAAATAGTGGCGTCCCGGGCTTTGCATCCCATGCTATAATTAACCACATTATTGCATTGTACAACTGCCTAGCTGTTGGATTCCATATTTCTTGCGCTCGCCTACCACCTGCTCCACCACCTCTTGGTTCTCCACCATTACCACCTACATCACCTTCTCCATGTAAAGGATTAAATAATGGCAATCCCTCGTGATTCAACAACTTAAGGAAATCTCTTGCAGCTCCCATTCCACATTGAATAATCTCTTTTGCTCCATTGACCTTATTCACTGCTTCAAAAATATAGTAGTCCTTCTCAATAGTTGCTCCAGCATCACTATGTTTTGTTTGACCTGCCAATAACTGAATGTGTGCCACTGGCTCAACATCATAGTTTTTGACAATCCACTGTCTTTTTTCTGTACTTCTACACTCCATAAGTTCTCCCATCACACCATTACAAAGATAAGCAAATAAAAGGATAATTATGTTTCATTATTAAGCACTTTCCAAATTGCTTTGTAATCGCTACCTGACATTCCTCTTTTATTTTCAGCAAATACATCCCATTTATCAGATGATAATCCTTCAATCCATTGTCTAATTTCATAAGAAGACTGTTTGTAGATATTATCAAAGGCCTTTTTGTACTCAACACCCATTTCTGACGCCACACTTCTAGGCACATTATTCATACGCATCAAAATAGCTTCATCTGAATTAACACCATAATAAATCATTGCAGGCAAGTTAGCCATCTTTTGCAGTTCCTCTTCACTTAGATTATCTTCTTTAATACCTAACTTCTGAATCGTAGACAATCCCCATGTTGCAGAATTTACCAATTTTCCATATATTGCTTGGCAACATTCCGTCATTGCATCTCTATCATCACCAAAATAGCGACTTGCAAGTGCTTCTAACTTCGTTCCATTTACCCAATCTGTTGTAAGCCGAGCAATCATATCTCCTGATAAATTTCTGTTTCCTTTTGCTATATCCTGCATATTTTTACTTATTTCAGGAATATTCATCATTATTCCAATTAAGTCTTTTAGCTGACTATCATTGCTGAATAAGGAAGAACCCTTTAATGTATCTTGACGAATTCCCAATTCCTTGATTTTATATACAGTACGCCCCAATGTCTCCATTGAAAATCCTGTTGAATCAGATAATTTTGCCAATCCCTTATTTCTATTTAAGACCTCACCATATTCCTTAACAGCAGAAAGAAGTATTTTTTGTTTTCTCGGCTCAATATTAGAATATCCAAATGTCCTTCTCAAAAACAAATCTGTCTTTTCCTCAAACTCACCTAAATCCTTACACTGATTAAACATATGTGTAATGTACTGTAAAAACTGCGACCATTCTGGATTATAAAATTGACTAGTTAAAGAAAATTGTCTCCCAAGTTCAATAGTGTTTTCTGCAATTTTTTGCAATTGAGAAACTAGTTCTTCCGTTGACTTTTTTACATATCTAGCTAATTTCGTCAGTTCCTCCTGCTTTTTCCTATCATTACTAGCTCCAATTGCTATTCCTATCATTCCAACATCATTTTGTCCTGCCCTGCCAGCTCTACCTACTAAATTCCAAAAATCGCGCACAGGCATTTCTGACGTATAAGGATATGAAATTGATGCCATTATAATTGTTGAAACCGGAAAATTTATTCCTTGAGCAATAGTCGTTGTAGCTACCAATATATTCAGTTTTCCTCTTTCCATTAGCCACTCTACTAATACTCTTACTTCATCAGAAAGTCCGGAATGATGCACTGCAATACCCTTTGTCAATAAGTGCACAAGTTCGAACTCCTCACCATATTCCGTAGCCACATATTTCTTCACAAGTTCTACATCGTCATCATTACATTCTAAATCTAACTCTTCATATAATGCATGAGCAATATTCCAACAATCCTTTACATGCCCTCCTATAACTAAAATCCCTTTTCTATCCGCCAATCTTATGGTTGACGCTATAGCTAATTTCATTTTATTTAAGTTACTTCTAGTCACATCTATTAACGTTTCATCAGACAATATCATCTTTTTCTCAAACTGTATCTCTGCACTATTAGTTAATAATGTTTGATAAAACAACTTCCAATTTCTTCTACTACCTTCGGGATAAATAGCTCCCAGTATTCTCTTATTAGGTTTCCAATCAAGCGCTAAACTAATTGACTTCGGGCTATCTGCATCCAACCATTTTGCAATCTCATCACTATTTTTTATAAATGGCGTCAACAACAAGAAATTCGCCTTTGAACAATCATTTTTTATATTTGCCAAAAGTATTTCTAAATTAATTCCTCTACTCTCTTCTTCAATGTTGTGAGCTTCATCCACAACCGCCAACGCTAATGGTCTTCCCATTTTAGTTTCAATATCATCCCTAATTAACAAATTCATCTTTTCAGGTGTAACAACTAACACATCAAATCTGTCTTTGCTATCGGTGAGCATATTATTTTCGAACGAGTCTATTTCAATAGCTCCACTCATCTTTTCAACCTTTATCCCAATGGGTTCAAATTCTTTTTTTAATTTTGAAGCCACTTGATTTACCAATGCTCGGGTAGGCGCAATATATACAACCCAACCATTGTCCTCACTAAATTGATTTAATGCTTGGAGAATTCTAAATTGTGCAATTAATGTTTTTCCACTAGAAGTAGGCATGTTAACAACAACTGCCTTGTGAGCCGGATCCAATAATCCCTCTTCCAAAATAGCATGCTTTTGTGGATACATAAGTTCAAAGACTGCTTTTTCCTGTGATGTTATATTTCTTACAAACTTTGTAACTCTCGAATTTACTCTTTGTGTAACCATCCATACAGAATTTGAAATCATCTTTTGAAGCATTCTTTGAATCATTATCAACAACAAATTAAGAGATACAATTCCTCCTTCTTCCGCTGCTTCAATAGCCTTACCAAAATGCATTCCTATCTGTTCTCTTATGTCCACCATTTCGCCATTTGTCATAAATGTAGCCATTAAATCTACGATTTTAGCTAAATGGTACAAACTAATCAATTCATATGTAGCAAGCATCTTATTACTAGGTGCTATAGAATTGATATACTCCAACTCAAATTGTTTTTGTTCTTCTCTAAGTTCAGAAATCAGCTGGCATGCCATTGTTAAGTCTTGCCAATTTTCTTTTTTTACAAGTAAAAATAATGCATTACATATTTTTTTAAAAACGCAAATATTCCAATCATCTTTTTCTTCAATCAAAATATTGATATCGTTTTCTATTAGATACCTTCTTCCACTTTCCCATTGTTCTCCAATATAAGAATATACTAATATATTTAAAACATGCTTTGCTTTATCAATACTATCTAATGGCATTGGTAAAGCAGACAATAACAAATAAATTTTTTGACTTACTTCAGCAACTTCTTTTTCCTTAACATCCTCCGATTTAAGAATGTCCATTAAAGTAAGTTCTAGAATATCCTGTACATGTTCTATCCGTGAATAATCAATCTCCTCATTCTGATTCAGGGCGCACGAAATAGACTTGCTATTTACCATATCAAATGCAAGTTCATATTCCTCTTTCGGTATTAAATTATATATCCAATTTTCAGACCAATTAGACATAAAATACCTCCTAGATTAACTTCTCCCATGCCCCATTTTTCATTTTATAATTCGAATAAACTGCTAATAACTGAACATTATGTTGTCCGTCAATCTTCTTTTTTAAATCGTTATATCTATTTTTTAAATCCATCTCATCTGGATTTGTATCTCTTACTAATACGCCAATCAACTGAACGTTACTTCTATCTTTCACATAATGTTGCATTGCTTCTCTGATATACTTTTGTACCAATAAATCTTTATCTGCAGTACATTTAATAAATATCCATTTCACTAAAGATTTCAATTTGTCAGGGTTTGTTCCTAGTTCTACTAGTTGATCAATCATTCCTGTTGCTCCATACATGACCCCTGGAGGTGCTGTCTCCTCCTCAGATGTTTTAACTTCTCCAAAAAGAAAGTTAACTGCACCATCTTCCATCTCAATAAATCCAACTAAATCTGCACCAGTATTATTACTATTTGGATTTTTCAAGTCTCTATCACTATTATATGTAAATTTAGCATTATATCTGCTCTCTACTATTTTTTCTGCCACTAATTCTCCGATTCTAAAATTACTTACCTTAGGCATTGTATCAAAAACTGCCTGCAAATTTACTGAATCAAATCCTGTCATATCTATCGCCACTTCTTTCATCTGGGCATTATATTCCTCATCTTTATATATCGGAGATATTGTTTGCTTCAAAAAAACAGGAAATTCATTTTTCACAAACGAAATTCCTTCATATTCTAATTTACCATTTTCATCTCGCTTTTCATATTCCACATCTAACGAAATCTCGTTTGCATCCACATTATCACCTCCATCTGAGCAAATAATCCCACATTTATTATATCATACTTTTCTCCATGTGCACCAACTAAATAGAAGAAGCAACAAAAATATTTGTCGCTTCTTCCATCAAATCGATACCCAAGCAGTCTGTTTATAAATAGCCCTGCCCGAATTATCTTCTATCCTTTCTCTGACATCACATATTTAGCGAATACACTTCCACTGCATTTCTCTCAAACACACTTTTTTCTATCCCCTCTTCCAATCCCAACTTTTTGACAAATTGTATATGTTCCTTTTGACTACACCCGGCATAATCTGAACCAAACAAAACTCTTTCTGGCACTTTCTCTATCAATTTCTTTATCTTTGCCTCCATATTCGCCAAAATAGTTGCATCATCCGCAATTGAAGA
This sequence comes from Lachnospiraceae bacterium, assembly GCA_045537735.1. Taxonomy (GTDB): domain Bacteria; phylum Bacillota; class Clostridia; order Lachnospirales; family Lachnospiraceae; genus CAG-590. The sequence continues at coordinate 5,515 of JAZSPZ010000019.1, forward strand.
AATGTCAAAATATACATTTGGAAACTCTTCTAGCAGTAAACACTTCTCTATCTGCGGATAAAAACAGTGACAGCAGATTAATTTCAATTCAGGATATTGTTTTGCAACCTCAGATACTAACATAACATCACTATATTGATTATTATCCCATCCTGAATGAAAGAGTACAGGCACGTTGTAGTGTATAGCAAGTTCATATACATCCTTTAGTGTTTCATCTGTAAGATAAAATGCTTCATGTCCGGTAAACAATTTAATCCCCACAATCTGTTTTTTATCCAGATATTCTTTTAGTTTCAACAACTGTGTCTGAAATTCAAAAAAGGGACTTATTCCACCGACCACATCAACACTGTCTGTTTCCGCAAACAATTCTACACACTCATCCACTGTTCCAATAATACTTTCCATGCTAGAGTCCGATATTACAATACAATGACTTATCCTATTTTCTTTCATTTTGTATAGCAGCTGTTCCTTTTGTCGCTGAAGTGAATGGTTACCGTTACATACCGGCAAATGTACATGCGCATCAATAATCACTTGTTATCACCTCACTTATCACTTTCACCATAAATAAACATTGGTTTTCCTCATCCCAAACACACGTAAACACTTCTAATGGATAAAAACCTTCTTTCCTATAGAAAGCCCTCGTACCGTTATAAGGCTCATATATTGCCGATTCATCCAGTGTCTTAACAGTTAAGAACTTATAATTATTTCCTTCACAAAATTCAACACATGCATCCATCAACTGATGGCCAATTCCCATTCTGTGGTACTCTTTTAGAACCCCAAAATTATATACATCTGCCGTATATTCGTTATGAATTTTTAACACCGCAAAACCTACTGCTTTACTACCATCAAAAGCTGCAATAAACGGATATTCTCTGTGTATCACTGATTTATTCACAATGTCTTCCGGGGGAGAAAACCATTCTGGCAAAGCATTCATAACCTCTAATGTAATTCTTGTTTTTTTATCTTTGTTCTCTACTGTTTTAATTGTTATCATTCTTTTCCTCCTAACTCTGACAAGGCAATAAACGCCGGTCGCTTTGCGAACCGTCTTATTAATAAAAAAAGCTACAGATATCACTCTGTAGCTAAACTTAAACTTATACAGAGCAAAAATCATTCATGACATCAAAATAATAACTGTACTAGGACAGTCTCTTATTTTCTATTCATTTCTGATTTTCTGCTCTTTCCGTCTATTTTCCTATCGGTAACCGACAGTACGATAATCGGGCTAATCACTTCCTTTTCTTTAATGTTGCCTTGTCATGCATTTATACTAACATACCGAAATGATAATTACAATACTATCCCCCGATGCATAAACTATCCTTTCCATTATCTTAAAACAAAATATTCAAGTATCCTTCCTCGAATTTAGCTCCTACAATATCTTTTTTAGTGAATTCAGACGGAATCGGGAACTTTCGACTCTCATTTTTCACACCTACAATCAACTCATTCTTATCCTGCTCTAATCTTAATTCTCCTTTATCCGCAAACGGCAAATAAATTTTAAGACAGTTCTTTTCATTGTCGATACTATAGATTTCCTTTTTGAATAGCACATCATCCGGATTAATTTCTCCATAAATAGTGTCGCCAACTTTTCCCAGCACATCTAATGTACGCAGTTCCTGTTGTTGCAGTTCCACGTAAAAACGAGGCACTTCGCTAAAACTTTCTTTTATATCCTGTAATGCCTCCTCTTGTAGCTTTATCCATTTATTAAAATACCCTTCCATTGCCTTTGCTGGATAAATATGATTTACAATAATTGCATCCACATTATAATGATACAAATACAAGCAGGTAAAGTTTCGTTTAGCTTCATTGATTACAATCTTTTCAGGCGTGGTTACAACACGCAGACTTACAACTTCCTTATTCAGCAATAAATTCTGTAACCGCTGCATTTTATCCATTAAGTATTCAATATCATCAAATACATTGTCTTTGGGCATAGGAATTTTCATAACCCTTTCTACTGCCGGTCCTACCGTTTTTACTCCTGCTCTCTTTATCGGCAATACCTTATTTATCATTCCTGACAATCTTTCCGGATATTTTAGCAGAGCCAACGTCTCCCCCGTAGGTGCACAATCTACGATAATAGTATCGTATTTCCCACTTTCATATACTTCTAAAATTTTGAACATAGAAAATAATTCTTCTAACCCCGGAAAAACTAACAACTCCTCTACCTCTATTCCACTTCCACCTTTCATAGTAAGCAGTTGTTTAAAGTAATCTTTTAGATTTCCCCAGCTCTTTTCACTTTCATAGACAGTATCTATTTCCATTGCATACAAATTTTTCGCAATTTTTATTGGCTCTTTATCAATTTTCATATCAAACGCATCCCCTAAACTATGTGCCTGATCCGTACTCATCACAAGAACCTTTTTTCCGTTCTTAGCTATTTTGCATGCTGTTGCAGCTGCCATACTCGTTTTTCCTACTCCACCTTTTCCTGTATATATGATTACTCTCATCTCTTATCTTCCTCTTCAAATGTTCTATACAATATCTACTTTTTTAACTTTTGATGTCTGTTCCTGACTTGACTGTTCTTTAAAAACCTCATTCGCATTACAGTCTTTTAGTAGTTCTGTAATAACTTCCATTGCCATCATCTTTAACTCTTTTTCAATTACATCCAAATGCTCGCCCATTCCCTCCGGAAACAAAGCGCGAATTGCTTTTCTCTGATATTCTTTCGCCATTTTTATTCTATCTATCATTTCCTGATTCTTCACTGTCCGTACTTCCTTTCTCAAATATAATACACAATTTTTCTTCCTCAAATTTAGCCCCGGTAACCACATAATTTCGAAGTATATTAGGAAGTGGAATATTCCTTTTAAAATTCCCTATTTTAATAACAATATCTGTAGTTCCCTGATACAAATCTATACTCGATTTATCCACACAAGGCAGAAACACTTCTAACTGATATCCCTTTTCAATCTGCTTAAAACTTTCTCTCTCTGTAATAATTTTTTCTTCAAAAACTTCTTTTCCCGATAATACATCTTCCACAATCCTTCTGATATTTGATACTCCTCTCAATTCCTCTTCATACCAGGGGATTTCATAAATTGAAAGTGCAGAAAAACTTTCTTTTAAATAAGTAATATATTCTCTTTGAATAACAATCCATTTATTAAAGAAATCATTATTAATATCCTGCGGAAGAATTCGATTTATGTAAAGACCATCTACATTGAAATTATAAAGATTCATATACATATAATTCCGTTTCGTTTCCTCCACAACCATTTTTTCAGGAGTCGTTACAATCCTTATGCTTGTGACATCCCGATTCTTTAACAGTTCCTGTAGTTCTACTAATTTCAGATACATTTTTTCCATATCAGTCATAGCGCTTTTATTTGGCATCTCAACCTTAAATACCGACTTTGAAATTGGCGACAACATTCTCATAGCTACCTTACCAATCGGAAAAAGTTTTTCCATATACCATGAAAGCAATTCCGGAAATTTTAATAACGCAAGCGTTTCACCAGTAGGTGCGCAATCCACAATAATTCTCTCGTATCTTTCACTATTATAAATATCAGCAATTTTTAGTAATGAAAATAATTCTTCCATCCCCGGCATCATTCCCATATCCTGCAAACTATAATCATCAACATCTGACAGTAGATTACCCAAATAGCTCATGACAGAAGAAAAATCATTTTCCATGACATATTCAGGATCTATTTCATAAATATCCAAATTAGGTAACACATTTTCTGCTTCTTTTCCTAATTTCCGTTCAAAAATATCTCCCAGATTATGTGCCATATCTGTGCTGACAAGTAATGTCTTTTTTCCTTCCTCTGCACTCTTAATTGCATGTGCTGCTGCGACACTGCTTTTTCCCACTCCACCTTTTCCTGTAAAAATATAGATTCTATTCATTTTGTTCTCCTTTCAAAGCTTCTTTCCTCGAATAGTTCGCCATTCGAAGTATTTATTTTTTTATAAGGCAGCATTTTGCTGCCCTATGTTGCTATTCAATTATAATTTTACGTACCTTTTTCGGCGTATCTTCTTTCCTTTTCTCCTGTCTTAATATTTCCTTCACCTTCGTTGTCATTTTATAAAAAAGATTCATTTCTTCTTTTGTAAAGGAACTCATAACTTTCATACCGTAATACATCAATTCATTGACTAAACTCTGAAACTGTGTCATTCCTTTTTCACTAAGCCCAATAAGTACTACTCTTTTGTCCTCTTTAGAACGAGTTCTGACTATCAACTCATTCTTCTCCATTCGATTAATTATTCCTGTTGCTGTGTTCAAAGGCACATGAATATATTCAGCAATTTCTGTCATATTCACCTCACCCCTTTGATAAAGTAACCAAAATATCAGAACTTCATTTTTTGAGCAATCAAGAAATATGTTTTCCCATATATCAGAGGACAATAATTCCTTCACTTCCTCAATATAATCTGCAATAGCCCGAAATGTTTCTTGCGATATTTCCTGATTACATAAATTCATGACAGCTCTTGCTCCTTTATTTCCAAATACTTCGTGCTTCGAATTATTTTAATTCTACTCCCGAAGTATTTATTTGTCAATACCTAAAATATCAATATGTTATCGTTTCATAAAAAAGCAGTTCGAAAAATCCAGAAATGCATTTTTCGAACTGCTCTTATTTTACATTAAATAATTTATACTACCAGCGGTCTCTTATAGATTCGATACTCGAATCTATAAGCATCGTTTGAATAAAAGCCACCGGCTTTTATTCGAACTCAATCGTCGCAACAGGCTTCTTCGTCAACTCGAAACATACTCTGTTAACACTTGGAACCTCTGCTGTGATTCTGTCAGCAATCTTCTCTAAGATATCATAATCCACTCTCTCGATGGTTGCTGTCATAGCATCGATGGTGTTAACCGCACGGATAACTACCATGTAACCCATGCTTCTCTCATGGTTTCTAACACCAACAGCCTTGAAATCAGGTACTACTGTGAAGTACTGCCATACCTTCTTGTCCAAGCCAGCCTTAGCGAACTCCTCGCGAAGGATTGCATCTGACTCACGAACTGCCTCAAGGCGGTCACGAGTGATTGCGCCAAGACAACGAACACCAAGTCCTGGTCCTGGGAATGGCTGACGGTATACCATGTGTGGTGGAAGACCAAGCTCGATACCACATTCACGAACCTCATCCTTGAATAACTGTAACAATGGCTCAACCAACTGGAACTGCATGTCCTCTGGAAGACCACCAACGTTGTGATGAGACTTAACCATCTTTGCTGTCTTTGTTCCACTCTCAATAATATCTGGATAAATGGTACCCTGACCTAAGAAGTCGATACCTTCTAACTTTCTAGCTTCCTCTTCGAATACACGGATGAACTCGCCACCGATAATCTTTCTCTTCTCCTCTGGGTCAGCTACATTTTCAAGCTTACCTAAGAAACGGTCTGTTGCATCTACATATACAAGGTTTGCATTTAACTGATTTCTAAATACTTCTACTACGTCCTCAGACTCGTTCTTACGCATCAAACCATGGTTAACATGCACACATACTAACTGCTGGCCAATTGCCTTAAGTAGCAATGCTGCCACAACGGAAGAATCTACACCGCCTGACAAAGCCAATAATACTTTTTTATCTCCCACCTGACGACGAACCGCCTCAATCTGGTCCTCAACAAAATTCTTCATGTTCCAGTTTGCCTCTGCCTGACATACATCAAACAAGAACTTCTTCATCTCATCATCACTTGGCAACTCTGCATACTGCTTTGAACATTTTGCAGTTGGGTGGTCCACTGAAATAACTGGGAAACCACAATCATAGATTGCAGGGTCCACATCTACAGCAACACCATCAACTACACGGTTTTCGCCACCATTTAAAATTACACCTTTAACATTGTTAAGTGCCTTAAGGCCCTCTGGTGTGATGTCGTGCGGATGAATCTCGCTATACACTCCCAAGTCACGAATTTGTCTTGCAAGCACAGTATTCTCTGTACTTCCCATGTCCAGAATTACAATCATATCCTGTTTCATCGTCGATTTCTCCTTTATTTAATAATTTCTGCATCATTCTCACCGTAGCTTGTCCAAATGATAGCTATGCACCACTCTAAGCAACTACAGGAAAATATTACTTTGCTATTATAGTATAATTTTTTTTCAAGTAAAAGTGTTTTTTTTTGGATAAAACAAATTTCGTACAATTTTCCACAATATGACCATTTATAACCACTTCATTCGTCATAATACCGAAATTATAGAAAAAATAAAAAATAGTATTTTCAAATATTGAATACATGTGCTAAAATGCAATAGTGATTTCACTTGCAAACAATTACACTTACGCAATTGAAATTATTCAGCAACTTGCATACATATATGCAACATGCTAATTGCAATGAAGACTTTTTATAGCAAAGGAGACTTTATCATGAAAAAAGTATACGAAGGAAAGACAAAAGATGTTTATCAGCTTGACAACGGCAACGTTATGTTGAAGTTCAAGGATGACTGTACTGGAAAAGATGGCGTTTTTGATCCAGGTGAGAACAGTGTTGGTTTGACAATCGATGGTATTGGTAAGGCAAACCTTGAGACATCAATTCATTATTTTGAACTTTTGAAGGAAGCTGGTATCAAGACTCACTATGTTAGTGCAAACCTTGATGATGCAACTATGGAAGTTCTTCCTGCTACCGTATTTGGACATGGTCTTGAAGTTATCTGCCGTTTGGTAGCTACAGGTAGTTTCATCCGCAGATACGGCGAGTACATCGAAGATGGCACTGTTTTAGAAGGTGGCTATGTAGAGTGTACATTCAAGAATGATGCTTTGGGCGATCCTCTCGTTACTGGTGAAGGTCTTGCTGCATTAGGTATTATGACACCTGCTATGTTTGAGAGCATGAAGGAGCAGACACTTAAGATTACTAAGATTGTTGCTGATGACTTAAAGTCAATCGGTCTTGATCTTTGGGATATCAAGTTCGAGTTTGGTTACAACAACGACGAGGTTATCTTAATCGATGAAATTGCTTCTGGTAACATGCGTGTTTACAAAGACGGCAAGATTGTTGACCCTGTTGAGTTAACAAAGATTATCAACAACAGATAATCCACTTCACATCATTGTGAATATAACGCACACCATAATGTGCACAGAAAAACGGAACTTCATATTGAAGTTCCGTTTTGTTATATTAGGATTAGCCTGTTCTGCAACATTCTATTTGCTAGCTTCTTCTACAAACTGTACCAGTTCCTCTGACAAATGATGCACTAATAATGCATCCAATACTTCTGCTTTCACAGGTTTTGAACAATAGTTGTCAAATCCATGTTCCAAATACATTTCTCTACAACCTGCAATGGCGTTGGCTGTCAGTGCTACAACCACCGTTTCATGATTGGGATTATCCATATCCTCACGTAGTTTTTGCAACGTTTCAATACCATCCATTTCCGGCATCATATGATCCATCAAAATGATATCATAAACCTGTTGCTGCGTTTTCTCCAAACATTTTTGTCCGCTGTCGGCATAATCAATCTGCATTTTGGTACGTTTCAGAAGGGCACCGATGACTGTCAGGTTCATCTTATTATCATCCACCACGAGAATCTTTGCCCGCGGGGCTACAAATCTCTGTCCCGGTTTCATATTCTCATTGCGCAGCTTTCGAACAGCTTCTTCTACATTTTCTATCGGTGCTGGATCCACCACCTTTTGCGGAATTGTCACCGTAAATGTGGAACCTTTTCCATATTTACTATCTACAGAAATGCTACCATTCATCTGTTCCACCAGACTCTTTGCGATGTTAAGACCTAAGCCTGTACCTTCAATGTGTCGGTTCTTCTCCAATTCCAATCGCTTGAAACTGCTAAACAATTTTTCTACATCCTCTGGACGAATTCCCGCGCCGGTATCTTTCACTTCAAAAGAAAGTAAAACCTGCTCTTCATTTTTCCATTCACAGGATACACGAAAAGTCACTGTTCCTTCCTTTGTATACTTCACTGCGTTAGACAACAAATTTGTAACAATCTGTTTGATACGAAGCTCATCGCCATTCAATTTTGATGGCAAGTCATCCGCCACCTCCATCTGCGTAGAAATCGCCTTTCCCGCTGCTCTCGCATTTAAGAGTACCATTTCATCCTTAATCAAAGTTGCCAAATTATAATCTTCCATAACCAACTCTAGCTGGCCCGATTCTATCTTAGAAAAATCTAGCACATCATTCACCAATCCGAGAAGCATATTGGAAGAGCTCTTAATATTATGTGCGTACTCGCGAATCGTATCATTCTCACTCTCACGAAGAATCATCTCATTCATACCAATCACCGCATTAATCGGGGTACGAATCTCATGGGACATACTGGCAAGAAACTGTGCTTGCGCCTTCGATGCCACAATTGCTTGTTTCTTCTTTTGCTCCGATACAAACAAATCCTGTCCTGTTTTGATAATCGCCATGATTAACAAGAACAGAAGACCAATCATCAGCATGGAACCCAATGAATATACGGAATTCATATAATAAAGGATCATTTCTAAGATAGCAAAGAACAACATACCATAGATACCCAGTCCCACAAAAAAGTAATTAGACAGTTTCTTTCGAAAAGCATCTACGGCGATGGTTCCAATAATGCATACCATTGCTAAAGCAATTCCACCATGAATAAATGGAAGCTGCGTCACAAATTGTACAACATCAAATATCTGTAGCAATGTTCCTATGATCACCACAAAAACAGAGTATGTCAATGGGATGGCATAGATCTTTCGATATCTTCCCTCTTGTATATCATCCATGTATATCAAAAAAGGAAACGGTATCAACATTAAGCTCCAGTAGGTCATACAAGTCAGCACAGACACATTCCGAAATAGCAATTGACGAAATTCTGTTTCTGATAACATCCAAAGCGCACAATAAAACAAAGACCACGCCAAATAATTCAACGGTAAACTCTTCTTGTAAATACATTTCAATACAAAACAAGTAATCACACAAAACAGACAAAGTCCCATCAACAATACCGCAACAATCGTCTTAAATGCAGACTCTTTTACCAAGTGTGCCCATATAGATGCCTTATCACCAATATATATCTTTCGCATAGTCCCCGCATATTTGGACTCTGTCCAAAAACAGTATGTAAGCTCTTTTCCTGCATCCTCTTGAGATAACGGTGCAAACACATAGCGAAAAGCACTGTTCTTTCCAAACAAGCGTGTATCCTTGGTGCTGTAACTTGCCCTCAGCACTCCGTCTACATATACTTCCGCATCTTGCCACACCGGGCGGAAACATATTACATCAATATCTTTCATTTCTTTGGGTAATTGTGTTACCAAAGTTACTTTTTCTCCACTCTTCGCTTCTGCATTACCTGGCACCTCTATCGCAACCCTTGTTCCGTCTGCTAATACCTGATACCACTCCGCAACAAACTCCATACAATTCTCGGACTCCTGATCCCTTTCATCAGGGGAAACAATTTGTCCAACAATAAAGTACAGCAATGCTAACATTGCACAAACTGCAAAAAATGCTTTGACACTATTCACACCAGCATTTAATATCTTCTGTTCTTTGTTCATATTCATATGTATCGACTCCCGATTCCTCTACTGTACAAGCGCTTTCCGCATTCAAACTACTTTCTTCATAATAGCATGTTTTTTTTCTTTCTTCTACCCATAAAATTCCAACGAAATTTTCTATAAAGCAAAAAACGTCACTCTTCTAAATCTAGAAGAATGACATTTTCCAATATATATTGTCACCTGACATATATTTATTTTTTCCAAACAGTTCCAGTAAGTCCAACCTCCGTCTCATCAAATGCCGGCTCCTTACCTTCCTTCTTTTGTTGCTCATAGTGCTTTAACACTTTGATTGCAATGTTTCCTAATAACAAGATTGCAATAATATTCACAATTGCCATAAAGCCCATCGTAACATCTGCAAGATTCCATGCCAACGAAAAATCCGCCTGTGCACCTAAGAAAATGGCAACCACACAAGTCACACGGAATACATTTAACAACACCTTACTGTTCTTAATAAACAAAATGTTGGACTCTGCATAATAATAATTACCAACCAAGCTACTAAATGCAAATGCGAAAATGGAAAACGTAATAAAATGAATTCCCCAACCACCAACATTTTCACTGATTGCTGCTTGCACATAAGGAATACCATCCAACTTGCCACTGACACCTTCCACACCTGAAACAAGCAACATCATTGCTGTACTAGAACAAATGAGCAATGTATCAATAAACACCGAAATCACCTGCACCAATCCCTGTTGAGCAGGATGTGCAACCTCTGCAGAGGCAGATGCATTTGGTGCACTACCCATACCAGCCTCATTGGAGAACAAACCGCGCTTAATACCAATTACCACTGCACTACCAGCGAATCCACCCATAATGGCTTTCACATCAAAAGCACTCTTTAATATCATCGCAAACATTGCCGGAAGCTCTGTGATATGCATAATCATAGTTACAATTCCCATCAAAATGTACGCACACGCCATCACCGGAACTACAACCGAAGAAATGAAACCAATGCGATGTACACCGCCCCAAATGACCAAGCCAGTTGCAACGGCTAAGATAATTCCTACAACCATCGGTATCATCGTCTCGGAATAATTCGGAATATAATACTCCAACGCTGATGACATATTATAGGATTGCAACCCATTAAAACCATACGCAAAGCAGATAATCAAAAGAACCGAAAATAGGATTCCAAGCCAGCGCTTACCCAAAGCTTTTTCCATGTAGTAAGATGGACCTCCACGAAACTGACCGTCCTGTTTCACTTTATATACCTGGGCCAACGTACTCTCAATAAATGCAGATGCACCACCAATAATGGCTGTCACCCACATCCAAAATACTGCACCAGGACCACCTGCTGCAATGGCAGTGGCAATACCTGCAATATTACCAGTACCCACACGGGATGCAGTCGATATCATCAATGCCTGAAAAGAGGAAACCTTCTTATTCCCTTCTTCGTCCTTCTCACTCTTGCCAAGCATAGACTTGATTCCATCGCCCATCAAACGAAATTGCACACATCTTGTACGAATGGTAAAATAAATACCTGTTCCCACCAATAAAATAATTAAGATGTAGGTATACATCACATCGTTAATCGCACCTAAAATTTGATTCAACGTTTCCATAGTTCTTCTCCTCTTCAAAAGATATTCTTACACATTGTCAAAAAGTGTATCATGCATATATTCGAATTACAACATTGCTTTTTTACAAAAAATCCCATTACCAGTTAAGAAAACAAAGTCAAAACATCCCCATAGTTAATTGTCTAAATTTGTCGACTTACAGTTGCCTTTCGCCCCATTTTCTAGTAAAATTTTATTATGTGCGGTGCACGCAATTTTATTACAAAATCAGATAATTGCATCAGATTTGTGGGGACGCAATTATCCAAACGTTAATTTTTAGGAGGTTACATTCATGGCAAAAACAGCACAGGAACTTATGCAATTTATCAAGGACAACGATATCAAGATGATCGACTTCAAGGTTGTTGATATCAATGGACAATTCCGTCACGTTACCATCCCTGCTTCTCAATTTTCAGAGAGTACAGTAAAGGAAGGTATCGGTTTCGACGCATCCAATTATGGCTACGCTGTAGTAGAAAAGAGTGATATGGTATTTATTCCAGATTTGGAGACAGCAATGATTGACCCATTCTGTGATATTGCTACCCTATCCATTACAGGTAACGCGATGATTATCGATTATCCGGAAAACCGTCCATTAGATCAATACCCTCGCAACATTGTAAATGCTGCTGAACAGTATATGAAGGACACCGGCATCGCAGATACCATGTTGATCCTTCCTGAGTTCGAGTTCCATTTATTCGATAATGTGGGCTGGAAGGTTAGCCCAGACGATATTTCTGTTCAGGTAGACGCTTCTCAGGCATACTGGAACAGCGATGTGGAGGGAACCGGTCGTGTGGTTGCCCATCAGAAGGCTTATCACGTTGCAAAACCATTTGACACCTCATACGAGTGTCGTTCTGAGATGTGCTTGCAGATGGAAAATGCTGGTATCCCAATCAAGTACCACCACCCAGAGGTTGGTGCTGCAGGACAGTTTGAAATTGAGCCAATGCTTGGACAGATGTCTAAGATGGCTGATAATACCATGATGATTAAGTACATTATTCATAACACAGCACTGAAGTATGGCAAGGTTGCTACATTTATGCCAAAGCCAGTTTACAACGAAGCAGGTAATGGTATGCATGTACATATGTTATTGTTGAAGGACGGTGAGCCAGTATTCTCTGACGACAATGGATACTCTCATTTAAGCGAGACTGCTCACTATTTCATGGGTGGATTGTTAAAGCACATTTCTTCTCTCTGTGCCATTACCAACCCAAGTACCAACTCCTTTAAGCGTTTGGTGCCTGGATTTGAAGCACCTGTAACAGTGGGCTATGCAACATCCAACCGTAGTGCGGTTATTCGTATTCCAGCTTATGCAAAGACACCTAAGATGAGACGTTTTGAGTTGCGTAATCCAGATGCAACCTGTAACCCATATCTTTGCTACGCTGCAATCCTTATGGCAGGTCTTGACGGTGTGAAGAATAAGATTGACCCACATGCAAACGGATGGGGACCTTACGATATGAACCTCTATCATTTATCAGATGAAGAGAAAGCAAAATTGTCTTCTCTTCCAACAAACTTAGAGGATGCATTGGATGCATTAGAAGCAGATCATGATTACTTAACAGCTGGCGGTGTATTCCCAGAGCATTTAATTAAGAACTTTATTGCGAACAAGAGAAAAGAAGTTGCTGAGATGAATAAGATTCCACATCCAGCAGAGTTTGATAAGTACTTCAACCTGTAGGAGGTTATATATGAATTCCATCGATAAGATTATTAGTTTTGCAAAAGACAACGAATGTTCTGACATTCACATGACCAGTGGTACGGGTATCTGTCTTCGTAGATTTGGTACGTTACAACGTATCAACACACAGGACTTTCCAGACCACAATTATGACGAGCCCATTCTTTCCATGATTCAGAAAGAAAAAGACTTAGAGGATTACAAAAATGGAAAGGATTTGGACTTCGCATACGAAACTGAGAACCAAATCCGTTGTCGTGTCAACCTATACCATCAGCAGGGACGTTACGCAGCCAGCCTTCGTGTCATGGGTGACCGCATTCCAGTATTAGATGAAATGCTTCTACCGGTTAAGACATTGAAGTCTCTTGCAGACCAACCGAGAGGTCTTGTGCTTGTTACTGGTCCAACTGGTTCTGGTAAATCCACAACCCTGGCTGCCATTATCGAGTATATCAATCGTAACAAAGCAGAACATATTATTACAATTGAAGACCCAATTGAGTTTGTCTATACAGAGGCCAAGTCCATTATCCACCAGCGTTGTGTAGGGGATGATACAGAAAGCTTTGCTGCCGCACTGCGTTCTGCGTTGCGTGAAGACCCTGATATCATCTTAGTTGGTGAGTTACGTGACCATGAGACCATTTCAGCAGCTTTAAATGCTGCCGAAACAGGACACCTCGTGTTCGGAACCTTGCACACTACATCTGCAGGTGAATCTATTTCCCGTATCATTAATGCGTTCCCACCTCACGGTCAGGCACAGGTCCGTTCACAGTTGGCAAGCGTATTAAAAGGTGTAGTAACACAACAGTTATTACCACTAAAAGACGGAACGGGACGTATTGCCGCTACCGAAATTCTAGTCGGTACAGACGCAGTTCTCAACATGATTCGTCAGGATAAAACTTATCAAGTGGAATCTAATATGCAATCTGGGCAAGCATTTGGAATGCATACCCTAAATATGGATTTGATTCGATTAGTAGAAACTGGAAAGATTACAGAAGAAGTGGCGATTCACTGTTCTAGTACACCTTCTTCTTTGCCGTTTTCATTGCCAGAATCAAAGGAGGCGGAAAATGCACCAGACCCATTAGGGTTCTAAACTCTAATGAACTGAGAGTAGTTACAAATAGAAAAGAGGCTGAGTACAAGTTTGCTTGTAACTCAGTCTCTTCTTCTGTTTGTGGCTACTTTTAGTCCCTGTGTATAATTCTTTTATAATCTCGCATCAAATTTCCCCAACACCTTTGGATACATCCAATTATTCTGTTCTACCGTGCTTCTCCTTCAATGCGATTACGTTGGCATCAACCTCTTTCTTATGCAATGGATACCATAACCAAAGAACAAGTGCTAACAAGATAAATCCAAGTGCTGGAAGCAACGTGGAAATATTAAAGATACCTGACAATACCGCATCACTCTGTACTTTACCTGCAGCAGCTGCTGCTGAGTCGTAACCGATACCTGTCAACAACCAACCTGATAAACCTGCTGCCAACGCCTGCCCAAGTTTACGTGCGAAGGAATACAATGCATATACAGAACCATCCTCACGAATACCATTCTTAAGCTCTGAGTAATCAATAACATCTGTAATCAATGCCCATGATACCATTGAGAATACGCCAAGACCCAACCAACAAATCATCTGCAAACCACAGTATACCCAAACACTTTCCGGGCGGATAATCCAGAGAAGAATCATAACACCTGCTGCAAAGAAATTAGATACAACGGATACTTCAGCCTTACCAAATTTCTTAGCCAATGGTTTTGCAACAGCAGCAGCAACAATCATACCAACCATCATCAGCATTGTAGATGCAGACTGAGCAGTTGCACTGTTGTAGTAATCTGGATAAATGTATGCAGCCATATTCTGCATTGTTAACTGGGCAAGCAACATAACGATGGATGCAACGATAATGGAAATCAATGCACGGTTTGTAAATGCACTCTTTAACATCTCACCAACAGAAGGGCCCTTCTGATCCTCACTTGGCTGAACCACAACACGCTCTGTCACCAACTTATAGCAAAGTAAATAGCACACAACAGCCAAAACAGAGAATACGCCTGCGGCAATTGTAACCTTAGAACCAATCAATGTTTCCTTCACTGTACCATCATCTAATGTAACCTTCTCGTATGCAAGAATTGGAAGTAATATACCGATTACCATACCTGCAAACATACCACCCATGGTACGGAATGTAGAAAGTGACTGACGATCCCCTGGATCAGCAGAAATTGCTGATGCCATAGAACCATATGGAATATTGATACCTGTATAGCAGAACGAACCCCATAACAAATATGTCACAGCAAGATAAGCAATCTTTGCCCCTGTCGGCAATCCTGCGAAACCACTCTGATACATCAAAAATGATGCAACCGCAACTGGAACGCACATACGCAAAATCCATGGTTTGAACTTACCAGCAGCAGTCACCTTGCTACGGTCACAGATACGTCCCATGGTTACGTCTGTAAAAGCATCTACAAAACGTGCCAACATCATAATGGTACCAACGACTGCGGCAGATACGCCCATTACATCTGTGTAGAACTTTGTTAATATCATTGTGGATAGGATAAAAGTAAAATCGTTACCAAAATCACCAAACAAATATCCCATCTTGTCCTTCATGCCAAAAGGCTTTGAACTATTTCCCATAAAGTAACCCTCCTTATTCATGTATTGTTAAAATTTTAACATAATCCCTCGTTTCCCATTAGTAAAATTATTGTCTATTATCGTAAAATTTTTATGCATACTTGAAATCCACTAAAAATTATACGATAATAAGGAAAAATATTACTGTTTGAATCGAGGTGACCTATGGACTATCAAAAAGAACTACAATTCACTCAAAAAATATTGCATAATTTCCGCCTAAGCATGCGCTACATCACTGAGGAATCTACGAAGAATCCTTCTGCCACGCGTAACGTGGGCCTTCAAAATATTTTAAACTACAATTTCGATGACGATTCCTTGTTTGATTTGGTAAAAGAACAGTGTCTTCCAAACACCTTCTATCGGATCAAGACACCACTACTCAGCAATTTCTTTTTGTTTCAGCTTCCTGATACAGAAGAACCAACCTATGCATACATCGGACCATATACATTAACTCCAATTATGCAACAAGACATTTATAATCTTGCAGAGCAATACCACGTTGCCCCAGGGCACTTGGCACAGTTGGAACAATTCTTTATGGATTTACCACTGCTCTCGGATGAGAATACTTTGCTAACACTACTTTATACATTGGGCGAATATCTATGGGGAGATGCAGACCATTTCACTGTGCGGGAGGACTTCGAAATACCTGCCTACATTCCAGAAACAATTCTCCCAATTCCTGATGTGGAATCTCCGGATGAAGCATTGCTCACCATCCAGATTTTAGAACAACGCTACGAAATAGAACAGAAACTCATCCAAGCGGTCACGAACGGACAGCTTCACAAGGCAGAGCTATATCTGTCCCAAATGTCCTCTCAGCAGTACGAACGACGCACAGATAATCCACTGCGAGATTACAAGAATTATGCAATCATTATGAATACATTACTTCGTAAAGCAATAGAGGCTGCAGCGGTTCACCCAACCCATATACACGCGATTTCTTCCCAGTATGCAAAAAGAATTGAGTTAATCACTTCTCAGACTGCATTTTTATCACTGGTGAAAGAAATGGTCCGAAAATACTGTTTGCTTGTAAAAAACCACTCCTTAAAGGGATACTCCATGCTGGTACGAAAGGTCATCACTAACATTATTTACGACCTAACCGCAGATTTGAGTTTGAAGGTACAGGCCAAGGAATTGAATGTGAATCCAAGCTATTTGTCTACCCTATTCAAAAAAGAAACAGGACAGACACTAACCGAGTTTGTAAATCACAAGCGTATCGAACATGCAATTTTATTACTCAATTCCACCGATATGCAAATTCAGGTAGTGGCGCAATATTGCGGCATTCCCGATGTGAACTACTTCACAAAAACTTTCAAGAAAATAGTCGGCAAAACCCCAAAGGAATATCGCGAAATGATTTCCAAACATTAATTAAAATGCCCATTTTAACTGGTATTATTTATCCGCAGTTAAAATGGGTATCTTCTTTTGAACATAATTTATACATCAAATCTAAAGTAATGAACTGCATTGTTATACGAAATACCTTTGACAATTTTCTCTAGTGCTTTGTAGTCTGCCGGATACTCTCCATTTTCTACCCAACCACCAATCAGTTCACACATAATTCTTCTAAAATACTCATGTCTTGTATAAGACAAAAAGCTTCTGGAATCTGTAAGCATACCAATAAAATTACCCAACAATCCCAAGCTTGCAAGACTTGTCATCTGCTCCTGCATACCTGTCTTATGATCATTAAACCACCATGCACTTCCCTGCTGAATCTTACCTACAGCTGATGCATTTTGGAAACAGCCAATAATGGTTCCAATAGCAGCATTGTCAACGGGATTCAAAGAATAGACGATAGTCTTTGGCAACTCATCTGTTAGGTCCAATGCATTTAAGAAATCCGCCAACTGTGCAGATGGTGTATAGTTACTGATACAGTCAATTCCCGCATCTGGTCCCAACGCCTTAAACACTCTCTGGCTGTTATCTCTCTTTACACCGTAATGTAGCTGCATTACCCAATCACGTTTGTGATATTCCTTACCCATGGCAATCAAAAATGCAGTTTTGAACTTCGCTTCCTCCGCTGATGTAAGCTTCATGTTTGCCAACCGCTTTTGAAAAATAATTTCTAGCTCTTCACTTGTTGCATTTTCATACATCACATAAGAAAGACCGTGATCTGACACAACACATCCCATCGAACCGAAGAAATCCATACGATTCACCAGTGCTTCCATCAAAGACTGGAAACTATTAATTTTCACACCACTGACAGCACTAAGTTGAGCAAGATAATTCAAATAATCTGCTTTTTCTATATACATTGCCTTATCTGGTCTCCAGGCAGGTAACACCTTCACCTCAAAGCTCTCATCCTCTGCTATCTTCTTGTGCCACTCCAAGGAATCGATGGGGTCATCCGTGGTACAAAGGAGGGTAACCCCTGACTTGCGAATCAAGTTTCGTGCCGACATATCTGGTTGTGCCAACTTCTCATTACAGAGATTCCATACTTCCTCTGCTGTGTCACCATTCAAATAGCCTTCATATCCAAAGTAACGTTGCAGTTCCAAATGACTCCAGTGATAAAGTGGATTGCCAATTGCCATCTCTAATGTTTCTGCCCACTTTTGAAATTTCTCTCGATCTGTTGCGTCACCAGTAATGTATTTTTCTTCTACACCATTAGAACGCATCTGACGCCACTTGTAGTGATCTGCTCCAAGCCAAACCTGTGTAATGTTCTCAAACTTTCTGTCCTCATATATTTCTTCCGGAACAATGTGACAATGGTAATCGATAATCGGCATCACTTCTGCATACTCATGATACAATTTTTTTGCTGTTTCTGTTGTAAGCAAGAAATCCTTGTCCATAAATGCTTTCATTCTATACCTCCATAAATGAGAGCTTATCTCTGTACTCTTCCTGAACCGTCTCCACCAGCAAGCTTCTCTACCTCTTCCATGGAAACCATGTTGTAGTCACCCTCAATGGAATGTTTCAAACAAGAAGCTGCCACTGCAAATTCAATAGAGCGCTGTGCATCATAACCACTTAACTGTGCAGCGATTAATCCGCCACCAAAGCTGTCACCTCCGCCCACACGGTCAACGATATGCATCTTATACTTTTTGCTGAAATAGTAGTCATTGCCATCATATAACATCGCTGACCAGTTATTATCATTTGCTGAAATAGACTCTCTAAGTGTAATGGCAACCTTCTCAAAACCAAAACGGTCTGCCAACTGTTTTGCAACATCCTTGTAACCTTCATGGTTTACTTCACCAGCATACACATCTGTATTGGCTGCATGAATTCCAAATACGTCTGCCGCATCTTCTTCATTTGCAATACAAACATCCACATATTTGCAAAGCTCACCCATTACCTGACCAGCTTTTTCTTTGCTCCAAAGCTTATTGCGGTAATTCAGATCACAAGAAATTTTAACTCCTAATTCCTTTGCCGCTTCACAAGCCTCCAAACAGATTGCCGCAACGTCGTCATTTAATGCAGGAGTAATTCCTGTAAAGTGGAACCATTCTACCCCATCAAAGATTGCTTTCCAATCAAAATCAGAAGTTGTTGCTGTATAGATGGAAGAACCTGCTCTGTCGTATATAACCTTAGAAGGTCTCTGCGAAGCACCCTTCTCTAGGAAATAAATGCCAACTCTGTCGCCACCTCTTACAATTTTAGAAGTGTCTACGCCATATTTTCTAAGAGAGTTCACTGCTGCCTGTCCAATCTCATGCTTCGGAAGCTTGGTAACAAACGCTGCATCAAATCCATAATTGGCTAAAGAAACTGCTACGTTTGCTTCGCCACCTCCGTAGGTCGCCCCAAACTTTTCAGCCTGAACAAAACGGTAATAACCTTCCGGTGCAAGTCTTAACATCAATTCTCCAAATGTAACTACTTTCTTTCCCATATTACTTTCCTCTACTTTCCTTTACGATTTCTACCGCTTCTTTTGTAAGTTCTGTAATCTTGTCGAAGTTTCCAGCTTTTACCAAATCACCCTTTACCATCCAGCTTCCGCCACAGGCAACAATCTTATTAAATGCAAGATAATCTCTCACATTGTCTGGTCCAATTCCACCAGTTGGCATAAACTTAAGCCCTACATACGGAGCAGCCAAAGCCTTAATCATGTTGAGTCCGCCTGATGGCTCTGCCGGGAAAAATTTTACAACCTCTAATCCGAATTCCAAAGCCTGCTCAATCTCACTAGGTGTCACACAACCTGGCGTAATTAAGATACCCTTATCCACACAATATTTAACAACCTTTGGATTGCAACCAGGACTTACGATAAACTTCGCACCTGCAGCCACTGCATGGTCAACCTGCTCTGTTGTCAATACCGTACCAGCACCGATTAACATATCAGGATACTCCTGCGCCATAATTCGGATAGACTCCTCTGCCGCTGCAGTACGAAATGTAACCTCTGCGCAAGGAAGACCACCTTCGCACAAAGCTTTTGCAAGCGGCTTTGCATCCTTTGCATCCTCTAGTACAACCACTGGAACGATGCCCAGTTCCTGAATCTTTTCTAAAACACTATTCATATTTGCCTCCTACACGTACTTCTTCAAAGTCTCTCTTACCGCACCAACACCTGCTGTCAATTCCTTGAAGTATTCGCACACTCTGTCTGCAAGACCAACCTCATATAAATCCACACCGAAGATGGACTTGTCACGTAACACCTTAGAAAGTGCTACTTCCACGTCGTTGTCTGCTCCAAGCTTGATGTCTGCCACATATGGACAAACGGTGTCTAACAATGGATCCGGACTAAGTTCAAACTTGTTACCCGCATCATCCACAGCCATAAGGTAACGTAACCAACCTGCAAATACCAATGGAATCAACTTCAAATCCTGCACATCCAATTCAGATGATGCATGATAAGCCTTGATGGTCTCACCAAAACGGATTGCTAATTTCTGCGAAGTATCTGTAGCAATTCTCTGTGGTGTATCTGGCATAAATGGATTCGGAATACGGACATTTAATACTGTATCAATGAATTCCTTTGGGTCGAGAATTCCTGGATTCACGACTACTGGAAGTCCCTCCTGATATCCTACCACCTCTACAAATTTACGAAGTTGCTCATCCTTCATCTCGTCAGAAATCTTCTCATATCCAAGAAGACATCCATAGATTGCAAGTACTGTATGCAATGGATTCAAGCATGTACAAACCTTCATCTTTTCTACTTTATCTACTGTCTCACGCTGGGTGAACATCAAGCCACCCTTCTCAAGCTGTGGGCGACCATTTGGGAACGCATCTTCAATCACAAGATATTCACACTCTTCTGCATTTACAAATGGTGCCACATATGTGTTCTTAGAAGTAACAACTGGCTCTAATGCATCGAAGCCATCCTCCTTCAAAATTGCTTCCACGGAAGCATCTGGACGTGGAGTAATCTTATCAATCATGGACCATGGGAAAGACACCTTAGACTTGTCATCAATATAAGCAACAAATCCATCTTCCACCAATCCATTCTCATTCCACTTCTTTGCAAATGCACTCACTGCATCATATAGCTTATCACCGTTGTGAGAACAGTTGTCCATACTTACCATCGCAATCGGCTTCTCCCCTGCTTTATAACGTGTGTATAGCAGTGAAACCACCTTACCAATATAACTTGCAGGCTTACTTGGTCCCGCTGCAAAATCTGCCTCGACTGCTGGAAGTAACTCCCCTTTCCCATTTACAAGGCTGTATCCCTTTTCAGTAATGGTAAAGCTAGCCATCTGTAACGAATCCTTACTAAAAATCTCCTGAAGTCTAGAGTACTCTTTATCATTCTCTGAATCTAAGATACAAGACTCAACCACTGAGCCAACTACTGTCTTTTCCACACTGCCATCTGCTTTCAAGGTCACAAGCAACGTGTAATCGTCATGCGGACGGTTCATTTTCTCAATAATCTCATAGTCAAAACCTTCTGCCACAACCAAGCCTCTGTCAAGGTCACCAACATTCAAAAGGTTCTGTACTACATTTGCCTGAAAGGCACGGAAAATATTACCAGCCCCAAAGTGAATCCAAAATGGATGCTCCTTGGTTGCTGCAGTCACTGCATCTCTATCATACTGTGGAAGCTTGTATCCCTTTGCTTTCCACTGTTCAATGTTTTGTAATCCAGCTTTGCTTAACTCCATCGCCTATCTAGCTCCCTTCTCAATGGCCTCCCAAAGACCATTCAAATAAGTTGCACCTAACGCTCTATCATACAAACCATAACCCGGCATTGCCACCTCATCCCAAATCATACGACCATGGTCTGGGCGAATCGGACCATCGAATCCAATGTCATAGAGTGCCTTCATAATCTCATACATATCAAAGGTTCCATCAGACGAAAGATGTGCCGCTTCCTCGAAGTTCGTTGGCGTAATAAACTTCAAGTTTCTTACATGGGCAAAATGAATTCTACCCTTTAAAGAACGAATCATGTCTGGCAGATCATTGTCTAAGTTGGTACCATAAGAACCAGAACAGAATGTCACACCGTTGTGCACGTCATCTACCATTTCCATCATGCGAAGGATGTTTTTCTTGTTGATAATGATTCGAGGAAGTCCGAATACGCTCCATGCAGGATCGTCTGGATGAATTGCCATTTTAATATCATACTCGTTACAAACCGGCATAATCTTTTCAAGGAAATACTTCAAGTTTTCGAATAACTTGTCATCATCGATATCCTTGTACATCTCGAATAATTCCTTTACCTTCGCCATACGTTCCGGCTCCCAGCCCGGCATAATAGTTCCATTCATATCCCCTGCAATAGATTCAAACATCTTCTCCGGATCCAACGCATCCACTGCTTCCTGTGTGTAAGCAAGTACGGTAGAACCATCCTCTCTTACTCTTGCAAGCTCTGTACGAGTCCAGTCAAACACTGGCATAAAGTTATAACATACTAAATGAATATCTTCCTCACCAAGATTTCTCAAGGTCTCAATATAGTTCTCGATATACTGTTCACGCTCTGGTGCACCAGTCTTAATTGCATCGTGAATATTGACACTCTCGATGCCCGCAATGTGAAGACCTGCAGCTGCAACCTCATCCTTCATTGCACGAATTCTCTCTCTGCTCCACACTTCCCCTGGTTCTGTATCATATAAAGTTGTGATAACGCCTGTCACACCAGGAATCTGACGAATCTGCTGTAATGTTACTGTATCAAACTTAGAACCATACCATCTCAATGTCATTTCCATGATATTCCATTCTCCTTTTTCTTTTCTCTCAGTTATATAATTGCGAAACGTTCAATATCTATATTAAGTTGCACTGATTTAACAACTTTAAAAGTATAAATTAACGTTTCGCAAATTACTATACTCTCTTAATTTTGTTAAGTGCTGCATTCAGTGCAAGCATTTGCTCCTTGGTCACCTGTACATTGGCAGCACCCATAAGCTTCATGAGACGTACCATGGTAAAGCTTCCCATCATGCCCATCATCTGACCCATATTCTCTGGCTTAATCATGGTATCTTGACCACTTCCTGCCATAATGCCTGTCATCATCTGCATAATGGTTGCCTGCCCTTCTGGTGACTTCATAATCTCCTGCAATTCATCATTCAATGAGTAGTAGCCCTCAACCTCTGTAATATCAAACCAGTTAAGAACTGCACCCTTTTCTCTTAAGATATAATCCTCATTGAAGGTATCTACCTTGCGAATGAAGCTCTCATCCTTACAATCACCTGCCACAGCAACTAAGTTAGATTCGCCTGCATTTGGTACCATGAAGTAGAAGAAATGCTCAGCACTTTCTTGCTTGCCTAAGCTTACTCCATTTACAAACAACTCAACCTCCGGCTGGTTAGAATATACTGTCACCTTTGTCTCATCCTCTACGCGGTCCACATATCTCTTGCCGCAAATGTGTACAAAAGGTTCATCTGATAACCATGCTTTGTAAGCGTAGAAGGAGTCCTTCTTGTACTTGCGATCAAATGTTACAAGTCCCTTGTGGTTCTGTCCATCCTCGCCACCTTCAGCTCTAGCGTCTGCACCAAAGTCAAACATGTTCCATACATGGGTTGCCCAGATATATGGTCTTGTAAACAACTGCTTAATCAACTCTTCATGATAGTATGCCTGATATTCCTCAGTATAATCACCCTGCTTTGGATTGGATGTATGCCAGTTCAGTGCCTCACATCCATACTCACTCATACCTACTGGAATGTTAGGATACTTTGCATGGAAGTTATCGAACCATGGTCCATTCATAGATGTGTCGCCACCATACCAGCCAAAGTAATGATTGTGGGAAACAACATCTGGAATCTGGATGTATGGATCATCCATTGGACACATACTTACGACCGCAATCGTCGTCTTTCTTGTCTTATCCATATCATGAACCATGTCATTCAAAATTCTATGGTTCTCTAACAAATCATCTGAGCTCTTTCCATCCATGGTAATCTCATTGGAAAGACCCCATACTACGATACTTGGATGGTTGTAATTTTGCACTACCAATTCCTTCATCTGAGAAATTGTGTTCTCACGTCCGGTTGGCATATGCTTTGAAATGTAAGGAATCTCAGCCCAGATCACCAAACCACGCTCATCACACAAATCATAGAAGAACTGGTCATGTTGATAGTGTGCCAAACGAATGGTGTTGGCTCCCATCTCACAAATCAAATCCATGTCCTCAATGTGGTGTTCTGGCAACAATGCATTACCAATTCCCCATCTATCCTGATGACGCGACACACCACGAAGTGGATAGCTCTCGCCATTTAAAATGAATCCCTTCTCAGGGTCAATGTCGAAGAAACGACAACCGAATCTAGAAGAAATGTTATCAAGTACTTCTTCGCCTTCTACCAATTCTACCTCTGCTGTATACAAATATGGGTCCTTCTTAGCATTCCATAAATGTACATTCTCAATTCTAAACAATGCAATTGTAGTATCTGCACTCTGCTTTGCAGTCGCTACCACATTTCCCTCTGCATCCTTTACAGTGAACTTTAATTCCTGACTATCCTTTGCATTTGTCAAGTAAACTTCCACTTCCACATCTGCGTCCGCACCCTTAACCTCTGGTGTCACCTTGATACCAGGACCCCCATAGTAATCCAAGTCAAAATGAGATTCCGGAACCGCAATGATATTCACATCACGATACAATCCACCATAGAATGTAAAGTCTGCCATCTGTGGATACACTCTGTCATTTACCCCATTCTCAACAGCTACCACAAGCATGTTACTATCCTCTAACGCCTCTGTAATATTCACTCTCCATGTTGAGTAACCACCATCATGGGATGCCAATTTCTTTCCGTTCAAATATACATCTGCAGATGCATTTGCACCACGAAACTCAAGATAATATTGTGCAGCCTCTGGCAAATCTGCCTTGTCAAATTTCTTTGCGTAATGACAGGTTCCACGATAATAATCATTTCCACCATCCTGTCCGTCGATATTGTTCCATGAATGTGGTAAGTTCACCCAGTACCAGCTTGCTGGAATCTCTGTAGGAATTTCTCCTGCTTCCTTTGTAAATGCCCATCTGTAATTAAAATTCTGAATCTGTCTCATGTAACCCGTTACCTCCATTTTTCTTTTCTTGATTGTATTGTTGCCGGCAATCACAGGTTTTACACCTGATAATCACCTCGTATGAATCTATTTTAACACAATTCAATTTTTTCCCTACAGACAATTTCTAGAAAAAATAGTACAATTTTTATATTGTTTCAGAAACGATTCAGGTAGATGTTTTATACTATAAATGATGTATTTTTGACACAATAAAAGAGCCCCGTTGGGACTCTTTTCGTTGTATTATATCTCAATTGTATTGGCATCTGCCAAATGCAGTTTCGTATACAAGAACACGCGGTCACCTGCTTTTAGTGTCATATTCCCATTGGGAATCAATGATTTGTTACGACGCTTTACAAGAACGATAACCGATTGTCTCGAAATATCCAAATCTTTAATCTGCATACCAGTCCAAGGATTCTGATTCTTAAGAACCACCTCTTTCAAAACAATATCTTCTTTGTCCTCATATGGTTCTGCACCAAGCACCACCATATCCCCTTCTTCCAAAATGATGTCTCCTCTCGGAATCATAATTTCACCATTTCTATAAATGATAGCAATCACCACAGTTTCTGGTAAATCCATATCTGCAACCTTCATACCGCACCAGATATCATTTGCTCCCACCATAACTTTAATAAAATCCATATCTGCTTCATAGCCATATTCATTCCTTCGTTTTACCGTAGAATACTGATTGACAAATCCAGCAGAAATAATACCGGTAGGAATCGCAACCATACCCACACCTAAAAAGGAAATAACTATACCGAATATCTTACCTAAGGTTGTCACCGGATAAATGTCTCCATACCCTATGGTAAGCAATGTCGACGTTGCCCACCAAATACCAGAGAAGGCATTGGAAAACACCTCTGGCTGCACCTCATGTTCCAAGCTATACATACAAAGACTAGAACCAATCATCAATATTAAAATGATTACAACAGAAGAAATTAACTGCTGACGTTTCTCATACAAAACATCCGTAATGACCTGCAGGGAATCATAATACGCGTTAATTCGAAATAATCGAAAAATTCGCACGATTCGAATCATACGGAACGCAACTGTCCCCGCTGGAAAGAACACCGGAAGATAATATGGCAGCCAAGAAAGAAGATCCACGATTCCCACAAAGGAAAAGATATATTTGCTAGCCGCTTTTAACTCTGTCATCTCTTTATCTTTTTCATACCTGCATCTTACTGTAAGTACACGAAGCAGATAATCCACTGCAAAATATGCCACTGTAATCTTCTCAATCCACATGAGAATGTTACCATACTGTAATTGCAAATTCTCATAGGTATACATGATACTAGCTGCGAGGTTTAGCAAAATTGCAAATACACTAAAGAAATCATATCCGCGACTCACAGGATCTAAGTCATAACCGATTTCTAATATTTCAAATAACCGCTTTCTACGGCGATACCATTTCTTCTTGTTCATTGCTATTTCCTCCTCTTCTCCATCACAACATGAAGTAAGTCCGCTTCCATAAATGGTTCTGATACCACTTGATAACCACATTTTTCATAAAACTCGCTTACATGAAACTTTGCATCTAGGGTAATCTCCTCGAATCCCTTATTCCAATAATAATCTTCAATCTGTTCTAATGTCCAACGCCCTACACCGGTTTCCCTGAAATCCTTCATCACACAAAAGCGTTGTAACTGAATACGCTTGTCATCCAGATATTTGCAACGTAAAGCACAGACATCCGCTAATTTCTTATTCTCGAATTTTACATCTTCACTTTTTGCCACGACACTGTCATCTACGCTCGCAGCATTCGCCCACTCCAGCACCTCTACCACAAAATGTTCGCACATATCATTCAAACAATCCAACTCGTCTACCTCGATCGACTTTGGAATCTGTTTTTCAATGGTAAAAACCTGCTCTCTGACAGTTCTTGCCCGTTCTAATAATTCATTTGTCGTCGCTTTATATAACACGATTGACATCTATTATTTCCTCATATTTTCACTTTGATAAGATACTAATAATTTGCTAATTAATTAGCCTACGAGTAGTATACTCTAGAATGTAAAAATACGCAAAATATTTTATCTATATTCATATAATTGTATCTGACTTTGGTGCAACATTGTAGGATTCACTTCGCACAAGATTAGCGTATATAATTTAACATGTATAACGCAAAAGGCTTGGGAGTATTTCCCAAGCCTTTTATCCATTATTAT
Organism: Lachnospiraceae bacterium; assembly: GCA_045537735.1. Classification (GTDB taxonomy): domain Bacteria; phylum Bacillota; class Clostridia; order Lachnospirales; family Lachnospiraceae; genus CAG-590. The sequence continues at coordinate 33,052 of JAZSPZ010000019.1, forward strand.
TCCACCGGAACTGTATAAATATATGCAACATCATCTAACTTGCTAAGTGCAAGAATCTCTTCTTTGGTAGCTTCACCATAAAATCCGTATATGATAAGACCATTGTTTTTAATGCTATCAATCAACTGCTGGTAAGTATCAAAAAACATACATTGATCAAGGCCTACCATTTCATTGAATACCTCTTGATCTTTCATATACTGAAGAGCACTAATTACATGTGTCGTCATATCTTCTTCTGAGATTTCCCAATCTTTCTCTTCGCTGGTTGTTTTGCTAAGATCATACTGTGTCAAATTCGGATACAACTCCTTGTCATAAAACATACTATGCGCAGACCCGCCATTGATGAAACCAATCAATTCATCTGCTGAATACGAAGTCGTAGAACCTTCTGTTTCAAATTCGTCTTTCCTGCAGATTGCACACCACTGCGGAAAAACAAGATCATTCTCCTTGCTCCATTGTTTCAGTTCCGAATAATTGTACACATCAGAAAATGTTACAAATACTCCATATTGCTTATTATCCTCTAATTGCTGCAATACATCTAACATATTTTTCGATTGTTCTTCTATATCCTCTAAAATATAGGAGTAAAATACATTTGCCTTTTCCGGATAAACACAATTCATTACCGGTCTGTTCAGTACACTCATATCATACAAAATCAATTTATTTTTATCTATCTTACCTGCCACCTTGTTCATACCGGAATGAATCTCAATATCATGTACACCATAACCTCTCGCATCCGAAATGACAAATTCCGCGTAATGGCCCGGCAAAAACAATTCCGAATACACTGCCATATCCAAAGACATTCTGTCAGTTTCCGCTACCACACTTTTCTTTTCGCGCTCAGAACCCGTTTCATCCTCATTAGCAGCACCAACCGAATAATAGAATGTCTTACTGCCGGCTACTTCTGACGGATTATAATAGAAAGAATCAACCAATTTCGGCAAGGCAAAAATAACGAATAACACAACCACTATTACAATCCCGCTTACCGTCACGCCCATCTTAATAAATGCTTTCCGAATAGATGCATTTATCATCTTGACAAATTGTTTTTCTTCATCCAAAACCTCATCTGCACCAGCATTATTGTCAGTTTCATCATCCTTGAATATCCTTATAGAATCCATATTTTCTAATGTGTCAAAACCCGGAATCTCACCCTCATCAAAAAGATACTCACCAATTGCTTCCTGGCGTTCAATATCCTTTGCCACCTTTTCCTTTTGTTCCTCATCCAACTTCCCGGTTTTATATAAATGAATCAATTCACGATATGTCATATCCGTTCGCCTCCATATATTCTTTCAATTCTTTTTTTCCTCTGTATGCCAGAATCCGAATGTTCTCCGGCGTTTTCCGAAGCAATGCTGCGATTTCCTTTTGGGATAAAGCACCAAAATACTGTAACATAAGAACCTCTCTCGACTCCTCTTTTAAATGTTGCAATGCTTGAAATAGCAATTGCCTTCTTTCATCGCGAAGCACCTGGTCCAATGCTGTTTCCGCCCCATCAGAAACGGTTTCATCCACTTCCTCTAACGCAAACTCTTTTCCTTCTTTTTTTCTATAATTGAAATACAAATTTCTTGCTACCATATAAAGCCACGCCCGTATATTCGTATGTTCATTCGGTAGCGAAAGAATTGCCTTCAAAAAAGTTTCCTGTGTAAAATCTTCCGCTATTTCTCGATTCTTGCAAAGAGAATACAGATATAGATATATTTCTTTTTGATATTTTTGATAAAGCCGCTTCAGCAACTGATTGTCCATATCTATCCCCTTTCTTATTTCTCTTTTGAAGCACTTCTATTATTATAACAATCTAAGAGAATAAATGTTACAAACTTTTTATAAAAAAAGACAATCTTTCCGATTGTCTTCTTATTTATTGAAATATGGGTTGTATTCTATCTCCTACGTCCCTCAAAATACACAAAACTTTCTATCGCATCTAATATGTCCTGAAAATCCTCTCTCGGTGCAATATCAAGATACTGTCTTAACAATTCCTTCTCACGTTTCTTATATGGTCCATAGAAAATATCATAAAGATTATGACCTCTCATATAGATTTTGAATTCCTCATAATTGGCTTTCAATTCTTCAATCGATTCAATATCCTTACCAAGCACTTCAATCAGATGTACACCACTCTTAATTCGGTGAAGATATTGTTGCCACTTATCAAACAAGATTTCCCAGAATGTGTCAACGCTTTCCACAACACCGATTTTCGCCATCACTTCAGGATTCAAGAAATAATTCTCAAAAGAATAATATTTTAAAATCAAAATATTCTGACGTTGCACTTCCGGCAACTTATCAATATCCTGCTTATTCCGCTCTCGGTAATATTCACAAAGCTCATCAGCAAGCTTTTCTCTGTTCTTACCATCTCCGTCGCGCACCATCAAAAACTGATCCTTTAGATAGAGCTGGTTCATATACTTTAGATTGGCATACGTCTTAATATTCGTACAACTATTGGTTGTTATAATAGAGATTCGGGACAGATTCCCTTGCGCATCGTATACATCGGAATAATATTTTTCAAGCAACAGTGGTAATCTGGTCTTATCCTGTCTCCCTTCCACAATAAACACGAAATCTACATTCAGAAAATCATTGGCACTGTAACCCAAGTCATCTAATATATCATCGATGTCCGCATTCTGTCTTGCCACAGAATAACCTTCTTCATCCAATATCATCTGGCAAATTTGACCGCGGGTAAAATTCGACACCATATTCGGTGAATGGGTAGTAAATATTACCTGATTCTTTTTCGACAAACGATAGAGAATCTTGCTGGCAGTCTTTTGCAAAGATGGATGCAGGAATAATTCAGGATATTCCACTACAATGATGCTATGCATCACATTTTCATCTTCAATATATGTTTCCAACATAGAAAGCATGTAGATACTCTTCATACCATTGCTGAGATGCTCCACTGTGTTGGTGCGTCTAAGCTCCGCATGATAGGTTTCCACATTAATAGAAAACATCTTATCCATATCATAAGAAAGAGAATAGTAAATGTCCTCCACGCCACCATTTTTGCGGTAATTGGCATTCATCTTTTTTGTAAACTCACTGATATTCAGTTGATAAATCTTGTACTCCAAGAGCTTTGCAGTCTCGTGAAACTGTAATTCCTCCGGCTTTTTCTTGTTAATCAACCCAATACAGCTAAAACAATGATTACAGTTCTTTGCCTCATCAAACATGCATTTGTTGGAACGGAGACAGCTTAACTCCTTGGACTTTTGAAAGATTAGTAAATCCTCCTGAAAGCTTGCCAGGTTCCTTGTGGTGTCAATAAAATGAAGCTTTGGTAACACCTCTAAAATGTGTGGGTTGTGCTTGTTTACCCCATCATCATAGCGCACCTTTCCACTGTGGTTAATCACGCAGGTAAATGCAAATGTATCTTCCTGAAAAGAGGGCAAAAGCTCTCTTACTTCCCTTTCCCATGCTTCATACTTTTTATATCCGCTTACCAAGCCTTGTACATGAAATTGCTGCAAATCCTCCGATGTAATCTCCAACACCATATCAATCTCTATATTCTGGCGTTTCTCATTGAAATCATGTTCTCCAACCGTATAATGTCCTGTCACAGCACGGATTGCATCTAACACTGCTGTTTTACCTGTATTATTTTTGCCCACCAAAATCAGAGAGTTTTCAATGTCACAAATCTCCAACTCCCGAATGGATTTGAAATTACGAATACACAAAGATTGAATCTGCATAGAACCCCTCCTATACATTCATATTGACTCTAAAATTTCTTCATCAAAGCTTTTTAAACTTGGCTTTTTTATTTACACCTTTTTTTCTCAGCATCGCTTTGTATGCTTTCATTTTCTTCTTTGGCACTTTGATTGTTGCATTGGCCTTAATACCCTTGAATGCATTCTTTCCAATCTTACTTGCAGTTAAACGCTTAGACTTAATCTTAACAGATGAAAGCTTCTTACACTTTGCAAATGCTTCTTTTCCAATCTTGGTTACCGAAGACGAAATCGTGATGCTTTTCAATACACTACAACCATAAAATGCTTTGTCACCAATTGTCTTTACATTACTTCCAATTGTAAACGTCTTTAACTTCTTACATCCAGCAAATGCTTTCTTTCCAACACTTGTCACTTGATATTTAACACCGTTATATGATACATAACTCGGCATAGTATATTTTTTTATTTTCTTGTTGCTGGTTTTTACACAAGAAACCTGGAATACATTTTTCTTAGAGTCTGATACGACTACCTTATATATTATTCCGTTAATCTTGAAGGTTTTGCCCACTCCTAAACCTTTATTCTCATTGTTTGGAACGTTTCCCTCATCCTCAGCAGACGTTTCATCTTTATTATCCACAACATTATTTTTGTTGTCATCTACAGCACTATCATTTTTATCTTGAATCGTAGAATCGTCTTTATCATTTTTGTCTTGAACCCCACCGTCGTCTTCATCATTCTTGTCTTGGACTCCACCGTCATCTTCACCACTGCCTTCTTGCGTTCCAGTGGCCGGAATCACAACCTGATCTTTCGTTGCACTACACAGTCCGCAATGAATAGACTTTGAACCATCTGTGGTCGCGGTTGCCGGAACATCTATCGTATACTCTTCATTCCATCTGTGTCCCGTTGCTGCAATCACTGTATCCTCTAATACAATCTCATTATTTCCAAATTCGTCACTATAAAACGCATTGCAACCATCACAGCTATAATATACAGTATGTCCCTCTGATTCACACCCAGCTGCCACAGCCTCGTGATATATCATACTATGTACATGTTCCTCTTTTAACGTAACACCCACTTGCGCAGCCAACGTATCATACCCCTTCGCATCTATGGGCACAATCAATTCTACAGAAGACGTTCCCTCAAAGATATCATTTGCAACTGTCGGGGCAGTTGTACCACAAAATGTAACATTCACCAAACTACTACACTGTGCAAAAGCTTCACCCTCCACCTGCGTCACAGTTGCCGGAATTGTCATGGACACAATTTCACTTTGTCCAGCAAAGGCATCTTGCTCTATCGTGGTTATATTATAATCTTGACCATTCAAACATATGGTGGTAGGAATATTCACGGTTCCTGATAATATTTCCCCTATCTGTGCCTTCACACTAACAGCAAAAGAACCCGCATCTGCATCCAGAATAGTATATGTCAAACCACCAATATTGGCATAAATGATATCTCCACAATTCTCGCATTTACCATCCACATATGCATGACCATATGCTTCAACAATACTTTGTTCCACAATTGTGGTGCTGCACACCAAACAATGAGAGCCCTCGGTCAAACCAGTAGCCGTACAAGTCGCAGCCACCGCGTCATCTATCACAGCCTTATGCTCCAACATGTCGATTGTCTCCATCTCGTAAGCATCACAAAGTGTACAGTCCCTTCTCTTTGACCCCTCTTTGCTGCAACTCGTCTCTTCCACAATCTTCCATGCATCATATGTATGATTATCATGTTCAATCGTAAAAGATTTTCGAACTGTTCCTGCAAAAATGCCCTTACCCGTAATTACGACTGTAGCTGTTCCTATTGCAGCATTATTCTCATAAGCAATGGTGTAATCCGTCCCCTTTGTCAAAACTGTATCATGATACGAAACAACCACTGAAGGCTTGCATTCCATTCCATTATATTCATATGTAGTTTGAGAAAGCGTGACATCTGCAGCCAAAAAGTCCACACTACCAGGATTACCAATTCTAACTATCACAGTTCTCTTTAACCCCGGATTGTATTTTGGATAAATGGATATTGTTGCAATACCTGGGGCAAGTACTTCGAGCTTGTTATTATGATAATTCGCAATCGTTGTTTCTGGTACAGAAATCACCGACGCATCCGTAGACGTAATAATCATATCCCTATATCCACTATCACCATCCACTCCTTCAGGCCAACAATATATGGTGGAACCCACCGGATTCTCACTTGGGAAATATGAATAATATGTGGTCAACGATGATGCACTATTTCTCCACCACAATGTCATGGTAGAAGGAGGAGTAATCTGAATCGTATCATTACAAACAGAACACTCACCCGTACGATGCCCTTCAGAATCTATATCTCCGTAGATATAATCATGTGCTATCATTGGAATCACTTGCTCCGCAGACTCGTCACAAATATCACAACAATATACCTTTAATCCTGTAGAAGTACATGTAGGTAATTTCTCTGATTGCAATACTTTGACATGGTTACATTTTACCGTAATCTCTATCGTAGCAAGTATACCATTGCCACTCTTTACGGTAATGGTCGTGGTTCCTTTCTTCAGACCTGTGACAACACCTTCACTACTTACCGTTGCAACAGACGTATCGGATGAAATGAACTCCACAGAATCTAATATCCATAATTTTTGCGTTTGAGACCCATTTGTTAGTATTGCTTTCGGCGTCAACGTCGTTGTCTTGTCCGTATAAATGGTGTCTGTCCCCTCTAATACATATCCCGTGACATAGGATTTCTTGACTTCTATCTTTTGCATTACATTCGACGGTGCCGCCTGCATAGTCTGGTCCAATGCCTTGGCGTTACTATCAAACTCTCCCGCCAAGGTATTGGGATATCCGGACGCCTCAGTGTAAAAATCACCAAGGCCAACATATGTATTATCAGGATCAATCATGCTGGTATAATGTCCCGTCACTTCACCAGCCACCTGATTTACCCAATCATTCTTTTCTTGATACCATTGATTGATACCACTTACCATACTGGTCCCATAATTATATGCCAAAACTTCAGCCCAGGAACTGATACCATTATAAGTAATGGTATGCCAATCTTTTCCATTCAAGCGACTATGTCCTGTACCCATAAAACCACGAGCCAAGCCTGCTTCCACCGCACGAATTCTAGCAACACTTTCTAAGTCGGTGGACCATTTGATTGGAACATAATCACTTGCTACCAACATACGACTCGGATCTCTTGGGTCCGGTACATTCCCCTCTTCGCAAGCTTCCTTACGAATCTCATTGATCCGAGCAAGTGCATCCTGTGCCTGACTATGATACGAACCGTATACACCTAGAAATATACATCCATCAGATGCCACAGTAACATCTGTCTCCAAAACCGTCTGTGCATTGACTTTTTTGTACGAAACGGGTGCAGTCAACAACACGCCCAGCGTACATATTATCAACCACATCAACATGCTTTTCTTTCCCATCAAACATTCGCCCCCTTTACAATGTCTTCCTCAGAAATCATCGTATATAACGTTACCCTATTGCTAATATTTTACAAGGATTATAACAAGTCGGCAAGGGAAATTTGATAGCGTATGCTATATCATTTTCAAATCATACATGATATAATCCCATATAGCATGCATTATAATGCGTAACATTACAATATTTTTTTCTAAGGAGTAAAGAAAGAATATTATGCATAATCAGAATGAAACAAAGAAAGAATTTTACAGAAAGTTATATAAACTCGTTATTCCTATTATCATACAAAATATATTAAGTGCTGCTATCAGTTCTGCCGATGTTATTATGTTAAACTATGTAGGGCAATCATCTATTTCTGCTGTCTCCTTGGCATCACAGTATGCAAGCATTTTATTCGCTGTATTCTATGGCTTATCAACTGGTACAACTATGTTATGCTCACAATATTTCGGTAAAGGCGATATGGAAGCAATCAAGATTGTACAGGGTATTGCACTTCGAATTTCTATGATTAGTGCATTTGCCTTTGCGTTATCTGCACTTACAATCCCGCAATATTTAATGCGTCTATTTACGAATGATACTACACTAATTACAATTGGTGCCGATTATCTCCGATACATGAGCATTGCATACTTATGTTGGGGAATCATTGAAATATATATGGCTACTTTGCGAAGCGTTGGACGCGTGGCCATCTGTTCTGTGCTTAGTATTTTTACATTTGCATGTAATATCCTGCTAAATGCTATTTTTATCTTTGGTCTGTTTGGTGCACCTCGCTTAGGTGCCATGGGTGTTGCCATTGCAACGTCACTTTCTAGACTGCTAGAAGTCTTCGGTTGCTTCATCATTTCTCTTTGCAGCAAAGATGTGAAAATTAGTCTTCGCTATATTTTTGTCAAAAACGAAGTACTATTCAAGGATTTTATCCGTTTGTCATTACCCGCATTAGCAAATGATGTTATCTGGGGACTGGCATTTGCAATGTATTCGGTCATTATCGGCCATCTTGGTAGTGATGCTGTTGCGGCAAACTCTTTTGTTATTATAGTGCGCAATTTTGGCACAATCTTCTGTTACGGCATAGCTAGTGCAAGCACCATCATATTGGGAAATACGTTGGGAGAGAATCGATTGAAGGATGCCAAAAAAGAAGGCAAAGAAATTATGAAGCTTACAGTACTAACTGGTATTTTAGGTGGCGTCATTGTATTGGTTTCCATCCCTCTTGTACTTTCCTACGCGAGCACAAGCCTATCTGACACTGCACTTCATTATCTAAAATATATGTTACTGATCAACACCTATTACATCACAGGAACAGCAGTCAACACCACGTTAATTGCCGGTGTATTCCGCGCAGGTGGTGATAGTATGTTTGGCATGATTTGTGATACCATTGACATGTGGATTTATGCTGTTCCATTAGGCTTCTTTGCCGCATTTGTTTTAAAACTACCCGTTCTTTGGGTGTACTTCTTACTGTGTACAGATGAATTTGTAAAATGGCCTTGGGTTTTGAAACACTACAAGAGCGGTAAGTGGATCAAAAACATTACACGTGACAATCTGTATTAACCAAAAAAGAAAGATTTGACAGATTGCCAAATCTTTCTTTTTATATTTGTATTAAGAATCACTCTTTCCTAATTTTTTCAAAATATCATCAATTGCTGCATCCAACTGATTGTCCTTCTCACCTTCCGACTCGCGGTATGCATCTATATCCAATTCAACCTCTACATCAGGAACAATACCCACCTCATGAATATCATTTCCGTTCGGTGTGAAGTACTTTGCAATGGTAAGCTTCACCGCAGAACCATCCTCCAACGGAAATACTCTCTGTACAATACCTTTTCCATAAGTGGTTGTACCGATAATCGTTCCCGTTCCGTAATCCTTAATGGCTCCAGCAAAAATCTCTGACGCAGATGCACTATATCCATTTACCAAAACAGCCAACGGCATGTCGAATTTGTTTTCCGCATCCGATGTGAATTCACTGGTAACGTTGCCATCTTTATCCGCTGTATATACAATTTTGCCCTCTGGCAACATGTAATCCAACATAGATACCGCAATATCTAAAAGACCACCGCCATTATCACGAAGGTCAACAATCAAACCTTCCATTCCGTTTGCTTGTAGATTTATCACAGCTTCTACAAATTGCTCTCCTGTCACTTCATAGAAACTTGAAACTTGAATATAACCGATATTATTATCTAACATCTTGTATTCCACTGTCGGATTTTCTACCTTGCGTCTCGGCATTGTAAAATCATATTCCTTAGAGTCAGAAGCACGATATACTGTAACTGTCACCTCTGTTCCCTCTTCACCCTTGATTTTATCCACTACTGCATCAATTTCCTGACTGGTGATATCTTCCCCATTCACCTTGATAATAACATCTTCCGACAAAATACCAGCTTCCTTTGCAGGACCATCAAACACCTTGGTAACGGTAATCACTTTGGTTTCAATATTCTGCGAAACCTGAACACCCACACCAACATACTCTCCACCTGTATCTTCCATAAAGCTAGCATATTCTTCCGCTGTATAATAGATAGAATATGGGTCGTCCAAACTCTCCATATAACCACGGATAATACCATCCTGCTTTGCCTGATCATCATCCTCAAAGTAGAAATTATCATCAATCAACGCCTCTATGGATTCTAGCTTTTCATTGGTGTCATTTGCAATAACTTCGCTACCCTTCATCATATCAGCAGCATCATACTCTTCATTTAGTGCATTTGCTTTTGTTTCATACTCTGTGGTTTCCACAATATCCTTGACCATTCTGACAGAGTTTAAACATCCAACCGTTCCAAATGCCAGCACAAGAGAAACCGCTGCAAATGCTAACTTTTTACTCCACTGTCTTCTCATTTCCATCCTTCTTTCCCATTATATTTTCCTTATATACATATATATTGCCAGATAAAATGGATATACCATCCTATCCGGCATCATATTCATCTTACACTATAAATGTTATCATTTCGTGAACATCATTGTAAATAACTAAGTGGATCTACATAAATTCCGTCCACACGCACACCGAAGTGTAAATGTGGACCTGTGGAATAACCCGTGGAACCAGCTTGAGCAATCTGTTGTCCAGCCACAACAGCTTCTCCAGTAGATACCAATAACGCAGAATTATGCATATACACAGAGACCACTCCGCCACCATGATCAATACAGATGTAATTTCCCTCTGCATAATTGTAAGTGGCAACAATCACTGTTCCTGATGCTGCTGCAACAATAGGGTCTCCTGTGTTACAAGCAATATCGATACCTTTGTGGTCACTACTTGCTCCAGGTGTAGGTGAAGTACGCGACCCAAAATAAGAAGTGATTCTGGTATTGCCCGGAGCCGGCCATGTAAACACACCTCCAGTGTACGTACTGTTTGAGCTACTACTAGCTGCGGCTTCTGCTGCCGCGATAATCGCCTCAGCTTCAGCCTGCGCTGCTGCATATTTTGCGACCTCGTCCTGCTGTGCCTCAATAGAAGTTTCATACTGTTTCACTTGCTCACTCTTTTCGGCAACTAAAGCTTCCATTGTCTCCTTCTGTGCGTTTACCTCTGTCTGCAAATTCGTGTTAGTTTCCAAATCCTTATCAAGCTTCATTTTCATGTTAGCAACCTGCTCTTTAATTTTCTGAAGCTTTGACAAAAGATTGTAATCATATAATGAAACCTGCGATACATACTCCGTCTTATTCAGCATATCTGTCATGGATGATGCTGTAAGCAATACATCTAGGTAACCTTTATTTCCAGACTCGTACACCATCTGAATACGCTGTTTCATCGCTTCATACTGATCATCCTGTGCAGACTTTGCCAATTCGAGATTTCTCTGCGTTTCCGCTATAGACTCCTCTAATTCCTTTTGACTTCTCTCCAAACGACTAATCTCCACTTGTATCTTTGTCAATTCCAAGTCCAATTGCACAATATAATCTTCTATACTATCTTTTGCAGTTTCTAAATCATCTAAAATCCTTTGTGCTTCATTCTTTTTTTCTTCTGCATCCTGTGCATCCTGTCTGGCTTTGTCAACAGAAGCATCTGCTGTTCCATCATCTGTATCGGTTTCTTCTGTACTTTCTGTACTCTCGGTACTTTCTGTACTTTCTGTGGAATCCCCCGCTGTTGCAAAACTAACAAAACCATTAGAAAAAATGCATCCAACAAGCAGTGTCATTACCATGACATAACTCATAAACACTCTCAAAATTCTATTCTTTGCAAATAATTCTATTGTATGATTTTCCCTGCGATTCATAAATCAACAATCCTCCTTGCAATAGACTCATCACACTTTTAAATGTTTTCTCGTGGTTAACAAACTTCCAAAGAAACCAACTCCAACACCCATCAAAATCGAAATCGGTGCTAATCCAACAAAGACTTGATCCGCTGTCACAAATTCCACCATGTTTGCTATAAGTGAAAAATGTTCAGCCAAGTAGCCTGTCATAGCCGTATATACAAAATACATAATAATCAAAGGAAGCACTGAGCCAATCAACCCAATAAACATACCCTCTACTAAAAAAGGTGCTCTTACAAAAATATCCTTGGCACCAATCAATTTCATAATTGCGATTTCTTCCTTACGCACCGCAATACCAATGGTAATGGTGTTGCTAATCAGGAATAAGGATACCAACAATAAGATTGCAATAATGCCGATGGAAATATAACTGAGTAAATTAATAACAGCACTTAAGCTTTTCGCAGTTCCATCACTACTGTTCACTTTGCGGACACCAGCAACCTGTTCCAACTGTTTAACCGTAACATCTTGTCTGGAAATATCCTGCAACGTAATTTCGTAAGAGGAAGAATTCTCTAACGGATTATCCTCTCCAAACACAGACTTTACATATTCCTCATCCCCGTTATATACATCTTCTACATATCCCTTCCACGCCACTTCAGAAGAAATATAATTCATCGTCTCTATATTCTCTAACTTCTTAATTTCTTCACCAATCTTAGCAATCTGGCTCTCATCTGCGCCCTCATCAAAAAACACAGAAACCTTAAGGGATTGCTGAATATCTGCAACTTCATGCTCCATATTCAAAATAATTGCATAAAAAATACCAAACAGGAATAAGCATGCCACCATTGTACCGATAGATGCAAGGGAAAAAAGAAGGTTTCGTTGGATGTTCTTAACGCCCTGTTTGATGCAATAACCTAGTGTATTAATCTTCATCTTTGTAACCACCTTTTTCTTCGTCGCTAATAACCTTACCTTTTTTCAATACAATGACACGCTTTTGCATAAGATTTACAATTTCTTTATTATGGGTTACCACAACAACGGTGGTTCCCCTTTTGTTGATCTCTTCTAGCATCGTCATAATTTCCAAGGAATTTTTCGGATCCAAATTACCGGTAGGCTCATCCGCCAAAATCAAATCCGGACGGTTCACAATTGCCCTAGCCAATGCCACTCTCTGCTGTTCACCACCTGACAACTCCTTTGGATACTGCTTATACTTATCTGCAAGTCCAACCATGGTGAGTGTTGCCGGAACCTCTCGACGAATTTCAGACATTGTCCTTTCGATCACCTGCTGTGCAAAGGCAACATTCTCAAAAACTGTTCGATCTTTTAATAATCGGAAATTCTGAAATACCACACCAATTTTTCGGCGTAACATCGGAATTTCTTTTCTTTTCATCTTGCTATATACTTTATTGTCCACAGTAATCTCACCATTGGTAGGTGCAATTTCCTTTAATAACAATTTGATTAACGTTGTTTTTCCAGAACCACTACTCCCCACAATAAATACAAAATCACCCTTGTTAATGCGAAAACTCACATTGTCCAACGCCTTTGTACCTGTAGGATATTGCATGGTCACATGATCTAGTATTACCATTTCAACGTTCCTTTCCTCATACGCTTTTAGTACTCTAAGGACTCCATATATTTCATGTATTTTACTACCATCAATGCAATTTTAAACGTGATAGCATCCTCAAATACACGAAGATCCAATCCTGTACTCTTTTGTAACTTATCCAAACGATATACCAATGTATTACGGTGAATGTATAACTGTCTAGACGTCTCAGAAACATTCAAGCTGTTCTCAAAAAACTTATTGATTGTTGTAAGCGTTTCTTCATCAAAATCATCTGGTGAACGATTTTCAAAAATCTCTTTAATAAACATTTTGCAAAGAGGAATTGGCAACTGATAAATCAAACGTCCAATACCAAGATTGCTATAGGCAATAATGTTGCGATTTCCATAGAAAATCTTTCCCACATCCAACGCCATTTTTGCTTCTTTGTAAGAACGAGATACTTCTTTAATTTCATTCACAATGGTACCAAACGCCACATGGACAGATGACATCGCTTCTGTATTCAACATATCCACAATCACTTTGGCTGTCTTGTTCATATCCTCATAGGTCTCGTTCTGCTTTACTTCCTTCACAAGGATAATGTTCTTCTCATCCACTGCTGTCACAAAATCTTTAGATTTGCTAGAGAAAATGCTACGAACAATTTCCAAGGCATTGGTATCCTTGTCATTCTTTGTTTCAATAATAAACACAATACGTCTAATGTCAGTATCAATATGGAGCTTTTTCGCTCTATTATATATATCCACCAACAAGAGATTGTCCAATAGCAAATTCTTAATAAAGTTATCTTTGTCAAAACGTTCCTTGTAAGCAACTAACAAATTCTGTATCTGGAATGCTGCCACTTTGCCGATCATGTAAGCATCATCTGCTTCACCCTTGGCGATAATGACATACTCCAATTGATTGTCATCGAACACCTTAAAAAATTGGTATCCCTGTAACATCTGGCTCTCCGCTGGAGAATCCACAAATGCAAGAACAGACTTCTCATATTCTTCTGTGTCTCTAAGCGTAGCTGCAAGCGCTTTACCCTCTGTGTCCATTACACACAAATCGATTCTTGTAATCGCTTTAATTCCCTCAATGGTATCTTGTAAAATCTGATTTGATATCATCCCATTCACTCCTTATTTTATAGTAAAAAATACCTATCCTATATTTTAACGGAATTTATCAAAAAAAGAAAGTATATGTTGCAATTTTTTTCATTTTTATTTATTATTAAAGTAGTCATATCTTTGGGGGGGATTTTATGAAAATTACATATTCACGAAAGGCGAAAAACTCTGGTTTTTCTATGGTGGAATTAATCATCGTCATTGCAATCATGGCGATCATTGCTGGTGCATTGGTTCCCGCATTAATTAAGTACATCGAAAAATCCAGACGTACTACTGACATTCGTTCTGCAGATTCACTTCAATCTGCGTTGCAGCGCGTTTTGGCTCGAACAGAATTTCCACCAGACGATGGGGATAACATCATTATCCTGGATGAAAATGCAACCTATGACGATCCTGCACAATCAGTGAAAGATGAGTTATGTATTGAATTGGATGGGCAAATTCCTGCAGTCAGATCATTTTCTGGATATTATTGGTACATTGTTTATAACTCAAATTTCGGTTCAGTTCCCGAAGTTCATTTGACTGACAGTGCGACAGGTGACCCTATATATGAGTTATATCCAGACAATACTGCTTTCGCTGAAATGGCTGACAGAGAGAGAAATTAATTATGATCAATGAAAAACGAGCAAGGTATCTTGCTCGTTTTTCATTGACACAAACATCTCAAGGAAACATTATAAGAATAAAAGAAGCGGCTACAAAAGTAGCCGCTTTCTATATTAGAAAATTCTATATTAGTCTAAAATCTTCTGCTCTGTTTCCTTATCGAAGATGTGAATCTTGCTTAAGTCAAATGCTAACTGTACTGTATCACCAGGTCTAGCTGTTGTACGAGCATTAACTCTTGCTGTAATATCGAACTGATCGATTGTGAAGTATAAGTAAACTTCAGCACCTAACATTTCGTAAATTGTGATTCTAGCATCAATGATACTCTCTGGAGAAGACTCAATGAACAACTGCTCATCATGAATATCCTCTGGACGTACACCTAAGATAACTTCCTTATCAATGTATCCCTGCTCAATTAAAACAGCTGCCTTTGAATCAGGAACCTTAATTGAGTGAGAACCGAACATCAATAATACATCTGCACCAGACTTAACAACCTTACACTCGATGAAGTTCATTGGAGGCATTCCCATGAAACCAGCAACGAATAAGTTTGTTGGGTGATCATATAAGTTCTGTGGTGTATCTACCTGCTGAATGATACCATCCTTCATAACTACGATTCTTGTACCAAGAGTCATAGCCTCTGTCTGGTCATGTGTAACGTAGATGATTGTTGACTGTAATCTCTGATGTAACTTAGAAATCTCAACACGCATCTGTACTCTCAACTTAGCATCCAAGTTTGATAAAGGCTCATCCATCAAGAATACCTTTGGCTCACGAACGATCGCACGACCCATAGCCACACGCTGTCTCTGACCACCTGATAAAGCCTTTGGCTTTCTATCAAGCAAGTGCTCGATATCAAGAATCTTAGCAGCTTCATGTACCTGCTTGTCAATTCTCTCTTTTGGAACTTTTCTCAACTTAAGACCGAATGCCATATTATCATAAACTGACATATGTGGGTACAAAGCGTAGTTCTGGAATACCATTGCGATATCTCTATCCTTAGGCTCAACATCGTTAACCATCTTGTCACCGATCCATAACTCACCAGAACTGATATCCTCAAGACCTGCGATCATACGAAGTGTTGTAGACTTACCACAACCTGATGGTCCTACGAAGATAACGAACTCTTTGTCTTCAATCTCAAGATTGAAATCCTTAACAGCGTTGAATCCGTTAGGATAAATCTTATAAATATTTTTGAGTGATAAACTAGCCATTGTAAAATTCCTCCTTGGGTTTTTAATATTCTTTTCTGACTAAAATCATAAAGATATAATACATCATTTGCTTTTTAAATGAAATATTACTATTTAACAAATAAATCCGAAAATCTTTGTTCATTTTGTCATAAAGCATTCTTTTACCATTAAAATGCACATTTTTTGTTATGCATTATTATATAAAATAAACAAGAACCATATTGCTATGATTCTTGCTCTTTTTTATGCTTTTTCAGTTTTAATTTCATTCTCAAATTACTAAAAAATGCACGAATTCTTCCATCCTTGCGATACCACTTATACAAGCTTTCAATTCTTAATTTTTGGATTTTCTCAGGCACTTCTGCTTCAGACACTGCCTTGTTATAGAAGATCATTCCAGTAAATATCATCAATCCCGCATTCATCTGATTACGATACTCCTGCAAGAGCTCCAGTTGCTTTTTCTCTTCTAACGCAACCAACAGAATATCAGGTGCAACGGAATTAATCTCATTCACGATATAATCCGTGGATTCTTCCTGTTCTGTGAAAAAAACACCGCTTAGTGCAATGTATTCTCTTTTTGCATGTATATGTTCTTGAATGGATATAAATCGCTCCTGTGTTTCCGCTACGATAAGAATTTCTTGTCCCATCTCTACCGCATAATCAAATAGCGTATCAAAGTAACTTTCCACGAAAAAGGAATCCCTCTTGTGCCCAAGCACTTCATTAATACTAGCATTCACACTGGCAGTACCTGGCAGAACCAAATCGCTCTTCTCAACGGTGGCACGTAGTTCTTCACTTTTCCCCAAGGATAACAGCGTTTCACTGTTCAAAAAATAAACAACTTTGCTGCTTTCTTCCTTCAAATATCCGATTGTAGCGCTACTTGCAGTTTCTGATGAAGCTATATCCACCGCAACATTTAACAATTGGATTCTGTCCTGCATATATAACACCTCAACTACTGAACGGTAGAGTCATTACTTCCAATTACAATGAAAATATCTACATTACTCAAAGAACCGCTCTTAATTGTATACTGGGAAGCTTCTAACGTTCCTACAACAATGACAGGATTATTAAAAAACTGCATTAAATCCTCTCCCATACCTTCTTGAGAAACATATATTTTTGTTACTGTCTCACTTCCAGGATTATAATTGCCTACTGCAGTCTTTGTGAAACCTGCACCATTAATTTTGCCACTCCAAGCACCTGCCAAACCTGACACATTGGTACTGTTCAATATCAAAATGTTCTTGTCTGTAGATGGAATCTTCTCCACTTCTGTAGTTGCTTCTGTGGTTGCTTCCTCGGTAGTTGCCTTTTCTGTAGCAGATGCTTCTGTATCCTTAGCATTCTCTTCTTCCAACATATCATGCAACTGATCCTCAGAGTACTCAGTCGTTCCAACATTCGCTTCTGCCTCTGCAAGCGTCTTTTTATCTGAATTCACCCTTATAACAAAGAATGCGGCAAAGCCAATGATTGCGATAGCCATCAATACTACCATCGAACGCAAAAAAGCTTCTCCAAACACTCTTAACATGGTCTTTTTATCCATATGATTGCCTCCTAAAAAAATCAATAATCGCTTTTTAGTATAACAGAATAAGATTTTCATTTCAAGCTTTTCATGGTATACTATGAGCACTTATCAATACTTTACAAGGAGATATTACAACATATGAACGCAGCAATTATAACCGGTGCATCCCGCGGCATTGGAAAAGCATGTGCAATAGAACTGTCTACGCATTTTGATACCATCGTAATCAATTCCTTTTCTCATACTGATGCCTTAGCCCAAACGAAGGATGCAATAGAATCCAAGGGCACACGATGTTTAGCCTTTTCCGGCGATATCGGCGATTATGATTTTGTGCAACAAATGATACAAACCCTCTTACAACAAGACTTGACAATTGATTTATTGGTAAATAATGCCGGCATTTCCCACGTAGGATTATTATCCGATATGACAATCACAGAATGGAATCGCATTGTACAAACCAATCTCACATCCATTTTCAATTGTTGCAACCAGATTATTCCACACATGGTGCGAAACCGCCACGGACACATTATTAACATTTCTTCTATGTGGGGAATAAGCGGTGCTTCTTGCGAAGTGGCATATAGTGCCACCAAAGGTGGTGTAAATGCCTTCACAAAAGCTTTGGCAAAAGAATTAGCTCCAAGCAATGTCCGTGTCAACGCCCTTGCCTGCGGTGCAATTCAAACAGAAATGAACACTTGCTTTACCGCTGAAGAATTGAATGCATTTTGTAACGACATTCCTGCTTGTAGAATGGGAACACCAGAGGAAGTAGCGCAAATGGTATTACACCTATACAATTCTCCATCCTATCTCACAGGAGAAGTAATAAAAATAGACGGTGGTTATTTATAAACCGCCGTCTATTTTATATAATATCTCTTAGGGAGTTACTTACTTTTTGCAAAAGCACTAACACTATCATTGTTGCTTTCGTCTGGATAAGTTGCCTTTTTTAATACGCGACCATATCCAACTGCTTTTCTATAATCATAATCAGAAACCACAATTCCTGTACTTTCTGTGGACGCATGCACTACTTTCTTATTGCCAATATATAAAGCAACATGAGAACAGCTACCCTTACTTCTTCCATAGAAAATCAAATCACCCGGTTTCAAATTCTTTTTCTTAACGCTTTTGGTATCGCACAACTGCTGATACGCTGTACGCTTCATATCATAACCAAAATTTCTATATACAGAATAGGTAAATCCTGAACAATCCGTACCATTTGTCAAGCTTGTTCCACCATAGCGATATCTGTTACCCACAAACTGTAATGCGAAACTGATTACTTCCTTCTGCTCCATGGACATTCCAGAATAATCTGCCACTGTTACCTTACACTTATACTTCTTACCAGAAACCTTGGCTGTGATAGTTGCGGTTCCAACAGACACCGGTGTCAATTCCCCCTTCTTCACCTTCACAATCTTTTTGTTAGAACTAGACCATTTCACCTTCTTGGTAGTGTTCTTAACATTCAATGTTTGTGTTGTTCCCATCTCTAACACAAGCTTTGTCTTATTCAATTTCACTTTACCAGCTGCCTGCACCTGCAAAGGCATCCAAACAACTGCAGCAAATGCAATCACCAATGTAAAAAATACGAAAAACTTACGATTCATAACAATCACCTTCCCAATATCTCTCTGTCTATGTTTTACATTTTAACATATTTTTTACATTTTTCAAGTACTTTTCGAAACATTTGTAACATTTTTGTAACATTTGGGGTTATTTTCCATTTTTTCTTCATAATTTCTTTAGCATTTACTATGAAAAAGCATAGAAAAAACGGGGCTATTGCCCCGCTTGTTACATTTTCTTTACTTTATTCCCCATAGCGCAATCTTTCATCTGAAATATTACAAAGCACCTCGTCATAATATCGTTTTGCTACATATCGAGCCATATTAAGATTCATGTCCAAATAATTACCGCAATCTCTCGCAGCCGCCCCAGGAACCTCTCCTTCAAAATCCTTCATAAAGACGTACATTTCTTTTATCAAATCCACCACATCTTTAGATTCATAATCCCCCGCCATCAAAAGATAGAAACCTGTCCGACATCCCATCGGTCCAAAATATATCACTCGCTCCTTATATTGTGGATGATTTCTTAAGAAGGTAGCCCCCAAATGTTCCAAAGTGTGAATCTCTGCAGTATTTAGAACGGGTTCAAAGTTCGGCCTCGTCATTCTTAAATCAAAGGTTGTAACCACTTCGTTTCCCACCGTATCTTTGCGGGAAACATAAATCCCTGGCAACAACGTTAAATGATTCACTGTAAAACTTGCTATTTTTTCCATAGTTAATATCCTTTCTACATCTGTTTGCACAATTCCAATAAAAGCTTTACTGAATTGGCAATTGCCTTTGCCTCAAAGGTTGGGTAATCCATCGAAGCAGAATCATCCGCTTTATCCGAAATGGCACGGATGATTAAAAACGGAACGTGATTCAAATAAGCCGCGTGTGCAATCGCTGCACCTTCCATTTCTGTACAATACCCATCAAACGTGGATACCAACCAATTCTTTTTCTCTTTGTCAGAAATAAACTGATCGCCACTTACCACTCTTCCCTCAAACACCGAGACCTCTGGAACGACCTCCTGGCAAACCTTTTTCGCAAGTTCGCGAAGCTTGCCATCAGCTGTAAAAGACAATGTATCCATACGGGGAATCTGTCCTACGGGGTATCCAAATGCCACAGCGTCCATATCATGTTGTAATGTATCCGTGGATAAAACAATATCACCAATGTTGATATCTGCATTCAAGGAACCTGCTATACCTGTATTAATCACTGCATCTACATGATAAGCATCCACCAAAATCTGCGTACACATCGCTGCATTTACCTTGCCAATCCCTGAACGAACCACAACAACATCTTTTCCATTCAAGGTTCCCTCGTAAAAATCCATATCCGCTCTGGACATGACCTTCACATGTTCCATCTGCTCCTTAATCTTCGCTACCTCTTCATCCATAGCGCCAATAATACCTAACATCACTTTACCTCACTTAACACTTTATACTATACGATATCCCCTGCCCCATATGTTATGAAGATACTTTGCCTCAGGACCTGTATCCCCCAACTTCTTTCGAATATTACGTATATGCACCATAACTGTATTGGTGGAGTTGGCCATAAAGGTTTCTCCCCACACCTGCTCATAAATTTCTTTTGCTGTAAAAATATGATTGCGGTTGGTTGCCAACAAATGCAAAATACGATACTCAATTTCAGTCAAAGGAATCTCTTCCTCTCCACGTAACAATTGCTCAATTTCCGTGTTCAACACCAAATCATCTATAAAGATAAGGGCATCTTCTTTTTTTTCTTCAACCACCACATGTGATCTTCTAAGCAGTGCCTTTACTCGCAACATCAATTCTGTACAGGAGAATGGTTTTACCAAATAATCATCTCCACCAGCTTCAAATCCTTCCACTAAGTCCGCTTCTGCAGATTTGGCCGTCAAAAAGAGAATTGGCACTTCTGCCTGCTCACGGATTTTCGTGCAAGCATCAATCCCGCCACATAACGGCATCATAATATCTAAAATCACTAAATGAATACTGTCATCAAACTTCTCAATTGCTTCGATTCCATTTTCTGCCAAAACCACTTCATATCCCGCATCTGTCAATACAATTCGCAACAACTCACGAATCTCTTTTGCATCATCTGCAACCAGTATCTTATATTTATCAGCCATATTATCTTTCACCCACCGTTCGTATATTAGACTCACTCGTACTTTTCATCATCCGTATAACTTGAACCACTTGATAAACTGTCTCGCAATCTTATAGATTGGCGTTTCCAGCTTCTTACTTGCATCCTTCAAGTTCTTTCGAATCTCTATCTGTTGTGGACAATGCTTTTCGCACTTACCACACTCAATGCAATTGGAGGCAGCGGAAGAATTCTTTCGCAATGCCGTACACATCATATACTCCTGCCATGCCTTCCCTTTATCCGTAAAGTAGTTATTATAAATAGCAAATGTTCCCGGAATGTCCACATTTTTCGGACAAGGCATACAGTAGCCGCATCCGGTACATCCAACCTTCAATTTTGTATGAATTGCATTCACCACTTGTCGAAGCATCTCTTCTTCCGGTTCCTTAAACTCTCCCACTTCTACAGTAGATGCTGTATTCACATTATCCTCTACCATCTCCACTGAATTCATTCCAGACAACACACA
This sequence comes from Lachnospiraceae bacterium, assembly GCA_045537735.1. Lineage (GTDB taxonomy): Bacteria > Bacillota > Clostridia > Lachnospirales > Lachnospiraceae > CAG-590. The sequence continues at coordinate 55,030 of JAZSPZ010000019.1, forward strand.
GGTAACCTCTGGCTGGTTCCAAAGCCAACGCAACGCCCATTGCACAGGAGTATGTTTCGTTGGATATTGCTCCATAATCTTCACAGCTTCTTCTGGTAACTTATTCGCCAGCTGACCACCGCGAAGAGGCTCCATAATAATAATTGGGATTTCTTTGGCCGCGGCATAATCCAAACCTTTTCTTCCTGCCTGGGTATTCTCATCTAGATAGTTATATTGAATCTGGGCAAAATCCCAGTTATAAGCATCAATCAATTGACAAAACATATCCGAATTACCATGATAGGAAAATCCCACCTGACGAATCGCACCGCTCTTCTTCTTTTCTTCTAGCCATTCCAATATCCCCAGTTCAACCAGCTTATTCCAGGTGGCAATATCCGTCAACATATGCATCAGATAATAATCAATGTAATCCGTCTGTAATCTAGAAAGCTGTTCTTGAAAGGTTTTTTCCATACTTTCCACACTTTTAATCAAATAATGTGGAAGCTTGGTTGCAATCTTAACCTGATCTCGAATCTGATTTTTGGCCAGAATCTTTCCAAGCGCCACTTCACTTCCAGGATAAATGTACGCCGTATCATAATAATTAACCCCTGCATTGTACGCCGTCATAATTTCTTTTTCTGCCTTCTCCAGATCAATCTTTCCGGCTCTCTGGGTAAAACGCATACACCCATAACCTAGTATCGATATTTCATTGCCATGTTTGTCTTTACGATAATTCATATTCTCTCCTGTCGTTCCCATTTCTTTATAAAATGAATCTATTGCTTCTCTCTTAAAAACTCTTCGATCTCTAACAGTTCTTCCTTTGTCATCTTTGTGTACACTGAAAGTTCTTCCACTGTCGGTTCCTGTCCTTTTTCCATAGCTAACATTTTCTTTGCCTCATGGACAAGGCTAATCTTACCCACTAAGGTATGTTCCATTTCCCGTTCGCCCACGATCTCTGAGCAATAAGACATAATTCCCTCTTCCACTGCACTAGATAACACGTCTTCTATATTCTTTTGTTGAACCCCTAACATCTCCTGCAGTTTCAAAAATAGTGCCATATTGCCTTCCTGCACCAAATCTTCTACATTCAATCTCGGCTCCATATATTTCTCTGCAATGGTTAACACTTTTTTTAACCACGCTGTAGAAATCGTCTCAATTACACTTGCATCTCCTTCCGCCAATTGCACATACAGTTTTTCACGTTCATCTGCAGTAAATGATGGCAGCATCGCAAGTTCTTCCAAATACATCTGAAACACCTTTGACTTCGAGTCGTCTTCTGATTCCTCATCAGCATCTATTGCTTCTGCATTTTGCTCCTGAGCGACTTCTTCCTGCTGACGGCTCTCTGCAGTCACGATATATTCCAACACAAGCTTCTTTTGATTCTCATCCAAATTCATATCCGAAAAATATGCCAATATTTCCTCTTCTGTCATAGGAATCTCTGCAGTCCGCACAATCTCTGCCACATTCTGCACAACTTCCATAAATGTATTCTGATCTGTCATGATGTAATCTCCATTCTCTAATCTGCCTTGTCACATTGTTGTCTCTATTATCTTTTCAAGATATCCAAGGTATGCGCTCCTGCGCCAATCAAATCTTGTCGCTCACAAATTGACAAGTGATATTGCAAAAAAATCTGAAAGGTTTCCTCATCCATAGCATTCAGCACTGGGCGCATATAATCAGAAGGACCATCTGGAGAAATAATCTTCTCTCGCTCCAATCCCGCTGCTTCATTCAACTGATTAATATCTTCTATTCTAACATAATCATATAAGTGTTTTTCCTCAGCCAAGGAATGAAAGTCCGCCGTCAAACGATTCTCTTCCAAACATTCTTTTATATGGTTCTCTTTGAATGCATAGGTCAACACACAATACTCATTCATACAATAGGCAACCAAAATTCTGCCCCCAGGTTTGGTTACTCTCTTCGCTTCCTGTAACGCTTTCAGCTTATCTTCAAAAGTATACAAATGATACATCGGTCCAAAAAGTAACGTCACATCAAAGCTGGCATCTGCAAATCGTTTCAGATTCAATGCATTTCCCTGATAAGCCTTCACGGTACTCTGCTTCTTTTTCAAAATGCCCAGATTGTACTTAACCAGCTCCACCGCTGTGACATCATACCCCTCCTGTGCCAATGCAACAGAATATCTCCCTGTACCTGCACCAACATCCAAAATCTTAGGAGCGTCCATCTGTTTCAGGCAGGCATGAATATACTTCATAGAGGTTATAAACTCCACCTGACCGTGTCGACTTAACAATCTCTTATCCTCATTAAATTTGTTATAATACTTCTCTAATTCTGTCATGTTAATGATTATAACCCCTTTTTTTAGTTCTATCTACCATAAATTTAAGAATTTTTTAAGTTTTTTCACAAAAAAACAGAGAACATTGCTCGTTCTCTGTCTTTTCTCGTCTCTGATACACTGCAATTTAGAAACTGTGGCCACCGCCACCGCCTCCACCTCCGCCTCCACCGGAGCTTCCTCCGCCGGAGCTTCCTCCGCTATCGGAACTTTGTGGACTATAGGTTTTGGTTTTGTGCGTAAACTGCTCTGCAAAATTATCCACCATCTGTACGAATTCAATTCCCTTTAATAACTCCGACTCAGATGGCTTCTTGGCCTTTGATACCATTTTCACCCAAAAATATAACAGAATGAAAGATATGATAACCGCCAAAAACACATTGCTAATATATTTCATCGGTTGCGCAATTCTTCCGCCCTCCAAAACAGTATAAATCTGCTCAAAGGCTTTCGACGCACAGGAATAGTAATCCGCATTTGTGGCGTATGTATACACGTTATCTGTAATAGTATTCGCATAGGACTTGGTAATGGTGCGATATATATCGCCATCACTGTAAATGTAAATCATACGATTGTCCATATCGATAACGAAGATGGTTCCACTCTCTCTTCCCCACGCTGCCTTATAGTAACTTTCTGCCAAACTGGCAGTAGTAGAAGCATTACTAGAAACCGATAGAAATACCGCATTGCCATATTCTGCAATGGGCTGCATAGTCTGTTGCAACAAGCGTTCCTCTTCCTCTGTCAACAAATCCGCTTCATCTGCAATAGCAACTACATATCCTTTGGCACTTCCATAAACCACCTGTGCAGACGCAGGCACAAATGGTCCAATTAACGCCGCAAGCAAAATGACACTTGTCACCACGTAGGCTGCACATTTTTTCCAATTATGCATTGTCATCACCTCCTTGGTATTCGAACTGAGGCAATTTTCTTGTGGCTAAGATATTGTATTTCACAATCAAATCAAGCAATGTCACAAACATCGCCACAAGAGACAAAATAGCACCTATATAATAGAAAACATCATGAACCGGCTTTATCAAAGCAATCAACAACGCAATCCCAATCGCAATTAAACAATATAGGGATGCTGATATCTTACTCTGATTTCCTAGTTTCTTTGCTGATAGCACACTTTTAATAAATGCGATAACAGAAACCACTAATGCTATTCCAATTGGAACAATGATCTCTATAGAAAAATCTAAAACCACTCCTACGAACAGAACCATTGGAATCAAAAACGAACATACCGTATAAATAGCAATCACTTTTAATAACGACTTTAAAGCTCTTGGCATAGGTTTTGTTTCCTTCTGTTTTTTTGCTTCATCCATAAAAGTTGTGGTCGCTTGTTTTTGCTGTCTTCGCAACAGTTCATGCAGTCTTCCTTTGTCATCCTCAAGTCCATCTCTTTTCACAATTTCTTTCATTTCTGATGCATGCAACACTGCAACCATAGCAGCAAGGAAGGACACTACGGCAAGCAAGACCGATGGAGTTACTGTAAAAAACAAATTCAACAAAATAAAAATTGGAACGGCTAATATCAATGTGCCAACCATATATTTTTTGAGATCCACTGGTAAATCAGCCACAACCTTTCCAGTTTGTCCGTTTACCGTTGCATAAGCGACACGGTCATTGTTTCGATAGGACATAAACCACACCGGAAACATCGCACGATGCGTATTTTCAATAGACCTTCCCAGACACTGATTCATACTGTAATCACTAATCTCATATTTTTTAAACCCTTTTTGTCTTCTTAAAAAGCTTCCTGTCCTTTCATTGGCAAGTTCCGTCACGTCATCTGCATAAACCGAAGCATCTACATCTGCTGTATCAGCGTAAAAACCACTCATAAATGCCGGCGTAAATTTCTTCAACGCATGCACATCGAAGGGTGCAATCTTCTCACTAATATTGTCCGCAAAGGAAGAGGAGCCATCATAAGAGATTCCGTTATAATATGCATGCAAATCCCCAGTCAACCGATAATGTGACGTAATGATATAATCTCCACTTCTACTATCCTTCGTGCCATTCACATCCACTTTCATACGATGGTTCACATCATACATCCAATATGGCATATAGATTCCACGAAAACTATTAATATACTTTTTATCCTTCAATTCCTTTGGTGCAAAGATTGCCATGCGCATCATTTTTGCATAGGCATCCTTACAGTCCTCCTTCGTCTTTTGGAACGGAATAATGTAATCCGGACGAAGTTCTTTTGTAATACGGCTTTCCAACACCGCTGTAGAACCGCAAAAGCTACAAAAACTTGTCACACTCGTATCAGTAGCATAGAGTTCACCACCGCATTGCGAGCATGTAAACATGGTGACATCCATAGAATTGTCTTCCCCAGCAGGTGTCAATCCATCTATCTCATAAGGATTATACTGTGTATTGCAATACTCACAGGCAAGTGTCTGAGATGTAATATCAAACTTCAGTCCACCATTACAATTTGAACACTGGTACATTTCTTCTCCTCCTTCGTATATGTATATTCATTAACTCTATTGAGCATTTTTAAAACCTATGGCCACCGCCACCGCTACGGCCACCGCCACTGCTACGACTACCGCCACTGCTGCGGCTACCACCTCCGCCGCCAAGAAATGCCAAAAATACAATTTTAAGAATTTCCAGTACAATTTCCAGCCAAAATTCTCCATCTCTCACCGCAATATAGGTTCTGTCTTCACTTAGATAGTGTACCTCAGCATTGTTCATATTTTGCGAAACCTCTAATCCACCGAACAGCTTGGATTGGGATGGTTTTTTCGCTTTGGAGACTAATTTCACAATCACATACAATATCACAAAGGATAGCAAAAATGAAAACAATGCATTACTAATATATTTCATTGGCTGTGCAATTCTTCCGCCTTCCAACACTGTATATATTTGCCGATATGCTTCCTGTGCACAGGTAGCATACTCCCCCTTTGTAGCATATTGGTATACATTATCAGTAATGGTATTTGCATAAGACTTTTTCAGACTTCCATACACATTCCCTACACTGTGGATATAAATCATCCGATTGCTCATATCAATCAAAAATACAACACCACTTTCTGTTCCCCAAAGTGAGCTGTAATAACCATCCGCATAAGTACTAGTCACAACAGTCATCTCTTCACTCACAGATGTAAATGCCACATTTCCATACTCTGTAATCGACTGCATGGTCTGCAAAAGCTTTGACTCCTCATCTGCCGATAGCAAGTCTGCTTTGTCATCTATCACCACTTCATATCCATTGGCATTTTCATAAGCAGCTTCTGCAAAAACATTGTTCATAGGTGATAACAATACTATTATCATAGAAAGCATTACAACGCCTAACCATTTCGCACTCCACTTACGCATTGTCATCACCTCCTTTGTAATCAAACTGAGGTAATTTTCTAGTGGACAGAACATTGTATTTCTGAATCAAATCCACAAGAGTCAACAACACTGCCACCATAGATATGATGGTTCCTATATAATAAACATAGTCGTGAATCGGCTTCATCAAAACGATAGCTAAGGCAACAATCGTTGCCACAAGACAATACAGATTCGCGGGCACTTTATCCCGCAATTCCGTTTTCTTGATAAAGGAGATACTCTTTACAAGGGCTACCACGGAAATTGCAAGCGTAAGCACAACAGGGATGAAAAACAACCAGTCTATCTGTAATACATTGATCGTCCCCATCACCACTGGGACCACGAATAAATATACCGCTATCACAATTGCAACCCATGCAGCGATTGGCAATTTCTTTTTCTTCTTTTGAGGTTCCAAAGATTCTGCAGAAACATTCTCCTTCTCCTCCGGAAGCTCCCCAAGATTCTGTAGCATTCCTCTATCATCCTGATAGTTATCCCGCTCCCAAATTTCCTTCATCTCCAGTGCATGTAACGCTGCAATGCCAGCAGAAAACAAAGATACCAAAATCAGCAACACTGATGGGATTACCGTAAAAAACATATTCATCAAGATGAAAATCGGAATCGCCAACAGCAATGTACCCATCAAATATTTTTTTACATCCACAGGCAAATCCACTACCACCTTACCCGTCTGCCCATTGACTGTGGCATAGGCCACTCTGTCTTTATTGCGATAGGACATAAACCAAACCGGTAGCATGGCACGATGGGTTTCCTGTGCAGGAGTTCCCAACTCATTGGTAAATGCCACATCTTTCGGAATTTCATATTCCTTAAACTCATCATAGCCCCTTACGTAATCCGCCACCATTGCTCTTGCACTTTTTTCTGCATCCTGTTGATACACATCTGCTGTCACATCCGCCGTATCACCATAAAACCCACTTAGATATGCAGGGGTAAATGTCTTCATTTTTTTCACATCGTAAGGTGCTATCTTTTCACTAATATTGTCCGCAAAAGAGGAAGAACCATCATAGGCAATTCCCTTATAATTGGCATCTAAATCACCTTCCAATCTGTAATGAGAGTCCACACGATACTCATCCACCATTCGACTTTTTGAAGCCTGCACAGTAATGCGATTTCCATATTTCACATCGTATAACCAATAAGGCATATAGATTCCACGAAAACCATCAATACAATTTTTATCTTTCAATTCCTTCGGTGCAAAGATAGCAAATCGCATCATTTTCGCGTAAGCGTCTTTACAGTCCTCCTTTGTTTTCTGAAATGGGATAATATAGTCTGGACGTAAGGTTTTCTCCATACGGCTATTCAGCACTGTAGTAGACCCACAAAAGCTGCAAAATCCCGCTACTGTTGTATCTGTGGCATACAGTTCTCCGCCACACTGAGAGCAGGTAAACACTGTAACTTCTAAAGAATCATTTTCTACGGCAGTTTGTGGTCCATCCATTTCATAGGGATCATACTGCGCATTACAATATTCACATCCAAGCATTTGGGATGTGATATCAAATTTTAACCCGCCATTACAATTGGGACATGCGTACATTTTTTCTCCTCCTTCGTATACGAATCTATTCCTAGGATTGCAATTCCATTCATACATTTTATAAATGAGATAACAACGTCACACTTGCATCCTTCGACAACGAATTTCTCTTTTGGTAATCAAACAGACAATATACCGTCTGACATTCTTCTCCAAATACGTTGGCACCTTCTACCTCTTCCATATCTTCCACGAGCCAACGCACTGCATCTACCGTAATAGGTTCAATATGCATCGCTCTAGCTGCCACTTTGGAATCATAACCCTCATCATCCAAGCGAATCTCATCCGTTCCTCCACATTTAAAGAAACTATGATAGCGATCCTTTTCAATCGGCTCTGTCTTGCTCCATGTAGGTCGACTCTTGGCATTCTCCCGGAGATAATAATCATAGGTCAGCAAGTCATTGAGGATATCTTTCGAAAACCCTTCCGACATTCCAAGCCATTCTTCACAAAACACTTTCAAGGTTTCATATCTGGCTTCTCTCTTGAAACCGATACCAAACAAATCATGGGCCTTATAATACTGACCCAACGCCTCATAGAATGTATATGGGGAATCAAACAGTGGCACCAGATACGCCAGTACATGTTCATACTGATTACTATTATAATAAACCTCCACCATTTCTTCCACCAGTTTCAGTTGCAATATTTCATCAAAGCTCAGCCAGCGGGTGCTTAACACCTCATAGGGCTGGAAGTCCTGATATTGCAAATCATAAGCTTCAACTTGCTCCTCCATATAGGAGCCCTTTAACACCTTAAGAAATCCTAACTGCAACTGGTTCGGTTTCATATCATACGCCTCATTAAATGAGCGCTTAAAGCTCTCCAAATCTTCATAAGGCAATCCTGCAATCAGATCCAAATGCTGATGGATATTCCCAAAGTTCCTTATGGTCAACATATTCTCTTTCAACTTCCCGATATTCATATTTCTACGAATTTCTTTGATGGTCTCTGGATTGGTGGATTGCAAACCAATCTCTAACTGAATCAAGCCTGGTCGCATGGTTTCAAACATGGCAAGCTCCTCTTCACCAATCAAATCTGCAGAAACCTCAAAATGAAAATTCGTCACACCATTATCATGCTCTGTGATATATTTCCAAATTGCAAGAGAATGTGATTTCTTACAGTTAAAAGTTCGATCGATAAACTTCACCTGAGAAACCTTGTTGTCCAAAAAGAATTGTAATTCCTTTTCCACTAGCTCCATATCACGAAATCTGACACTCTTATCGATGGAGGATAGACAGTAGCTGCAGGAGAAGGGACATCCTCTGCTGGTTTCATAATATAAGATTCTATTTTCAAAGCGGGACAAATCCTGATACACAAATGGTACTTCTGAAAGGGACATCAACGGACGCATCTGGTTTCGAAAAATATTTCCATGACTGTCGCGATATACAATGCCCAAAACCTTTGCGTATACATCATCCTCTGCCTGATTGCGCAAAAACGCTTGCCAACAACTTGTCAGCTCATAAAAGGTTTGTTCCCCTTCACCGCACATCACACCTTCCACAAAAGGATTATCCTCTAATACCTTCTGGCTATCGTAGCTCACTTCCGGTCCACCTAACCAGATTCTTGTATCTGGTGCAACTTTGTGTAGTTCTTTGGCAATGGTCAAAATCTCATGAATATTCCAGATATAACAAGAAAAGGCAACCACTGCTGCCTTTTCCTGATAAATAGATTGCAAGATTGCATCCAAATTATGATTAATGGTATATTCGCGCACCACAAGTTCAGGGCATCCTGCATCTCCCTGTCCTGCACCGTTTTTTTTCATTTGTTCCCTAGTTGTTTCATTTTTCTTCCACTGTTCCTTTGTATATGCCTCAAGGTCATATACTGCCAAATTTGAATGCACATACTTGGCATTTAAGGCTGCTAGAACAATCTTCATACCTTCTCCCTCACAATACCTGCATACATAACTAACATTCTTACACTCTGCCCGCCACATAATTGATAAATTGCTGGGCAGTACGGCCAGAAATTCCGCCGTGGGAAAGCTCCCATTTGTTTGCCTCTGCGCAAAGCTCCTGTTCCGTCATGGTAATGGACGGTTCACGTTTCGCAAGTTCCGTTACGATATGGAAATATTCCTTCTGGTTCGGTCTAGAGAAGTTAATGGTGACACCGAAACGGTTCACAAGAGAAAGCTTCTCCTGCATGGTGTCTGAGCGGTGTAATTCTCCACCTCCACCGTGCTCCAAATCATTTCTGTCATTCCATGTTTCCTTAATTAAATGTCGTCTGTTGGATGTAGCGTAGATTAGCACGTTATCCGGCTTTGTCTCCACACCACCTTCGATGACAGCCTTCAAAAACTTGTACTCAATTTCAAACTCTTCAAAGGACAAATCGTCCATATAAATGATAAAACGATAATTTCGGTTTTTGATCATAGAAATCACTGTTGACAGGTCTTTGAACTGATGCTTGTAGATTTCAATCATACGAAGACCTCTATCATAATACTCATTGATAATCGCCTTGATACAGGTGGACTTACCTGTTCCGGAATCACCAAACAACAGACAGTTATTCGCAGGTCTTCCCTCCACAAACGCTTCTGTATTATCAATTAACTTCTTTTTCTGAATTTCATATCCAATCAAATCGTTAAGCACCACATGCTCCGTATTATTAATCGGATAAATATCGATACTTCCCTCTGCTGGTGTGGTACCCTCATTCACCACACTGCCTGCAACCGGACGAATACGGAAAGCTTTGTTCAAACCAAACATTCCTACACCGTAATCAGCATAGAACTGCGTCACTTCCTTGAAGAATCCTTCTTCGTCCTTACACTGTTCCAACCGCGCAGACAAATCCTGTACCTTGGCAGATACATTATAATTGTACATACGTTCCTTCTTCACAATCGCCTGATAGTTGGAAATGGTAGAAAAACAATCGATTCCCAACTCACGCTCTATCTCATAAAAATTGTAATCAAAAAGCTCCTTGAAAATCTTGAAGTCATTCTTCGCAAAATGATTCACACTGCCCTCATTGGCTCCAATCTTCTCACTGGTTAATGTAAAAGAATTCTCGTTTGTCATCAATAAAAATGTGAGATAATTGTGCCAGAGATTATGATCAAATCCATAATCCGTAGCAAGATCCAACAATCTCTTCACTTCGCCGTAGATACGGGTAATCAGACTCTCCTTACTGATATGCTTTTTGTCCTTCATTTCCTCTAATTTCGACGCACTAAATGCAGAAGAATTGCCTAACACATTCTCCTTATACCAGTCAAAATCTCCAAAGATGGAAGCAAGATGATTCAAGATGCTGTCCTCTCCCAAATCTCTATATACAATTAATTTCGATACCTGTTTATACATGTTATGTCCCTCTTCCCTATCTGTCTATCATTTATTCATCTTCTATAATACAAACATACCACAAACTTTTTAACTGCGGTCAACCGTTAATCAATCCATAATCTCGCCAGTCTCAACATTCACATTACGAATGTTAATTCCGTTCACTTCCACACTGTCATTTACTTCAATCATAATGTACTGTCTACCATCAATGACGCGGGTCTCTACCAAATCTGTTCTCTCCGGCTTCACTTTAATTACCACATCTGGCATCTTAATATCAAAGCTTCTTGTGCTTGCCACATTGGCAGCAGTAAACTTTGGTTTTTCTTCATCACACACAATGGTGTCAAATGCTGCTTCAAAGCTTTGTAACGCCTCTGGTTTCACGCCGCTATCTGCCAATAATTTCTTCATATCCATTTTATCAAGAACCGGTGGTTCCGGTGCATCCTGATAAGTTTCTACGTATTCATTCAAATTCTCATGAATGGTTTTCACCATTTCAAAATCACATTGTTCTCCTAGAGAATTTTCAATAATATCCTGGAAGGTTTCCTTCTGTGCCTTGTAAGAAAGAGGTGCGCCACAACCTAAGGTCTGATCAATAAAATCCTCCTGCATTTGCTCTGAATTCTTGGTGTAATATAACAAACTGTGAATATCTGTGTTTCTGTCATTAAATGCTGGGAACAAGAAACCATGAATTGGTGCAGCCACAACCCAATCACGAATTCTGCTCTCAATGCTGTGATTTCTCTCATTATAGCAAAGACCTGCTTCTGTTAATTTCACAGGACAAATGCTACATAGCACATAGTCATACACATACTCTGACGCGTCATCATTTTCAATTCCGTCCTCTGTCTGTCCTGGCACATCATAGGCTGCATAGATTAAAATGATATAGTAATTCTCTGGATAATTATAGGTTTCAATCACCTTATCATAAAACTGCTCCACAAGGGCATTGTCCTCTAGCTTGGAATTTTTCAAACGCAACAAAAACTCCTGGGTTCCGCCCTCTTGTTCCTGCTCAATTGGAAATTCCATATTGAGAAGATTCTTACCCAATGTACCTGACATTGTATTCTTAAATATTGTAAAGTACTTGAAATTTTCCTCTTCTGTTAATGTTAAAAAGGTCTGCGCAAGCTCCGCTCTTTTATTCTTCTCACCATCTACATAACAACCACAAATACGAGTGATGGTACACTTCTCTGGTGCAAATTGTTTCTTTATTTCATTGATTTCTTTCTTGTTCATGGTATCCTCCTAAAATCTGCCACTCTTTGCAAGCCTACTTGCCCGGTCTGCAGTCGCTTGACAACTTTATTGCGATATAATTATCGATTGTTTCGCGCTTCGCGCTCCCTCAATCGCTTACTGTATTCGCACTTCGGACTTTCGTCCTTCTTGCTCATACAGTTTTGTTGTCAAATGACTGCATACCTTTGCAAGCCTACTTGCCCGGTCTGCAGTCGCTTGACAACTTTATATCGTATTTTATCACAGGATTTTGCAAGAAACAACTTTGAAACATTCTTGTAAATTAATATTCACTTGTATATTATGACTTAATATGCTACATTACATTTCACACATAGTATTTCTTTTCAACACTTTTTAACAAAGCAATATATCTTTTATTTTCCCTTGTTTTTTTTTAATATGAATGCTATGATTAGCATACAATATAACTGTAATGGTTATTACAGTTTGGGCTGGTCGAAAGACCCGGGTCCACCATATGGCGGGGAAGTTCCCCGCTATTTTTTTACAATTTACAGCACATTATTCAAACAGAATCCAGGAGGTACATAAGTGAAAGAATTAAGTATTTTCATAGATGAGTCTGGGGACTTCGGCGCATATAGTTCACACTCTCCTTATTATATAATCACCCTTGTAATGCATGCTCAAAATATCAACATCGACTCAGACGTCAATCATTTCGAATTCGAATTATCTATGTTAGGTTTCCCAAAACATTGCATTCACACTGGTCCCATCATTCGTCAAGAAGAAGAATACCGACATCTCGACATGATAACACGTCGTAGAATATTAAATAAAATGGTTGCTTTCGTAAAGCAATTGGACATTCATTATAAAACATTTCACATAGAAAAAAGACACATGCTAGACACAGTAGATTCCACAGGAAAATTAGGCAGGCTCATATCAGATTTCATCAAGGAAAATTATGCTGAATTTCTATCATACTCAACAATCAAAATTTACTATGATAACGGACAAATCGAAGTCAACAAAATACTCAGTACCGTCTTTAACATTCTGCTTCAAAATGTAGAATTCAGAAAAGTTATCCCTTCCAACTATAGACTGTTTCAAGTAGCAGATCTAATATGCACTTTTGAACTTTTACGCCTAAAAGCTAATAACCACAACCTATCAAGATCTGAATTACAATTTTTCGGCACAGAACGTGACCTTAAAAAAATTATCTCAAACCATTATCAAAAAAACTCATGCAATAACTCACCAAGAACCGTCGCATCTTTCTATTACAACTTTTTATGTATCTTATGTAACAATTGGTATCAAACAACGTTGTGAAACAATATTCACTTGCTCACTCCAGTTGTGTATGATAGATTTAGTTTCAAAGAGGAATGCACAGGAGGAGGAATTATGTACACAAAGGTTAATCCATTTATTCAAATTATTGAAGCGTTTAAGGGATTATATAGTCCTGAGTCACTTTACAATCTACGAAAGCAATCCACAGGTAGTAAAATACTATACTCTATTATGATTGGTGTCTTACTAGCCATCATCATTTGTGGTTGGTCCGTTTTCACCATTAACACCGACAAAGAATTGGAAAACGGTCTCCAACAGCTACCGAATTTTTCCTATGCAAGCGGGTGCTTCTATTGGGAAGAATCGGTTGCCACGGCTGCGGAAGATTCTTATCTCATTATCAATACAAATCAAACGGAATGGGAATTGGAAAAACTTCAGCAACAGGCATTCGGAAATACTACGAACGGATACAAAGTTTTTCAAGATGCGTTGAATGACCCCAATGTCACTGAGGTGATGATGATTAGCATGAAAAATATTGTTACTTACAAAAAATATTCTGGTGAATTTGTAGAAATGTCATTATCTGAGTTGTTTGGAGTTTTTGGAATTCGAACTTTTTCAAAAGATATTATCTTAGATGGATACAAGGGATTTGTCACTAAGGTTGGCGTTATCTGCGGAGTCATTATAGCTCCATTCCAATCATGTGCTTTATTTTTCTCTACATTGTTGCTTTCGTTGATTGCACTGATTATCAACGCCATATGCAAATCCAACGAATCATTTGCAACCTTGTACTGGATCACATTTTATGTCGTAAGTGTCTTAGCGATCATCGAATCAATCGGTGCAGATATACTAAGCATCAATGACTTTATAATGTCCTGTGTTTGTCTTATTGTCTATATTATCATCATGGTTCGTACCCTCCAAAAGGGAGATGTCACATTGAGACCTGCGACTGTATATAACATCAATGACGATTTAGATGACTATTTGAACAACATATAATCTAGATTTCATTATCCCTACATAAACCAATAGCAGGGAACTCCTCCCTGCTATTGTAATCTTCAAATCCCTTAATTCTCCGCAATTATCCTCTCTACTTCATCCCAAGAGAGCGAAACCTTCTTTGCAATTTCCGGAATCGATAATCCTACATCTGCATATGCCATCACTTTCCCTTTTAACTCTTTTGCTTCCAACTCTGGTGCCATAATTCTCTCTAATGCTTCACAGGTCATTTTTGTTTCCCCCTTCCACTTATCAATTCTTGTCTCATTTGCATCTGTTACCACTCGCAAAATTGCTTCTCCATATAATTCTCGTTCTTTTACATCCAACATATGCACCGAATTTATTAATTCGTGATATGTTTCTTTAGAAATATCATTTCGTAGCGAATGTAGCCATATATTATCATTATTATCTAGATTCTTTGATACAATAATCTGCATCTTAAACGGGACATTTCCCGTCACATAATATATCCCAGTATATGCCAAACGAATAATACATCCTTGCTCATTTAAATACCTGACCAACTTAAATGGATATCGTTGTCTCACTAATGTAATAGTAATATCCTCTGCTCTGTAGCCATCCTCTTTCTCACTACTCACCTTGTATAATGCCGCATAACCCAATATCTTATAATATGTGTCTATTCCCATTGCATCATCTGGGGACTTGTATTCCACAATATTATATCGTCTAAACAGTTTTCCTATTCTATTCTTAATCTCTACATTCTGATTATTCTTAATAATCAACATATCCACTTGCAACGGTTTCTTGTTAAGCGGATGTTCTTCTTCAAATTGAAGGTCATCCCGATTGTCCTTTAACTCCATCCGAATTGCCGCCGCAAATCCCGGATGCCATTGATTCTTCTTTCGTCCCATATTCCTCCTGTTCCGACAGGAGAACACAAAACATGAACACAAAATTCCATTTCCCCAACTCCTGCCTATTGTTGTAAAAGGATTTGATACCAGCAGCTGTAAAGCAAGAGTTTTGTTAGATAAAAAGATGGTTTCTGCACTAACCAGATATAGCAAAACGCTATGAAAGAATAACAGAACTATTTGCTTGAAACTAGAATAGCATATCACACTAAAGAATTCAATGATGGAACAATCATTTCTCACAAACAAAAGGCACATCCTTAAGGATATGCCTTTACACCTCTACTCAAAATACGACACATAATCAATCTTATACGGACTCTTCGGAAACAGATACTCGTACAAATCCACAAAGTAATCATCTGTCATGCTTGCCATGTAATCCACCACCATCTGCTCTGGCATAGTGGTATCTAGGTAAGTCTGATAACCATATGTCGCTGTATTCTCTTTTACAAACTCGATGTGATGCTTGTAAAGAATGGAACTTTCATCCTTTGCTTTTGCATCAGCCAGGAGTCTGTCATACATCGTGTGAAACATTGGCTGAACACTATCCTTATAGGTTCGTTCCACTGCCTCGTTAAAATAGATTTTCTCGTAATTCTCCTTCTTAGTGGCTTTGATTGCCATATAGTATGCATCATCCATCACAATGCAATCCTTACCATAACTGTTCTCTACGATATTCACCACCAGATTATTGATAATCTCAGGATTGCTCTTACCAAATGCTTGCTCATCAAAAATATTGTCACTGAGAATCAGATTTGCACGTTTCGCATCCTGTCGATCTTTCCCAAGATATGCAATCATATCACAAACTCTTACCACACATGCTTCTAATGTATAAGGAACCAGTTTGCCAATGGCGGTCTCATCCACATAGCACTGCGCATACTTCTGGTCAAAATGAGCAAAATCCTCCATCGGCACCGGACGATATTCCTGCATGGCAAATTCACCATTGTGACAGAGAATTCCATCTAACGTCTGCAAGCTGATATTACGATTCAAAATAGTATCCAACACGCGAACGCTGTGCACATTGTGATTGAAATACTGTCCTGCATGCTCCTGTAAACACTCGCTGAGATATCTCTCTCCAGCGTGTCCAAATGGCGTATGTCCAATGTCATGTCCTAAGGCAATTGCCTCAATCAGGTCCACATTTAATCCCAACAAACCACCGATATTTCTTGCAATACGAGCCACCAGCTGTACATGCAATGCACGTCTTGTAATGTCGTCATTTTTATAAAATGAAAACACCTGGGTTTTATCTGCATAACGGTTGTAATATGGCGTATGCATAATCTTTTCGATATCTCTAACATAAGCCGGACGAAGCAGCTTATTCTTATCCCAATCCTGTTTTCTGCGAAGTGCATCCTCATCCTTGGTGCGGTATGGATTCACATACCCCCGTTGACGGTCATGCTCTATTCTCTGTTGTAATTCCTTCGACAAATCATCGTATCGTTTCTTTTCCATCTTACAACTCTAACCTTCCTATTATAAAATGGTGCACAAACTGTGCACCATTTTTCTCATCAAACCATCTTGTTCTAAACCATAAACCATTGCTCTTACTTTACGTGCTTTTCAATGAATTCCATGACCTTGCCGTAATAAGTATCTGGCTCTGCAAATCTACAATCTTCATGGGTTCCAGTCGCAATGGTCAACACTTCATGTTCTGAAGCAATTGCTTGATCCAGCTCCTGGGTCATCGCTTCCGTCACATAAGTGTCGTTGCCACCCCGAATCAACAAAATTGGTACTTTTGTTTTCTCCACCTGTTTCACTGCGTCTGCCTCTGTCAGTGTATATCCACCCCATACCTTTGCCACAGGGTTTAACATATGCATAATCGGAAATACCGGCCACTTTGGATGGCGTACTTCATATTCTGCTTTCACCACTTCCCATGCACTGGTGTAGGCACCCTCTGCCACAATCGCCTTAATAGATTCCTTCAAAGGCTCGCCTGACAACATCAATGCGGTGTCTGCGCCCAAATCTACACCGTGAATAATCACATTTGCTGATGGATGCTCATCTAAAATAATATCAATCCAGTTAATCACATCTAGGCGATCTAACCATCCCATTCCGTAATAAGAACCTTCACTCTCACCATGGGCTCTCAAATCAGGCATTAAAATGTTATATCCCTCTGAAGCATAATGCAGACCAATATCATAGATATCCTCTACATTTCCATTCTGTCCATGTAAAATCACAACCCAATTATCATTGGACTTGTTAATCAATATTTTCTGAGCCACAAGAATCTTACCATCATCTGCTTCCATGGTAAGCTTTTCTTTCTTTACAGTTTCATTCCAGCCTTTTCCAGACTTTCTCTCTTCTAAGCGGGTAGCATGCACATTAGCTGCCACATTCATGCCCTGTTTACTAATCTGCTCACCACTACGTCCGCGAATCATCAAATCCCTTGACATAAAGAATCCCACAATTGCTGTGACAACGGTGACAAGCACCACAAGCTTCAATCCTGTCCAGATGCCTTCAAAAATGGATCCTACCACTTCTCCTGGTGTCATCTTATAATTCTTTTCTGGCACCTTCTTACCAGTGGAACTCTTGGCAGCTTTCTTCTCTGGCTTCTTGGTAACATATACATCATCTTCCACCTTGAATTCCTTCTCTGGCTGTTTTTCTTTCTGTTCTGGCTGCTTTTCCTTTTTCTCCGAATCCTTCATTGTAGAATTCGTCTTGCCAGCATTCGTCTTGTCAGAATCTGCCTTCTTATGGGCAGTATCTTCCTTCTTCTTTTCCTTGGCATCCGTCTTCTTTGCATCCGCTTCAACCTTTGCATTGCTTGACTTTTTGGCTTCTGCGTCCTTTTTCTTGTTTTCCTCTGGCTTTGAAGTCTTCTTCTCCTGCTCCTTGACAGATTTCTTCACGTCAATATTCTCTCGTTCCTTTTTTCCGTCTTTCTTTTCTTTCTCAGCAATCTGTTCCGCTGCCTTTTTCAACAAAGCATCTACTTCTTCGTCTTTTATTGGCATATTGGGATTTCTCGGAATCTTCTTCAAATCGCTATCTTTCTTATCCTCTGTGTTCCCCATGTAAGAACCTCCTAGTATCTATCCAAATGCAATAAATCCAAAACTGGTTTTATTTCATTTACTGTAATCTGTCCTGGTGCAGAAACCTTACCTGCCGTTGCAAAAGTAACTGCTGAGCCTACCACTTCACCAGCCATACGACTTATAACGCCCATTTTGCCCATGGACATGGTGATAATTGGTTTCATGCCTCCCAGCTCCTTATACTGCAAAGTAGCAGATAACAATGTCAATACATCTCTCTCCGCCTTCGGCATCACCGCTATCTTCGGTATATCCGCACCTATTTTATCCATATATGTCAAACGGCGAACAATCTCTTGTTCCTCCGGTGTTTTCTCAAAATCATGACTGCTGGCTACCACATAGATATGATTGCTATGCGCTACTTTCGTTATACGTTCCAGCACTCCTTCTGCCATAAATGCTTCCACATCAATCAAGTCAATCCAACCACTTTCACAGACGCGTTCACACAAAGATTCATACTCTTCCACGGAGATTTTTGCTTCTCCTCCTTCATTGCTGGTACGGATGGTAAATAGCAAAACCGTATCTCCAATCACTTCGCGCAAATCCTTTAACAAAGACACCACCGTCTCCACATTGTATAAACCTTCAAACCAATCGATTCGTAGTTCCAACAAATCTGGATTCGCATCCAATGCGCGTTCAGCATAGGACAATATTGTTTCTCTATTCCGTTCTACAATGGGCACACAAATCTTCGGCTGTCCTTCGCCAAACTGCACACCTCTTACCTGTATTGGCTTTGTTGTCATATATTGGTTCCTCTTTGTCCTTCACTTCTGATATGCTTTCCATCCCACTCTCACAGTGACATAGGAGAACATTCTGTAGTATCATATCACATTTACGCAAAAAAGACTATTTCTTCATGAAGTTTTAAGAAACAGCCTTAATCACATCTATTACTCTCTAAAATAAGCTTCACCTTGTCCAAGCTTTGGTCCGTCATCCTGTTGTTCTTCCCCAAGCTTTTCACCGCTCTCATATTCGCCTTCACGTCTCAAGCGTCTTGTTTCCAACCGTTTTACCGCTTGGTCAATCTGCGCTATCATGGACTCTGTAATATTGGTCTTTTCACCATAATTCAAATATGCCAATATTGTCAGCATTTCAGATTCGCTGTCAACATAATACCCAGTACCTTCCTGCTCCATGTTGCCAACATTCTTAACCAACTCTAACAACTTATTCGGTTGCATTCTATAATCCCACGGACCTACCGTTCTCTCTAACATTTCCATTCCTCCTAACTTGCTTTTTCACTTACAAAGCAAATTATACAATATTCTGTCACATTTTTAAATGCCTTTTCACATTTATTAAACATGTTTAGTCTTCTCCCGGTTGCACCTTCGTCACATATCCCTCTTCATCTACTTTCGCATTGGCAGAATATGTATTAAATGTGTTAATAATCTGCATATAGTCACTGGCACCTTTATCACATTGGTATGTGATACCATTGCTTTCCCGACAAGGAATATATCTGGCATTGAGAATCCCATCTATGGTTATTTCCAGGTTCAAAATACAACTATCTACTACTTTACTACTGAAGCTAAAATTGCTCAAGGAATAGAAAACCGGAACATCATTGTAGTATTCCACTCCCTGTAGACAATGGGGATGTCCGCCCACAATGGCATCTGCTCCTGCCTCAATAAATGCATAAGCTAACGCCTGCTGATCTGCCTGCATCTCCTTTACCAGCTCTGTACCCCAGTGCGGATATACAATCACAAAGTCACAATTAGCCTCAGCCTTCTCAATCATAGAAACCACCAAATCCGGTTCAAAACAGCGAATGACTCCTGCACTGTCTTCTGTGGCTGGTTGTGTCAAAATCGGCAAATCTCTCTCCACCTGTGTGGCTGCAATATATCCAATCTTCATTCCATTGATGATAAAATATACGATATTATCACTGGCATCCTCCAGATTTTCACCACCACCCACATAAGGTACATTCGCATCCTTTAAGGTATGCATGGTATCAATAAATCCCTGCTCTCCATAATCATAGGCATGATTATTGGCGATGGAAACAATATCTACTCCCATTTCATGCAATCTATCTACATAGCTTGGGTCTGCTTTAAATGTATACTTCTTGCCACCAATTGGCGTTGTGGAGGTGGTATAGCAAAATTCATTGTTCAACATAAAAATGTCTGCGGCTTTCATGGTTTTCTGCAAACCTTCCGAAAAGGCACCATCAATTCCCAGACGGGTATAATTCTGAGCCGGTGCATAATCGTTGGCAAAAGATATATCTCCTGCAAAGGAAAGGCTCACGTAGTCTGCGTTAGCACTTTCTTTTTGATAAATTCCATTTGCTTTCATGGTTGTTTCATCCGCCAACAGACCGTTATATTCATCCTGCAAGACAAAGATAGATTTTCCTGTGTGTTCATACCATAATTTATCAGTATAGGTACCCTCAGCAATGCTTGTCGCCACCGCTTCACATGACGTCTGATAGTTCTCGTACAACCATTCCGCAAAGGCTACATCAATTACCTCACTGGAGGTTTCTATGTCAACCTTCACTTTTTGAATCAGGTTTTCTTCTTGAACCTTTGCTTCTAATTCTTTTTGTTCCTTTTCCTGTTGTTGTCTTTCCAACTCCTGTTGCGTTTCCACCAACTGTTTTTGTTTGCTATTGTAGTAGCTGTTATACACAGCAAAGCTTCCAGCCAACATTGCACAGACAACAATCTCAATCAAAAAAGCAATCCACCATTTTTTCATATGTAGCTCTCCATCTTCCCCTCATGGTTCCCGACAATGCCATAGGCATATTTGTCAACCATTCATTATTCTATCACAGAATAAGAAAAATCTCCATGATTTGTAGGCAACAAAACAAATATAGCTACCCGAAAATCGAGTAGCTATATCGCTATCATTACACCGTAATGTTGTAAATGAATTATTTGACTTTTGCCTTAGAACTCAAACCACGTTTCTTAAGCATTGTCTTGTAAGCTTTCTTTTTCTTCTTAGGAACCTTCACGGTCAACTTCTTGTAGTTACTGCTTCCTGCTTTTGTAAATGCCTGCTTACCAACCTTGCTCGTATTTAACTTGGTTGTCTTGATTGTAATACTTGTCAGTTTCTTACAGCCATAGAATGCTTTGCTTCCTATCTTCTTTACCTTAGACGGTATTTCAATCTTCTTCAAAGCAACACAGTTCTGGAATGCACTATTTCCAATGGTCTGTACATTCTTACCCATTTTAACTGTAGATAATTTCTTACATCCGTAGAATGCCTTCTTATCAATGGTAATCACTCCTGCCGGAATTGTGATCTTTTTCAAGGCAGTACAATTCTGGAATGCACTCTCACCAATCACTGTAACATTCTTACCAATTGTAACACTCGTCAGTTTCTTACAGCCATAGAATGCCTTTTTACCAATGGTCTGAATATTGTCACCCATCTTGATGGATTTCAATGTTGGATGATTCTTAAATGCTTCATCTGCAATGGATGTAACCTTGTAAGTCACTCCACCATATGTCACTGTATTTGGAACCGTAACATCACTCTTTTTCTTGTTTTCACAGTCAACAAATTGAACTTCAGAATTCACAGAAGTAACCATGTAAGTTATTTGATTCTCTTCGTCCTCAAACTCCTCGTCCTCTTCTAATGGTTCCTGTGTTTCATCCTCTTCAAGGTCATACTGTTCTGTATAGCTATAACCACAGGTAGCACAGGTATACTTTCTTGTACCTTCATCGTCTTCTGTTGCTGCTACAATAATTTCTGCTTTTCCATATGTATGTTTTTCGGTTCCTGAAACTTCATCACAGTCTGCATTTTCACACTCATGCCAGTGCTCATCTTCGTCATAGCTCCAGGTTGTTTTATATACGTGTGCGGTATGTTCCAATTCCGGAATTGTCTCTATCTTTTCTTCACCGCAGACACATGTGTACTTCATCACGCCGGTTGACGTTTCTGTTGCTGGCGTCATGACAGTTTCTGTATCCCATGTATGGTTTACAGGTGTAGATTCATGATCACAACCTTCGAATGTACACTTTTGCCAATGTGTTGTCTCATCACGTTCCCACGCATCTCCATATGTATGAACCGTATGTGGCAATTGCGGAATTTCCTCTGTCGCATAATATCCGCACTCACAAGAATATTTCTTGACACCTGGATTTCTATCTGTTGCTTCCACATCTATTGTTCCATCATCCAAAGTATGCTCTATCATATTGTCAATTTTTTTACAACCCTCAAATGTACATTCTTTCCAATGATAAGTGCTGTTATAACTCCAGGTTTCCGAATAGGTATGGTCGTCGTGTGGTATCACAGGAATACGCACAAGCTTCTCAACCAAGCATACTTCACAGAAATATTTTTGTTCTCCCTCTGCTGAGATTGTTGGTTCTTTAACAATCTCTCCTGCAATCCACTGATGTTCTCCCTTATCTCCTTGACTTCCACAAGTTTCATCCAGACATGCATGCCAATGATATTCATCATCAGTTGTCCACTGAGGAGAATATGTATGATTTACATTAACTGTTACCGGAAATACCACACATCCCCAAGCGCTATTCCAACCTTCAATTTTCGTCCAGTCATAATTTCTTGTGTCACTAGGTTTGAATCCAGCCTGATACTGTGTGCCACTAATTGGTATCGTTGTCGATGTTGTAATCCACTGGTATGTACCGTCAGTTGCTTTTGGCAATACAATATCTGCCAAGGTGATACCACATTCCTGTGTCACCTCTGTAAGAGTATTCGTATAGGTTGGTGTTGCTTTATTAACCTTCAAGGCAACCGCAATTCCACTTACCGTCTGATAATTCTTTGTGTCATTTGGT
Source organism: Lachnospiraceae bacterium (assembly GCA_045537735.1). Classification (GTDB taxonomy): domain Bacteria; phylum Bacillota; class Clostridia; order Lachnospirales; family Lachnospiraceae; genus CAG-590. The sequence goes on from JAZSPZ010000019.1 coordinate 78,176, forward strand.
GTGTAAGTCACATAATAATAATGTGTACCGACACTTCCTACAGATGTTGTAGAATCATAACTCCATGTAAACGTACCATCATTGTCGCCTGAATCAATTGGTATATCTCCAAACGTCTGACCGAAAGTAGCCTCTAAATCTGTCGGAATAGAATATGTCGGTTTACTAGCACGTACATCAATCGAAACTTTACAAGTAATCACACCATCTGCATAGGTTGCTCCTACGCTTGTTGCTGCTGTTTCCCAATCATAATTAGCAGTATCACTTGGTGTAAAGAGAAGCTCTACATTTTCCAACGTTTTCGCCTCTGTACCGACAGAAACTGTTGCATCTGGCCAGCTATAGGTACCACTTGATATTCCTCTTACATATACATCTGCCAAGGTTTCACCAACAACCGCCGTTAATCCTGTCGGAATGCTCCACGTTGGAACCTTTTTCTCAACTGCACCCAATGTCAATGCAAAGAAAGCTGCCGTCTGATTCTTGCCCTTGATAACAAAATTAATTACTTGTTCTTCTTCATTTGCCTTTTGAAGGGTTCCGTATAATTTACCGTCCTTCAAGTACATACCTGCCGGCAATGTAGACGAACTATCTAATGAGTAAACAACCGTTCCCTCACCTTCAATGTCATTCGTAATCTCAATTTGAGATAAATCATATAGCGGACTATTATAAGAATAATATGTATCCACCACTAACGGTTTATCACTTTCCGTATTCTCAATCTTGTCTGAATATTTACTCAATACGATTTTATTGTCTTCATTTTCATTATCTTTTGGAACATAATTAGCTGTCACAGTAAACGGCTCATAAACACCCGTTCCTTGCCATGTACCGCCTGACTGTTCCGTTGCTACCACATTGGTCGAACCATAGGTAACATTCTGAAGCATTACTGTATCCATCAACTGTTCACCCAATGTCACAGTAAATGTTCTTCCGCCACATACATATTGATTCAAATCACCCTCAACTCCAGAAGATCCAACATAGTCACCACTTACTGTCACGCTCTCCACACACTGACTTGGATAATCTACAGTAACCGGATAATAAATGGTGGAGTACGAAGTACTGCTTACATAATTATTCAGGTTTCTAGATAAATTCAATGCTTTTGTTGTATAAACCAAACCTAAATAGTAGCAAGCATTTGTATACGTGTAGGTCTGGTTAAATTCACCATAGTTAACAATACGCCCACCATAACTGTTGTACAGTCTAGATGTAACTTCCCACTCTGCCATATCTCGGTTAATTACTTTTGCACCTTCATAAATGTAGAGTCCTGTTGTTTTCATATCCCCATAATTATCCAAGGTACCATATACGTGACTGGTAGAATTCAGTTCCAGCTTACCGTTGTTAACATATGTACTATTGATAGATGTCTCATAAGGCATCATTACATCACCATTATTGGTAAATGTACCATACAAAGCACTACTATTGTTAGAAGATGTAGAGACAATCTCAACCCCTTCATTTACTGTTACATTTGAACCACTATATGTATAGATTGATGAAATATCCATATCTTTATCAAAAGTATAATCACCATCTATGGTAAGATTACCTTTGTTGTTAATACACACCGTATCTACCTCATTGGTAGAAGTAGAATAGTATGGATATATCGTCACACTACCATTGACCGATTTAGGCACATTTGCGTACATATTCTTTGCTTTACTGTTGTATAACAAATAGATATAATTTCCTGACAATGTAGCTTCTTCTGTTGCATCCACAGTAATATCACCTGTGATTGTTGAGCTCATCGTACAGTATGTATATGGAATCTTTCCTGCTTTCCAATCAATATCCAAATTCTTACCAACTACACTATCACGAACAAGATAGGTCTGTCCTGGATACCAATCGCCAACCATTTGACAATTCACATTCCCTTCCACAGTCGAATCATACGCACCATAGAAATATGTATAACTATAATTCGAACTAAAGCAATCTGAAGACGTACCACCAATTGTAAGGTTCACATCACCATTTACATTAGATTTCTCCGCTGCATGCATATATACATTATAGTTTGTAGAACTTGAAGCAGAAACATCCACAGTGCCGCCAAATGTATAATTCACATTTTGCTTTACAGTAGAATTATATGCACCTACAAACTCTGAATACCTGTGTGTTCCACCGGTCACTTCCAATGTAACATTGTTCGCTTCACCATTATACAAACTATATACCTTACTGCGGTAATCATCCACATATCCACCTTCGATAGATACGCGAACATCTCCATTTACAACTACTTTGTTGGTACTTGAGGAACTATATGCACCATAGATACCTCTCATATATCCACCCTTCATAGTGATGCTAATATCACCTTCATATGGTGTCTCTGTGTTGGTGTATCCATAGATTACATAGCTACTCAAACTATAACTCGTCTTGCCACCAAGAATGAATGGTATATTATTATCAGCAATCTTATCGTGATTCAAATCCGGATACATACTTGCATTACCACTTACACTTGGATCAGGCACAATTACTACAGATGTACCGTTCAAATTAATTGTACTACTACTCACTGTAACTGTATCGTTAATATCTACTTTTTTATAGTCTACTGGTTTTACTGCTATCGTAAGTTCTATATCCACAGTGCTACCGTTACGACCAGTCACTACAAATGTTACCTTGTTACCTGTCTCATTTACTACAGTCGGCGTGCCTATCAGCTTCGTTCCTGTAAAGGTCAGCCCTTCTGGAAGTACAGAACCATTCTTCAATTCGTACTTGATATTCTCACCATATGTAGTTGTTGTATCATTTGCAATCTTCAGGGACTCGAAATCATATAACGGACTTTCTTCTGTGTACTCCGTATTGACAATTGCTTCTGGGTCAGCAAACTGCTTTGTTACCGAAATCTGTTTTGGAACATATTCTCCGCTAACTTTAACTGTTTTTCTCTCCATTGTAAATGAACCACTACCTGTGTCTGTTTTAACATTCTCACCACCATCTACATTAAAGTAGTAGTCGTAACCTTGTGCAGCAGTCATAGTCACCCCAACAGTCGTTCCTGCATTCAAGTAATACGTCGTCTTTCCATCTTCAGTAAGTGTAATATAATTACTGCTAAAGGTTAGACTTGTATTTTTCAAATTGGTTGATGTTTCCACCGGATAATACACATTACTCCATGTACATCCCTCCGGCAATGTTCCTCCTTGTACCATAATTGGCCCATAGCTATAATACATCGAATAAACTGCCAACGCACCCTTCAAATAGATCCTGCTACCCGAATATCTGTATAGTCTGTTTGTAACATCCAAAGAACCATTCTCATCAATTGTCAAAGTGCCATTAACATATGCATTGTTAACCTGTAACGCTTCATCTAAAGTATATGTACCATAGAAGTTGGCAGTTCCTTTATTGTTATAGTAGTATCCGCCATGGCCAGCATTACCTTTTGTTACTGTCCATGATACAGTAGCGCCGTCCTTTAGTATCATTCTTATAGTTCCTGTTGTAATCGTATCGCTTAAGCCATATAAAGCACCAACACTACCACCATTCATATAAAGTTGTAATGTATCTTCCTCTGCAACAAGAGTACTATTATGCGCACCGTAAATTGTACCAATGGTACCGCCATTCATAGTAATGCGAATCTTATTCTTTGCAGTGGAATTGCGTACACCATACATTGTATAATTGGTCAAGTCCCCAACAAAAACTGCTGTCTCGCTATCAGCAATACCATCCAGGTTATCATCCATATAAATTGCAGTATTGTTATCCTTGGTTTCAATTACAATTGAGTTACCGTTCAAATAAATCATTGCATTGGCTTCATCAATCGTAATACGTCCATCCTGACTGGTCTGCGTACCATTACCTTCTGTAACAACCACATTCAAAACCAAATCAGCAACTGCACCATTTTTACCTGTTACATGAATAATGGTTTTCTTACCTTCTTCATACGCAACAGTTGGAATACCATATATTTTGTTATCCTTAATAATAAGACCTTCCGGTAATGCTGCTAACGGGTCAACCTTAAATGTCACCTCTCCGCTTAAGCCATCATTACTAATTGATAGCGAATTCAAGTCATATACCGGATTCTCATCTGTATATTCCTGATTCAACTTGATTACCGGATCCGCCACGGTTTTACCTAATACAATCTGATTACCCTTCAATTCTACATTAAATATTGTAGGACTATCTTCCATCACAAAGCTATATGTATTACCACTCGCTGCTGCATCTACTGGGGCATCAGCTTTTTCATTTTTTACCGTTGCACTAATCAATGAATAACCTTCGTTGGCATTAATCGTATAGCTTACCGTATCTCCAACCTTCACAAAATACTGACCCGGTCTCAAAGTATGTGTAGACAAGGCTGTAGATGTTGTCTTGGTAACGGTACCGCCCTTGGTCATATACTCAACATCAAACGGATAATAAAGATTTTTTATCTTGTCCACATCTTTCGTCAGCGTACCACCATTCATGTAGACATAAGCACCTGGGAGTTTTCCATCCTCATTTACTGTTCCTGCAAATGTCGCATCTAAGGTTCCTTCTACTAAAAGATTGCCATACTCACAATACAAGTCATCCTCAACCGTAACCGTTACCCCTTCTGGTATGAGGTAATTTCCATTATTCAAATGGAGATTTTTATATGTCACATCTTCATCAAAGACAACCTTACCACCAAGATATAAATGATCTTTGTATGTCAATGTACCACTACCGGTAACGCTTGAACTTGGATTGATATATGTATTCTCAGGAATCACCGAGGTGTCATCTATAACCGTTGTAACATGCTGTCCCTCTGCAGTGTTATTATATAAACTTACATTTGAATTAGAGCCCGTGCCCATAGTCAATCCTGTTATATTCACAGAGGCATCCGCACACTCTGTAGAACCTGCAGACTGATATGGGTACACACTGCCCACAATATCAATATCTGTCAGATTGACCGTTGTCTCTCCTAACGTGTTCGCATAACTAACTCCATAAAGGTATCCACCGTAATTATTCTCTTTTCCAAACTCTCCATCCTCAATCGTAACGATCGTATCACCCTGGACAGTTGTGCCACTCAAACCATATACATAACCGGAAGAACATGTACATCCCTTAAGAGTAATATTCACATCTCCATCTACCACATAACTGCTACTGCTACTCATACCATATATGTATTGAGATGCTGTCGAATCTGTAATTGTACTGGTAATGTTTCCACCACAATTCGCATACATATAGATACCATACACATAATTTCCCGAACAATTTTTAACTGTACTGGTAACATTACCTTCACATTCTTTTACTTCTGCAGCATATATCGAATAGTACGATTTCACATTTGAAACATCTACCTTCACATCACCCTTTGATGACACTTCATCAAGTCCGTATAACGTATAGAAGTTAGAATCTTCTATGTTGACAGTTGTTTTTCCAGCAACTGTACAGCCAGCTGCACCATATGAATAATTTCCATTCTGATAGGTTGTAGAGTCTTTATTTACATTCTTAATACTAACCTCTACATCACCACCAACGATGCCCTTCGTGCTATAACCATATACACCCTGCACTCCACGATAGTATCCGCCATCGACATTCACAGACACATTGCCAGATGTATTCACATAATACGCCCCGTAGAAAGATGCAGAATCCTTTTCTGTATTCTTATTATTGGTTGCATCCACCGTTATATCACTACTCGAAAAGATATTGTACGTCGCATATACAGATCCTGTTAAAACTGTGTCTTTCACAATGACCTTCACTGCACCGACTGCGTTAATATACTCCACTGCATAGCCATAATTAATGGTTCCGCCATTCACATTCACTGTAACGGTTTTTCCAACCTTTACATATTCATCAGTGGCAATCGTTGTACCATACAGACCATAAAAATTATTGGTACATCCGCCATTATAATTAACAACAACGTCTCCACCCACCAAGGTTGTTTCGCTCTTATACCTACCGTTCAAACCATATATGTAAGAACAATTTGACTCTTTCCTACCAACTAAGTCTATGTTGACATTTCCGTCCACCTTTGTGTTATAGCCTGCGTATACTCCACTGGTCACATCACATGTATCTTTCATATCAAATATGAAATTACCTTTAACATATACATTGTACAAACCATATAGATTACCAATCTTTGCGTTATTCAAAGTAATATTTACATTTCCGTCAATCACCGCTCCGGAATTCACCAAGTATCCACTATTAATATTGTTACCAGACTCTGGCAACTCATCAAAATCAAATGTGATATCCACATTACCTACAAATGTATAATCATTCTCTGGCACACTCCACGAATCTGTACCACCAATTACATATGCACCTCCACTGAGCACTGCTGCTCCTGTCACATCTACATCTACTACAGTATTCGTGTTTTTACCAGCATCCACATTACTATATATAACACTACTGAATTTGGATATCGTTCCACCACTGACATCAACATCTATCAAAGTACTGCAAGATTCGTCTGATTTCACTGTACTTCCATATACCAAATTCACATTACCAAAAGAACCTTTCTCGATAATACCTTGCACAGCTGGAGCAGTACTATTCACCAACTCACATTTACAATTATAAAGTGCTTCCAAAGTTCCTACATTTCCCTGTACAATCCTAGTATATACACCAGCCTTTTCAGAATTCTTTACATCGACTGTTCCGCCATTGGCTCCAATCAATGTAGATATGCTTGTCTCTGATTGAGAATTCATAACCATCTCAATTGCACTGGCACCATCAGAAACAATTGTACTTCCGCTTCCACCAAAAACTGTGTTTGAAACTGTGCCACCATTCACATACACTGCTAACGCAGTGGCATCTGAGGCATTAATTTCTGACGTCATTGCAGCTGCAACAGTAGCATTTACAACACCATCATTAATCGTCACAACAGATGCTGAAACGCCATCTGTTGTCACAGTAGAATTCTGCGCACCAAACAAAGCACTAGAAACTGTACCACCATTCACTGTCACAGAAATTGCCGGCACTTCATCTTCCCCTGTAGATTGCACAACCGACTCACCTTCATACACACCGAAAATAGCTGGGCTATAACCGCTATTTACCGTAATGGAGATTGGGGTTGTGGTTTTCTGCTTATAGACACCATAGATTGCATAATTTGCTTTGATATCCACAGAATCGTTAATCGATACCTGTTCATCTCCATCATCAATCTTTCCATCCATATTTTTGTCAATATAAATGTTATTGAGCAAATTCTCTGTTGTGGAATTCTCTGATGCCACAACAATGATAGAATTACCATTCAAATTAATTCCTATGGGATTCTTTTTCTCCGTATCAGAATCCGCATACATATAGGTAACTCCCAAACTCGTATCTACAGTTGTCAATTCTTTCTCTGTAGAACCTTCTCCTTCCGTTGCATATACAGTAGGGTACGCAAACAGACTTGTCCCCAATAACAAGCCTAACAGCAATCCTATTGCACGTAATTTTTTCTGCTTTCGTTGCATGATTTACCTCCTAATTATAATTCTCCCTTTTTAAAATCGTCGCATATACCAACATCATATCGTTTCTGTAAATTTATTACAATTGTTATTTGTTTGGTTGCTTCATTTTCAGCATAATACACAATTGCCTTTGTCTGTTTTTCAGCAAAAAAAAATCATGCAACAAACCCGCTTGAGCTTGTCACATGATTTTACTTCTATGTATATTATTTTACCTTTGCCTTAGAACTTAATCCACGACTCTTAAGCATTGTCTTATAAGCATTCTTTTTCTTCTTAGGAACCTTCACTGTTAATTTCTTGTAGTTATTGCTTCCCGCCTTTGTAAATGCTTTCTTTCCAACCTTGCTCTTTGTTAACTTGGTTGTATTGATTGTAATCTTTGTCAACTTTTTGCAATTATAGAATGCCTTTGCACCAATTTCCTTCACATTCTTTGGAATGGTTATGCTCTTCAAGGCAGTACAGTTGTAGAATGCATTAGCACCGATCGTTGTAACATTTCCACCCATCTTAACAGTGGTTAATTTCTTGCAACCAGAAAATGCATTTTTACTGATTGTTTTTACATTTGCCCCAATCGTAACTTTCTTCAAGTTTTTGTGGTTCTTAAATGTACCACTCTTGATGGATGTTACTTTGTATTCTACACCATCCACTGTGACAGTTTTTGGAATCACAATTTCCTTCGCTGTCTTACTGGTAACCTTGTAAGAAACTTCTGGTGACGCCGGATCTGCATTGGTTACAGTATAGTCACCCTTTTTGTCAGCATCCTTTAATACAGTTCCCTTTGCCGATGGAGTAGCAACTTCAGGATCAGACGTAGCCTCACCTCCAGCCTCTGGTGTGTCCCCAGCTTCATCCCCTGGTGTATTCTCATTATTTTCCGTTATCACAGGAACCTCTTCTGTCTTTGTAGCTTTACAAGCTGTACAGGTATAGGTTTTAACACCTTTTTCTGTAGCAGTTGCTTCCTTTGTTACAACACCATCATCCCATGTATGTTCTGCTTTATCTTTTACTTCGTCACAACCCTCATCTGTACATGCGTGCCAGTGGTGTTTGTCATCACTAGTCCAGTTAGAATCAAATTCACAGTCCTTCTTAGCTACCACAAAATGGATTGGCATATCTATACGATTGTTGTCATCCACTACAACACAGTTAACCGTTATTCCATCCGGATAAGCCTTTGTTGGTGTGCCATATATTTTACCATCTTCAAGTACAAGACCTTCCGGTAAATCATCAACCAAACGAACCTCCGCATTCTCAAGACAGGATACTGTTTTCCCAAGTCCAGTCACAGTTGCTAATGGTTTTTCCTTTGTCGAAGTCACACCAACCTTCGCATCTACACAAATCTTATAAGATGCCTCTGGCGAAGTTGACACACCATAATTAGCATTTTCAAACTGAACATTTCTACAGGTTACATCAGGCAGTTTTGAACCATCCTGTGTACCAAAAGCAAATCCGAAGCCACACCTGTTCGCAAATGTTGTATTAATCATTTCAACCTTTGCACCATTTACTAACAAGGTACGTCCAAAAAGATATGAATTATTTGAACTATATGCATCAGTTATACTATCATATCCAAACGTAGAATCTTTGATTGTCATTTCCAAGCCACGTATAACCCTAGAATCAAGCAATCCAACAAACTCTCCTGTAGTAACATTATCTACTGTAATTTTAGCGTCATCATACGCCATATTTCCATAATAAAGCATTCGCATCAAACGTGCGTCAACATTCTTCACTGTCAAATCCAATTCGCCGCCGATATATTGCGACGAATAACCAGATTCACTACCATATATTGCACGAAGCTCATCATAGTTTCCTCCATCAACCACAATGGTTACATTGCCAGCTACATTCGGATCACGTAGTGCACTGAAATCATCTCCAGCAATCTCTGTATTCTCATATATATTGTGTATGTTTATGGTTACGTCTTTTTCCATACGACCACCCCATACACAATAACATCTACCTTTTATTTGACAACCTTCTCGAACATCTATCGCTAAGGATCCATTGATAACGGTTCCATCAATAAGCTGTACAAAGTCTGCACTTCCTGATTGAACATCCACCTCAACATCGCCATTAAAGACTGGAGAGTTCTGACTATCACCCTTTTGAGTCGCGTACAAATTTCCAACGCATCCGCCACTATAGATTAGCGTTGTCTTTCCACCAACAGCAACTTTGTTTGCTCTATTACAATATCCTTTTACAGCATACACATGAGTGGGTCTTTCATCTTCACTTTGCGCACCATGTATGGTAATATGTGCATCACCTGTTACTGTAGATTTCAACATTCCATGGTTCCCATGCGTAATCCGTGTTGTCAATTCACTTTTTTGGGTATAATTTCCTGTAACAACAACATTCCCATCTAATCCAACTATTGTCTCTGTATTCAAATTGTTCAGATATAAATCTACAGAACCTTCTACATTTATATTGTTTTTCAAGCCAACAAAGTTAATCAACTTATCAGCGTCATCTGCTAACGCGTCCGTATTCCAATCAACATCAACATCACCTGTGATTTTATAAATCTGTTCTGGGTTATCACCCTTCAAACCTTCAGCTCCTATGAAGTAATGTTTAACAGCCGCATCACCTGTTACATCAATATCAATAGCAACCTTTCCAGCAGTAACATTACTTTGATATGCGCCATATAAATCGCCCTGACAGGTTCCACCCTTTATGTCGATTTTCACTGCAACATCTGCATCTGTATCAACCGTGCCTTTGTAAACACCATAAATATCACCAAACACACCACTTTCCACCGTAATCGTAAATGGATTAGTAACTGTACTATCATATACACCATAAAGTGAAACACCATTTGGAATATTTGCAGACTTCTCTTGTTCAGGTCCTATAATTGCATACTCAAACGCGTTCTCATCTGCATCCACTAGACCATTCCTGTTTGTATCCACATAGATATTAAAATAGCCTTTTTCTTCCGCAGCCTTAATCACCACTGAATTGCCATTCAATACAACACCAGAAAGTTTGTAGTCATTGGTATGGTCATATATGCACCCAATTGGCCTTGTCGCAGTGGTTGAGTTATCCCCCGGCTCCACAGCTTGTGTTGCATTCACCTTCATTCCACAAAACATACTTGCCAAAAGTGTGGTCGTAAGAAATGAGGTCATAACAACATGTTTCATGTTTAATTGTTTCATTTATTTTCCTCCTAAAATATATTGAAACAAACAGATCAGAACAATTCAATTAAATCATTCACCAATCCATCTGCTCTACATCGGGTAAATCATAACGAATTGCATATTATTTTGCAATTGCAATTTTGAATTATTTCTAAAATCAGCAATTTTTACAACAGCCTTTAGACAGATGAACGAACATCGGAATTTCCATTTTATCAATTTTTCGCACCCACAGGTTGCAACCGCTGATTTTTCAAGGTTTTCTATGTTCTTCGATAACATTTTACCCATACCCATTTTTGCTGAAGATGTCTATTTAACCAATAATAAAAGAAGACAGAGGTGTTACGCTCTGTCCCTTAAAATCAACATATGCAAATCATTATTGACGCCTTCTCAAAGAATTTCGAAACTGAAAGTTCACAGCCTATATCCTTTAGCAAACATCACCATTACTCTGTAATTTCAATATTATTACCATCTGGGTCAGAAATTTTACTTTCAAAATAACCGTCACCTGTCGTTCTTGGTTGTGAAATTATCGTAAATCCATCTTCTTCCAGTTGTTTTGTAAGTGCA
>JAZSPZ010000029.1:0-10960 GCA_045537735.1 Lachnospiraceae bacterium
GAGGTGGAAGTGCAGTAATGCATGTAGCTGACAAGTACTAATAGGTCGAAGGCTTAACTAATATATTTGCTTAAGATATGTGGAAGATGGAAAGATAAGAGATGGAAGTTCATCTTTGTATGAAGTTCTGAAGGTACATTATGAATAATATTGTTTATTCATGCATATAATACCTTATAGATTACCTGAGAGATGGTAATCTTAAACTGTATAATCCCCGATAGCTCAATGGTAGAGCACACGGCTGTTAACCGTGGTGTTGCAGGTTCGAGCCCCGCTCGGGGAGCTTATATGGCGCCATAGCCAAGTGGTAAGGCAGAGGTCTGCAACACCTTTATCACCAGTTCAAATCTGGTTGGCGCCTCTAAAAGAATTCTTAAAAATTTAAGAGTTCTTTTTTTATTATCTTTTATTTATCGCCATAATGTGGTAAAATCTTCATGTAAAAAAATGAGGGGTGTCTTTTTATGAAAGAAGGTATTGGTCATAAGATTGTGAGAACAATCTTAATTATATTAATTATAATATTTTTTGTGTTGGATTGTGTTGTTATAGCATTTATCTTGAAGAATGTTCCAATTGGTGAGACAGAATTCAGTTCGTTCCAAGAGTTTCGACAGGCAGGAGCTGCAGGATATATGTATATGCCAGAGGGTGCTACAGATCAGAAGTATTATTTAAGCTATACAGGGTTATATTTACATAGTATATACTCTTATTCTTTAGAAGACAAAGAGGAATATGACGCTTACATGCAACATTTAAAGAATTATAGTTGTACAGAGACCAGTGTGAGTCGTCCGGCGTGGGATTGGTATAGTAAGTATGAACCAACGAATGAAGAGTTAGAACAGATGGATTATCTGCAAAGTAACTATATGAATATGAATTATACGGAAGTTTTAGATTATTCTAGGATAGATAAAGGATTTGCCAATGCATATGGTGCTTCTGTTAGTGAGTTTTTGGATTTAGAATATTCATTGGGTAATTTTCCAAGCAATATGCCTTTTGAGAAGGTTGTTCCAGATGAAATTGAAACATACACAATTTTGTATTATCGTCCAATTGATACAGGAACTAGAGCGGAAGGTATTTTGGTAAACGAGGCAACGAAAAGATTTGTTGTGTTTTATCTTGGTGCAGCAAGGTAATTATATAATAAGGAAAATATACGAAGATTTACATGAGGACTTCGCTTAATCTAATTAAGCGGAGTCCTTTTTTATATATAAAAAACATATGAACAAATGAAAAAACTATATGTTTACAAACTATTAAAAAGGTGTAAACTAAAAAGAAAAAATAGAATTGTATACTGAAATATTACAATCAACAAACACAGGAGGATATTACATGAAGGGCAGAATTAAGAATCCGAAAAAATTATATAAAAAGATTATCATGGTTATTATTGGAACATTTATATATTCAGCTGGTGTGGGATTGTTTTTGGATCCTAATGGATTGGCGCCAGGTGGTGTAGTAGGTCTTTCTGTCATTGTAAGTCATGTGTTGGGAGGAGAAACAGGTAGCTGGTATTTCTTGTTTAATATTCCCATTGTGTTATTAGGATGGTGGAAGTTTGGTGGAAAGTTTATTATCTGGACGTTTTCTTCCGTAGTATGTAATTCTTTGTTCACTAATTTCTTTGGACATTTTCCTTCAATCACCGACGAGGCCTTACTAGCTGCTATTGCAGGTAGTGTTTTGACGGGAGTAGGTATCGGAATTGTGCTAAGAAGCGGTTCTACCACAGGTGGAATGGATATCATTATTAAAATTTTAAGAAAGAAGTATCCAGCTATCAAAACAAGCACTTTTTTTATGGTAGTAGACATTCTGATTGTTTCTGCAGCAGGAATTTTGTTTAAGGATTTTAATGTTGCTATGTATGCATTTATTGCCGTTGTGTTGAGTGGTAAAGTGATGGAGTCTGTGTTATATGGAAAGGACGAAGCAACACTCGTATTTATTGTTTCGGACAAGGCAGAAGCAGTGGTGGATCGATTGCTTCAAGATATGTCTGTGGGTGCAACCATTTTAACTGGAAAAGGTGCTTATACGCACCATGAGAAGAATATTATTATGTGTGTTGTCAAAAAACGCGCAACGCCAACCTTGGAAGACATTGTAAAGGAAGAGGATTCCCGTGCATTTATGATTGTGACCAGTGCAAGTGAAATCTATGGAGAGGGATATAAGAATATTATGATGGAGCGTCTGTAAGAATAAGAGATGAGCAAGTGTGGAGAACGATATAAGTTTTGCAAAAACCCCATCCATTTGGTATAATAGCAAAGTATTTAATATATAATGAGAGATTCACTTGTAGGCAAGAAAGGTTTATTGATGATGGAAACGCCGATATTGAACGGTTTAATAGCATATAATACAGAGGGATCTTACCCGTGGCACATGCCAGGGCATAAGCGAAGACTGCACACTATTTTTCCGGAATTGGTGGACAACCCATTTTCTATTGATGTGACAGAAGCTGGAGATTTGGATGAGTTTCATCATCCTACGGGTATTATTCGACAGGCATTGGATCGCGCAACAGAGGTATATGGCTCTACGCGCAGTTATTATCTAGTGAATGGTTCTACCTGTGGAATTATGGCGGCAATTTCGGCTGTTTGTAAGCCAGGTGAAAAGATCGTTGTGGCACGTAATTGCCACAAAGCAGTATACCATGCAATCCGTTTGCTTCGACTAAAACCAGTATATATTATGCCAGATTGGAACGACACATTGCAGATGTTTGGCGGTATGTCAGCAGATGCGGTGAAAAAGGCGTTGAAAACGCATTGTGATGCAAAGGCGGTTTTGTTGGTTTCCCCAACTTATGAAGGAGTTGTAAGCGATGTGGAAAAGATTGCAAAGGTTGTCCATAAAGCAAAGGTACCGCTGATTGTGGATGCTGCACATGGAGCGCATTTTGAGTATATGGCCAATGTAAATGAAACGATTTCCACCACCAACTATAAGAATGTGCCAGACCCTGCTATTCGGTTGGGAGCGGATGTGGTGATTGAGAGTCTTCATAAAACACTACCAGCGATGACGCAATGTGGAATATTGCATTATAAGAGCGGATTGATTTCTCAAATCAGATTGGAAGAATATTTGTCAGTTTATCAAAGTACTTCTCCATCCTATGTTTTTATGGCTACAATGGAAGCATGTATAGAAAAAATGGATCATGAGAGAGATGGTTTATTTATTGTATATAAGCATTTATTGGCAGAATATAGAAAGAAATTTGAAGGCCTGCAACATATCCATCTTGTGGGACAGCAGGATTTCAAGAAGCATAGTATTTATGATTATGATGATGGAAAGCTAGTGTTTACAGTGGGTCGTTGCGGTATTCCTCAGGAGAAAGGAATGAGAGTGCTCAATGGTGTTGTGTTAGGAGAGATCTTACACAAGGAATATGGCCAGATGATGGAGATGGCGGCGGGAAATTACGTCATAGCTATGACATCTGTAGCTGACACAAAGGAAGCATTTGAGGCACTTTATCAAGCAATGGAAGCCATTGATGGACAGTTAACGGAATTGGACGAATGTGCCGATAATAGTAATGAGGGTGGCGTGAATTACGCCTTGCTGTCTGAGAGAAAAATGACCATCGCAGAAGCAAAGGAAAGTCCCTTATCAGAGATATCTGTGGGGGAAGCTTTGGGTCATGTTTGTGGAGAGTATATATACATTTATCCACCAGGAATCCCATTGGTTGTGCCGGGAGAGATATTGACAAAGGAAATCTTAGTAGAGATTGACAAGGCAATCAAACTGGGTTTGAATATTAAGGGATTAAAAGAAAAAGATAATGGAGATTATTTGATTACAGTAACCATTGATTATTAATAGGAAGATAGGGGATATATTGTGGAAGGAATTTTTATAACAATGGAAGGTCCGGATGGATCTGGAAAAACAACACAGATTGAATTGTTAAAGACATACCTAGAGAGCAAAGGGTATGATATTATTATTACAAGAGAACCGGGTGGAACAGTTATCAGCGAAGCGATTCGTGGCATTATTTTGAATAAAGAGTATCAGGAAATGAGCCACATGACAGAGCTGTTGTTGTATGCATCAGCAAGGGCACAGTTGGTGAATCAAGTGATTAAACCTGCTTTGGCAGATGGAAAGGCTGTGATTTGTGATCGCTTTGTGGAATCATCAGCAGTATATCAAGGAATCGGAAGAGGACTGGGGGTATCCACAGTTTACGAAGTGAATAACTATGCATTGGGAGATGTGAAGCCAAAGCTTACGATTTTTATGGATTTGGACGCGGACGCAGGAATCAAGCGTAAGGAGAACCAGGCAGAGTTAGACCGTATGGAGATGGAGGATTTGAGTTTCCACAAACGTGTCGTGGAAGGCTATAGACAATTGGCGCAGCTTTATCCAGAGCGTATTTTTCCAGTGGATGCTACATTGCCAATTGAAGAGATACATAGTATTATTGTAGGAGAGGTAGAAAAGCGTTTCTTTACAAAATAAAAACGATTTTGCCTAGATGATAGAACGTAAGAGAAAGGAGAGTTACTATGGATTTACGGGTTAATCAAACGACCAATCAGACACCTATTGAGAATCACACACAGGCACCAAAGGGTGATGATAGTTTCAAATTTACCTTGGTTAGTCATATCGAAAATAGTGAATTAAAAGAAAAACTCTCTAGTCTCATGAAGGATATCGAAGAGCAGGGAAGTAAGCTTGCAAAACACATGGATATTAGGGATATGAAACGTTATAGAAGCTTAGTGAAAGAGTTTATGAATGAAGTGACAGCACATTCCCACGAGTTTTCTAGAGAAAACTTTTTGGATCGTAGAGGAAGACATAGAGTATATGGTATCGTGAAAGAGGTGGATAAGTCGCTAGATGACCTGGCACAGGAGCTTTTGAAAGACGAGAAGGATAACCTTGCGATATTGAATAAAATCGATGATATTAGAGGTATGTTGTTGGATATCTCAACCTGATGAAAATAGAATCAAAAGGTTCGATGGTTTTGTGCTTGCACAAAAGGACATAGCAATGTAACAATTCGTTGGTGTTATATAGATCAGTAGGAAGAATAGAGGTGTTTATATGGCGAATTATAGCGATATTATCGGACATGAGGACATAGTTAGACATTTCAAGAGTAGTATTGAATTGGGAAAGGTATCCCATGCGTATATTTTGAATGGTGAAAAAGGCGTAGGTAAGAAAACCTTAGCCAATGTGGTTGCAAAATCTTTGCAGTGTGAATCAGGCAATCCTGATCCTTGTGGAGAGTGTACCTCTTGTTTGCAGGTGGAATCTAACAATCAGCCAGATATTATTTGGGTGAATCATGAGAAACCCAATGTGATTTCTGTTGATGAGATTCGAGATCAGATTGTAAATGATATTGATTTGAAACCGTATAGAAGCAAATACAAAATCTATATTGTGCCGGATGCACAAATGTTAAATCCACAGGCACAGAATGCGTTATTAAAGACATTGGAGGAACCACCGGAGTATGCAATTATGATGTTGCTTACCGATAACGTGGACAAATTTCTGCCAACCATTTTGAGCAGATGTATTGTGTTGAATTTTAAGCCGGTTCAGCCGCTAGAAATGATAGAGTACTTAGAGGAGCAGTTGGGTATTGAGAAGACAAAGGCGAAGTTCTGTACAGATTTTGCCCAAGGGAATCTAGGAAAAGCAGTGAGGCTTGCCATTTCTCCAGATTACAACGAGATTAAGGAAGATAGCGTACGTCTTCTTCGCCGTATTCATGAGATGGATATGGAAGATATCATTTTAGCTGTGAAGAAAATGGGCAAATATAAGCTGGATGTTACGGATTATATTGATATTATGACTATGTGGTTCCGTGATATATTAATGGTAAAGATATCAAATTCGCCGAACAAGATTATTTTTAAGGAAGAGTTTTCTACCATGAAAAAACAGGCGAGTAAAACTTCCTATGAGGGAATAGAGGAAATTCTGAAGGCGTTGAATAAGTTGAAAATTCGTTTGGAAGCGAATGTTAATTTTGATATTGCAATGGAGCTTACCTTGCTTACAATAAAGGAGAACATGTAATGATAGAAGTAATAGGTGTCCGTTTTAGACAGAACGGAAAAATATATTTTTTCGCACCGAATGGTATTGAACTAGAGGTGGGAGATGCAGTGATTGTGGAGACTGCCAGAGGCGTGGAATATGGTAAAGTGGTGCTAGGAAAGAGAGAAATTGAAGAAGGTAATATTACATCTACCTTGAAACCAGTTATCCGCAAAGCCACAGCAGAGGATGACAAGAAGAATGAGGATAATAAGAAAAAATGTCAGGATGCATTTAAGGTGTGTCTTGAGAAGATAAAGAAGCATGGATTGGAGATGAAACTAATCGATGTGGAGTATACATTTGATAACAACAAAGTGTTGTTCTATTTTACCGCAGATGGAAGAATCGATTTCCGTGAACTTGTAAAGGATTTGGCTTCTGTATTTAAGACGAGAATTGAACTTCGCCAGATTGGTGTTCGTGACGAGACGAAGATTCTTGGGGGGATTGGTATTTGTGGTAGAGAGTTATGTTGCCATAAGCATTTATCGGACTTTGTTCCGGTATCTATTAAGATGGCAAAGGAGCAGAATCTTTCGTTGAACCCTACCAAGATCTCTGGTGTGTGTGGACGTCTGATGTGTTGTTTAAAGAACGAGCAGGAGACATACGAATATCTTAATGACAAGCTTCCGAATGTGGGAGATTTTGTGAAGACAACCGATGGATTTAAGGGTGAGGTACACAGCGTTAGCGTACTTCGTCAGAAGGTCAAGGTTGTTGTGGAAATGGATAACGGGGATAAAGAAATCCGTGAGTATATGCCGGAAGAGTTGAAATTTAAAACCAAGAAACGTCGCAATCATGATAAGGTGAACGATGAAGAGTTGAAGGCATTGGAAGCATTAGAGCGTAATGAAGGTGGCTCAAAAATCGATTAGTGTCATAATCACAGATGATTGTAATTTAGATAAGAACAGGTAGCGAGAATGATATACGATGACGAGAGAGTAGATGACTTGCAGTGCAAGGGCTATCAGATTATCCAGAAGCCGAAGGGATTCTGTTTTGGGATTGACGCAGTGTTGTTGTCCGGTTTTGCCAAGGTAAAGCGCGGTCAGAAGGTGCTTGATCTTTGTACAGGTAGTGGAGTGATACCCATTCTGTTAGAGGCAAAGACGGAAGGGGCTGCTTTCACTGGTCTGGAATTACAGGAAGCATATGCGGACATGGCAAGCAGAAGTGTTGCACTGAATCATCTAGAAGATAAAGTGAATATCGTATGCGGAGATGTGAAAGAGATAAAGAAGCTGTTTGATCCAGCTTCTTTTCAAGTTGTGACGGTGAATCCGCCCTATATGACAGACCATCATGGATTGCAGAATCTCTATGAGCCGAAAACCATCGCAAGACATGAAGTGGCGTTATCTCTGGAGGATGTGATAGCGGCAGCAAGTTATGTACTTCCGGTGAACGGAACATTTTACATGGTACATAAGCCATTTCGCCTGGCAGAAATTTTTCGTGTGATGAAGGAGTATCATGTGGAGCCGAAGCGCATGCGCTTGGTTCACCCTTATGTGGATAAAGAGCCGACTATGGTATTGATAGAAGGCTTGAAGGGTGGTAAAGAGCGAATCACCATTGAACCACCCCTTGTGGTGTATAAGGAGCAGAGTGTGTATACGGATGAGATCTATGAGATATATGGGTATAAGAGATAGAGGGTAAGTGAAAGATAAAAAGAAAAGGATGGAAATGAGGATATCTACATGGCAGGAATGTTGTATATCTGCGCAACCCCGATTGGTAATTTGGAAGACATTACCCTTCGGACATTGCGCATATTGGAAGAGGTGGAGTTGATTGCAGCGGAGGATACAAGACACAGTATCAAGCTGTTGAATCATTTTGGGATTAAGACACCTATGACTAGTTATCATGAATTTAATAAATATGACAAGGCGGCCCAGTTGGTGGAGAAAATGAAGCAGGGAACCAATGTTGCGTTGATTACTGATGCGGGTACCCCAGCAATTTCTGACCCTGGCGAGGAACTGGTAAAGCAGTGTCATGTAGCGGGAATTGAGGTGACTTCTCTTCCTGGACCATCTGCATTTGTGACGGCACTTACTATATCTGGTAAAGCTACAAGACGATTCTGTTTTGAGGCATTTCTTCCGTATGATAAGAAGGAACGTGCGGAAGTGCTCGAGGAGTTAAAGAAAGAGACTAGAACCATCATGATATACGAGGCACCACATAAGCTGAAGAAGACATTAAAGGATTTGTATGAAGCTTTGGGAGACCGAGAGATTTCCCTTTGTAGGGAGCTTACGAAAAAGCATGAAACCAATTTCCGTACCACTTTGACAGGTGCAATTGCTTATTATGAGCAAGAAGAACCAAAGGGAGAATTCGTGTTGGTTATTGAGGGGATTTCTCCACAAGTTTTGAAAGAGGATAAGATGCAGGAATTTCTTTCCATGACCATTGAGAACCACATGCAATATTATACAGACCAGGGAATGGATAAGAAAGAGGCTATGAAGAAGGTGGCTAAGGACCGCGGTGTCAGTAAGCGGGATATTTATCAGGCATTATTATAAGAGAGCTTGGAAAGGCGATGGAAACATTGCCTTTTTTCTATCCGGAATAGAACGAAAGAACCTAAAAATGTAGGCCCCAATTGTGAAGATTTTCTTAAGAAGCCTTGATTTTGTTGACATTTTTTGACAATGGTAGTATTTTAAGAATACTTTAACCCGTTAAATCGATGAATTAATAAAATGAAAGGGATTGAAAGATGAAGGCAACAGGAATTGTTAGAAATTTAGATAATTTGGGCAGAATTACACTGCCAATCGAGTTGAGACGTAATTTGAATCTTGACATCAAAGATCCAGTGGAGATTTTTGTTGAAGAGGATACCATCATTTTAAAGAAATATGAACCAAGCGATATATTTACTGGTGCAAAAGAGGATTTGGTGGAATATCAAGGGAAGATGGTTAGCAAGGAAACCATTTGCGAACTCGCAAAGATAGCTGAGATTATATAATTAGAAAACACATAAAGTGATAAAGGAAGAAAGGGTGTCTTAATTCGTAAGGTATCCGTTCTTTTTTTGTCTAAAAAGGGAATGTTAATTTTGTGCGAAATGGTAGGAATTTACTTGACATTGAACACGCGGTTTTATATACTTATTGTGGCTGACCTTTCAATATTAGAAGCCGATATGGCTTTTGTTTATAAGGTTTATAGTACAATAAAATTCACCAGATACAATGTAAGGAATTCATCATACTTTCACATTGATAGTGCTATGGAAATTAATGTCCAAGCATGGTGATAATAATAAAAAATAGGAGGATTTTTCAACAATGGCAACAAAGGCAAATTACAAACTTGACGAAATCGGTGCTGGCAAAGTTGGTTTTTCTAAGACACGTTCCATCATCGAGGCAGCTTTCTATGGAAACAATGTAGTTAAGGTTAACACATTGAAGGAAGCTTACAACTTAGCAAAGAACTCTCCAGGTACTATCGTAACAGATATGCCTATCTATCGCGGTGAGGAGTTCGGCTTAGACGCAGATGCTAAGGTTTTATTATTCAATGATGGTGCTGTAACAGGACGTTATGCAGCTGCTCGTCGTATTAAGGGTGAGCCAGGTGTAGATGACGCTAAGTTAGATAAGGTAGTAATGGATGCTGTATACAAGACTCGTTGGGAGACTATGTATCATGCAACATGTTACGTTGGTCTTGACCCAGAATTCATGGTTAAGGCTCATTTATTGATTCCAGAAGGTGAAGAGAACTTACTTTACAACTGGATGTTGAACTTCCAGTATATGTCTGACGAGTACGTTAAGATGTATAAGGATTCTAAGATGGTAGGCGATGGCAAGGAAGCAGATATCTATATCTTCTCTGACCCACAGTGGGCACCAACAGAGGCTCCTGATGTAGATTACAGCTGCTTAAGCGATCCTTTAACTCTTTGCTACTTCGATACAGAGCAGAACTGTGCTGCTATCCTTGGTATGAAGTACTTTGGTGAGCACAAGAAGGGTACACTTACAATGGCTTGGGCAATCGCTAACCGTAACGGATATGCTTCATGTCACGGTGGACAGAAAGAGTACACATTGGAAGACGGATCTAAGTTCGTTGCTTCTGTATATGGTCTTTCTGGATCAGGTAAGTCAACACTTACACATGCTAAGCATGGTGACAAGTATCCTGCAATTAAGGTATTACATGATGACGCTTTCATCATTAACACAGATACATGTGCTTCTATTGCATTGGAGCCAACATATTTCGATAAGACTGCTGACTACCCAACAGGTTGTCCAGATAACCAGTATTTATTGTCTTGCCAGAACTGTTCTGCAACAATGGACGAGGATGGAAAGATTCAGTTAGTAACAGAGGATATCCGTAATGGTAACGGACGTGCTATCAAGTCTAAGTTATGGTCTCCAAACCGTGTAGATAAGATTGACGCTCCAGTTAATGCTATCTTCTGGATTATGAAAGACCCAACAATTCCACCAGTAGTGAAGTTGAAAGGTGCTGCTTTAGCTTCTGTTATGGGTGCTACTTTAGCTACTAAGACTTCTACTGCAGAGCGTGTTGCTGCTGGTACAGATATGAATGCACTTCGTATCGTTCCTTATGCTAACCCATTCAGAACATACCCATTGGTTAACGACTATGAGAAGTTCAAGAAGTTAGTAGAAGAGAAGGATGTAGATTGCTACATCATCAACACAGGTGATTTCATGGGTAAGAAGTGTCAGCCATCTGATACATTAGGTATCCTTGAAGCAATCGTTGAGAAGAAGGCTGAGTTCAAGCAGTGGGGTCCATT
>JAZSPZ010000037.1:0-182935 GCA_045537735.1 Lachnospiraceae bacterium
AATGAAGTTGATGAATTATTTTTATATAAAAGAGTTGGAACGTTGAACAACCATATGTTAAATGTAGTACAAGCCGAAAACAGAACTTTAGATTTCCATGTACATGAAACTTCGGATGAAATGTTTTATTGTATTGAAGGAGAGTTTGATATTGAATTCGAGGAAGGATTAACGCATTTATGCGAAGGCGATTTCGTAATTGTACCAAAGGGAACAAGACACCGGCCCGTTTGTAAGACATTAGTGAAGTGCCTTTTGATTGAGTTTGAAGGGACTCTTAATAAAGACAATACAGGTGGTACATATAATGAGTAAACTTTGAAGGTGAATGAAGTAGATAACTTTGAAGTTGATGGAGGGTATATTGCGATGAAGAATATAATTATGGAACCTATTGGATGTGTTAAAAATTGTATTGAAAATAAAAAGGATGTTTCATGGGGAGAAGATGTTTCTGCAATTATGTTGGGTGAAGAATATTATACAGGACTAAAAGGTCTTGAAGATTTTTCACATGTAATAGTTATTTACTATTTGGATAAAGCAAAATATGAAAAGGATAAGCATCTTCAGAGAAGACCTCAAAATCGTGAAGATATGCCATTGGTAGGTATCTTTTCACAGAGGGGAAAGGATAGACCTAATACAATAGGTATGACATCTGTTGAAATTCTTTCAGTGGACGAGAAGTCAATAACGGTAAAAGGGTTGGATGCCATTGATGGAACACCTGTATTAGATATTAAGCCATACTATCCTGTTTATGACAAAAAAGATGCATCTGTACCAGAGTGGGTTACGAGGTTGATGGAACATTATTTTTAGGATATGTTAACTGAGAGAAGAATTTGAATTTGTGGGGTTGATAAAGTAATGGAAATAATAGCATATGAAATGAAGTACAATAATGATAGTGTTGAAAAAAGTGATATTGTTTGTATTTCTTTCGAGGTGGAGTTCTTTCAAGAATATATGAGAATATACAATGAATGTTTTTACGAAATGCGAAAAGCACTTGATATTCAACCATATAATTTCCTGAATGATTATAAGCAAATTGTTGATAAGGTTAAGGATATTTATTTACTTATAAATCAAGGAGAAATCATCGGTTCAATTGCATGTTATGGTAATGAGATAGATGATTTGATAGTGAATAAAAAATTTCAACATAAAGGATATGGCAAACAGCTTTTATTATGGGGCATGCAACATATTAGAGAAAAAAGTAATGAACCTATTACCTTGCACGTTGCAAAATGGAATAACGATGCACTTATGTTATATAAGAAAGTAGGATTTGAAATTGCGAATATTGAAAAGGTTCGCTAAATTCCAATTTGTCGAACACATGAAACTTTCAGCTTAGTGAAGAGTTGAAAGCATGCAAGAATTTGAAGTTGAGCGAGGGTTAAAAATGGAAATTAGATTGTTCAATCAGGATGATGCGATAGAAACAGCGCAAATGATTGCCGAAACTTTAAGAATAACTAACAGCAAGGATTATTCAAGTGAATATATTGAAGCCACTATATCTTCTCATTCAGCGGAGGTTTTGTGCGCAAGAGCGAATGAGGGGCATATGTATGTCGCTTGTGATGGCTCTAAAATCATCGGATGTGGGGCGATTGCAGGATATTGGGGCAGTACAAACGAAAGTATTTTACTGACCATTTTTGTCTTGCCTGATTATCAGGGAAAAGGTGTCGGAAAACAAATTATAGAAACACTTGAACAGGATGAATACTTTTTACGGGCAAAACGAATTGAAATACCAGCTTCCATAACAGCAGTAAAATTTTACAAAAAGATGGGATATGATTATAAAAATGGAATTGCAGGAATGGATGAAGAACAGCTATATAGGCTAGAGAAGTTTAGATTGATTTAAGAAAAGATATTTTATTAATAATAACGATTATAAAGAAAGAGGACAAACCAATGACTCCAATGATGGAAATGTACTGCAAAACAAAAGAAGAGTACAAGGACTGCATACTATTCTACCGTTTAGGTGATTTTTATGAAATGTTCTTTGAGGATGCCATCACAGCATCTAGAGAGCTTGAAATCACATTAACCGGTAAGGATTGTGGTATGGAAGAACGTGCTCCAATGTGTGGTATCCCATTTCATGCATACGAAAACTACATGAACCGACTTGTGGAAAAAGGTTACAAGGTTGCAATCTGTGAACAGGTAGAAGATCCGAAACAAGCAAAAGGTTTGGTGAAACGTGAGGTAGTTAAGATTGTCACACCTGGTACCAATATGAGTACCGGAAGTCTTAACGAGACGAAGAATAACTATCTTATGAGCATTTATTATGATAAGACTTACGGAATTTCCTTTGTAGATATTACTACCGGTGATTTCTATACCACAGAAGTAGAATCTATGTCTAAGGTAATGGATGAGATTTCTAAGTTTGCTCCGGTTGAAATTTTGGTAAATGAAGCTGTTTCATTGGATGAGCAGGGCAGTATCGGTGTTAGTTTGTCAGCTTTGAGAGAGAAGGAACATACCATGATTTCTGTCATGGAGGACTGGTATTACGATTATGACATGGACGAGCGTCTTATCAAAGACCAATTCCATATGATGAATATAGAAGGTTTGGGACTTAAGGATTACCCGCAAGCAGTTCGTTCAGTGGGCTGTTTGCTATATTACCTGAAAGATACCCAGAAAGGTGCGGTAGATCACATTAATCACATCAGTACCTATCACGTTGAGGACTATGTAGTGCTTGACAGTGCATCTAGAAGAAACCTAGAGCTTTGCGAGACCATGCGTGATAAGAACAAACGCGGTTCGTTACTTTGGGTATTAGATAAGACGAAGACTGCTATGGGTGCAAGAACTTTGCGTTCTATGGTTGAACAACCATGTATTCGCAAGGAAATGATAGAAAAGCGTCTCGATGCCATAGAGAATCTCAATAATTCTATGATTACGAGAGATGAGCTTCGTGAATACTTAAATGCTGTCTATGATTTGGAACGTTTGATGACACGTATTACATTAAAAACAGCGAATCCAAGGGATTTAATTGCATTTAAGAATTCTATTGCAATTTTACCACACGTACGCAGTATACTGAAAGAATTTGATACAGGACTCCTGGCTGAATATGAGAATGATTTAGATGAATTAATTGACTTACATAAAGCAATTGATGACGCAATCCAAGAAGAACCGCCAATCCTTGTAAAAGAAGGCGGCATTATCAAGGACGGTTACAATGAAACTGTTGATATGTTAAAAAATGCGAAGTCTGACGGTAAGGGATGGCTGATTGACCTTGAAACCAAAGAGCGCGAAGCAACAGGAATCAAGAATTTGAAAATCAAATTCAATAAAGTATTTGGTTATTACTTTGACGTAACGAATTCATATAAAGATTTGGTACCGGAACATTTTATCAGAAAGCAGACACTTGCAAACTCTGAGCGTTATTCTACCGATGAGTTAGAGGATATTGCAGGAAAGATATTAGGGGCGGAAGACCGCTTATACGGCTTAGAATACGATTTATTTGTTGCGGTAAGGGAAAGTCTTGCTGCAGAAGTAAAACGTGTGCAAAAAGCTGCAAAAATCATTGCAGACCTAGATGCGTTGGCATCCCTTGCATACGTGGCGGAGAAGAATCATTTTGTCAGACCGTCGATTAATACAGAGGGGCGCATTGATATTAAGGATGGAAGACATCCGGTTGTAGAAAAAGTATTGGATAATGATTCCTTTATCACGAATGATACAGTATTGGATAATGATTTAAACCGTGTATCTATTATTACGGGACCGAATATGGCAGGTAAATCTACCTATATGCGTCAGGTTGCGTTGATTGTACTAATGGCGCAGATTGGTTCCTATGTTCCGGCTGCATCAGCAGATATTGGCATTGTAGACCGTATTTTCACTCGTGTGGGAGCATCAGATGATCTTGCTTCCGGACAGAGTACATTTATGGTAGAAATGAGTGAAGTTGCCAATATTCTTCGAAATGCTACATCCAACAGCTTATTGATTTTAGACGAAATTGGACGTGGAACTTCAACCTATGATGGACTTTCTATCGCCTGGGCGGTAGTGGAATATATCAGCTCCATGGATTTATTAGGAGCAAAGACTTTGTTTGCAACGCATTATCACGAGCTAACTGAATTAGAAGGTAAGCTAGAGGGTGTCAACAACTACTGTATTTCTGTTAAGGAATCAGGAGATGACATCGTATTCCTCCGCAAGATTATCAAGGGTGGTGCAGATAAGAGCTATGGTATTCAGGTAGCAAAACTTGCAGGTGTACCTGAAGTTGTCCTTGCGAGAGCCAAGGAGATTTCAGCAGAGTTATCGGAGCATGATATCAACGTGACAGCTGCAGCAGATATTATGCCAAAAGTATTAGAAGATGCATCTGTTAAGAGCAAAGGTAGCAAAGGGAAATCTAAGGATACCGCAGGACAGATGTCCCTATTCGGAAATGTAGAAGAATCCAGTGTGGTTGCAGACATCAAAGCATTAGATTTATCTAATATGACACCGATGAAGGCATTGCTTTATCTTAGTGATTTGCAAGAGAGGTTGAAATAATTTACATGTATCTAGTATCCGCATACTTTGATGAGATAACAAATAATCGAATACAGCAATATATTAATCAGGTAGCAAAAAAGACCGGAAATACTTATATGTTGGACGGTAAAGTTCCGCCACACATTACTATTTCGTCATTTGAAAGTAAAGAAATTCAACAAGTAATTCCTTTATTGGCACAGACGGTTTCTGGTTTTCATCAAGAAACCATACAGTGGACATCTGTCAGTGCATTTTTACCTTATGTACTTTATCTGTCACCTGTGTTAAATGTGTATTTGCATGGATTATCAGAGAAAATCACTTCTTGCCTAGAACAAGTAGAAGGAATTCGGTTAAGTCCATATTATCAGCCTTTTAGCTGGATGCCGCATACAACAATAGGTAAGAAACTAACTAAAGATGAAATGCAGATAGCATTTGAGGTGCTACAACATCAGTTTGGACCATTTGAGGGAAAAATCACTAAATTAAGCCTGGCGAAAACGAATCCTTACGAGGATATAATTGTGCTGGATTTAGAAAAATAAATACATTTCAACCATAACTTGATGATTTAATCAAGGATGTGAAGGAACAATAAGGAGCAAATATATGATTAAGGTTTTAGACCAGGCAACCATTAATAAAATAGCAGCAGGCGAGGTGGTAGAGCGACCATCCTCTGTCGTGAAAGAATTAGTAGAAAATGCCATAGATGCAGGAGCGACTGCTGTTACTGTAGAAATAAAAGACGGCGGAATCTCATTTATACGAATTACAGATAATGGTGCAGGAATTTCAAAAGAAGAAGTGCCTACAGCATTTATTCGTCATGCAACAAGTAAGATTATGACCATTGAAGACTTGTTAAGTGTAAGTTCTTTGGGATTTCGAGGTGAAGCGCTTGCAAGTATTTCGGCCGTTGCACAGGTAGAATGTATTACAAAAACAGTACAGTCTCTAACCGGAATCCGTTATGAAATACATGGTAGTAAGGAGATTGCCCGTGAGGAAATCGGTGCACCAACCGGAACAACCATTATTGTCAGAAATCTATTCTATAATGTTCCGGCAAGAAAGAAATTTTTAAAAACGCCAATGACAGAAGGCAGTTATATTACGGAATTGATTACCAGACTTGCGCTTTCTCATCCGGAGATTTCCTTTAAGTATATTATTAACGGAAGTAATAAGATTGCCACATCAGGAAACGGCAAATTACAGGATGTTATATATCACATCTATGGTAAGGATGTATCGAATCATTTACTTCCGGTAAAACGAACAGTTGGCGATTTCTCCGTGGAAGGATATGTTGGAAAAGCTTATGTTTCTAAGGGTAATCGAAGTTTTGAACATTATTTTGTAAATGGTCGTTATATTCGTAGCAATATTGTGACCAAAGCAATAGAAGAAGCTTACAAATCCTTTGTTATGATACATAAGTTTCCGTTTACAGCCTTACATTTTACATTAGATAGTAATAAATTGGATGTAAATGTGCATCCAACTAAGATGGAATTCAAATATGCTGATGGAGAACAACTATTTGATTTTGTTAAATCCAGTGTTCGTCAGGCACTTTTAAGTGAAGAGATGATTCAGGATGTTTCTCTTCGCACAGCAAAAGAAGAACGTGCAATTACAATTGAACAACAAAAGAAAGTAACAAGTAATGTTCCTGAAGCTTTTGAAAATCGAGCAAGAGCCATGCGTTTTCAACAGAATACAAAACAAGAGGTTTCCAAGACGATTCATGAATTTGTAAAACAGGAAGACACCGCAAAAGAAAGAGTAGAAGAAAGAACTTTAGATAGAACTTTAGATAGAGTAGAATCAAAAATCGAACCGAAAACAGAAGAGAAAACAGAAGCGAAAATTGAACAAAAACCAGAAGAGAAAACAGAAGCGAAAATTGATTCGAGAACAGAAGAACGAACGGAAGTTGGAATAAAAGAACTACACGTAAAACCAACAGAAAAACCAGTTGAAAAACCGTTCATTCAGAACGAACAGCTTGCTATGCCGGTGGAGCAATTTCTTTCAGAAGGTGCAAGAAAGAAACATCGTCTGATTGGACAGGTCTTTAAAACTTATTGGATGATTGAATACGATGAGAAGATGTATATCGTAGACCAACATGCAGCACATGAAAAGGTTATGTTTGAGCGACTTATGAAACAGATGTCACAAAAACAGGTGATCTCACAACAATTACTACCGGCCAAGGTATTACACTTAGACAGTGTTGAACATACAACAGTTATGAATCATTTGTCACTTTTTGAACAGACAGGATTTGATATCGAAGATTTTGGTGATGATTCCATTGTTGTTCGCGCAATGCCTGATGATATTATGGGCGTTGATCCACAATTATTGTTTGACGAATTACTCAACACTTTAACGGAAGATATTGGAACGATTCATATTGATTTCTTTATTGAAAAGTTATCGGGTATGGCTTGTAAGGCTGCAATTAAAGGTAATTCTGAAATTACGACTATGGAAGCAGATGTATTAATTGATGAAATGCTTCAGTTAGATAATCCGTATAATTGTCCTCACGGAAGACCAACGATGATTTCATTAACAAAGACGGAAATAGAACGGAAATTCAAACGTATTCAAAATTAGAAAGATAGGAGATGCAATGTTGAATTCCACTATGCAACAATCAGACAACATCATAGAGAAGAAACCGCTTATTATCCTTACCGGTCCGACTGCAGTTGGAAAAACAGCTTTATCTATCAAGCTTGCAAAAGCCATTAATGGTGAAATGATTTCTGCTGATTCCATGCAGGTGTACAAATATATGGACATCGGAACTGCTAAAATAACTGCATCTGAGATGGAGGGTATCACACATCATTTGATTGATGTACTAGAACCAACAGAGGATTTCAATGTATTCACTTTTCAGACTATGGCAAAACAAGCTTTAGATAATATTTATGCAAAGGGTAAGATTCCCATTATTGTAGGTGGTACTGGATTTTATATCCAGGCTTTGCTATATGATATATCATTTGAAGAGACAGAAGTTTCTGCCTATCGTGCGAAACTTACTGCAGATTATGAACAATATGGCGCACATGCATTGCATGAAAGATTAAAGGATATTGACCCAGTTTCTTATGATGAAATTCACGAGAATAACGTGAAACGTGTCATCCGTGCTTTGGAATTCTACCATGATACAGGATATCCGATATCGCAACATAACTCAGAACAACGCGAGAAGGAATCTCCTTATAACTTTGAGTATTTCGTGCTGAATGATGACAGAGCAGTATTATATGATAGAATCGAAAAACGTATTGATATAATGGTAGACCAGGGTCTGGTGGAAGAAGTACAGAAACTATTAGATTATGGCTGTACACCTGAGATGGTTTCCATGCAGGGATTAGGCTACAAAGAGATTGTTCCTTATCTTTCCGGTGAATACAGCTTAGAGGATGCAATCTATATATTAAAACGAGATACCAGACATTTTGCCAAGCGACAGCTAACCTGGTTCCGAAGAGAGAAGGATGTCACCTGGGTGGACAAGACAGCGTTTGACAACGAAGATACCATGTTGTCTTTTATGCTACAGCAACTAAAAAGTAAATGTATTATATAACAAATTAGACAATCAGGTTGCTTAACATATATCAACTTATGATACATTTTAGATACAAGAATGAAGGAGAATTGTAACATGCACAATCAACTAACAGAAGCTTATGAACAAATGGGAATTTCCACAAAGGTGTTCTCACTTTGTCAGGAAATCGAAGAATCTCTAAAGGATAGATTTGCTAAGATTGACAATATAACAGAATGTAACCAATTAAAGGTATTAGCAGCATTCCAAAAGAATCAAGTGGGAGAAGCACATTTACTTGGTACCACTGGCTATGGTTACAATGACCTAGGAAGAGAAACCCTAGAGAAGGTATATGCAGATATTTTTGGAACAGAAGCTGCATTGGTCCGTGCACAGATTACCTGTGGAACCCATGCTTTAGCTCTTGCATTATCTTCTAATCTAAGACCTGGGGATGAATTGATTTCTCCTGTCGGAAAACCTTATGACACCATGGAAGAGATTATAGGTATTCGTCCATCTAAGGGCTCTTTGGCAGAATATGGCGTAACCTATAAGCAGGTAGAATTACTAGAAGATGGAACCTTTGATTACGAAGGTATTAAGAATGCGATTTCTGACAAGACTAAGATGATGACCATCCAGCGTTCCAAGGGTTATCTCACAAGACCAACCTTTAGCGTGAAGCAGATTGGTGAGTTGATTGCATTTATTAAGGAAATTAATCCGAATATTATCTGTATGGTAGATAACTGCTACGGAGAGTTTGTAGAGCTTGCAGAACCTTCCAATGTGGGTGCAGATATGGTTGTAGGCTCCTTAATCAAGAATCCAGGTGGTGGACTTGCGCCAATCGGTGGATATATCTGCGGAACAAAGGAATGTGTGGAAAATGCATATTATCGTTTGACAGCACCAGGACTTGGAGCAGAAGTAGGAGCAACACTTGGCGTGAACAAAGATTTCTTTCAAGGATTATTCAATGCACCACAGGTAGTAGGTGGCGCATTAAAGGGAGCAATCTTTGCAGCTAATCTCTATGAACGCCTCGGCTTTGAATGTGTACCAAATGCAACAGAGTCTCGACATGATATTATTCAAGCCGTTACCTTCCATGATCCAGAAAAGGTCATTGCATTTTGTGAAGGAATCCAGTATGCTGCACCAATTGATTCCCACGTAACACCAACTCCATGGTCTATGCCTGGATACAATTGTGATGTCATTATGGCAGCTGGTGCGTTTGTATCTGGTGCCTCTATTGAATTGTCAGCCGATGCACCAATGCATGAACCATATACAGTATATTTCCAGGGGGGCTTATCGTATCATCACGCTAAGTTTGGAATTATGAAGTCTTTAGCACAATTAGAAAAGAAAGGTCTAATTAACATAATCTTGTAGAAACGTGTCAATTATGGTATGATTATTGAATGTGAATTTTTCCAATTTATGGTATTTATTCACATTTTCGTAAAAAACAAATGATAAAACATATAGAGAATAAGGAGAACAATTATGGCAGGAGCAGTTGGTAATTCACGTAAAAACAATTGGGTATTAGTTATTATATTATTGTGTGGTATTGTACTAGGTGGTTTTATTGGAACATTGGCCTCTAATGTAGGATTCCTTAGCTGGCTTGGGTATGGCAATACATTTGGATTA
Source organism: Lachnospiraceae bacterium (assembly GCA_045537735.1). Classification (GTDB taxonomy): domain Bacteria; phylum Bacillota; class Clostridia; order Lachnospirales; family Lachnospiraceae; genus CAG-590. Next base: position 9,848 of record JAZSPZ010000037.1, read on the forward strand.
ACGTCCCCGGTTGTTTTAGACTTAGGTATATTGGTTCTTACATTTGGATTAACAATTACAATTAATATTGCAAGCATAATTGGTTTAATTATTGGAATTATTGTTTATCGCTTTATTTAAAGGATGGTGACATTATGAATTTTCGAGATAAAAAGGAAATACCACCCAAGTATATATATCTTTTTTTGGCGGTAATTTGCTTTATACTGTTATTTTTATCCGTATTATTTGAAAATCATTTTTCTCCACTAAAAGCATTGACTAGTACGATTATCACTCCAATGCAATCTGGAGTGAATAAAGTTGGCTCCACTATATTTGAAGGTGTTATGGATAGTAGAGAGAATGAAGAATTATTAGAAGAAAATGCACAATTACAAGAGAAAATGAAAGAATACGCTGCACAGATTAAGATATATGAACAGGAAAGCTATGAATTGAAGCGCTTACAAAACCTTTTGGAATTAAAGGAACAGTATGTTCAATATAATACAATTGGTGCAAGGGTAATCGCTACAGATTCAACAAACTGGTTTTCCACATTTGTAATTGACAAAGGTGAAAATGACGGTGTAAAGGTTGGCTGCAACATTTTAGCAGGCAATGGATTGGTAGGTATTGTAACAGAAGTCGGAAGTAACTATGCTAAGGTTCGTGCAATTATTGATGATAATAGTAATGTGAGTGCAGCTGTTTCTGGTACCGAGACATTATGTACTGTATCAGGTGATTTATCTCATATGAAAGACGGTTATATCAACGTTGGTTACATTAATAAAGCTGATACGATTGAAGAGGGATCAGAATTAGTCACCTCACATGTGAGCGATAAATTTTTACCTGGTTTGTTGATTGGCTATATTACAGAAGTTGAGATGGATGCGAATAATTTGACCAAATCTGCAAAATGTATTCCTGTAGTTGACTTTACAAATCTTCAGGAAGTATTGGTTATTTTAGATATGAAAGCAGATTTGAAAACAGATTCTATCAACAAGAATATATATGATAACATTACGAATACGGAGGAACGTTCTTCTAGTACACAGGCAGATTCCACTATATCAAGTGAACAATCCACCAGTGAACAAGCTACTAGCGAAAATCCTACTAGCGAAGAACCAACGGCAGAAGGAGAAACAGCAGAAGAAGAAACGGCAGAAGAAACACCACCAAACAGGGAGTAATCTATGAAACGAAGCATTACAATTGGATTTATAATCATTATATGTTTTATTTTACAATCGACATTGTTTCACTATCTTGCTTTAGCTGGGATTGTACCCAATTTACTTTTGATTGTAACCATGTCCTTTGGCTTAATGCGAGGACGAAAAGAAGGCATGTTAGTTGGTTTCTTTTCGGGATTATTAATTGATGTTTTTTTTGGAACCGTTTTAGGTCCCTACGCTTTTATTTATATGACAATGGGATATATTAATGGTTTCTTTCACAGAATTTATTATGTGGAAGATGTTTTGTTACCAATGATTATGATTACCCTAAATGATTTTGTATTCAATGTAGTAATTTATTTGATTTTCTTTTTACTAAGAAACAGATTGAATTTTGGAGAATATTTAACAACAGTAATATTACCAGAAATGTTATACACCATTATTATTACTTTGTTTTTCTATAAATTGTTAGTTCGCATTAATTTGCGACTTAAAAAGAGTAAAGAGGTAGAAGTACATGATTAAAGAACTCTTTCGTGCCATGAAAGAATATATAATTGAATATATATCGCATCGTCTGTTTGTTCTAACAACAATCATGTTTATCTTATTCGCATTGTTGATTGGAAGATTATTTACTTTGCAGATTATTGAAGGTGAGGAACACATGAACAACTTCACCTACAAATCTAAAAAAACCCTTACAGTAGAAGCTGCAAGGGGGAATGTATATGATTGTAAAGGGCGACTTTTGGCGTATAATCAGCTTGCTTACTCTGTAACCTTCGAAAATAGCACCAAACTCACAGAGGTTGCTAATGATAATCATGTATCAGAGAATGTATTAAAAAACTCTGTGGTAGCACGTACAATTGCGATTTTGGAAGGTAATGGAGATTGTATCAGTGTAGATTTCCCTATTGAAATCGGAAAGAACGGAAAATTAACCTACGGTAATATCTCTGATTCTGAGCGACTTCATTTTCTTGCTGAAGTACATGGCAAATCCACCTATGAAGATTTAACAGAAGCACAGCAGAATATGACTGCTCAAGAGGTGTTTGATTACTTAGCAGGCAAAGATTTTTTCGAAATCAAAGATCATTACGAACTAGAAGAGGCACTAAAAATTCTAAAAGTTCGTTATGCCTTGTGGTTAAACCGTTTCCAACAGTATATATCTGTAACAATTGCGATGGATATTAGTGATGAAAGTGTAGCGGAATTAAATGAACATAGTGTAGATTTAATGGGCATTAATGTAGTTGTAGATTCCATGCGTGTATATAATGATTCGGAATATTTTGCGCACATCATTGGATATATCGGTGCAATTTCTCCTGAAGAAATGAAAGAGTACAACGAAGATTTATCAGAGAAAAATCAATATAGTAGTAATGATATGATTGGTAAAACAGGATTAGAACAAAAATACGAAAGTACATTGCGCGGTACCAATGGTATAGAGGAAATTTATGTTGATAATCTTGGTAAAATTATTGATCGAACTAACACGGAAGATTCAGTTGCAGGTGAAGATATTTATTTGACAATTGATTCCGAGTTACAAAAATATTGTTATGATACATTAGAAAAAGAAATTACTAGCGTGTTACTTGCTAATATGACACAGGACGAGATTGACGAGGAAGATGAAATTGATGACAAACGTATTCCTATTACAGATGTATATTATGCCTTATTTGATAATAATGCTTTAGATATTACACATTTATCTAGTAGCAATGCTGGACCACATGAAACTGTAGTGAACAATACCTTGACAAGTACCAAAGAATATGTGTTATCACGTATTCAATCCATCTTAACTCGTGAAAATACTGCAACGAATAATTTGGACCATGAATACACTGCATATATAGAATATATCTATAGCACATTGGCTACCAATGGTATATATAACACCAAAACGGTCCCAAGTACAGATGAAACATATAAAGAATATATAGCCGGTAATATTTCTTTGGGAACATATTTACAATATGCAATCAACCAAGGTGCAATTAATATTTCATCCTTTGATTTAAGTAGTGATTATTATGACTCCCAACAGGTATATAATGCTTTAGTGGAATATATTCAAAATATTCTGAAAGATGATACAGAATTCGACAAATTAATTATGAAATACATGTTAAAATCCAATAATGTTAGTGGTGAGCAGGTGATTTATATCCTGTTTGAACAAGGGATTTTGAACAAAAATGAGGATTCAGATTATTCCAAATTTGTTTCAGGTGAAATGTCAGCATATGATTTCATTCGTATGAAAATGTATAATTTGGAAATTACTCCGGCACAATTAGCACTTGATCCTTGTGAGGGCTCTGTTGTTGTAACAGATGTAGATACAGGTGAGATTTTAGCTATGGTTAGTTACCCAAGCTATGATAATAACATGCTAACCAACTCTGTTGATCCGGTATACTATGCAGATTTGATTTCTGATAAGACAAAACCGTTGTACAATCGTGCAACGCAGCAGCGAACAGCACCTGGTTCAACTTACAAAATGTTAACAACCATTGCAGGTGTAGAAGAGGGCGCAATCAAATTAGACACCATAATCGATGCCGAAGGTATTTTTGAAGAAACAGATCCACCTCCAAAATGTTGGTATTATCCTGGAAAACATGGTGAAATTGGTATTGAAGAAGCATTGGAGGTTTCTTGTAACTACTTCTTCTATGAAGTTGGTTATCGTCTTGGTGGCGGTGAAGAAGACTTTTCTGATTCGGTTGGTCTAGAAAAACTTTCCAAATATGCATCTCTTTTTGGATTGGATACGAATTCGGGAATTGAGTTAGATGAAATTTCACCAAAAGTTTCTGACGAAACAGTCATTCGAAGTGCAATTGGTCAGGGTACCAATTCCTATACTCCAACACAGCTTGCGCGTTATGTGAATACAATCGCCACAAGTGGAACATGCTATGATTTGAGTATTATTAAAGAAATTAAAAATTTGGATGGCAAAACAACATATGAAAACCCTCATAACGTACATGGAACTGTAGATATTGATAAAAATTTATGGCAAACAGTTCATAATGGTATGCGACGAGTTGTAGAAGAACATACAGATGAACACATGTTAATTAACCAGATAAATGTTGATGTTGCTGGTAAAACAGGTACAGCTGAAGAAAATTTGGCAAGACCAGCCCATGCTTTATTTGTATCCTATGCTCCATTTGTGAATCCAGAAATTTCTGTTACGACCGTTATTCCTTATGGTTATTCATCTGGTAATGCAGAAGAGCTTGCAGGTTTCATTTATGCATATTATTTTGACCCTGAGAAACTTGAAAATGCATCTATCACTGGTAACGTTAATATGGCTGACTAAAATGCTTAACTACAATGCAAAGAGCACTATTATTGTATGAGGTGATATCAATGAAAAATACTGTCATTATCAAGGGAAACAAATACGGCATCACAATTGTGTTAGATTCTGAAGTTGCATTTCAACAATTAATTCAGGATTTATCACAGAAATTAGAAAATGCCGAAGCTTTTTTCGATAGTGACAAACAACTTGCCGTCTCCTTTGAAGGCCGCGAATTGACCAACGAAGAGATGGATGAGCTATTGTATACCATTACTAATACATCTAAGCTTAACATACAGTATGTTATGGATCACAATGATGATGTTGAAGCAACGTTTTTTGATATTATACAAACCGCCCAATCTCTAAACACGACTGAATTATCGAATCAACCCGAAATTGATATCATCAATTGGGAAGAACCTGTTGTGTCTATTCCTGAGAAGTCGGATTTTGATAATCTAGGGTTGTTTTACAAAGGAACATTACGTTCAGGACAGAGTTTGGAAGCAAAAGACTCTATTGTTGTAATCGGAGATGTGAATCCAGGGGCAACCATTACAGCCAACGGAAACGTTGTCATTATCGGTTCATTAAAAGGAACTGTGATTGCGGGACAAGGTGGCAATGAAAACGCATTTGTTATGGCTTTATCTATGTTGCCAATAAGAATACAAATTGCTGATATCGTAGCTAAGAATATAGAAAATTGGAAAATTCCTCGTGCAAAAAAAGATGACGCAATGATTGCGAGTATTGTAAACAGTCAGATTATTATTGAGCGAGTATCCAAAGCATCTATTCAGGATGTTAATGTTTAATAGGGATTATGGAGGAAAAGTATGTGTGAAGTAATCGTTATTACATCTGGAAAAGGTGGTGTGGGTAAAACAACCACATCTGCTAACATAGGTACAGGGTTAGCGAAGTTACGAAAGAGAGTTGTCTTAATCGATACAGATATAGGATTAAGAAATCTAGATGTTGTTATGGGCTTAGAAAATCGTATTGTATATAATTTAGTAGATGTTATAGAAGGTACATGCCGATATAGACAAGCTCTTATCAAAGACAAAAATACACCAAATTTGTTTTTGTTGCCTTCTGCTCAAACAAAGGATAAAACAGCTGTAACACCAGAACAAATGAAAAAACTGGTAGAAGAGTTGAAAGAGGAGTTTGATTATGTAATTTTAGATTGCCCAGCAGGAATTGAACAAGGTTTTCAAAATGCAATTGCTGCAGCGGACCGTGCCCTTGTGGTAACGACACCAGAGGTGTCGGCTATTCGTGATGCGGATCGAATTATTGGTTTGTTAGAAGCCAGTGCTATTCAAAAAATCGACTTGATTGTGAATCGTATTCGTATGGATATGGTAAAACGCGGTGAAATGATGTCTATCGAAGACGTAGTGGAAATTCTTGCTGTAGATTTAATCGGAGCGATTCCTGACGACGAGAATATCGTCATTTCCACAAACCAGGGACAACCTTTAGTTGGAGATGATTCTTTAGCAGGCAGAGCGTATATGAATATATGTAAAAGAATCATTGGCGAGAATGTTGCTTTTTTGGATTTAAACGAATCAGGCATATTGAAAAAGTTTTCCAAATTATTTAAAAAATCATAATGATTGTGATTGGAGAGACGTCTATGAGTTTATTAGATTTTTTTTACAAAAGAAAAGTATCTAGTGACTATGCAAAAGATCGCCTCAAATTACTATTAGTATCAGACCGGGCAAATTGCTCACCTGATGTCATGGAGCAAATAAAAAATGATATTATAGAAGTTATTTCAAGATACATGGAAATTGATGCATCTGGACTAGACATTCAGATTACACAAACAGAATCTCAAGAAGGAAACGGAACGGTTCCTGCCTTGTTTGCTAATATTCCCATTAAGGATATACGCAGTAAAACCATGAAATAACATTTATAATTCACACGTTTATTTATTAGATATACATTTAGGAGAATAAGATGTTACAAAAATATCATTTAAGAAATTATAATTTCAAATTACTATTATTGGTATTATGTGCAACTGTAATTGGCACACTAATGATTAATAGTGCAGATAGTTCTTATCTCAATAAGCAGCTTTTCGGTTTGGTGATTTGTTTAATTGGTATGATTACACTCTCTTTAATTGACTACAAATTTATTCGAAAATTTCATTTTCTTTTGTATGTTATTAATATCATCTTACTATTATGTGTTATTTTTTTCGGAACAACTGTTAACAATGCACAAAGATGGTTGGGTTCAGAAAACTTTATCACTGTTCAGCCATCCGAATTTACAAAAATTATTATGATTATTTGTGCAGCACATTTTCTTACCGAAAACAAAGAAACAATTAACTCTTTTAAAACGTTAGTAGAATATGCCATTCTCTGTGCAATTCCCCTGTTTTTAATTATATTACAACCGGACTTATCTACAACGATTGATATTTTTGTTATTTTATTTACAATGCTATTTGTTGCTGGATTAAGCTACAGAATCATTGGAATTGCGGCCTTGTGTCTAATTCCTGTAGCTGGTAGCTTTTTATGGTTTATTAAACAACCGAATCCACCATTTTTGAAAGATTACCAAGTAACAAGAATATTAGCATTTCTTTATCCAGAAGATTATGCATCCACAACCCAATACCAGCAGAATAATTCTGTTATGGCAATTGGATCTGGCCAATTATTTGGTAAGGGTTTAAATAGTTCTACTTTGGCAACAGTAAAGGATGCCAATTTGATTTCTGAACAACAGACAGACTTCATTTTCTCGGTAGTGGGAGAGGAGCTAGGCTTTGTTGGAAGTGTTCTTGTTGTTGTCATTTTGGGCCTAATTGTGGTACAATGTATAGGGACTGCGCGAAAGGCCAGTGATAATATGGGGATGTTAATTGCGACAGGCGTAGCTACTTTGATTGGCTTTCAATCCTTTATTAATATTGGTGTAGCTACATCATTATTACCCAATACCGGTATTCCATTACCATTCATAAGTTATGGATTATCTTCATTGGTAAGTTCCTGTGCTGCAATAGGATTGGTTATAAATGTATCACTGCAACGTAGAAAATACTAACAAGGAGGGGTTTTCATGAATATTGGGTTAATTGCACATGATGCAAAGAAAAAATTAATGCAGAATTTCTGCATTGCTTATAAAGGGATTTTATGTAAGCATGATTTATATGCTACCGGAACCACCGGTCGCTTAATTGAAGAAGTAACCAATTTATCAGTACATAAATATTTAGCTGGCCATCTTGGCGGCGAACAGCAATTAGGTTCAGAAATCGAACATAATGATATTGATATGGTTATCTTTTTAAGAGATCCACAAAACCCAAAATCTCATGAACCTGATATTAATAATATTTTCATGTTATGTGATATGCATAATATTCCTTTAGCAACTAATTTAGCAACAGCTGAATTAATGGTTAAAGCATTAGACCGAGGAGATTTAGATTGGCGTGAAATGTTTAAGTAATATATGTAAGCAAAAGCTTGCTACGTTTATGATTTTAATAATAGGAATGACTTTACTTTCTGGTTGTGATGTAATACACAAATATAATGTAGATCAGCCATTGAGTATTAGTTCTACAGTGAATTTACCAATTGTGCGTCCATCTGGTTTGGCTAATGAAAATGTTGTAATACCATATGATGCATATATATATGATACACCTGACGTGGAATATGAGGCAGGATTGTTAGTGAATGAGACAAAACATTCTGTTGTTTGTGCCGTAAATCCACACAAACGAATATATCCTGCTAGTATGACAAAAGTTTTAACGGGAATTATCGTTATGGAAGCCATTGAAAAAGGGCAGATTTCTTTGTCTGATACAGTCGTAGTCGGCAAACCAATTGAATTTAATGAGGACAATGTGGCTGTTTTAGGATTACAGACTGGCGATTATATTACTATTGAAGAATTGCTACACGGATTATTAATATCATCCTATAATGATTGTGCAGTTTTGTTAGCACGACGTATTTCTGGTTCGGTTAGTGAATTTGTTGAACTGATGAATGCAAAAGCAGCTGAACTTGGTGCAACCAATTCTCATTTTGTGAATCCACATGGACTACATGATAATAATCATTATACAACACCATATGATTTGTATTTGATTTTTAAAGAGTTTTTATCAAAGGATGTGTTGATGCAAATTGACAGCAATAGTACCTATGATTTAACAATGCATCGTGGGGAAGAGAAGATGGTAATTCCTTTGATGGCTACCAATGCATTTTTGTCAAATTCTTTTGAAATGCCAACAGGATATAGTATTACAGGTTGGAAAACCGGAACAACAGAGAAGGCTGGGAGTTGTATTATACTAGAATTTGTAGATGATGCAACAGATGAACGTTTCATATGCTTGGTTTCTAACGCAGAAAATCATGAAGCATTGTATCAAAACGTAGAAGATATGTTAAAAGAAATATATTAGAATATTATACAAAAGCTACCAAAAATGGGATGTATTCGTCCAATTTGGTAGCTTTTGCATTTGATGTTTATATCAATGATTACATTACATGATCACTAAACCTCACTATTCATACGACCATAGTAGGAAATAGCATATAAACCACCAATCCCCACAGCAGCGTATATAATACGGCTTAGAAGAGACATTTGTCCAAATAGAGTACTTACAAGGTCAAAATCAAAAAATCCAATTAGACCCCAATTAATAGCACCAATAATCACCAATGTTAGAATTGTATAATCTAATACCTTCATAAAATTCTCCTTTCCTGTATGTGTTTTACATACATATAAGTATTATTATTGTTTGAATTCTTTACATTTTTTATTCATAAATATTGTAGTTATTTGCCAAAAATGATACAATAAATAGATGTATTAACGGAGGTAAACATTTTGAGCACAAAGAAACGTCGCAATGACTCTTTACCATTCAAAGTGAATATTGGAACGATTGTATTCGGTGTTATTTTTATATATATGTTAGTTCATGTTATTTTGGCTTTGCGTGTAGAGCGCCTTGCAATCTACGAAGTGCAAAACAGTTATATTGATACGAATATTACAACCACCGCATTGATTGTTCGCGAAGAGAAGTTGATTAATGCTGAAAGTTCTGGTTACGTTAGTTATTATGTGAGAGATGGTGAAAAAATCGGAAAAAACAAAACTGTTTATACAATAGATGAAACAGGAAGTGTATACGATCGATTGAAGGATGCCCATGCAGACAAGCTTGAAATGTCCAATGATGCATTGACGGAAGTACGAACAAGAATTTCCACCTACGAAAACTATTTTGACTATTCTAATTTCTCTGAATTATATAATTTCAAGTATGACATTGAAAATGCAGTATTGGAATTAACCAATGAAGCATTAATTGAACAATTAACAGCATTAGACGGAGACACCACCAATGTTGCCACATATAAAAAGGTAGCAACAACTGATTCAGGAATTATAACTTATTACAAGGATGGATATGAAAACTTCAATGTAAAAAACTTTAAGGCAAAAGAAGTGGACAAAAGTGTCTACAAAAAGACCACCTTAAAAACTGGCGAAATTATTAACGCTGGTGATCCTGTTTATAAGTTGGTTACTTCTGAAAATTGGCAACTTGTTGCACCTATTACAAAAGAAGAAGCTAAACGACTAAAAGAAAAGGATTCAATTGAAATCAACATTAGTAACAGCTCAAAGAATATTATTTGTAATTTTGAATTAATCAAACAAGGTGATGCCAATTTTGTAGTTATTTTCCTGAGTCAACAGATGGTCAATTATATCAATGAACGATATATTGATATTGTGATATTCATGGAACAAAATAATGGACTAAAGATTCCCAATACATCCATTACCGAAAAGAAAGTCTACAAGATACCAATTGAATTTTTATCAAACGGTTCTGACTCAGCAGAAAAAGAGTTTTTCAACATAAAAATGTTAGATGACAAGGGTGAGGTCACCGTCAAACAGATTAATCCGGACATTTATATTACAGATAAAAAGTATTGTTACGTAGATCCTAATGATTTTGCAGATAATGATGTAATTATTAATACAAGTACAAACGAAACCATTGCACTTTCCTCTGCAGATACAAGCGAAATCAAAGGTGTGTACTGTGTAAATCAAGGTGTGGCTAGTTTCCGTTGTATTGATGTTTTATTTCAAGATGACGAATATACCATTGTAAAAGCTGATGTTCCTTATAGTATTGCATGGTACGACAGAATTGTATTAAACCAAGCAACTGTAACAGAAAATCAAATTATCAAATAAATGAGGTGCAAAGATTGATTATCACAAATTACCAAAAAGTAAAGCAAGATGTAATTGATACCGCGCTTTCTTGCGGACGCAATCCGGATGATATTACTTTAATCGCTGTTAGTAAAACAAAACCATTATCATGTATCGAGGATTTAATCACAATTGATGTACAAGATTTTGGAGAAAATAAAGTACAAGAATTATGCGACAAATATGAGCATGTATCAAGACCTGTTAACTTTCATTTAATTGGTCATTTACAGACCAACAAAGTAAAATATGTGGTGGACAAAGCATGTCTTATTCATTCCTTAGATTCTATAAAGTTAGCAAAAGAAATCCAAAAAGAAGCTTCCAAAAAACAAGTAATTGCAGAAGTTTTGATTGAAGTGAATGTGGCAGAAGAGGACAGTAAATTTGGATTTAAAATGGAAGAGGTTATCCCATTTTTGAAGGAAATTGCTTCTTATTCAAACCTTCATGTGAATGGTTTAATGACAATTGCACCATTTGTTGATGATCCAGAAGAAAATAGAGTTCATTTCCGTAGATTAAAGCAATTATCGCTTGACATAATATCGAAAAACATTGATAATATTGATATGAATGTCTTATCCATGGGTATGACAAATGATTATAAAGTTGCGATTGAAGAAGGTGCAACAATGGTACGAGTTGGAACTGCAATTTTTGGTGCTCGTAACTATAGTATATAAAGGAGAAAAGCAATGGCAAAAACAGGTATGAGTAAATTTATGGATTTTCTTAAATTATCTGATCCAGATGATGATTTTGAAGGTGATGATTTATTTGATGAAGAAGATGATTACGATGATTACGAATCACCTAAAAAGAAATCGAAACCATCTAAGTCATATTATGATGACGATGATGATGATTTTATAGAGCCTGTCAAAAAAGCAAAACCAAAATCTAATCGAGCAACAGGCCCAAGCAAATTAGTATCTATTAACAGTCGTAATAACAATAGGAGTAATGGAACAGTGCGCGTAATTAAACCACAAGAATTTAACGAAGCTCAGATGGTAACAGATTATTTAAAAGAAGGCGATTCAATTGTAATCAACATGGAAGGTATCGAAGTGCATGCTGCACAGAGAATCATAGATTTCATCGGAGGTGCATGTTATGCATTAAATGGTTCTTTGCAAGCTATTTCAGCGAATATCTTTATTGCTGCACCATCTAATATTGATGTGACAGGTGACTTAAGAGATGAAATACTAAGCGGTTCAGCTTTGGCTCCTGAATTAACATCTTTCTAAATGATTGAAATAAACATAAGATAATGTATAGGGGTAGGGAGGAGCATAAAGAATGTTAACACCGGTAGATATAACAAACAGAGTATTTAAAGGCGGTATTGGCTATGACAAGAAAGATGTAGAAGCTTTCATGTTAGAGCTTTCAACTGATTACAGAGAGCTATATAGCTCAAATGTCGAATTAAAGGACAAGATTGCTACTTTGAATGAGAGTTTGCAACATTATCGTTCTATTGAAGATTCCATGCAAAAGGCAATGACATTGTCAGAAAAAACAGCTGAGGAAACAGTAAGTGCTGCTTCTGATAAAGCTCGTCAGATTAATATCGAAGCCGAGATGAAGGCAGAAGCTATTTTAGCTGATGCAAAGGCTGAATTGCAGTCTACAAAGGATGATATTTATCGCCTACAAAGACAATATGAAACATTTAAACAGCAATTTACTAAGATTCTTGATATGCAAAAGAAGCTCATGGATGGTGAGATGATTGATATTGACTTAGGTGCTGATTTCGAACCAAGTCCAGGTTTATTTGGTGGTAATTCTGGCGGTCTTGGTAGCGAAGGTGGTCTTGGTGGTGGATTAGGTTCTGGTACATATGTTGGTTCTAACGACATTGGAAGAGAACGCACAAATCAAGATCCAGCATTTGATAGAGGTTCTTTGAACATGGATCCATTTGCCGATGCAGCAAATGGAGGTGGTCGATTTAGTAAACAAACTGGCGGTGTATATACTGGAGCAAAGAAAAAAGCTGCAAAACAAAATCCAAATAGTCAGCTTTCAGTAGGAAAGTCATCTACTAAACAAAGCAAACCTGTACAGACTGAAACAAATTCGTCAAAACCAGTACAGACTGAGACTCCACCAGTGCAACCTAAGACTTCAACGGTGACCCCAGGTCCAAAAACACAAACAGTATCAAAAGAAGACATCATTGCTGCAGTGAAAGCTGCACACGAGGCTGAACAGGCAGCAAAACAGGCGGAACAACAACCAGAAACGCCGGTTCAACCTACACCAGTTCAACCACAATATTCTACTGAACAGCCAAAAGAAGATACATATGTGGGTGAAGTAGAAAACAAATTGAATGAATCTCACATGTTAGATTCAGAAGATAACTATGCATCAGGTGGATTTGACTTTGTTGTGGATGATTCACAAGCTGAAGAAGAAATTCCAACTATTTTCACAAATCCTTCCAATATGAACTCATTTAATGCAAATGATGACGTGTTAGTTGGAGATGTTGAAGAAAATGTTAAGCAGTCTAATTTAATTGGAAATGATGATGATAAAGAAGAAGGATTCAATTTCCTCTAATTATTTGTATATAACTAAGCTTATGCTTAGAATCATTATTAGGTAGGAAGCATATTATGAATAACAAAAATCATAATGTAAACTTAATATCAAAGCAAAAGATTGCAGGTAGTTATCTACTTGCAATCCTTTCTTTTGTATTACTAGTTTTTATTGATCAATTTAGTAAATATTACATTACTACATCTATGAAATTATACGATGCAGTTCCTGTGGTGAATAATGTTTTGGAAATTCATTATATACAAAATCGAGGAGCTGCTTGGGGATTGTTTGAAAATCAACAAGTATTATTTTGTTGTTGCGCTATAGTTGCTTGCGTAATAGGCGCCATTTTTTATGTAAAATGCGTAAAAGCAAATCAATTAAAAGCCCTACGCATATGCATAATCATGATCTTGGCTGGTGCGGTTGGTAATTTGATCGACCGTATCCGTTTTCAGTATGTTATTGATTTCATTTATTTCAAATTGATTGATTTTCCGGTATTTAATATTGCAGATTGTTATGTTACAGTCGGATTTATCATTACAATCGTAATAATTTTATTTGTCTATAAAGATGAAGATTTAGAAGTATTATCATTTAAGAAAAAGAGAGCAGAATAGGAACATTTTATGAGATATGAGTTGAATTATCCTGAAATTTCATCACAAAGAATTGACAAATATATAAATGAACAAATTCCGGATTTGTCACGCTCATTTATCCAACAATTGATTAAAAATGAAGAGGTATTAGTCAATGGAAAACCTTGTAAATCCAATTATAAGGGCAAAACAAATGACCTGATTGTGATTGAATTTGAAGAAGCAAAAGAATTAGAAGTAATCGCTGAAAATATTCCATTGGATATTGTATACGAGGATGAGGATATTGTCATTGTAAACAAACCAAAGGACATGGTTGTACATCCTGCAGCTGGTCACGAAAACGGAACTCTTGTAAATGCATTATTATATCATTGCAAAGATTCCTTGTCTTCGATTAATGGTGTCATAAGACCCGGTATTGTACACCGAATTGATCGAAATACAACAGGAATTTTGGTTGTTTGTAAAAACGATCATTCCCATAAAAATCTAGCTGAACAGCTAAAAGACCATTCCATAACACGCAAATACCATGCAATTTGTTATGGAACTTTTAAAGAGTTAGAAGGAACGGTAAATGCACCTATTGGAAGACATCCTGTGGATCGTAAAAAAATGGCAATCAACCACAAAAATGGAAGAGAAGCAATTACACATTACAAAGTACTTGCTACATTAAAGGATAATTATTCTTATATTGAGTGTACCTTAGAAACAGGTAGAACGCATCAAATCCGGGTACATATGGCCTCAATTGGTCATCCATTGCTAGGTGATGATGTATATGGACCACGCAATCCAAAAATGAAGGGATTAGAAGGACAGACTTTGCATGCAAAAGTATTAGGATTTATTCATCCAACAACCAATGAATATGTAGAATTTGATTCTGAATTACCGGCATATTTTATAAATTTGCTTGAAAAAATGAAGATCTAGAAAACCAAACAGATAAGATTTTATAATATTACAATCTATAACTTATTCATTATAGATCAACATTATGGGGAGGGGATACCATTATGAAAAAGCAAAAGATGATATTCATGTTACTATGTACTTTGCTCTTAGCAATCAGTTTTGGTGTATCAAACATTTCTAAAATAGACTCCTATGCAGCAAACAAAAAATACACTAAGACTTATAAACTGGATAAGAAACTGATTAAATCTGTAAAATTAAAGAGTAAAATCAAATCTGTAAAATCCAGCAATAAAAAGATTGCTACTGTAAAAAAATCAGGTAAGACATTTAAGATAACTACGAAGAAAAAAGGTACTGCAATCATTACTGTTAAGTGTAAGAATAACAAGACTTATCGTTATAAAGTAAAAGTTTCCAATAAGACACATAAGCACTCATGGAAAAACCACACTTGGACAGAAAACGTTACAACTGAGGTAGAAGTTGAAGTATTTGTATGCGGCTGTAATATCGAATGGTCCACAATTGACGCCCTCATGGCTCATCAGGATAACGACATCGCATACTGGTGCGAGGGCTGCGGTCATATAGGTATGACAATTAAAGACGAAAATGGTGCATGTAAATATTGTGGTGGTATCAAATTTAGAAATAGTCAATGTGGCGGTTGGAATAATCGTTACAAATGGATTGAGAAAACCACTCAGATTATCCATCATTATAAAAAATGTGCATGTGGTGCTAGAAAAGATATTGACTAATAAGAACGATTCTAAATAAAAAACGAGTGGGATGACCACTCGTTTTTTCAACGTAATGTAATAATAGTTTTGTACAGGTTGGATTTATTTGCCTGGTTTTTCCCGTAATGTTACAGCATCTTTGGCTTTCATTCGTTGCCATTCATCAATATCCGCATAGTGCTTTTTGGTTGTATTAACATCTTTATGGCCCAGCACATCAGCCACTAGATATATATCCGATGTCTGTTGATATAATGTTGTACCATACGTACTACGTAGCTTATGTGGGGTGATTTTCTTAAGTGGAGTAGTGATTCTTGCGTATTTTTTAACCATATTTTCAACGCTGCGAACAGATATTCTGCGTCTTTGGCTACTCAAAAACAAAGCATCTTCATGGCCATCTTTTGTAACAACATTTTTGCGTTCTTCAAGGTATTCAAGAAGTGCCTCTTTGGCTTCCTGTCCAAAATATACATAAGCTTCATAACCACCTTTGCGAACGACTTTAATTCGATCATAATCAAAATCAATATCCCGAATATCTAATCCAACACATTCCGACACACGGATACCGGTACCTAACATAAGCGTTAAAAGCGCCAAATCGCGGGTTTTTGACTTTTCGTGGTAGGATTGTTGATGATCTGTTAATTTGTGTCCATATTCGACGTTATCAAGAAATTGTGCAACCTCATTAACCTCCATTCGAACAATTGTTTTGTCATGAATCTGAGGTGTATCCACAATGCTTGCAGGGTCAGAATCAATTTGTCTGTTTTTATATAAATATTTGAACAGTCCACGTAAAGCGATTAATTTGCGCTTGATTGCTCGTTCACCATTTGTATAACGTTTATTATCCTTAGTATAGACCTTTAAATAATCCAAATATTCTTCGATGTCTTCAGATTCAATTTGACGAATGATATCAATAGAAACATCCATGGTGGATTTTCCCTTTAAGGACGGATTTGACTCACACAGAAATTCAAAGAATGATTTGATATCCCTGGCATAGCCAAGACGGGTACGAGGGGCTCTAGAATATTCAATAGAACGAAAATAACGTGATACATATCTAGGTAATTCTGATAATACATCGCGCATCAATTCAACATTATGAATTTCTTCTTCTTGATGATAAGTTTTGTTTGCCATAAGCAGTAGTTCCTTTCTATAAAAATTAAAAGTATATATACATAATTATGAACGTAAAACTCAACGAAAGAGTATGCGGTATACAAATATACATACATTTGCAATTGTGGTATAATATACCTTGATTATACAATATATTGTAAAAAACCGCAATACTTTTTCGTTAAACTTGGGTTTTGCGAATAGTTGTATTAAGGGACGCACTTATACTCTTACACAAAAATACACATACCAAATCTTGTTGACGACTTGGTATGTGTATTTTTTAATTCTTATATTTGCATTTTATAATGATGTACTCTTCCTTATCTCTGTTTTTTGAACATGAAAGAATTGTAAGTTCTTTTTCTTCTGATTGCTGCAAATATGAACTTATCTGATGCATATTATGATATTCAATTGAATGAACTGTATATTCGTAGCGATTCTTATTATGATAGATAAAAATAGCATCCCCTATTTCTACTTCGTGTATTCTACTTAGTGAATGTCCATACAATTTGGAATTATGACCACAAATAATATAATTCCCACCATATTCATATTTCATATCATTTGCAGCAGTTACTAAATTATAGTTCTCTAATTCTAAACCTCTTCCATCTCCTGTGTATACAATTTTTTCCAAATTAATGCTAGGTATCTTTATGATACAATCAAAACCATTTGGTATGTTTGGTTCCTCTTCTGTAAGCATTTTATCTTGATTATTATGTGAAAATGAAGGTTCATTTTGAAACTCTACCAAAGGCTTACTGTCATCATGCATTTCAGCTTCGTATATTACCTTTTGCTCATTATCGAGAATTTGACGAATCAATTCATACTCTGCATCATTATAAGATATCACATGTGTTACGGAACAATAATATATAATAAACACAAGAAACAAAAAGGTAATTATAAGTTTTCTATTCATGTTTTTCATGTCTTCTTGCAAAATAGAGACTTACAAAAACCATTATAAAAAAAATAGTTGAAAATATAGATGTCAATAATAATGCCTTTTTGTACCCCTCTTCTATACCTAATTTTAATATTGGAGAATTGGTGATGTTTAATGTCACGGTTTCATCACTATTTAACTCAAAATTGTATTTGTTATTACTGGAATAATAGCCATTTTTACTTTTGGTTTCAATAAAATAATATTTACCATAAGGTAAATCTTTCACAAGAATTTTCCCCTTTTTATTCGTTTTATATACCCCAATCTGCTCCTTATTAACGTTATATAGGGTAAATTCTACTCCTTTTAAGGTTTTTCCTGTATTTGCGTCTGTTTTAATAATAGCCACTGACGCTTTAGATAGTTTGTTAATAAATGGCTCTCCATCATTCAAAGCTACCTCAATGGTGTGATTATTATTCGGTGAAATATCAAATGTGTAAAGCGTTGTATCAAGATTGTAATTCTCCTGAGTTATAAGCTCTTTTACATAATAATTACCACAAGGTAGTTTACCTGTAAAAACACCTTTTCCCTCTTGATCGGTAACAATAAAACCAACGCAACTTCCTTTCGGTAGCATATCTGTTGAATCAGCAAATGAATAATCAAAATTCTGATATATTCCATACACAACATTTTCTAATGGTATGTGTTCATATTGCAACTTTGATTTTTTAACATAGGTACGTTCACCCTGTTTTTGTAAACGAATATTACATTGACACAATTCATTAAAATAGGATTCTTTTACTATCGGTGGAGAAAATTCCTTGTATTCATTGGAATTCATTTTCAAAGAGACATTCTTTGTTACATCAATCACTTTATACTCTTGTGGTGCAGATATTTCGCACAAATAATATGTACCCGGTGTCAGATTATTAAAATGAGCAACACCATCTGCATTGGTTGTTTTTGTCTGTACAAGTTGCTTATCCTTATTAAATAATTGAAATGTTACTTGTTGCAAATGTGTTTTTCCAATTGTATACGTATGATAATTTCCATATAGACTTTGATCTGTATGATATCCAACAAATGATTCACCATATTTTTCTACAGATAATTGAAAGCGTTGGATTTTATTCACAATATCTTGCTTAGATATATAACAATTCTGTTCCGAATCATATACAAAGTCATCTAAATCAAGTGATACAATACCATCATTTAAAATGAAATCATCCGGTGCCTTTAATTCTTTTATGTAATACTCCGTATAAGGTAAATCATCAAATATAAGCATGCCCTTATCATTCGTGATTCCAGTTGATAAACAAGTATCCTTTTCTATAATGATATTACCTTTTATATCCAGCAAATCATTTTTCAGATAAATTCCGAATTGCGCTCCTTTCAAAGGAATTGGATGCTCCTCCTTTGTATCCTCGTCATCAAAATAATGCTTGAAAATTTGCACTTGACTAGTTTTTAAATGATTTGTTAATGATAAACTAACATGATTATATTGTCGATTATCATCTCTAGTTATTGAGAACTCTGTTACTTTTTCATCTAGAATATAATCATCTAAGGTAATGGATTCTTTTATATAATACTCACCCATTGGCAAATCATTGATTATGGCAACACCCTCTTGATTTGTATAAAAGTCTACAATTTTCTGATGTTTTTTGAAAATGATATCTTTGATAGAAATCTCATTATTGGCATATAGTTCAAACTTCACATTAGGCAAGAAAATCCATTGATTTTTTGATAATTTATTATTCAGATAGGACCACTGCTCTCCCTTCTTGGTAACTGTGAGCTTACCTAAAATCGGTTCATTTTCAACATGAATCTCATGAATATACGAGTCTTCATTGATTTCAAAAAAATATCCATCCCAATCTAATTTGTAATGATTACCTGCTTTTGTTTCAATAACTTTAAACTTACCAGACACATTGTTAGATGATAGATATAAATTATCACTTTCATATATATGTCGTTTGGAATTATAGGTCATATCACAATAATATTCATAATCATTGGTCGAAGAATTATATGATAAAACTTGAAATTTTGCATCCTCGATTTCTTCCTTTGTCAAACTATCTGATTTACGTAAATATATTTTACCGATTAAAACATCCAATGTAAGGTCGTCTTTTGCTTCGAACACTCTTTCTTTCAAACCACCTATCTCTTGGGAAAGATTTTCATAACCGATTTCAGCGCAATACCACAATGTTGCAAATGCTCGTGCAAATGATACTTCTTCCGTTACATCGATATGATAACAGCCTGGTTCATATTTTTTCATCACCTCTAAAGGGATGGATAATTGAAAACCGGAATTATAATTTGGAGAATGTGCTTTGCATTCAATTTTGTCTAAATCAGGGAAATTACCATTGATTGTTCTAGCAAAACTTTTTACGTCTGCATTATTTTTATCTGTATCACAAGTAATATTGGGTGATACAAATGCATTACCATCTAAATACATATTTCGTGTTTGTAATGGATGAAAAGCAAAATCCACCGCCTGAAAAAATCCGTTTGTAAATAAAATCGGTGTGTTACAGCATAAATCATAAAGTAATGTTGTTTTTTTCTTGAGATCACCAGTATTATCTTTAAATGAAATTTTATCAAAATCAATTCCCATATTAGATTGATCTTCACCAAATTCATAGATTAGCGCATGGACAACTAGCTGCGTCATGTAATAATCCATAATGGAATTACCGGTTGAAAATGTTGAATCGGCTTTTTCACCCCAGACACTTGGTCCGTAGTAAAATGCCATTCCCAACCTGGTATATAATTCTTTGCTAAATAAATCTCCGGTTTCACAATAGTTATCAGAAAAATCAATCGTGTTGTTATAATCAACACAATACATAAAATCATTCTTACCCTTGGTTTTTTTCACGGATGTGCGATAAGGTTTTCCATTATATTCAGCAAATTCAATTAAACATACATTATTAGAGTTGGTATATACATATTCCTTATCTTGATATTTTGTAGGGAGTTTATCGTATACTTTGGTATATGAATAATCATCAATACCTATTGTTGCATCTGAAATTGCAGCATACACACGACTGCTACACAAAAAACACAACATAAAAAAACAAAGGGTAACAAACTTATAAAAGAATAATTTAACATTAAATTGATACATAATTGTCCTTTCCGGAACAATATGCTTCGAAATGAAATTTAGAGTATTTCGATTATTACACAAACAAAAAAACATGTCAAGCCAAAAACAGCACAATCTCTTAACAAAGAAAACAATTCGTGCTAAAATATAGAGAAATCTTTGGATGGGAGTAATTATAATGGATACCCAAAAATTATTAAGTTATCTTCGACAATGTATTAAGAAATATAATATGATTCAAGAAAATGATTCTATTGCCGTTGGACTATCCGGTGGAAAAGATAGCTATGTTTTATTGAAAGGTATGGCAGAATTAAAAAAGTTCTATCCTGAAAAATATAATCTCTGTGCTATCTATGTTAATCTAGGTATAAAGAAGCAAACTTCTGAAATCCAAAATATGCAGAAATACTGTGAATCACTAGAAATACCATTCCATGTAGTAAATACTGAAATCTATTCCATTGTTTTTGAAGAACGTAAAGAAAAAAATCCATGTGCATTATGTGCTAAAATGAGAAAAGGTGCACTAAATGATAAAGCTTTAGAACTAGGGTGTAATAAAATTGCATACGCACACCACAAGGATGATTATATCGAAACAAGTATGATGTCTCTATTGTACGAAGGTCACTACTACTGCTTTCCACCAGTAACCAAGCTCGATAAGACCGGATTAATTGTCATTCGACCTATGTTATATATTGACGAAAAAGAAATTAGCAGATATGCATATAAAACCCAGTTTCCTATTATCAAAAATCCTTGTCCTGCTGATGGAAAAACAAAAAGGGAAATTATAAAAAAATATATAAATGATAGTGAAGAAATTTTTCCTGATATCCGAAAAAATCTAACATCTGCTCTTATTCATTATTATGAAAAAAATGCTTAATGCTGTGAAATGACAGTATATACTGGAACTAACAAATAACATCCACTATGAATGATATCATTATCTAAATTATTAATAGACATTACTTCAAATATGTACTCTTCATATTCTGCTTCTGACTTCGCATAAGTCTCAGCGATGGAGGACAACGTATCTCCATTCTTAATCTCAATTGATATAAAGGATTTCTCATATTCAATCGCTTCATCGGCATAAGCAACTGTAATTTTGCTAATAAATGCACATGAAATTATCAAAAACGCAAATACAGTTGACATAATCTTTTTATTGTAAACAATTTTTCTTCTCATGTTATACTCCTCCTTAGAACGAATGTTCGTTTTGTAATTCGAATTATAACAACAGAACATTTGTTTGTCAATACTATTTTCGAAAATTTGTTCGGAAAATTTGTTCGGAATAAATGTTTGCTTTTTTCGAACTTATGTGCTATTATAATTGTATATTTATATTCATTGGAGGAATGCTTATGCCAGGTAAGATTAGTGCCAAACAGCAAGAGATCTTAGATTATATCAAAGAGAACATATTACAAAAAGGATATCCACCTTCTGTTCGTGAAATTTGTGAAGCTGTAAAATTGAAGTCCACATCTTCTGTACACTCACATCTTGAAACATTAGAAAAGAATGGTTATATTCGTCGAGATCCAACCAAACCAAGAACCATCGAAATTTTAGACGATACTTTTGGTCTAACAAGACGTGAACTTGTGAACGTTCCTATTGTCGGCCAGGTTACTGCAGGTGAACCAATTTTAGCAGTTGAGAACATCGATGGTTACTTTCCAGTTCCACCAGAATACTTACATAACAAGACAACATTTATGCTAAAGGTTCGTGGAGACAGTATGATTAATGTCGGCATTTTCGATGGAGATTTAATATTAGTCGAAGAACAACCTACTGCTGCAAACAACGAGATTGTCGTAGCTCTTGTAGAAGACAGCGCAACAGTGAAACGCTTTTTCAAAGAGAACGGATACTATCGCTTACAACCTGAAAATGACTTTATGGAACCTATCATCGTAGATCAGGTTGATATTTTAGGAAAAGTAATCGGTTTATTCAGAACATTCTAATTATAAAAAAAGTCTGCTGATAAAACAGTGAACATTGCATTTCACTTCCTTATCAGCAGACTTTTATAATTAATAAATTTAACGAATCATAACATCACAATAAAATCCATCCCTATTCTCTTTACACGAAGCATATCGATATCGAACCATATTACCTTCATTGAACCGAACATAGTAAGATGAATAGTGATATCTAGAACATTCCATAAAATGATTCATTACTGCTATCGCTACATGAACATCATATGAAACTAATTTGATATCTACAATATACCGATTACCTTTAATAATAATACTTTTTTCTTCAATTTCTGTACAATCCGCCAATGCAGCATTTAATAAGTTTTTGGTCATATCATCCGACAATAACTTTATATTAGCTACATACTCATTCATAATGGAAACCATACAATTAACTCCCGCATTTTTTAATAAATTTCATGATCAGGCATAGATTTCAAAACCTCTTCAAATTCACTAAAGTGTTCTACAAATAAATCCACAACATCTGGATCAAAGTGTATTCCTTTTAATCTAACGATTTCGTTATATGTATCCTCTACAGACCAACCTTCTTTGTAATAGCGCTGAGACGTTAACGCATCAAACACATCTGAAAGAGCCATCAATCGGCTGATATAGGAAATATCATCACCTTTCATACCAAGGTAACCACTACCATCCCATCGTTCATGATGTTCCAAAGCGATTGTTTTAGCAATTTGCATGATATCTCCTGGACATTTTGCAAGCAAGGCCTCGCCGTACAACACATGATTTTTCATAATTGAGTACTCTTCATCTGTTAACTTATCTGGTTTATCCAAAATCTCCTCAGAAATCATCAGCTTTCCAATATCATGCATCATGGCTGCCACAGCTAATTTATCAACATATTCTTTTTCGAAACCGGATGCATTTGCAAGAATTCGCATATATTCCGCCACTCTTCGAATATGCTCTCCTGTTACTTTAGATTTGCTTTCAGAAATCTCTGCAAAGGCATATATCAACTCTTCCTGGCTATGGATCAAATCATGATTGGAATGAATTGTTTTGTTCAGCATGTACATATTACGATCAACAATATAATATGAAAACAATGTTGTAACCAATACCAATACTATTCTCATAGAAACACCATAGACTAATGCTTCTGTAAAGGATGAATAGCCATCACTTGAAATATCACTTTCCAAAACATAATATCTCATATACATTGATAATAGAACAATCAAACAATCAACAACTGTTGTAATCACAATCAATCTTCTATCACAATACATTGTGGCAATTAGTAATGGGAAAATAACCAAAACTACATAATCATACGAAATAAATGTTCCCAATAAAAAGGCAACGCCAACAACACACATAATTACATAATATTTAATAGATTGTTTTTCAAATTTCAATACGCGAACTAGTAATGTGGGAATCATTAATAACAACAAACAGCTAATAAATATCACTGTTGTATTATACATATCATATCCATAGTAATCAGTTATCGCAAACAACCATAATGAAATCAGAAATAAATTTGCAATCATTAAACATTTTGCAGCTAATTTATTTACTTCTAGATTATTCTTGTTTATTATCAGTTCTCTATCCATAATCTCCCTCATTCGAACAAAAGATATCTTATTAACACATTGTACGACATTTGCTTTTTACAATGAAGAAGCGTCAATCATCTTGCCATCTAACCAAATCTTCTCTAGATTGTAAAACAGACGGTCTTCCTCGTTAAATATGTGAACAATAATATCATTGAAATCCATTAATATCCAATTAGCACTTTGATATCCCTCTATTTGTCGTGGTCTAACCTTTGCATCATGTAACATTTCTTCTACATTATCAGCTAAGGCTTGTACCTGATTACGATTGGAACCACTGGCAATAATAAAATAATCTGCCATAACAGAAACTTCAGAAATATCAATCACCTTTAAATCTAATGCTTTTTTATCCTCTAATCCTTCAATTGCAATCTTTGCCATTTCTCTACTAGTCATTTCATTCTCCTTTATAATACGCATACGTTTCTTGTGTCATCGGATCTACTACTGCACCCTTCTTGCATAAATGATTCATACTATTACGAAGGATGTGTAATAGGCAACAATTCAAATCTGTGTATGCTTCTTTTCTTATTATATCCATATCTGGTAAAATATCACGATTTGGTTCAATAAAATCAGCAATATATATAATCTTTTCCAACGTAGTCATTGCAGGTTTTCCAGTGGTATGGCATGCGATGGCTGAAAGAATCTCTTCATCCGTCACACCATATTTCTCCTTAGCATATACTGCTGATAACTTAGCGTGTAATAAATCAGGATTCTGATATTCACACTCCGAAATCAATATTCCACGTTTTTCGCATTTATGAATCTTCTTGTCATTGGGAACATACTTTGCACAATCATGTAACAATCCAGCAATCATAGCTTTTTCAACATCTACACCATAAATAAATGCCATAGTTCCTGCTGTATATTGAACACCAATAGAGTGTTCAAAACGCTTTTGGGGAAGCTTGTCTCTTAACTTGTCAATCATCTCAAATCTGTCCATATAAAAC
This sequence comes from Lachnospiraceae bacterium, assembly GCA_045537735.1. GTDB lineage: Bacteria > Bacillota > Clostridia > Lachnospirales > Lachnospiraceae > CAG-590. Next base: position 35,387 of record JAZSPZ010000037.1, read on the forward strand.
TCCCATCAAAATTACATCATACGTTGAATATTATACCAAAAACATTTGGTAATATCAACGAAACTTAGAGAAAACTTGTTTATAAATATATATTCACCCACAAAAAAACACATTAAATGAATTTTAATGTGTTTTCAAACTGAAATATATTAATTATATAAATTCTTTTTTAAAATATATTGATATACTGTATTAGAAAGATAACAATTATTCTTTTCAATCGTGCATAATTGTTCGCATTGATTGTTTTTAAAGTACTCACGAATCCCACTAGAAGAACATGGTATTTCCTCACAATCAATCACATGAAAACAATCCTTTCCAAAAAAATCATTGAATTCCTGCACCTTCTCTGCAACATCTGTCTTGGATTTTTCATCTCTAGGCGCCACTAGCAATGTTGCATAGTTGGGAATCTCCTCATACTTCCTCCATTTATCGAAGTAAAAAAGAGAATCTGCTCCCATAATAAAGTAAAATGTGTGTTGCGGATATTGCTCCTTTAATAGCTTCAATGTGTCAATGGTATAGGTGTTTCCATCTCTATTTAATTCGAAATCCGATGCTTTACAATATGGAATATCCATAATAGCAAGGCGTACCATCTCCAATCGTTCCTCACCAGATACAATGGAATCCTCTGACTTATAAGCCGGAATATGATTCGGCATAAACCATATTTCATCTAAATGATATTGTGCATAAGCCGCTTTTGCTATTGCAGTATGACCGAGATGAATGGGATTAAAGGTACCTCCCATAATTCCAATTGAAGCCATAAAATACCTCCAAAACACAACAAGTTAACATAATATTATTACAGTAAACACAACCAAATATATACCACTGTAAAATTTTGCAAATCATTCAAGACACGCCAAATGGTTTACATAATAGAATTATAGTCAACTAATATAATTTGATATATTCATATCTACCAAAACAGAAACATCTCACATCTTATTTGGGTAACTCTATCTTTGATTTATTCTTGTTTCTACGATATAAAACAATCTTTTTACCAATCACCTGAACGACCTGTGAATGTGTACGCTCCGCAATGGTTTCTGCAATGGCTCTTGGATCATCCAAACAATTTTTTAATACACCAATTTTAATCAACTCACGCTTTTCAATTGCTTCATCCACGGAAGCCACAAGCTCTGGGGTCACGCTGGATTTTCCAACATTTAATATAGGGTCCATCGTCATTGCTAAACCTTTTAAATAAGCTCTCTGTTTGCTTGTCATCTCTCAATATCTCCTCTTTTCTATAAAGATATACTAATCGTAGTACTCAAATTCAAAATAAATCATGCGAACCGTATCGCCTTCTTGAATTCCCTTCGCCTTCAGCTCATCGATAATTCCATTTTCCTTCAGGAATTTTTGGAAGAAATCAAATCCCTTCTCTGATTCTAAGTTGGTATAACCAAGCATTTTCTCAATCTTTGGTCCTTCCACATAGAATAAATGCGGATCCTCATCATCCACTTCTACTGTAAATGGCTCATCATCAAAATTAAAGGTTGGAACAAATTCAGGCTCAAACTCCACAATTTCATCTGGAGCCTGTTTCACAAGCTCATGCACATGCCAAAGAAGTTCTTTGACACCCTCACCTGATACCGCTGAAATCGGAAAAATCTTGATTCCCTGGGGCTCAAATTCCTCTTTCATCAGTTCGATAACCGTCTCTCTTTCCATCTCATTCATGGCATCCATCTTATTGGCTGCAATCACCATTGGACGCTCAGAAATCTCGACATTATATTTCTTAAGTTCTTCCATAATGGCATACACATCATTGATTGGATCTCTGCCTTCCACAGAAGCTCCATCCACAATGTGTAACAAAACCTTGGTTCTTTCAATATGGCGTAAGAATTGAAGACCAAGACCAACACCCTCACTGGCACCTTCAATAATTCCTGGAATATCAGCAATTACAAATCCCGCCCCTGTATCATCAATATTAACCACGCCAAGATTTGGATTCAACGTCGTAAAATGATAATTGGCAATCTTTGGTTTTGCATTGGTGACTCTGGATAAAAACGTGGACTTACCAACATTTGGAAACCCTACCAATCCAACGTCCGCAATCACCTTTAATTCAAGAGTTACATACATTTCCTTAGCTGGTTCTCCTGGTTGCGCATACTTTGGTGCCTGCATAGTAGATGTGGCATAATGCATGTTACCATTGCCACCCTTACCGCCAGTCAATATCACAACTGGTTCTGTCTTATTAGACATATCCATAATCACTTGACCTGTTTCAAAATCCTTGATGACTGTTCCTGGTGGTACTTTACAGATAATATCTGCACCATTTGCACCATGCTGTTTTTTCTTTTTACCTTCTTCGCCATCCTGCGCACAATATTTGCGTACATGGCGAAAATCATTTAATGTATTCAGACCTTCATCCACCACAAAGATAACATCGCCACCCTTTCCACCGTCACCGCCATCCGGACCACCAGCTGGCACATACAATTCACGGCGGAAGCTGACATGACCATCGCCACCTTTACCTGCACGAATGAAAATTTTCGCTCTATCTGCAAACATTTGATTCACCTCTCTAACTTATACACCAATAAACTCTAAGAGCTGTTGTTAATCGAATGAATAAACTATATAACAATGCATCTCTTTCATAGGTTAACCACAACTCTTAAACCTTATTATACTAATAAAGGCTGGAGCAAAACTCCAGCCTCAAATTACATGTATCTTATTCGTTAACAGAAACTGGATAGATAGAAACCTGCTTCTTATCTCTTCCCTTTCTCTCGTAGCGAACAACACCATCAACTAATGCAAATAAAGTATCATCTTTACCTCTACCTACGTTAGTACCTGGATGGATTCTTGTTCCACGCTGTCTGTATAAAATATTACCAGCCTTAACGAACTGACCATCTGCTCTCTTCGCACCAAGTCTCTTAGATTCTGAGTCTCTACCGTTCTTTGTAGAACCCATACCTTTTTTATGAGCGAATAACTGAAGGTTAAGCTTAAACATGTTTTACACCTCCTGATTCATAATTACAATGTACTTCTTACCATACTTTTGTTCAATTGTAGTGATACCAAGCATAAATGATTGGAACAACAATTCCGCTCTCTCGCTTGGCAAACGCTTCAGGATGACATTCTGGAAATTAATCTTGGTCGAACCATTCAATTCTTTCTCATCATCTGTAAAGCTTTCCAGGGAATTCACCAAATTAATGTACAATATCGATACCGCACTACATACAATATCTCTTCCCTTTTTGCCGAATTCGGCATGTCCTTCTAACTGGACACCAACTATCTTTTCTTGTTTGTTAAAAACAGTTACAGTAATCATAGTTCCAATTAAGCGTTGATTGCTTTGATCTCAACCTTAGTAAATGGCTGTCTATGACCATTCTTCTTGTGATAGCCGGTTTTTCTCTTATACTTGTAAACAACAACCTTCTTGCCCTTGCCGTTCTCAATTACGTTAGCTGTAACGCTTGAGTTCGCAACTGCATCGCCACATAACATGTCTTTGTCGTTGTTAATAGCAATAACATCAAATTTTACTTCTGAACCAGCTTCTGCATTAAGCTTCTCTACTTTAATGATATCACCTTCAGCTACCTTGTACTGCTTACCACCTGTTGCAATAATTGCGTACATACGGTTACCTCCTATTATCATTACTCGCCAAGTACGGTGGTGTCAAATGGACACACTTCGACCTCCTTGTGCGGCACACTTGATTAATATAGCATTTATAAATATGATTGTCAATGATTATTTTCCTAATATTTCTAGATTTTTCAAATAAAATCAAAGTATTTCACAAAGTTATATTAATCGTTCAAAATAATAATTTCATGTAATGGTCTTCGTACTTTTTTCCTAGTTAGTTCAAACACATCAAGTTTGGTAATCTCTACAAAGTATCCAGGAATCTTGTCTCTCTTTAATCCCTTCTCTAAGCATTTCACCACCTGTTGTTTGTCCTCATCCTTGCTCATATTGATGAAATCCACCATAATAATTCCAGATAGATTACGAAGACGTAACTGTTTGGCAATCTCTTCTGCTGCTTCTAAGTTCATCTTCAGTATATGTTTTTCCTTATCCTTTTTTCCAATGGACTTTCCAGTGTTGACATCAATAACCACCATCGCTTCTGTCGGCTCAATCACTAAAAACCCACCAGACTTCAACCAAACTTTCTTGCTCAGTAATTTCTTGATTTCTGTTTCTAAACTCAATAACTTGTATAACGGATAATCCGCATCTTCATAGAAAACAAAATTCGGATACATTTCCTGCAAATTTGAACTATCACGCAAACTATTTTTCAGCTCATCATACACATCCACCAAATCTGTCTTAATTTCATCAATTCGGTCCATACCATAATCACTGAGTAACGCAAGATATTCAGACTTACCAGCTTTGATACAGCCCGTATTTCGTTCATATTCTGCTATATGGAGTATTTCATCCATCTCAGCACAAAAATGTCTGTATTCGCTTAATATTGCCTCATTTGAGGCATTTTCGCAAGCAGTTCGTAACACACAGCCATAAGAATACTTTGATTCTGACGTATCCCTACTATCTAGAATCATATTTTTCAACTCTTCTACACGTTCTACATTCTTAATCTTCTTAGAAACGCCTATATGACCACCTGATAAATCCAACGCAATGTAGTTACCGCTAAGACATATGTTACCAGTCACTTTTGCCTGTTTCATCTTCTGTGGTTCCTGCTCCACCTGAACTAAAATCCTGTCCCCTTCCGCAATAGACGGAAGTCCCTTTGGAAGCTTACGATTCAAAACAAACGCTGGTTTGTCATTCAAAGGAAGATATCCCACATGCTCTGCATCTAACCGAACAAATGCTGACTGGATATTTTTTACAACCTTTTCTACTCTGCCAATGTAGATATTCCCAATCTGCAAAGATTGTTTTTCCTGTAATGGATGACATTCTACCAATTCATTCTCTTCATAGATAAGAAGAAAGCGCTGATTATTCAGTTGTGTAATTATCGCCTGTGTCATTTTTCTCCACCACTTTCACTTTACACTTCAACGTCTTACCATACACTTTCGCACAAATGGTTGCAGTACCTGTTTTTTTACCAGTTACATTACCATTCTCGTCTACTGTAGCAATATTTTCATTCTTGCTGCTCCACTTAACATCTGCCTTTACCTTGCGCACTTTAAGTTTTATAGAAGAACCAACCTGAATCTCTGCTGTCTTTTTATTCAAAGCGAGACTCTTCTGTACTTCTTTGGCATGCTTCTTGCAGGCTGCCATCATTTTCTTTGCATCACTCCATTTGCCTCCATCTGTCGCATTGCCAAGAGTCACAATTACATAAGAATGTCCTTTATAAGTATACACACCTGTAAAGCAATACTGTGCCGTCCATCCATTGCCAGTCTTACCGACACAATAATAATCCTTGCTATTTAATAACGCATTGGTATTAGAAACAGTATGATTTCTTCCACCAAGACTTTTAAAAGAATAACTCTTCTTTTTCATAATATTCCGAAGCGTATCATTCTGGTAAGCATAGCGCATAATCAATGCCAAATCCCTTGCTGTTGTGTAATGAGGATTGCTAGAGCGCAGACCATTTGAAGTACCAAACACCGTGTTCTTGCAACCAATCTTTTTCATTTTTTTATTGACCTGCTTCATAAAACGGGCTTCACTACCACTGGTTCCTTCTGCAATAGCAACCGAAGTGTCATTCGCTGACTTTAGAAGCATCGCATGCAACAAATCCTTGAGATAATAGGAATCACCTGTACGCATCCCAAGTTTCACTGTATCAGAACTACTACCAACACCACTTGCATTACCAGATATTCTAATTTTCTTTTTCAAAGACTTATTCCGTTCCACCGCAACAATTGCAGTTGCTAACTTCGTGGTACTGGCATTGTGACATCGAACATTGGCATTCTTTTTGTATAGTATCTTTCCAGAATCCATATCCATAATCACTGCACGTTTCCCTGTCAGCGATAGATTCATATTTGAAGAAGATTTTGCATGAACCGGATATACATTCACTAACAATATCCCTATAAAAAATGTTGTAAGCAAATATTTTTTAATTGTAAATCTCTTTTGCTTTTTCATATAATTTATCCCTTGAAACGGAAATAGAATTCCACTAAATTCTATTCAACATTTATTCAATCCTTGTCCCACTTTCCAACAAGGAAACCAGTTCACCAGCTTCATTTTTCATATAGGTTTCAATGCGATGAACCTGATAATCAAATTTGTTGTACTCCACGCCTGTTTCTTTGCAAAGTGCTTCCACAACCGATTCCGGCTTCAAATTATACTCACTACCAGTTGCAAGGAACATATATATTTTGTCACCCTCGACAGACACCTTGAAAATACCTGGTTTGATATCCTCAATCTTCTCATTCTTCTTTGTCTTGCGAAGAACCTCTATCGTTTCTTTCTCTAATAAATGTGGAACTGCTGCCAACAGCCTTGTTTTACGCTCTTCAGAAGAAATTCGATTACTATCATCCGAATCACAATTTGAACTGCTGTTATTCATTTCTTCATCTTTATCCAAAATTGTCACATAATAATCAGAACCTGCAACAATAGACATGGAATTCTTTGCCTTATCCGGAAGCAAAATCACATCATTGACAGCCATTCCTTCCACCATCTGTTCATTGTAACGTCTCACAAATTCATCGGAAGACACAAGGGAATTGAATTCTGCATCAAAATATTCACCCTCACTGGTAACGCCTAGCGCCAATGGTGCTGCAAAGGACATCAACTGATGAGGACTAAAGCCCTGTGAGTAAGCAATATCAAGACCTGCACGCTTGGTCGCTTTTTGAAAATAGCGCATCACATCCAGATGTCCGATGTACTTCATTGTGCCTGATTTTGTATATTTAATTCTTACCTTCAAAGCAGACACCTCCTCCAAACTTTGCTGCGCCACAGCCAGAACATTTTTCACGACAATTTGGAGTTACCACTCCAGCCTTTGCACGGTTCCATTCTTCTACTAAGAACTGTTTGGTCACACCAACATCAATAAAATCCCAAGGTAAAATTTCTGTAACCTCTCGTTCCCTTGTAGTATAAAAATTCATATCAATTTGATTCTTCTCAAATGCTACCATCCATTTTTCGTTGTCAAACCACTCTGTCCATGCATCAAAAATTGCTCCACTTTGATACACATCAAGGATTACCTGATTCAGTTTTCTATCTCCTCTTGCCAGTACACCTTCCAGTGCAGAAACATCTGTTTCATGATAGGTAAACTTCATAGATTTTGCATTTGTCTGTTCTCTAAATGTATCTTTCACATGATGTGCTCTGTCTCTATAGGTCTGAGGATCCAACATCGGTGCCCACTGAAATGGAGTAAACGGTTTCGGAACAAAGAACGAAGCTGATGCTGTAATGGCAACCTTTCCATTTCTTTCCTCCTTCGGAATACTGTAATAAGCCTCTGCCACCGTCTGACAAAGCTTTGGAATTCCTTCTGCATCCTCCATTGTCTCAAATGGTAACCCTAACATAAAGTAGAATTTCACTTTGTTCCAGCCACCTTGAAATGCCTGCATGGCACCATTTAGGATTACTTCCTCTGTTAAGCCTTTATTGATAATATCACGAAGACGCTGTGTTCCTGCCTCTGGTGCAAAAGTCAGAGAACTCTTTTTAACATCTTGTACTTTCTTCATCACATCTAATGAAAATGCATCAATACGCAATGACGGCAACGAGATATTCACATCATTGTTACTGATTTCATCAATCAAAAAATAAGTAAATTCCTTCAAACATTCATAATCAGATGAGCTTAAGGAACTTAAAGAAATCTCCTCATGTCCTGTATTTGCAATCATTTCACGAGCATATTTTTTCAACAGTTCTACATCCTTCTGTCTAGTTGGACGATATATCATACCAGCTTGACAAAAACGACAACCTCGAATACATCCGCGCATAATTTCTAATGTCACTCTGTCCTGGGTTACCTTCATGTGTGGAACTAACGGTTTTTCCGGATATGGTGCGGAATCAAAATCCAACACAATTTCTTTCGTAATTGTTCTAGGAACATCCTCATACTTTGGTTCAAAGGATGCAATGGTTCCATCTTTATTATAGGCCACCTCATACATAGAAGGAACATACATGCCTGGAATCTTTGCAATAGCATGCAAAATCTCTTCTCTTGTAGAACCAGCCTTCTTCATCTGCTTGTATAATTCAAACACATCACCATAACGAGTTTCACCCTCTCCAATGTAGAATACATCAAAGAACTCTGCAATCGGCTCTGGGTTGTAACTACATGGTCCACCACCAAATACAATTGGATCTTCTAGTGTACGATCCTTTGACCAAATCGGAATATTAGACAAATCTAAAATCTGCAATATATTGGTGTAGCACATCTCATACTGTAATGTAATACCCAAAAAATCAAATTCCTTAATCGGTGTCTGGGTTTCCAAAGAAAATAACGGAATCTGCTTTTCTCTCATAATCTTATCCAGATCCGGCCACGGGGAATAGACACGCTCACAGTAGGTGTCCTCTCTTTTGTTAAACATATCATATAGAATCTGAATCCCAAGATGGCTCATGCCAATTTCATACACATCTGGGAAACACATACAGAAACGGATATCCACAGATGTAGGATCCTTCTTTACCATATTTACTTCGTTACCAATATATCTTGCTGGTTTTTCAATTTCCATCAAAATCTCATCTGATAGTGCTAATTTTGTCATTATTATTCTCCTACATTCATATATGTTTTTGTAAAATCTTCTACTTCATCATAGGCTTTGCGAACATAACTCATTGCCTGTTTCACAGCCGGTTCTTCTTTTTCTAATTGTGTAATCCGCTCTTTCATTTCATTCCATGCCATATTGGCCCCCTTTTCTACATCCTGTCCTCCATAAATGTAAAAGGAAAATAGCATCACACATATAAAAAAGAAACATGCTTTTGTTTTCATCGAAAAAATTGAATTGCTTGTCTGTTTTTCCCATGCATCATTCCCATAATACCGATATTTATTGAAATTGTCTACCTTTTTTCCGTAAATTTCCTGTGTATTGGTAGCATGCTGTTGTCGCAAATGTTCCCTCACCTCTGCATACATTTCATTCAAATTATCACTCCTTCCATTGCTTATCCCGTTCAAAACATTTCCAAATGAAACTTAGATCTGTTACATTATATGTATCCAAACAATCAAGTAGACTACCGAAAACATATATAATAAAAAAAGACCTATCATCATATAGATCATAGGTCTTCCTAGCAAATCAAATTCTATAAAAAGTTTCTGCTTCCTGAAATACGATTAGCAGACACAGAACGATGCTTTGCCTGTTGTACTTTGTTATATCTAACAGCATACTCTCGCTTCTCTCGTTCTGACAAAGATTCATAATACTCACGTTCTTCTCTTGCATCCTTACTAACGGACTTAAATAAAAACACAAATAGAGATACAACAATAATAAACAACGCAATCATTAAAGGTACATTCGATATCAACATAGAAACATCCTCCTTCAAATGTATTCCCCACTTACATCTTCTCTACATGCAATATAGCACTTTTATCAAAAGAATACATCTTAATTATTTCTTAACAGAAAATGAACACGTGTCTATTAATATATCATAACCAAAACCACATAGAACGTCTCTATTTTGTTATATTTAATTCTTAAAGCTATGAATTGGTGCAGGAATTCTACCACCACGGTTAATAAATGCATCACAGCTATATTCATTCACTTTCATAATTGGCGCATAACCTAGCAATCCACCAAAATTCAAAATCTCTCCAGCTTTTTTACCCACTGCAGGAATAATACGAACAGCTGTTGTTTTCTGATTTACCATACCAATTGCCATCTCATCAGCAATAATACCCGAAATAGTCGTAGCTTTCGTGTCGCCCGGAATCGCAATCATATCAAGTCCTACCGAACAAACACAAGTCATAGCCTCGAGTTTTTCCAATGTTAATGCACCACAACTAGCAGCATCAATCATTCTTTGGTCCTCAGAAACAGGAATAAATGCACCACTAAGACCTCCTACATAAGAAGATGCCATAACGCCACCTTTCTTTACCTGATCATTTAACAATGCAAGGGCTGCAGTTGTACCTGGGGCACCTGCATACTCCAAACCAATCTCTTCTAAAATCTCACCAACACTATCACCCACTGCTGGAGTTGGCGCTAATGACAAATCGATGATACCAAATGGTACCCCAAGTCTCTTAGAAGCTTCCTTTGCCACAAGCTGACCTACACGAGTCACTTTGAATGCTGTCTTCTTGATTGTCTCACATAAAATTTCAAAATTCTCACCACGAACTGATTCTAATGCTCTCTTTACAACACCAGGACCAGAAACACCAACATTAATAATACGGTCTGCTTCTGTTACACCATGAAAAGCACCAGCCATAAACGGATTATCATCTGGAGCATTACAAAATACTACAAACTTAGCAGGTCCAATACAATCTCTATCCGCAGTAAGCTCAGCACTTTCTTTCACAATTTCACCAATTAATTTTACAGCATCCATGTTAATACCTGTCTTTGTAGAGCCAACATTTACACTACTACATACATATTGGGTAACATTTAATGCTTCTGGAATGGAACGAATTAACATCTCATCATATGGTGTCATCCCCTTTGAAACCAGAGCAGAATAACCACCGATAAAATTCACACCAACAGTCTTTGCAGCCTCATCCAAAGTCTTAGCGATTTCAACATAATCACTGCTAGACTTACAGCAAGCACTACCAACCATTGCAATTGGTGTCAAAGAGATTCTTTTGTTAACAATTGGAATACCGAATTCCATTTCTAACTCTTTACCAACTTTAACCAAGTCTTTGGCAGATGTGGTAATCTTCTCGTACACCTTGTCACAGGTTGTCTTCAAATCATCTGTAATACAATCTAACAAAGAAATACCCATTGTGATGGTACGCACATCCAAATTTTCTTCACGTATCATCGCATTGGTTTCCATAACCTCATTAATATTAATCATAATATGTATCCTCCAAAAGCTTATAATCTGTGCATCATATCAAAGATTTCTTCCTGTTGTAATGTAATATTCACATCAATTTCATCACCAATCTGCTTTAATTCAGATGCAATTGTTGCGAAATCCTTGTTAGAATTCTCAATATTTACAATCATAATCATGTTAAACCATTCCTGAACAATGGTCTGCGCAATATCTAAAATATTAATCTGGTTTCCTGCAAGATACTTACACACCTGAAAAATAATACCTACTTTGTCCTTACCTACTACTGAAATGACTGTTTTCTTCATAATGAAAATCTCCTTCTTATATAAAAATATATTGTTTATTACAATTATTGAGTAGTTCTAACATTCTATTACCTTAGAACATTGATCTCTATTGGCAACCATAATATTAAAATCCCTAACATCATTGCTATAAGGATTTCCAAACAATTCTGCTTTCACCGCCTCATATGCCAGTTCAGGATAATTGTTCTCTTTACTCAGGTGTCCAAGATAAATACCCTTAATATGGTCATTGAGTAATTCTCTGACAAGCTGTCCGCCTCGCTCATTGGATAAATGTCCTCTTTTCCCCAAAATACGTTGTTTTAAAGGATACGGATAAGGCCCGACCTCCAACATGCGGACATCATGATTTGCTTCAATCAACATTGCATCTGCCCCAGACAATTCATTCACAATATGCTCATCATAATCCCCGAGATCTGTTGCTATAGATATCTTCTTGTTATCATCAGATATTGTATAACATACGGGGTCAGCAGCATCGTGCCATGTACTAATTGGTTTAATATATAGATCATTCAACACAAAGGATTGTTCTGGTTCCACACCATGGAATAATCCCATGTCCACCTTTCCAAGATTTTTGTACTGACTTACAGCTTCAAGTGTCTTGCTGGTGCTATATACCGGAATACCGTATTTGCGAAGAAATACACCTAACCCACCAATATGATCAGAATGTTCATGGGTAATCAAAATTGCATCCAATTCTTCTGGTTTTACATCAATTTCCTGCAGTGCTGCAACCACTTTTTTCATACTCACACCAACATCAATTAGTATATGCGTGTGATCAGAACCGACATATATGCAATTACCACTACTACCACTGTATAAGCTGCAAAGTCTCATATATCTATCATGCCGTTTTATCTTTTTGTGCGGCTCTACCTTTCATTCCTTTGTACGTTTCACATATTGTATCTCGTAAACTTCCTTAGTATACCACATATATCAATCGAGTTTCAACATGGAATTCCAAACACCATTTACTCTCGGTTCCACCTTGTATTCCATGAACACACGTAACCCTTCTGGTAGTTTCCCAGTCAAATCAATATTATTACCAGCAAGGGTTGTTTCCCCATACATTACCTGTTCCACAATGGCTTTCATATCCGGATATTCCATACACTCAATAGATATCCTATCCTCCAACAAGAAAAACTTGATTTTTCTACTAAAACCAGCAGCAGGAAATACCATATCTAACTGCAACACATCGTTACCATCTTCATCTGTTGACAGAAAAACTTTTGCAGCAAGATGAATCGTGTTCGGACCAATGGTAATCTTTTGATCGTAATATCTTGCATAACCAGCTTTTATGATTAACTTCTCTGGTTCCGTAATGGAATCCTTTCTATCTTTCTTGCTATGTTCCTTTACAAAGCACATTTTAATTGTCTCTTCAGAAATCTTAAATGCAATATCTGTCACCGCAAATGGAGGAACTAGATACATACCTCGCATCATATATGGAAACAGCTTAAATGTAGACTGTTCAACATGCAGATACTTTCCATCGAATACAGAACAGATTTCTCGAACTTTTGCACTCTTATTTGCTATCTGTTTTTCTTGATTTTTACAATACAATGCATAAGGTAATTCTTTCGTTTCCTTTGGCAGATTCCAACCATTACAAAACGCTTGAAATTCCTTTACAAATTTCTTATATAACAACTTTTCTTTTCGTTTCACATCACATTGATATAAATTCTCATTCTTCATACAATCAAGAATGATTCTTGTGAATTGTGAATCAGGAAACATCTTATCATTGTGTGCATTGGTTGCAACAACCAACTTATGTGCATCATCAATGATAACATGCTGTCCATACATTCCACTTAACATATACAAGCCATTCGGTAAATGCCATAGTTGATAACCATATCCTGTTGATAAGCTATCTGTATCCTGCTCTACTTTTACATTTTTCATTTTCTGGATATACGAAGCATCAATCAACTGCTTACCCTGAAACTTACCATCATTAGCCAAAAACAAGCCAATCTTTAACATTCCATCCAAGGATAAATGCATCCCCCAACCACCACGTTCTATGCCTTTCGGACAAAGTTCCCAGGTAACATGGTTAATTCCCAATGGCTCAAACAAACGCGGTCTCAAATATTCCAGCAAACTATTTTCTGTAATTTTACAAAGAATTGCTGATAACATATATGTGTTCATGCTGTTATAAACGAACTGTGTACCTGGTTGATACTGACAATCTGTAAGAAGAAATGCTTTCACCCAGTCATCTTCAACCATTGCTGCAACTTCTGTACATTTGCTACCTGATGTCATCGTAAGTAAATGCTCCACTGTCATTTCCTTTACATGCTTTGATGTCAACAAGGTTTCATATTCTGGAAAGAAGGATAACACCGTATCATCAAGGCCTAACAAACCCTCTGACACTGCAAACATTACTGCAATAGCTGTAATGGTTTTACAGGTGGAATTTGTAATGTGGGGATTCTCCTTGCAATATGGCGGTTGATAACCGGAGCAAATAACATTTTCAGCTCTTGCAATAGCCAAACCATCCAATTGACAAGAACGTGTTGTAACCAGTTTACGAAACATCTTGGAAAGCTCTGACGCAGACACTCCTAACTCATAGGATTCTTTCATGGGCAAAGAAATCTCAGTAATGTCATGTATTTCATGAAAGCAAAGTTTTGGAGAATCCATCACTTCTCCATCCTGAAAGTTTGAAAACAATCTCGATATGTAATTCATTGCATAAAACTGTCTCGGTATGTTCATCCATCATCCTCCACAAATCAAAAAAAGTAGTTGCCTAATGCAACACTAATTATCATTGTATTGCTAGATAAAATCTAAAGAATTTATATATATTTCCTGAAAACTTGCACTGTTCGCTAATTCAAAGCTTTCTGTTCGATTTCGGATATTATCGTATTCTTGCAACAAATATACCCTGTTTTCATCATTCGCAAGTAAAACATCTTTTGCACCCTCTAACGAAGTATTCCCAGATATTACTATTTTATCTGTAAATTCTTTCGGCAACATTTTTAGTGTAAATGCATCCTTGGAATTCATATAGAAACCAAATCCACCACTTATATAGACCTTAGAAACCTCATTCGCTGTAATTCCTGCTCGGTTGAGTAAACACTGGATTCCGGCATAAATTGCACCCTTTGCCAACTGAAAATTTCTTATATGCTCTTGCTTAACTACGAAATTCTTATCAATCACAATCCCCTTATCAAATAAAGCATCCACCATTTTACCAGTCTTGTCAATCAAGCCTCTTTTCACACAATTGGCAATAATTTTCATAGATTCACTTCCATATCTTGCTCCACTTAGCACATGGTCAAATACAGGTCCACAGGCAGTAGAGGTCGCAAAGCCTTGTTTCTTGTTTAACAATAACAATTCTCCATTCGTTCCTAAATCTACAAGCAATTCGTAAGATTGATGATTCCCTATTTCTAAATAGATTGCACCAGAAAGAATATCCGCCCCAACAAATGCAGAAAAAGCCGGAAGAAATATTTCTTTCACATGATTTCCGTTCATACACACAACATTTTTCTCTTCATAATCAAGATGCTCAGCTTTAAATGGTGCCTCGGCTAAACCATCCAGCGACAATTCTCTTAAAATATAAAGCATGGTTGTATTACCACTGTAAACAATTCGTGAAATATACTCATACTTTTCCTTCAATTGTTCTTGGAGTTTTTCATGCAACTTTTCCCTCAACATCCCATTCATTTTATATAGCGTTTGCTTATCTTCTAGAGAATGTTTGATTCTTGAAATCACATCTGCTCCATATATATACTGTGGGTTAGTAAAAGAAAAAGAGAGTATCTCCATCTGATGAGATAAATCAACACAACAGACACCAATTGTAGTAGAACCAACATCTACTGCAACTCCAATATCATTAAATGTGTGCTCTTGAACTCTCATAATATGATACTCTCCTCTTTCATTCTCTTTTTCTTATAACATTCCATTCATATCTGCAATAAAGAGTGCAACCGCAATCCCCAAACCAATTAAAATATAGATAAACAAATCTTTAATAGCAATTTTTTTCTTTGGTTGTTCTTTGAAAATTTCTTCTTGTGTTTGTGACTGCTGTTGCTCAAACTCATATTCTGAAACCTCTACAGGTTTTCCAGCAAACTTTCCCCACATAACAGTATTACTATTAATCAAATTACAAAAAGTCTCCTTAATGGTCCAAATCGGTCCCCAAGGAATTCCCCACCAGCCAACTAATAAATTGCATAGAATACATAATATTTTTGCAGCTAAAGCCTTTCCTCTTTCTGCTTCTTTAAAATAATAACGAGTACTCCTACGGAAGGTCATTACAATAATACTGAAAACATATGTGTAGGCAACCATCTCTGTCTCTGGTGTGATTTTCACTCCTTTATAAGTACCATAGCGATTTCTATTTAACCAATCTTTAAAATCTTTATCCATTGCAAACATTTCATTTTCTCCCTCAAAGAAGCTTATTTATAATAATTTACAAAGCTATAACAATTCAAATAAGCATTATCTTTATTAGTAAATACTCTTTGGATTCTTCTCTATCGGACGATAGCCCTTCTCAGCCAACACATGAAGAATTTGATCCTTATGTTCTGGTCCAAATGCTTCCATGGTAATAATCAACTCTACTGCTGCATTACGGTTCAAGTTAACAAACTGGTTATGATCCAGCTTGATAATGTTACCTTGTAACTCTGCAATAATAGAACTCACATTCATCAGCTCACCTGGTTTATCTGGAAGTAATACAGAAACTGTAAAGATTCTGCTTCTTGCAATCAAACCATGCTGAACAACTGAAGCAAAGGTAATCACATCCATGTTACCACCACTTAAAATGCTAACCACTTTCTTATCCTTAAATGGCAATTTCTTAACTGCAGCAGCTGTAAGTAAACCAGAATTTTCTACAAGCATTTTATGATTTTCCAACATATCAAGGAATGCAACAATCAACTCACTATCTTCTACAGTAATAATCTCATCTACATTTTCTTTGATATATGAGAAAATATTGCTACCAGGCGTTTTCACAGCTGTACCATCAGCAATAGTATCTACCACAGGCAACGTAGTTATCTTGCCATTTTTTAGGGACTCTTTCATACACGCCGCACCAGCTGGCTCTACACCAATCACTTTGATGTTTGGATTCAACATCTTTGCCAAGGTGGAAACACCTGTAACAAGACCACCACCACCAATTGGAACTAAGATATAATCAACAGTTGGAAGCTCTTTTATAATCTCCATCGCGATAGACCCCTGTCCACACGCAACATCTAAATCATCAAATGGATGAATAAATGTTAACCCTTTATCCTCTGCAAGCTCTAATGCATATTGACAAGACTCATCATATACATCTCCATAAAGAATTACGTCAGCACCATATGACTTGGTACGATTCACCTTAATTAAAGGTGTTGTAGTAGGCATAACAATAGTTGCCTTTACACCATAAGCCTTTGCAGCAAACGCTACACCCTGCGCATGGTTACCAGCCGAAGCTGTAATCAAGCCTTTACTTCTCTCTTCATCTGTCAAAGTAGAAATCTTATAATATGCACCACGAATCTTATATGCACCAGTTACCTGTAAATTCTCGGGTTTCAAATATACCTTGTTCCCACTTTGCGCACTGAAGAAATCACTATAAATCAGCTTTGTCTGATTTACAACTTTTTGGACTGCATTATATGCTTCTTCAAACTTTTCTAATGTTAACATTTACTTCTTCCTCCTAAATTACTGTCGGAATTTTATTCCTCATCCTCTGGAATCAAAATCTCGATATCACTTCTAGTATCCATGTCTGCAAACAATGCATTGACATAGGTTTCCGGATTAAACTTCTGTAAATCATCAATCTGCTCACCAACACCAATATATTTCACAGGAACATTTAATTCAGACTGAATTGCAATAGCAATACCACCCTTAGCAGTTCCATCTAATTTTGTCAAAATGATACCATTAATTTCTGTAACTGTACTGAATTGTCTAGCCTGTTCCAAAGCATTTTGTCCAGTAGAACCATCTAATACAATCAGTGTTTCCAAATGTGCATCGCCATATTCTCTCTCAATAATCTTCTTCATCTTGGCAAGCTCATCCATGAGATTTTTTTTGTTATGAAGACGTCCTGCTGTATCCACCAAAAGAATATCAACATCTCTAGCTGCTGCGGCTTTTACAGCGTCAAAGGTTACTGCACCTGGATCTGAACCTTCACTTTGTGCAATAATCTCCACACCAGCACGATTTGCCCAAGTCTTTAACTGATCAATAGCTGCTGCTCGGAATGTGTCTGCTGCGCACATCATAACGCGTTTTCCACGCCCCTTATACTGTGCAGCCAGTTTACCAATGGATGTCGTCTTTCCTACGCCATTGACACCAATAATCAACATAACCGTCTTCTTATCCTCGAAATCATAGGCTGTATCGTCTACTAGCATCTGTTCCTTAATGATATTGATAACCAATTCTCTACAAGCTTCCACCTCTTTGATGTGATTTTTCTTAACCAGCACTTTCAATTCATCAATAATGCGTTCCGTAGTATCCAGTCCTAAATCGGCCATAATGAGTGTTTCTTCTAGTTCATCGTAAAAATCATCATCAATGGATGAAAAACCGCTAAAAAGCTGGTTAAAGCTCTCATTAATGCTATCTCTCGTCTTTGATAGTCCCGCAAACAAGCGACCAAAGAGACCTTTTTTCTTGGTTGGTTTGTCCTGAAGCATTTCCTCTTGCTCTTCAGTAGGCTCTTCCATCTCTGTCCCAGAATCTACCAAATCATCTAATTCTAGTGTTACATCAGCCATATCAGAATTATCATTACTACTTGTTTCTTCCACTGTGTCTTCATCAGAAACACGAACCTGTTCTTCAACCTCATCTACATTTTTCTTTTTCTTAAAAAAATCAAACATTCGCTTCACTCCTATTGATGAACTATTATAACATCTTAATATTGATAGATAATTTTATGCTTCACACTAGTCATCCAACTCATTCTCAATGAGATTAACAGAAACTAGGGTTGATACACCCTTCTCCTGCATGGTAATACCATATAACACATCTGCAGCTTCCATGGTACCCTTTCTATGTGTAATAACAATAAACTGTGTATCTTTTGTAAGCTTATTGAGATATTTTGCATATCTTGTAACGTTGGAATCATCTAATGCAGCCTCAATCTCATCTAAAAGACAGAACGGGGATGGCTTCAAGCTCTGAATTGCAAATAACAACGCAATCGCAGACAACGCCTTCTCACCACCAGATAACTGCATCATATTCTGCAATTTCTTTCCTGGTGGCTGCGCGATAATACGAATTCCAGCTTCTAAGATATCCTCATTGTCCACAAGCTCTAAGGTCGCTTTACCACCACCAAACAACTCGCGGAACACCTTATCAAACATTACCTGAATTTCATTGAATTTCTGTTCAAACTGGGTGCGCATAGCAGCATCCAGTTCTGCAATAATCTGCAACAGATTGGTCTCTGCTTTGATGATATCATCATGCTGTCCCTTTAAGAATTCATAACGCTCTGAAACAATCTTGTAATCTTCAATCGCGTTCACATTGACATCCCCTAATGCTTTAATCTTGGCCTTCACTGCAGTGACTTCTCGTTTCAAGCTGTCAAGATCATTCAATGTAGCATCCTTTAATTCCACAGCAGATTGGTATGTAAGTTCATATTCTTCCCACATATACTTGCTAAGGGCATCTGCCTGCTCTGTAATCTTCTCTACCTGAGCAGCCAGCTTAAATGCAGATTTATCAAGCTTGGTAATCTCTTCATTTAATCTTTCACGTTTTGTAAAGAATTCCTTATGCTTTGCATTTAATTCTTCCTTGTCCGTAAGGTCTTTTGCAAGCTTACCTTCCAAGGTCATAATTTCCTTCTTATCGGCATCGATCAAAGATTTGTACTGGTTAATCTTAGCAACTAAACCTTCAATCGCCTTACCAGAATCAGACATCTGGGAACGATAAAGTTCTAATTCTTCTTTTAACTTGCTCTCTTCCGTTCGAATACGACGAAGATTTTCAATGAGGAAGTCATCCTGCTGTTTGATGGTGTTAAATTCAATCATCAATTCGGAAACCTTCTCATTGGCAAGCTTCAATTCTTCCTTTTTCTCCACAACCTGGTTTTCCAAGGCTACAATACGTTCTTCTAACGCCTTCTTAGCCTGTTCCGCCTGCTTGTGGTTTTCATATAACTCATTCTTATTCTGGTTAATCTCTTCGATCTGAGATTCCAGTTCCTTATTCTCACGATTCACAGATGCAAAAGCATTGGCAGTTTCTGCCAAATTCTTAGAAACCTGCTCAATATTCATGCTAACTGTATTCTTTTCAAGATACAACTCTTGTAAGTGTAAATTGTAATCTTCTTTCGCAGTTTTTAGTGCTTCACGAAGCGCACGAAGCTCTGTCTCTTCCTTTGTAGCTAATGCAATCTCATTGTTAATCTCTGTTAGTTCTTTTGTAAGCTCATCCAACTCACGCTTACGACCTAACAGATTAGAAGAATTTTTAAAGGCACCACCCGTCATGGCACCACCTGGTGTCAACAATTCACCTTCCTTGGTTACAATACGCAAGCTCTGGTTGTATTTCTTATTCACTGCAATGGCATGATCAATGGTATCCACTACAAGAATACGTCCCAACAAATGATTCGTTACAGCACCATATTTGTCATGTACCTTAACTAAATCCTTCGCAAGACCAATCACACCTGGCTCATTCAACGCATCTTTATTGCTAAACTCACTGTACTTCCCTCCAATTGTGGTAAGCGGCAAAAATGTAGCTCTACCAAAACGATTCTTTTTTAAGAAGTTAATCAAACGCTTTGCTGTATTCTCATTGTCAGTCACGACATTCTGAATGCTTCCACCAAGGGCAGTCTCCACTGCAATCTCGTACTCCTTGTTAACCTGAATGATATCAGCAACAACACCCACAATACCAGGATTACTATCCTTTTGTTCCATAACACGTTTGATAGAGTTACCATATCCATCATAACGCTCTGTAATATTGCGAAGCGCTTCTAACTTAGACTTTACACTGCTGTATTCATTATTTGCATTGAACAAACGTGTCTTATTCTCATTCGTAGCAATGGTACTCTGATCAAGATCTGCATCAACCTTTTCTAAGTTGGATAAAATCTCAGCTACTGTCTTTTCGATTTCAGCAAGGGAGGTGTTGTGTTTCTCATACTCTTCCTTGTCTTTCATCTCATCGGACTTGAACTGTAAGAAACGCTGATTCAACTGTGTTTTACGATAGCTGATGTTCTCAAGCATAGCATCATAACGACCAACTTTTGCTTTTAGATTGGCGTCATCATTCATAAACTCAATGATATCTGCTTTGCTCTTTTCGATTTCTTCTTCTAATTTTGCAATTTCCTCTTCAATACCTTCACTGACTTCTCTAGCCTCTTCTACAACGTCATCTGCAGAATCCATCTTTTCATCCAGAATTGCTTTCTTCTCCTGAAATTCAACCTTTTCTTTCTGTTGGGCAGCCAATGACTGATTGATACGATCAATCTGTTCACTCATATGGACATCCGTAGACTTTGCATTGGAAATCTGCTGGTTTAATACGTTAACTTCACCCTCATTACGCTCATTTTGAAGCTTTAATTCATGGATTTTATTACGGTTCTCATCAATCGATTGATTACACTGCTCCAAAACAGTCTCTATACGCTCATATTCATTCTTGGTATCTTCAAACTCTTTCTTTAAGCGGTCACAATCATCATTAACAATATGTAATTTCTCTTCATTTTCTTTTAATACAGTCTCAATTCGCTCATTTTCAAGCAAGAATACATTGACATCAAAACGCTTTAATTCACCCTTGTAAAGCAAGTATTTCTTTGCTACCTCTGATTGCTTTTCCAAAGGTCCAACCTGTTTTTCTAACTCAGACAAAATGTCGTTGACACGGCTTAAATTCTCACGTTCTGCAGCCAAAGACTTCTCTGTGGCAGCCTTGTTCTTCTTATACTTCACAATTCCTGCCGCTTCATCAAACAACTCACGTCGCTCATCTGGCTTACCAGACAAAATTCGCTCAACCTGTCCCTGACCGATAATAGAATATCCCTCTTTACCAATACCAGTATCAAAGAACAATGCATGCACATCCTTCAATCGGCTGACTGTTCCGTTAATCAAATACTCACTTTCTCCAGAACGATATACACGTCTTGCAACCGTTACCTCTTCGTAGTCAATTGGCAAAGAATGGTCACTGTTATCCAAGGTAATGGCAACATAGGCAGAACCATGTGGTTTTCTTAGCTCTGTTCCTGCAAAGATAACATCCTCCATCTTGGCACCACGAAGTTGTTTTGCACTCTGTTCACCAAGCACCCAACGTACCGCATCACCAACATTACTCTTTCCTGAACCATTTGGACCTACAATACCAGTAATACCTTTATTAAATTCAAATACAATTCGATTGGCAAAGGATTTAAATCCATATACCTCAATACTTTTTAAATACATAAATTCTCTCCGTTTCTGCTAATCAAGAACACTGTTCTCTCAATGACAAAATGGCTTTATACGCTGCCATCTGCTGTGCATTCTTTTTAGAAGAACCTTCGCCCTGGGCGAGTGCTTCTCCATCTACCAAAACTTCTGTCACAAATTTCTTATTATGATCCGGCCCTGATTCCTCCAAAATCTCATAGGTCACAACACCTTTTCCGTCCTTTTGAACCATTTCCTGCAAAGTGGTTTTAGCGTCATAGAATAAGGATTTGTTCTCAATGTCTGTCAGTAAAAATGTCTTTACATAGGTTCTTGCCGGTTCCATACCACCATCCAGATAAATAGCACCTAACACTGACTCAAATAAATCGCAAAGAATGGAACTGCGATTACGTCCGCCAGTTAACTCTTCCCCTTTGGAAAGTAATACATACGCACCAAAGGAAAGCATCTCAGAAACACTAGACAATGTAAATTCACAAACAATAGACGCTCGAAGCTTTGTCAACTGTCCTTCTGTCAACTCCTTGTAATTTTCAAATAGAAACTCGCTGGTAATCAATTCTAAAACTGCATCACCTAGAAATTCCAATCTCTCATAACTCTCCATCCCTGTTTTCTTCATCTCATTGATAAATGAACTATGGGATAGTGCCTGCTTCAAAAGTGATTTATCTTTGAACTCATATTGAATATTCTGTTCAATCGCCTTTTCATCATAATTCAACATCGTTATTCTCCTAAAACCCTCTGTTATGCTTCCTGCTCCTCTAACAAATGCTTTCTAATCTTTCCGTTAATATCCTGACTCTTAAAGGTTTCCACCTGGAACAATGCGTTCTTAACCTCTTTGTTGGTAGCATTGCCATGAATCTTAACCACTAAACCATTCAAACCAAGAAGCGGTGCACCACCATGCTCTGTTGTATCAAAGAATTTGAACGTCTGCTTCAGCTGCGGTTTTACTAAGGCAGCACCAATGGTAGATATCGGTGTTGCAGTTAATCCTTCTTTGATTTTCCCTACAAGGGCCTTTGCCAAACCCTCCGTAAGCTTTAACATAACATTACCGACAAATGCTTCTGTTACAACAACATCTGCTGCACCATTCGGAAAATCTCTCGCCTCAATACTTCCAATAAAGTTAATATCTTTACATTCCTTCAATAACGGAAACGTCTCTTTCACAAGTGCATTACCTTTTTCCTCCTCTGCACCAATGTTAACAATTGCTACACGAGGATTCTTTACACCAATCACATTCTCCATATAAATGGAACCCATTCTAGCAAACTGAACCAAATTACTTGGTTTTGCATCGACATTGGCACCACAGTCAATTAACAAACTCACGCCATTCATAGTCGGAACAACAGGTGCTAAAGGTGCACGCTCAATTCCTTTCATCTTACCAACTAACACCTGACCACCTACTAACAATGCACCAGAGTTACCAGAGGATACAAATCCATCTGCTTTGCCTTCTTTTACCATCTTAAGACCTACTACCATAGAAGAATCCTTCTTCTGACGGATTGCATTCACCGGCTGGTCATGACAGGTAATCTCCTCCGTTGTATTCACAATCTCAATACGGTCTGTTGGATATTCATACTTTGCAAGTTCTTCTTTCAACTGCTCCTCCGGACCAGTAATATATACAAACAAATCCTCTTTCTCTTTCACCGCATTTATGGCACCAAGCACATGCTCTCCTGGTGAGTTATCTCCACCCATTGTGTCTAATACAACCTTTGTCATTTCTGCCATTTTACTTTCCTCCAATCAACAATTTCTGGTTTGCTTAAATGTATACCACAAAGAAAATGTTGTTTCATACATTTAAGCAAACTACAACTAAAATACTATACCATAAAAACACTATTTTTACAAATATTTCGTTTGCTATAACACAAAGAGAGCTGCCACTTCCGCAACAGCTCTCTGGTTATGTATCATCATATTCAATTAAGCTTCTGCTTCCTCATCCTTCTTCATTGGTTTAACCATTACCAAAGAAATAATAAGGGAAACAATATAAAGTGCTAACGTAACGTAAAGTACAGTCTGATAACCACTTGGGTTCACTTCAACACCATGTACTTCAATTGTTTTACCAAAGTTACTTACAATCCAGTTTGCCATCTGATTACCTGTAAGTCCGGCAAATGCCCATGCTGACAATGTAATACCATGAATTGCACTGATATTGCTCATACCATAGTGGTCAGAAAGTAATGTTGGAACGTTAGAGAAACCTCCACCATATCCTGCATTTACAATAAAGATTAAGCAAAGCACAAGAATTATCAACAATGTATTACCTTCACCATTCTGAATACCATTTGTTAAAATAACAATTCCTGTAAACGCGATAGAAAGAATGAAGATTAACTTGTAAATTGTATTTCTGTCCTTCATAGTATCTGCCCAAGCTGAGAAGCCCAAACGTCCACCAGCATTGAATATAGCAGAAACTGTTGAAATAATACCAACTGCACTTGCTAAACCAATACACTTAACAATCATTTTCTCCTGAGAAATCAACGCCAAACCACAAGTAATATTGATATAGAACATTAACCAAATACCAATGTAGTTAGAAATTGGTCTAGACTTGATAACAGACCATGCACTAGCGCTCTTCTCTTCGCCTGAAGGCTCATGCCATCCGTCTGGCTTCTTAAGTAATAAATGTCCAACAAACATCATTACGAAATATACACCTGCAAGAATCCAGAACATCTTATAGATTCCGCCCTCACCTAAATTTTCCAACATCCACTGCATAATTGGACTTGCAATCGCCTTAGCAGCACCAAAACCAGCAACTGCTAAACCAGTAGCAAGACCTTTTCTATCTGAGAACCAAAGCATTAATGTCTTAACTGGTGAAAGATAACCAGTACCTAAACCGATACCCATAATTAAACCATAACAGATATAGATACCAATTAATGCCAATACATTTCCAGGATTATTGCCACCATAGTAAATGAAGAAACCTGTACCAGCCATACCACCTGCAAAACAAAGCGTAGCAATTAACGAAGACTTATGTATATCCTTTTCCACTACATTACCTAAGAATGCAGCTGACATTCCTAAGAAAAAGATAGCAAAGCTAAATGCCCACTCTGTTTGTCCCTTGGAAAATCCGATATAGTCAGCAATCTCCTGACTGAAGATTGACCAACAATACACTGTACCAATACTACAATGAAGTAATAATGCTGGAATTGCCGCGCGAATCCACTTATTAGTACGCCAGCCGCCAGACTTCTTTGCGTTTTCACTCATGATGAAAATCCTCCCTGTCCTACTTTTTATTATTCTTTACAGATATCCACCTTACAATGGCAGAAATCAAACGTATGTAGTATACACCTTTTAATAGGAAGATTCAAGATTAATTTATAATAAATTTCCGATTAAAATTTGGATATTTTTTGTTTTTTATTGCAATTATCTATATTTCCATAGTAAACTAGTGTAAATGAAGGAACGAAAGGAGAACAACAAAATGCAAATGCATTCACCAAAAGAGATTATTGACATCAACATGAGTGGTGCCGTGAACAAGGCGAATCTGCGTCTTAGTAAAATGATGGTGCTAGGCATACTCGCTGGAATGTTTATTGCGTTAGGTGGTGTTGCCAGTCAAACCGCCTCACATGCCATTACCAACGTAAGTGCGGCCAAAATAGCGGCCGGTGCTGTTTTCCCAATCGGATTATTAATGATTGTGTTAGTGGGTGGTGAATTATTTACTGGTAACTGTTTGATGATTATGGCAACCATGGATAAGCAGATTCGTTTCAAACGTTTTATGCGCAATCTAATTGGAGTATTCTTTGCCAACATCCTCGGTGCACTATTTATTGCAATTCTAGTATATTTTAGTGGTAATCTAGACATGAGCAACGGAGCTTTAGGGGGGTATGCCATTAGTGTTGCAGTAGAAAAAGTATCTCATACCACTATTCGTGGTATTGCTTCTGGCTTTCTATGTAACATTTTTGTATGTATGGCTGTACTAAAGGGGGCTGCTGCGAAAGAAGTTGCTGGAAAGATACAAGCTACCTGGTTTCCAATCTTTGCATTTGTGATCTGTGGTTTCGAACATATCGTAGCCAATATGTACTTCATTCCAATCGGATTACTTGCAAAAGGCAATCCACATTATGTAGAACAGGCACAAGCTGTTTACGGTGTAACTGCTGAGAAACTTGCAACTCTAACTGTAGACAATATTTTGAATAACTTTATTCCTGTTACTATAGGTAATTTGCTTGGTGGTATCTTTATTGGAATGATGTTATATTTTGTCAATGTACATGCAGATAAAATGCCTGAAAGCAAACACAAATTATAATTCATTATTACACGACTTACAAAAGCGTATTTTCCCTTCGGAAATACGCTTTTCTTTATGTTTCAAATTGTTTCCCAATAATGTCACATTTATCCTCGCTTCTCATATATTAAATATATGTATAATCGTCATAGTCAGAAAAGAGGTCTAATATGCTGTCAAACAAATATATCAGTGTTACACAGGAAAATATCGATACTGGTTTTTTACAAATCAATGCACTATCAGAAACCAACCAGATTCCTATTCCTAATGCAACCATACAAATTGCCAGTTCCGGAAACCCTAATATAACCTTGGAGGAAATTACAACTAACGCAGATGGGCAAACAGAAAATATTGAGCTTGCTGCTCCTCCTGTTGAATATTCTCTAGAACCAAGCGACAATCAACCTTACAGTGAATATAATTTAAAAATTTCTGCACCTGGATATGAAGATGCGATTATTTCCGGTGTACAGATTCTTTCTGGTGAAAATGGTCTCCAAAACATTCGCATGACACCTTCAACTGACCCACAAGTTTATAATCCTACTGTAATTGGTGGTCATACATTATGGGAGTTCTACCCTCCTAAGATTGCCGAGGCGGAAATCAAACCAATGGGGGAATCCGGAGAAATTGTACTTAGCCGAGTTGTCGTTCCGGAATATATTATTGTTCATGATGGTACACCAAGTGACACTACTGCTATGGACTACTATGTTCCATATAGAGATTACATCAAAAATGTTGCCTCCTGTGAAATATATGCCACATGGCCAGAGGCAACCATATACGCAAATGTTTTGGCCATTATGTCATTTACATTAAACCGTGTATTTACAGAATGGTATCGTGGAAAAGGTTATGACTTTACCATCACTAGCTCCACTGCATTTGATCATAAATGGATACCACAGAAAACCATATATGAAAACATTTCTCAGATTGTAGATAGCATTTTTGCAAACTACCTTTCAAGACCAAATGTATTGCAACCAATCCTAACACAATATTGTGACGGAAAACGCGTCACCTGTCCTAATTGGATGACCCAATGGGGTTCCAAATACTTAGGTGATCAAGGATATACCGCAATTGAGATTCTAAGAAATTATTATGGTGATGATATATATATCAATGAAGCTGAAATCATATCTGGTATTCCATCCTCCTGGCCAGGATATGACCTGACAATTGGTTCCACAGGTCAAAAAGTTCGTATGATACAAGAACAACTCAATCGTATCGCGCAGAACTACCCTTCTATTCCAAGGATTGCGGTAGACGGAAGTTATGGAGAAGCAACTAGGGCTGCAGTACAACGTTTCCAGGAAATCTTCAACCTGCCTGCTACTGGAATTGTGGATTATCCCACTTGGTATAAGATTTCGCAAATATATGTAGGTGTAAGTAGAATTGCAGAGTTGAATTAAAGGCGTTAATCTTGACAAACAAAATATAATACAATATGCTTACACAGAAATCAAAATACTTAAGATAAAGGAGATTAACCATGTATAAAGTAAGATTTGATATTGTTTTATTTACAATCGTTTGGGTATTTCTTGTGGTTATAGTGAATTATTTTATACCGCCATATGAAAGAACCATTTTTGAAGAAATGGACACACCAAGCACATATGAAGGCTATCCAGCAAATGAATATGTAGATGTTGTAACAACATGGGCAGAAATTGAAACTGCCATTGAAAATTATGACAATTTTGCAATCCAAATAGATACCGATAAAATTCAGCCAACCAACTATTTTGGTGATATGACATCATCCGGAGTGAGTTTCAGTAAGTCTAATGCATTTTTAGTGCATGCACAAGGCGTCATTGGAAAATACTACTGTGATCGCTTATATGTTATAGAATTAGCAGACGGCAATCGTGTTGTTATACAAATGTATCCTAGAGTCTTAGACTTATCCGCAGATAAAATTACGTTACCGATTGCTGAGTACAAATCGTTAAGCAAATCTATGGAAACCCTAGAAGCAATTGATGAAAAATATGATTTAACAACAACCGATGCTACATCTTCCATTATCAACGCGACCGGTTCGCACTTTTGTAACGAGCAAGACGTAAGCGAAAAACGTGATTCTGTATATACTATGAATATGGCAATTATTGCAGCGGGATTTGTCTTATATACCATTATTAGCACCATCATCATGGTAGTTGCTAGAAAAAAAGTGAATTCCACCATGGTATCCAAATAAAGAACATCAAAAAACTCAGACCATTTTGGTCTGAGTTTTTTATATACTTCTAACATCAATATTCGTAAAAAGAATACTTACTCCACAACCACCTTACGGAAGTTCTTCTTACCACGCTTTAACACAAAGTCCTCTGCAAAATCAGACTTTTCATAAGCAGTAAATGGATCTGCAACCTTATCACCATTGACAGTGACACCGCCCTGCTGTACACCACGTCTTGCTTCTGCCTTAGAGGTTACAAGCTCTGCCTTTACCATCAAATCAAGAATACCAATCTTACCTTCCTCGTTGAAGTCTGCATCTGTAAGAGTGGTTGTAGGCATATTCGCAGCATTACCACCTGTAAACAATGCTCTAGCACTCTCCTGTGCCTTAACTGCTTCTTCTTCACCATGAACAAGCTTTGTAAGCTCATAAGCAAGAATCTCTTTTGCCTGATTTAACTGGCTACCTTCCCAAGCATCCATTTTCTCAATCTCTTCCAATGGCAAGAATGTAAGCATCCGGATACATTTTAATACATCTGCATCATCCACATTTCTCCAGTACTGATAGAAATCAAATGGAGAAGTCTTATTAGGGTCTAACCACACAGCGCCAGACTGTGTCTTACCCATCTTCTTACCTTCTGAGTTCAACAACAATGTAATTGTCATAGCGTAAGCATCCTTACCAAGCTTACGACGGATTAACTCTGTACCAC
Organism: Lachnospiraceae bacterium; assembly: GCA_045537735.1. Lineage (GTDB taxonomy): Bacteria > Bacillota > Clostridia > Lachnospirales > Lachnospiraceae > CAG-590. The sequence goes on from JAZSPZ010000037.1 coordinate 64,740, forward strand.
CAAGCATGTTGCTCCACTGGTCATCTCCACCGAACTGCATGTTACAGCCGTACTTCTGGTATAACGCATAGAAATCGTAACTTTGCATAATCATATAGTTAAACTCTAAGAAAGATAATCCCTTTTCCATTCTCTGCTTGTAGCACTCTGCACGAAGCATATTGTTAACAGAAAAGCATGCACCAACCTCACGAAGCACCTCTACATAGTTCAAATCTAATAACCAGTCAGCATTGTTCACCATTAACGCCTTGCCATCAGAGAAATCAATAAACTTACTCATCTGCTCTTTGAAACAATCACAGTTATGCTGAATGGTTTCCTTTGTCATCATCTGTCTCATATCGGTTCGGCCAGAGGGGTCACCAATCATAGCTGTACCACCACCAATTAAAGCAATTGGCTTGTTACCAGCCATCTGAAGACGCTTCATCAAGCAAAGTGCCATGAAATGTCCAACATGCAAACTGTCAGCAGTTGGGTCAAAACCAATATAGAAAACCGCTTTACCAGTATTTACTAGCTCCTTAATCTCATCCTCGTCTGTCACCTGTGCAATTAATCCTCTTGCAACTAACTCGTCATAAATTGTCATTGTATGCTCCTCACTTTCTTAAATAACAAGGCTCCCGTCCTAACTATAGGACGAGAGCCATAATTCCCGTGTTACCACCTAAATTCACAACAGAATAAATCTATTCCATTGCCTCATTGGATATGATATCGGATATCAACCGGTATAGCCTACTTAGAGGTCCTTAATAGAACTGTGAACTGCTCTGTTCGGTATACAGCTCAAAGAGGTATTCATAACAAGTCTTCCATGGGCCTCTCATCCACCGGCACCTTTCTGTATGGGATTGCTTATTACTACTTGGTCTTATCAACGCTTCAACTAACGTATAGTATAGACAAGTATATTTTCTTTGTCAAATATTTTTTGGTATAAAAAAATCAGGAAATTTCTTTCCTGATTTTGCGCAGCTCGTAGGGGAATCGAACCCCTGTTTCCGCCGTGAGAGGGCGGCGTCTTAACCGCTTGACCAACGAGCCATGTCTTGACGACTTGCTTATAATATCACAAGGTTACCAAGTCGTCAAGCACTTTTTTATCATTTTTTGATTTTATTCATCAAAATATCTAAAAATCAAATATACTCAGCTGACTGCTCTCTGGCATTCCATCCAAAATTCCCAGGGCACTCATCTTCTCAATAGTCGATTTACCAATACCACTTCGTAAACGCAAATCCTCCTTGGAGATAAACTTCGCATTTGGATCATCTTTACGAAGCTCTTTTACTGCCTCTTTAATCTGAGCCGCAGCCTTACCAGCAACACCTTCCACGGAATCAAATGGTGGCATAATCTTGCCATCAATAATGAGACAATTCACATCATCAGCCTGATAAATATCAAGTGGCAAGAACTCAAAGCCACGGGCATACATTTCCTGTGCCATACGCATTTCACGCATCGCATCATCTTCTGCTCCTGTACGCTCCTCTTTTGACTTACTATTGATTTCCTTCATGTAATATTCCAGCTTATCCCTACCTCTACACATGGTTTCGTAGTTAAATGCTTTTGCTCGAATACTGAAATAAGCTGTGTAATAAGCCAATGGATAATTCACCTTAAACCAAGCGATACGCCAAGCCATCATAACATAAGCTGCCGCATGGGCTTTCGGGAACATGTATTTAATCTGCTTACAAGACCAGATATACCAGTCTGGAACATTGTTATCTAGCATCGCCTGTTCCATATCTGGTGTCAATCCTTTACCCTTACGCACACTCTCCATAATCTTAAATGCAAGACCTGGCTCCAATCCCATATGAATCAAGTAAACCATAATATCATCTCGACAACAGATGGCACCAGAAAGCTCTGTCTTCCCTTCTGCAATCAAGGTCTGAGCATTATTAAGCCATACGTCTGTACCATGAGACAAACCGGAAATACGAACCAAATCCGAGAAGTTCTTTGGTTTGGTGTCTACAAGCATCTGAATAACAAAATCTGTACCAAATTCTGGCACACCGAGAGAACCTGTCTTCGTTCCTCCAATATCCTCTGACGTGATGCCTAAAGCTTCTGGACTATGGAAAATAGACATTACATCCTTATCATCTAACGCGATGGTTTTTGCATCTACCCCTGTCAAATCCTCCAGGCGACGAATAATAGTAGGATCATCGTGTCCAAGAATATCTAACTTTAATAGATTGTGGTCGATGGAATGATACTCAAAATGTGTCGTTATAATACTGGTTTTGGTATCATTTGCTGGTTTTTGAATAGCTGTAAATTCATAGATTTCTCTATCGCCAGGCACCACAACAATACCACCAGGATGCTGTCCTGTTGTACGCTTTACACCAACACAACCGCTACCAATACGCTTCAACTCACAATTGCGTTTTACCATATCTCGTTCCTGATAATATTTGTATACCAACTGTTCTGCTGTTTTCTCCGCTATGGTACCAACGGTCCCTGCACGGAACGCATGTCCCTTACCAAACAATTCTTCGGTATATGCATGAGCATTTGCCTGATACTCTCCCGAGAAGTTCAAATCGATATCCGGCTCCTTGTCGCCATAGAATCCAAGGAACGTCTCAAATGGAATATCATGCCCCTCTTTTTTCATTCTTGTTCCACAATGCGGACAATCCATATCCGGCAAATCACAACCAGAAGTTCCAGAATAACTCTTCACCAGTTCTGAATCAAAATCCACATAAAAACACTCTGGGCAAATGTAATGTGCCGATAACGGATTAACCTCCGTAATACCTGACATTGTGGCAACAAATGAAGAGCCTACGGAACCTCTCGAGCCTACCAGATAGCCGTGGTCATTGGAATCCCATACCAGTTTCTGTGCAATAATGTACATTACGGCATAACCATTGCCGATGATAGAGGTCAATTCCTTCTCCAAACGTGACGATACTTTTTCTGGCAAGTTTGGACCATAGATTTCATGTGCTTTATTGTAACAAATTTCACGCAAGGTCTTATCAGAATCCTGAATAACTGGCGGACATTTATCCGGACTGACAGGATAGATTTTCTCAATCATATTAGCGATTAGGTTCGTATTATCAATGACAATTTCCTTCGCCTTATCACTTCCTAAGTACTCAAATTCCTGAAGCATTTCCTCTGTTGTTCTAAAGTATAGAGGTGGTTGGTCATCTGCATCCTTAAAGCCCTTAGATGCCATTAAGACAGCTCTGTAAATGCTATCATCTGGATCCAAGAAGTGCACATCACAGGTTGCAACGACAGGTTTATTGTAAACCTCACCAAGTTTCACTATCTGACGATTGAGATTTTGCAAATCCTCATCCGTATTTACATGAGAGTAGCGTTCTTCATGCTTCATAAATGCATTGTTACCAATTGGTTGTATCTCCAAATAATCATAAAAATGTACGATGCGATCGATTTCCTCTTCGTCGGCATTATCCACAATCGCACTGAACAATTCTCCTGCCTCACAGGCAGAACCAAGAATCAGACCCTCTCGATATTTGTTAATCAAACTTTTCGGCATAATTGGACGCATATTAAAATATTCCACATGAGATGCAGAAATCAGTCGATTCAAATTCACTCGCCCAATTTCGTTTTTTGCCAAAATGATTCCATGATAACGCTTTGATTTCTTAATGGCATCCGGAGAAGTTTCTCCTAAGGTATTCAAATCGTCCACATTATATACTTCTTTATCCTTTAACATTGTAAGGAAACGTTTAAATACATCCCCCGTAGCTGTTGCATCATCTACCGCCCGATGGTGATTTTCAAGTTTAATACCAAGATGCTTGCAGATACGGTCTAGGGTAAACTTACCAAGCTCAGGACATAAGATATGTGCCAATGTCATTGTGTCAATCACAGTATTGTCAACTGTTCTTCCCATATCCTTAGCATATTTTTTAATAAACTTCGTGTCGAAGCTCGCATTATGCGCTACCAGTACACTATCTCCCACAAACTCCAAAAATTCTGGCAAAACAGCATCAATTGTATCAGCACCAATCACCATATCATCTGTAATGGAAGTTAATTTTGTAATATTATAAGGAATTGGTACTTCTGGATTAACAAACTTAGAAAACGTACTAACAACTTCTCCGTTTTCAATTTTCACCGCACCAATTTCGATAATCTTAGATACTTTAGGGTTCAATCCTGTTGTCTCAATATCAAACACAACAAAACTGTCATCTAAGCTTTGTCCTTGTGGTCGAATAACAAAATCCTTTAAATCATCCACAAAATACCCTTCTACACCATATATAATTTTAAATGGATCATCGGGTTTTACACAGTGATTTGCCACAGGAAAGGCCTGTGCAACACCATGGTCAGTAATGGCAATTGCTGGGTGTCCCCATTCCTTTGCACGATTGATAATCTTCTTTACATCTACCACACTATCATTATCACTATACACAGTATGCATATGTAATTCCACACGCTTTTCCAACGCATTATCTACACGTTTTTCTGTAAAATCAGGAATGGGTTTGATTCCAGAAACAGAAACTAGCGTTAACTCCTTCGCACCATATTGGTCTCGTTCAGGAATGGCTTTCATTTTATAAAACTGTCCTACTTTAAAGTCATCTTTCAATAACTCCCAATCCTCTGGTGGCAAAAACAGCTTTCCAGAAATGGAATCTGTAAAATCAGTAATATCAAACAGAATCAACAACTTGGTGCCATTTTTTAATTCCTTAGTTTCAATATCAAATATTTTGCCATGAACAACACATTCTCCAGTTGCCTCATTCAAATCAACAATCGACAACTCATTGCCTTCTACATTGTGACCATATATCACCTCTGGATCATGAATTTTATTGCGACCAAATGCAGAACGTTTCCAACCATCCTTGGATTTATTAGAATTATCAGCCTGTTTGGAGTTGGTATTTTTATCAGATGACTTGTCTTTCCCGTCTGTCTTCTTATTTTCAGATATCGCTTTCCCATCTGCATCAGAAACCTCTTTGGCACCTTCTGTGTCATCTTCAAAAACCTGCTGTTCCAAAATAAATGCAATCTCTTGCTGCAATCTATGTTCCGCAGCTTTTCGAATGGTATTTTTTTGTTCTTCTGTATATAAAAATCCAACCTGAATATCAAATCCAAAACGATTCTGATAAACATCTTCCAAGTATTTTTTCATTTCAGCAGAACGAGTTTTGGCGACAAAATTATCCACAAGGGTAATGGTAATCACATTGCCGTCAATGAACCACTCTGCTTTCTTCAAAAAACGAAATAACACAGAGGATTCCACCGATAATTCAAACAAAATACTATCCTTATATGCATCCGTTAAGGATTGTACATTGTACTGCTCAGACAAACTATAATGTTCCATTAATCTGACACGCATTTTGCTTTGAAACACAAACTCACTTAATTCCGCTTCCATAACATAAATTTCTTCTTTCGGAATCAAAATGCTACTATCTATATATACTTTTAAAGTTTTCTGAGATTTCACTAAAACTGCATCCGTTACATAAACTTTTTCAAATAGCTCTTTTATATCATTTGCACAGTTAAATCCCGGAAATACATCAAAAAATAACTTTTTGTCTGCCATTGTATATTCTCTCCTTACAAAGAAACTGTCGCACTTCCTATATATGATATTGGCACGACAGCTTACTTTTTTACTCTTTCCAGTTCTTTAATTCTTCCTCTAAAACCTTTAACAATTCCGCCTCTGGAACCTTTTTGATGATTTCTCCCTTTTTCAACAATAATCCTTCACCATTACCACCACAAATTCCAAGGTCAGCTTCTTTTGCCTCTCCTGGACCATTTACTACGCAGCCCATAACGGCAACTTTAATATTCAAATGTTCATAATCGGTCACCAGATTTTCCACTTGATTAGCCAAACCAATCAAATCAATGGATGTTCTACCACAGGTTGGACAAGAAACCACTTCGATGCCGCCGGTTCTAAGTCCCAATGTGTTCAAAATCATTTTTGCTGAAACGATTTCATTTACTGGGTCTCCTGTCAATGATACTCGAATGGTATCACCAATTCCTTGGTGTAAAATCAAGCCAAGACCAATGGATGACTTAATATTTCCTCTAGTAATTGTACCTGCTTCTGTAATTCCAACATGTAAAGGATAATTGGTCTCCTCTGCAATCAATGCATGTGCTTTTACACACATCAATACATCCGAAGACTTAATACTAATTACAATATTATCAAAATTCAAATCCTCAAGAATATGCACCTTATCCAATGCACTTTCAACAATTCCTTCTGCTGTGACACCACCATATTTCTCCACAAGTTCTTTTTCCAAGGAGCCACTATTCACTCCGACACGGATAGGAACATGATAGGATTTGGCAGCTTCAACCACTTCACGAATCCGATCTTTTCCACCGATGTTACCAGGATTAATTCGAATCTTATCCGCCCCGTGCTCCATTGCCATAATCGCTAGCCTGTAATCAAAATGAATATCTGCAACCAAAGGGATATGAATTTGCTTCTTAATCTCAGAAAAAGCTTTCGCAGCAGCTTCATTATTGGCTGTGGCTCTGATAATATCACAACCCGCTTTCTCAAGCTTCAATATCTGTTCCACTGTTGCAGCTACATCTTCCGTCTTGGTATTGGTCATAGACTGTATCAAAATTGGATTTCCACCACCAATCACTCTATCACCAATATGAACAACCTTCGTATGTTCTCTCATAACTATCACTCCTCATCATGCCCACAGGAAATCAGCTAATAATCTTAAAAATATCCTGAAACATAACTATAACCATTAAGCCAATCAATAACAAAAAACCTGCTGTGTTAATCCACGCTTCTTTATCCGCTGGTAGCTTCTTCTTAAAAATAGCTTCCACCAATAATAATACTGTTCTACCACCATCTAATGCTGGTAACGGTAACAAATTCATAACACCAAGATTTGCTGACAACATAATACAAAAATTGACCATATTCAATACAACATTTAATACAGCAATCGATGCATCACCCTCTGCACTTTCCTTCGCCTGATCAATGGTGTCGCTCATCATGGATACAATTCCCACCGGTCCAGATAAGTTTTTGATTCCAAGCTTTCCTGTAATCAAATATTCCAAACTAAGAAACGTAGTCTTGATATTATATCGCAATTCGTAAACACTATATTTCAAAGTTTCTAAAATATTACCCTTTTCTCTTCCTCCACCATAAATACCCATCAAATAGCCATTATCCGTTTTTTCTGGTGTAAAGGTAAACTCTTTTTCTTCTCCATTGCGGTCAACTGTAAGGGTGATTGGTGCACCAGTCTGATTAAACTGTGTATAAACCAAAATCTCTCTAAAATTATAGACTTTACTGCCATTATAAGAAGTGATTACATCACCCACCTTAATACCTGCTTCTTTTGCTGGACTGGTATCAGAAAAATCTGTAATTCTAGTAGAATCGAAACCAATCATTCCCATTAAAACAATTGCCAAAACAAATGCAAGTATAAAATTAAAAATAGGTCCTGCAATTACTACAGAAATTCGTGCCCATACCGACTTTGTACTAAAGGAATGCTCATCTTCCACATCTTCCTCTTCCCCTAACATCATACAATATCCACCCATGGGAATTGCTTTTAAGGAATACTTTGTTTCAGCCTTTGTAAATGAAAATAACGACGGACCCATTCCAACAGCAAATTCCTGCACATATATACCATTTTTCTTTGCTAATAGAAAATGTCCTAATTCATGAAAAAAAATAATTGCACTAAATACAAGTAATGCGATAACAACATTAATTACTGTATTCAAGATATCCACCTACTCTCAATTGTTTCATATACCCAACGCTCAGTCTCAATAATTTCCTCTACTGTTGGATTCTCAATCAAATCATGACGTTCCATACAGAAATCGATCATATCATAGATTTCCAAAAATCTAACTTTCTTATTCAAAAATTTGGCAACTGCCAGCTCGTTTGCAGCATTCATTACTGTTGGCATACTACCTCCAGCAGCAAGTGCATCATATGCAAACTTTAATCCAAGGAACGTATCCATATCAGGTTTTTCAAACGTAATCTCACTTAACATTGAAAAATCCAGTCGTTTTCCTTCTAAGTAAACACGTTTTGGATAATAGATTGCAAATTGAATTGGTAAGCGCATATCAGGTGTACCCAGCTGTGCCATGACTGCACCATCTTCAAACTCAACCATAGAATGTATGATGCTTTGTGGTTGTACAACAACCTCAATTTGTGACGGTTCCACATCAAACAACCATTTTGCCTCAATAATCTCTAATCCTTTGTTTACCATAGTTGCTGAATCAATTGTAATCTTTCGACCCATTGCCCAATTCGGATGTTTCAACGCCATTTCTAAGGTTACCAATTCCAAATCTTTTTTTGACATTCCGCGAAACGGTCCACCAGATGCTGTTAACAAAATCTTACTAATTTTGTTCTTATTTTCTCCATTCAAGCACTGAAAAATAGCCGAATGTTCGCTGTCAACAGGTAAAATAGAAACATTGTACTCTTTTGCCAACGGCATAATAATATGCCCTGCTGTCACCAATGTTTCTTTATTAGCTAAACCAATATCTTTTCCCGCTTTTATTGCTGCAATGGTAGGCTGAATTCCAATCATACCAACAATTGCCGTCACAAGGATATCAGAGGACTCAATTGTCGCAACCTGAAGCAAACCGTCCATGCCAGAAACAACCTTACATGTTGGGGTAACATCCGCAATGGCAACTCGAAGTTCATCAGCTTTATTCTCACTCCACACTGCAACTAATTGTGGATGAAATTCACGAATCTGTTCTTCTAACAAAGTAATATTACTTCCTGCTGATATAGCAACCAAATTCAAATCTTTATTATGACGAATCACATCTAAGGTTTGGGTTCCAATAGAACCGGTAGACCCTAATATTGCTATGTTTTTCATTGCATCCTCCTAATATATTCCCAACTCAATAAATCCTTTACACAAAGAGAAGTTTCATTCATACACGTATAAATGAAACTCTCAAAAGTCATATTATAATACATTAAATGCTTCCACTAAATAATATATGATTGGTGCCGTAAATAAAATACTATCGATTCGATCTAACATACCACCATGACCAGGAATCAAGTTACTATAATCCTTAATTCCATTGTTACGTTTGATTGCCGATGCAGCCAAATCTCCTATCACTGCTGGAATTGCTCCTAAGGCTGCAATAATCGCACAATACACACCTGGCAACGGTAAATATTTTGCAAACACAACTCCATAAGCGAAACCTATCAAACCTGCGCCTAGCACACCACCAACAAATCCTTCAACACTCTTATTCGGACTTACCTTTGGTGAAAACTTATGCTTACCAATTGCACTTCCCACAAAATAGGCAAAAATGTCATTAATCCAACTAGAAATCAATACAAAGAAGGATAATGCCAAACCTGCCTCTAATGAACGAATCCGAAGAATGTAGGATAACAGTATTGTTGCATAAATAAAACTAAAAATGGAACGCATCATATCGGCATCCTTGTATTTGGGAAATAGAAAAACGTAACAAGCCAAGGTAAATAATACTAAAATAATTACCATTGGCAAGATTAAATGTGGCAAATCAAAATACAAAAATACATACAATAATACAGTTGCAATATAATTCATCCATGCAAATGGTGACTTATCAAGAGAATATACCTTCAGCAATTCTCTAACCCCAATCAGTGAACACAGTGTTAGGATGACTGCAGTTACCACACCTCCTGCAAATAATGTAATGAGTGTAATAATTCCCACAATCGAACCACCAATCAAACGACTTTTCATATAATATCATACCCCGCCAAATCGACGTTCCTTTCCATTGTAATAACGAATGGCTGTCAGTAAATCATTTTTATTGAAATCTGGCCATAACACGTCTGTAAAATAAAATTCTGTATACGCAAGCTGCCATGGCAAAAAATTAGATAATCGTTCTTCACCACTTGTTCGTATCAACAAATCCGGATCCGGAAGCCCTGCTGTATCTAGCTTATTATTAATCATTTCTTCCGTTATATCCTCAGGTAAAAGTGTTCCAGTAGCAACCTCTTGTGCAATTCTAGTAATGGCTCTACGAAGCTCATCTCTACCACCATAGTTAATGGCAATTGTAAATTTGAGTCCCGTCGCATCCTTTGTCGCATTCTCCAATTCATTGATTCTTTCAACTAATTTCGAATCCAATCCAGATTTATCACCAATCACTCGTACTTGCATATTATTTTTTGTTGAACGTTCTATGCAATCAATCAGATATTTTCCTAACAGCTTCATCAATGCATCTACTTCATCTTGTGAACGTTTCCAATTCTCTGTAGAAAATGCATATACGGTCACATATTCAATCCCCATCTTATACGCATCTTCAATAATTTGCTCAACAGTTTTGGACCCCTGAACATGTCCATAATTTCTAGGCATATTCCTCTTCTTAGCCCATCTTCCATTGCCATCTAAAATAATTGCAACATGTTTTGGAACATCCAAATTTTCATCTTTAATAGCCTGTAAAATCTTCTCCAAAATAGCCTCCAAAATTATACAGTCATAATCTCTTTAGACTTATTCTCTATTGCAGATTCAACCTTATCAACATATTTGTCCGTCAATTTTTGAACCTGATCTTCGTAATCCTTCTGCTCATCTTCAGAAATTTCATTTGCCTTCAACTGCTTTTTAAAGTAATCATTGGCATCACGACGAACATTACGAATTGCTACTTTCGTATTCTCACCTTTCTTCTTAATATCCTTCACCAAATCTTTACGACGTTCCTCTGTTAATTCAGGGAAATTTAAAATAACTGACTTACCATCGTTGTTTGGTGTAAGGCCTAAATCAGAACAAAGAATAGACTTTTCAATCTCTTTTAACAAAGAAGCCTCCCATGGTGTAATCACAATGGTTCTAGCTTCTGGAACACTGATGTTACCAACCTGCTGCATAGGTGTAGGAACACCATAATATTCAACTTTTAATTTATTCAAAATATTAGGATTTGCTCGTCCTGCACGAATATTAGAATACTCGTTCTCCAAACCTTCTAATGATTTTGACATTTTCTCCTCAAATTGCTTTAACATAATAAATCTCCTCCTGATCATGTAATATATGTTATTCATTGTATATTATTTTCTATTATACCATACCTATGCTTCAATATAAGTCCCGTTGGACTTTCCAGTCATTGCTTTGATGATGCTGTCCTCGTCATTCAAACCAAACAACATCATTGGCATATGATTCTCCATCGCCAATACAGCCGATGCAAGGTCAATGACACCTAACTGTTGATCAACGATATCTTTCATGTACATTGTATCGTATTTCTTAGCATTTGGGTTCGTCTTTGGGTCACTGTCATATACTCCGTCAATTGCTTTACCCGACAAAATCACATCTGCTTCAATCTCAATAGCCATTAAAACCGTGGACATATCTGTTGAAAAATAAGGATGACCTGTTCCACCTGCAAAAAATACAACCTCTGAGCGTTCCAACGCATCCACTGCTCCATCCTTTGTAAACAACTCTGTTACATTACCACAAATAAATGGAGACATAATTCTCGTCTTTAAACCAACCGTACGAAACATGTCAGCTGCATAAATACAATTCATTACCGTTGCAAGCATACCAATCTGATCAGCCTTCACGCGATCCATATTTTCCGAGGTTCTACCTCTCCAAAAATTGCCACCACCAATTACAATCGCGACCTGTTTACCAGCATCCACAGCACCCTTTACTTGTCTCGCAACATCTAGAACGGTTTTCTCATCAAAACCTTGATGCTTATCTCCGGCTAGTGCTTCACCACTTAACTTCAGTAAGATTCGATTCATTTCCATAAAAAGTCTCCTTATGCAAAAAAGCTCTTAACATCAATATCCGAATAGCTCTGTGAACAGAAACCTTCGATTACTGCACCATTATTAATCTGTACAGAACGAGATTTGATATTACCCATAATTACTGCTGTTGAATCAACAATCACTGGACCCTTGACATCAATGTCACCATTCACTGCACCAGCAATTACAGCTGATTCTCCTTCAATGCCTCCAATAATCATAGTGCCAACGCCAACCTTAACACTGCCATAGGATTTGACATTTCCTTCAATTCTTGCACCATTGGCATATAACTCTCCTGCTGTAATGTTACCAACCACATTACCGCCAACAACAACTTTACCCTTACATATTACACTACCTTCGACACAACCAATTACATCCACAGAACCATCGGTTTCCAAATCACCCTTAATCTTTGTTCCTTTTGTGATATAGGTTGTTTCTGTATCTGCTTCATCTACATTAAATACTTTTTCTTCAACAGCTTTTGTTTCTTTTTCCTCTTTTGCCTCTTCAACTGAATTAATAGATATTACATCTTTATCCTGACTCATTTGTTCTTCCTCCACTATTTCTTCTACCGGTTCGTCTACGATTACCTCTTCCACTCTTTCTTCTACCGGTTCGTCTACAATTACCTCTTCCACTCTTTCTTCGATCGATTCTTCACTATTGTTCTCAACTGCAGTTTCTTCTAGCTGCTCTAATATCTCATCCAATGCAGCTTCCTCAGAAATCGACTCCTCTATAATTGTTTCCTTAACAAAATCTTCTTCCACCTCTAGAATATCATCAATAAGTATCTCTTCAGTCATTTGATCTTCATCAGACATTACAACTGTCTCATCAATTTCTTCGTCTATTCCCATTTCGTCAGCTATTTCATCAACTGTTTCGTCCACAGTTTTTACTTCATCCATAGCTTCTGTTTCATCAACTGTTTCATCAACCGTTTCTGTTGCATCAGCTGTTTCATCCACAGTTTCTGTTTCTTCAATTGTTTCTGTTGTATCTACTATTTCTTTGGCTTCTTCTGTTTGTTCTGCTGTTGTTTCTGTTGAATCTAGAACATTTTCAACAGACTCTTCCTCTGTAGCAAATGATGTCTCTAACTGATTCAGTAAATCATCAATAGACAACGAACTTTCTTCTTCAACAATCTCTTCTTCAGCAATCTCTTCTTCAACAGATTCTTCAACAGCACTCTCTTTCTCTGCTTCTTCTTCATCATTAGAAGACTGTTTCATTGCAAGTTGATTTAACAACTCCTCAACAGACATATCCATGGTATTCACTTCCATGTCGTCATCTAACAACATCTGTGTTTCAGTATCATCACTATATAATTCTTTATCCAACAAATCATCAATCTGTTCCAACATATCTTCTGGGGCAATATCCAAATCTTCATTAGTGGTATTCACATCATTTTCAATGGAATCCAAAGAAAGATTCTCTTCTACTGATACAGTCTGCTCCAAGTTATCTTCTACAGGTGATTCATCTGGTAATTCATTCGGCAATGAATTCACTATATCTTCATTTTCAACTTTCTTCTTTCTTGAGCGTGTATCTTTTTTCTCCTTGACCGGCTTTTCTTTTACAGCTTTTTCCTTTACTGGTTTCTCTTTTACCTTCTTCGTCTTTTTAGGAGGTTCTACAACTTCTTCCTCTGCTATCTCATCAATAATCTCATCTTCATCATACATTTCATTACCATCAGGCATTAACTCATTCATTGCCTGGGTAAAATCAGCCTTAAAATCTTTAAAAAAACTCATCTTATCCTCCAATATTACATATACAAGATATTTTGTGTGACTATTACATTATTCTGTGAATATATTTGATCAATCTGTCCTTCCAGTTTTAACACTTTAAAAACTAAAGCAAAATTCAAGAACACTGATGTGAACAGTAAGATAACTGCAGCTAAGACAATAAATGTCTTCAACCGATTCACTCGTTTCCTTTTGGATGCCTTATTATTATGCACTTCTTTGGTATTCTTACTAGCTGGCATATTCCATATCCTTTCATATTGATTTCCAGTCCTGAAAATCATCACACGATTACGATAAATTATACCATAATCTATAATAAATTGAAACCTTAAAATAGCAAAAAGAACCGATTTCACAATCGATTCTTTTTGCAAAATAAATTTCAACATCTATAATCATATTCAAAAATTAGAATTTGATTTTCTCTAATGGAATCAAATACTGTGTTTTTCGATTCTCTTGCTCAGCAAGATAAGACTGATCACCTGATGCATGCAATTCTTGTAAATACAAATGATGGTTCTTCCAAATCTCTTCATTGTTCTTTCCTAGTAATAACATTGCGATACTACTACACTGATCTGCTGCACGTTCAAAATATGTCAACATATCCATAAAAATCAAACCAGAATTAATGGAACAAATACCCTGACACAAACGATCCGTATGACGATTCTTAAGTAAAAGAACCATATCATCAATTACCTCTTCTAATGGTTCAATACGTCTTGCCGTATAATCGCTATCATTTTCTAGTGCCTCAATTGTAAGACGAAGAATTTCTGTCACTGCATCACAAATAATTGCCAACTCTTTTCTTGCACTCTTAGAGAACTTCAAATCCGCATTATGCATCTTCTTAGCCAACTCATCAAAATTAGTTGCATAATCACCAATTCGTTCTACGTCACGAATACACTGCATCAACATATTAAGCTGACGCTTATCTGTTTCGGTTTCTACATTATTGGATAATTCAATCAAATAATTATCTGCACGGTCCGTAAAACAATCAAGACGATTTTCATTCGAATTAATGGTGTCTGTTTTCTTTGAATCATACTGACTAAACTGTTCCAGACTAAGTACAATATTTTCCTTGGCATATTTTGCCATATTAATTGCAACCTTTGTAACTTCTCCTAATGCCACTGTCGGTGCAATCATTAATTTGTCATCTAATGCTGCAAGTTCAGGATATGTAACATCTTCCTGTTCATCATCCTTAATAAATGTACATGCCATTTTTACAAGTAAACTAGTAAATGGCAACAAGACAATAGCTGTTACTAAATTAAATATTGTCTGGAAATTCGCAATCACACCACTATCTACACAGCTTTCCCACAAGTCAGGAAAACCACCTGCATAACGAATAACCGTCATAATAATCATAAACAGTATTGTTCCAATCACATTAAAAATAATATGAACAAAGCCTGTTCTTTTTGCATCCTTAGAAGAACCTACGGAACAAACCATAGCTGTTAAAACGCAAGTACCCAAGTTCGTACCCATAATCATAGGATAAATCAAATTGAAGGTCAAAACACCTGTCGCAGAAAGTGCTTGCAATATACCTACCATAGCAGATGAACTCTGGATTAATACAGTAAATACTAAACCAACTAAGATAGACAATAATGGCATATTGCTTACATATTCAATTACTTCGACAAACATCTTGGACTCTGCTAGCGGCTCCACTGCTCCCTTCATGTTCATAAGACCAGTAAACAAAATACCAAAACCAAGAGCGATTAATCCAATATGTTTACTGCTTTCTTTCTTAATAAACACAAAAAAGATAATACCAATAAACAAAGCAATTGGTGCCAATGTATCTGGTTTACAAAACTCTAACAAAGAATTACCTGACGAATCAACATCCATCAAACGAAGAATCTGAGCAGTTACCGTAGTTCCAATATTCGCACCCAACACAATACTGACTGCTTGTCGCAAATTCAAAATACCTGCTCCAATCAAACCAACAGCCAACACAATCGTTGCCATTGAACTTTGAATAATAGCTGTTACCATGGTACCAGTCAACACACCTAAAAATGCATTTTGGGTAAGCTTTCCTAATACATTTTTCAAAGTTGTTCCAGAACCTTGCTTTAGTCCGTCACCCATCAATTCCATGCCGTAGTAAAACATGGCAATGCCACCGAGTAGCCTTATAGCCATCAATATCGCATCCATTCTAAATTCTCCCTTAAATCAAAAGTATTGGGATAAATTATATCCCAATACATAATGATACTTGATTTGACAAAAAGTGACAAGATGTAATTTTACAAATATTTTTATTAGATTTAATACATAATTAACAAACGCATGCGAGCCACGCTTATTCGCCGACCTTCAGTCTAATCATAGGCGACTGTCACTCAAGTATTTTCACCGTTTCAGAAATGTGTGTATAGATATCGTTTGTAATTGATAAGCTCGCATGTCCTGCCAATGCACAGGCTACTCTCACATCTATACCCTTTTCTGCACACCTTGTTACAAACGTATGACGAACGATGTGCGGATAAAACTTTCTAATAAGACCATTTGGATTAGGTTCTATACCAGCACATTCACAGTCAATTTTATAATCATTATTTATTCTCTCAACTGCTTTGTTTATTTCCTTTTCTACTGTATATCGAGACACCGGACTGCCTTGTTTAGTTACAAACAAAGCATCCTCGTACCCTTTTCCACGCCAATGTTTCACTTGCGCGAATAGAACGAACTCTTTCTAGTAATTCACGAAAATAATCTTTTCCAAAGGTTGTCTTAGCAAGCTTCAGACGTTCATCATCCATAACAAAGCCTTTTATCATGTACTCTTTCAGTATGTTAGTCGCCCATATACGAACTTCAACTTCCAATTGATGTAACACTACTTTTACCCTTTTCATTTCGTTCAAAACTAATTCTTCTTAAATTTCGCTTTCTTATTTACACCCTTCTTAATCAGCATTGATTTGTAAGCCGTAAATTTCTTCTTAGGTACTTTCACTGTCACGCTCTTTGGTGTCTTTGCAAATGCTTTGCTTCCAATCTTCTTTGTGGTGAGCTTGGTTGACTTAATTGTAAGTGTCTTTACTTTGCTACAACCATAAAAGGCTTTTTCTCCAATCTTTGCTACGCTCTTTCCAATGGTTACGGAAGTTACCTTCTTACAACCTTCAAATGCTGACTTGCCAATGGTCTTAACCTTGCTTGGCAAAGAAATCTTTGTAAGGGCAGTACACTTGTAAAATGCCTTATCTCCGATAGATGTTACGTTACTTCCAAAGGTTACTGTTTTCAACTTGGTACAGTTATAGAACGCATTGGCACCAATGGTCTTTACATTCTTTCCAATGGTTACTGTCTTAAGGTTCTTATTCTTCTTAAATGCGTTTTTCTCTATAGCTGTAACACTATACTCTACACCGTCAATCTCAACGGTAGCCGGAATGGTTACTGTGGTTGCCTTTGCATCGGTTGGGGCAACGTAGATTACAGTACCCTTTTCCAAATCGGACTTTGTTACCTTGTAGGTAGCTTTTCCATCATCGGACACATCCTCTGTTCCAACCTCTGGTACACCAAGGGCAGCAACTTCCTCTGTCTTTGTTGCCTTACAGAATGTACAAGTATATGTTTTCTCACCCTTATCCTGAGGCGTTGGTTCTTTTGTAATAACGCCCTCATCCCAAGTATGCTCTGTTACTTTATCACATCCATAATCGCACTTATGGTCTTTGTTGGCGTCTACACATTCACCGATATTCTTATCGCAGCCATAGTCGCACTTGTGGTCTTTGTTGGCGTCTACGCAGTCGCCCATAACTGCATCACAGCCGAGGTCACACTTGTGGTCTTTATTGGCATCTACACAAGCTGCTCTTGAAACTGTGATTGTCTTTGTCAATTTCTGTGTTTCGCTAACGTTATACGTCGCTGTTACATCAACCGAGCCTCCTGCAGGAAGTTCGTCTTTTTCTGCCTCGTAAGTCCAACCCTCTAAAGCCTTGATGTCGGATAATTTTGCAATCTTATGGTCTGCCTCAAAACTTTTTGGAATATTAACTGTTTTGTCACCGATAGTTGCCTGCACGACTTCATAGCCATCCAGTTTTTCAGGAATGATGATTTCTGTGGCAGTTGGAACGATAGTGTCGTCTGGGAGATATGTCTCTTGATTAAGACCGATATATTCCACAGAGCATGTTTTAGCAGTTTCGTTGATTGTGTATCTGCCGAAATATTCAAGGGAATCTGTACTATAAAAAACTTCCGTTCCGAACTCGTTTACTTTCGAAGGATAGTAAAAGCATTTCAAAGAAGAAACTCCACGAAAGGCATCTTTTCTGATAGTTGTCACTTTGCTTGGAAGTATACATTCTTCTAAATCTTTTGAACCATAAAAGGCTTGTACTCCTATAGTAGTAAGATTGCTGTCTTCTTCAAATATTACACTTGTTAACATATCACATGTTTTAAAAGAATAATCTCCTATACTATTTACACTTGCAGGAATTGTTAGTTCTTTTGATAAAGTATTATTCTGAAATGCGCATGTTCCAATAGCTGTAACACTACTTTCTCCATTTTCATTTCTTTCAAAAACTACTTCTTCTACTTTACTACAACCATAAAAAGAATCGTTACCTATTCTTGTGACGCCATAACCAATAATAACTTTTGTAATACTTTCACGTTTCTCCTTGGTATTGCTCCACTCTGGATAAGCCTCGTCAGTATTATAATCCGCCATAGCCCCATTACCTTTTATGGTAATGGTATAGGTATCTTTTTCTACCTCATCTACAACCGTTGTACCATTTTTCGTAAGCTCCCACTTTACACTCGTTTCACTACCTTCTACACCACTGTCACCAGAAGCAACTATAGCACCAATTTCTACCTCTGGTGTTTCCTCTGCACGAACCTGCTGTGTTGGAACCATCAGTCCGGATAGTACCAGTGCCATACAGAGTATGTAGCTTAATGCTCTTTTTCCTAGTGTCCTTTGTTTGTTCATTTTCTCTTCTCCTCCGATATTCCTTTTTATGAGTTATAAATTCACATTGTTATGGTCTAAATTAGTCGCTTTTATTATATTCGATTTTAAAGCAATTCACAAGAAATATTGCATAGAAATTTATCTATTCTGTATTTCCTTACGTTTGCCTGCGGCGCTTCTACCCAAAGTGTGCGAAGATGGTTACATTCCATTTTCTCTTTCTTCCTCTAATACCCCAAAACCTATGAATTATACCTTTTTACCCTCCTTACCTTTGTCCCCTTCTATATTAATATATTACAACTCCCCCTGTGAGTCCTACTATTTTTATAAACTGATATAGATTAATATACTATATATATTATTATATATACCTTATATGGGTTAACCATCAACTAACCTCTTTTTGAAACTGGCACAAATATTATGTTTTGGACAAAATTTGACCCACTATATACCATCTCGTATTGATGTCATAGCGTTATTCGAAAACTGTTTATTCTCAACTCTAGGGCAGATTTTTACAACTATTGCCTATCCCACGCCCATTTTGAGTTTGATTTGATTTTTTCACTTGAAAATCCTTCTTTTTTCCTGTTCCTTGAAAAACATAAGAAAAACCCTTGAAAGACATTTTCTGTCTTTCAAGGGTTCTCATCTTTTCATTTATGCAATAATTTTTAAATTATTTGCCTGCCATCTGAGCAGCAACCTCAGCAGCGAAATCTTCGTTCTTCTTTTCCATACCCTCACCAACTTCGAAACGAACGAACTTTGTGATAGTAAGATTCTTGTTAACTGACTCAAGATACTTAGCAACTGTCTGCTTACCGTCTTCAGCTTTAACATAAACCTGATCAAGAAGGCTGATTTCCTTCAACTGCTTAGAAATACGTCCTTCAATCATACCACCAAAAATCTTATTGTCAACGATGTTAGCCTTATCCTGCATAGCTAAATCACTTAATGTAGCCTTAGCAGCATCTGAAAGGAAGTTGAATAAATACTTGTCATTCTTCTTTTCCTCGTAAACAGCCAAATCCTCATCTGAGAACAACTTATCACTTACAACCTTGTCAAACAATGCATTTAAGATTGGCTTTGGAAGTGAAGCAGAATCATTCAATGAACTGTCCACTGTGATATCTCTCATCTTATCAATTTCATCCTGAGAAATATCAGCTCTACCAATATACTGTGGATTCATAGCAGCAACCTGCATAGCAACATTCATCAATGCTTCCTTCTCAGCATCGCTGTTATCACCTGATGCAGCAACTAATACACCAATCTTTCCACCTGCATGAAGATAAGTAGCCACACAATCACCAGAAACCTTTGCAAATCTACGAACTGATAACTTCTCTCCAATTGTAGCAGTCTTCTCTACTAACATGTCATGAAGACCATTCATAGCAAGAAGTGCATCGATATCTTCACCATTCATACCACCATTTAATCCTGAAGTAAGTGCATTATCAGCAATAACCTGTACAAACTCCTGGAATACTTCATTCTTAGCAACGAAATCTGTTTCTGAGTTAACCTCAACAACAACAGCATCTGTACCATTGGTTGCTACACGAGCAATACCTTCAGCAGCAATTCTGCTAGCCTTCTTTTCCATCTTAGCGGCACCACTTTTTCTTAATACCTCAACAGCTGCTTCCATATTGCCATCAGTCTCTGCAAGTGCCTTCTTACAGTCCAACATTCCTGCACCAGTTAACTCTCTTAACTCTTTTACCATACTTGCTGTAATAGCCATTTTTAATTCCTCCATATAATCATATTATTAATCGAGATTACATATCTAATATCTCAATCATACATTTTTCAAGAAAAGCCCTAGCCCATTAGGCTAAGGCTTTAAAGTCTTTCACATGATTCCTGCGAATCTATCTAATTATTCAGCATCTGCCTCTTCAGCAACTTCCTCAGTCACTTCAGCATCAACACCCTGATTAGCTTCGATAACAGCATCAGCCATCTTAGCTACGATTAACTTAACTGCACGAATTGCATCATCGTTACCAGGAATTACATAATCTAATTCTTCTGGATCACAGTTTGTATCAGCAATACCTACTAAAGGAATTCCCAATGAGTGTGCTTCCTGAATACAAATTCTTTCTTTACGTGGATCAACAACGAAAATCATATCTGGCGCTCCGCCCATTTCCTTGATACCACCTAAGTTCTTCTGAAGCTTATCCATCTCTTTCTTAATCTGGATTACTTCCTTCTTAGGAAGAACATCAAATGTTCCATCTTCTTCCATCTGCTCATACTTCTTCAAAGTAGCGATACGAGTCTCGATAGTCTTCCAGTTCGTAAGCATACCACCTAACCATCTCTCGTTCACATAGTACATACCACATCTCTCTGCCTCAGACTTAACTGAATCCTGAGCCTGCTTCTTAGTACCTACAAATAAAATCTTGCCACCCTCTGCAGCACATTTCTTGATTGCATCGTAAGCTTCATCTACCTTACCAACTGACTTCTGTAAGTCAATGATGTAGATACCATTACGCTCAGTATAAATGTACTCAGCCATCTTAGGGTTCCATCTTCTTGTCTGGTGTCCAAAATGTACACCTGCTTCCAATAACTGCTTCATTGAAATAACGCTCATAATTTACCTCCTGGTTTTACCTCCAATAGCTTCCAATTCCGAATAACAACTCTGTAACACGCGTCTTGATTACAAATTTGCACCAATTCGGTAATCCACTATTGTGTATTATTTTTTACCGAGTGGTATTATAACATAGGAAAACACAGACCACAAGGGTTTTTTACAATTTTTACATAAAAAAAGAGAATGCAACACGATAAAGTTTCATTCTCTTTAATAAAAATCACTGCGGGTCAGAAATTGCAACTGCAATTTCCTCATAAGACATACCAATTCTCAATGTATGACTACCAACACTAATTCGGTTTGCATATCCATTTTTAATAAGATAATCATCAAAGTCTGATGCATCATTAATCAAACCGTGTTCTTGTAACATCTGACAAACCGGATAGGAAGACATGCCTCCTCTGATTGTAATTGTCACTGTGGTTTTCTTTTCTGTAGTTGCTTCTGTAGTTTTTTCTTCCGTAGTTTTTTCTTCCGTAGTTTTCTTTTCCGTAGTTACTTCTGTGGTTTTTTCTGCTGTCGTTTTTTGTTCAGTGGTCGTCTTATCTGTTTTTTTCTTTTCCTTTTTCTTTTCCGTAGTCTTTTCTTCCGTAGACTTCTTTTCCGTAGTTGCTTCTGTGGTTTTTTCTTCTACTGTTTTGTTCTTAGTATCCGTTCCCTCAGCAACAAACATATCTTTCACAGAATTTTCTTCTTCAACCATGCCTAGTTCTTTCGCACGCTCAATCACTTCTTTATCGGACATTTTTCTTGAATCAGCAGACTGAAAAGCTACAATGCAAATGACGGAAGCAAAAATGATACCAACACCTAAGCCTCTCAAAAAATATTTGAACTTCATAATTACTCTCCTTGGTATAAATCAATAACCAATTTCACTTCACCAACACCTAACCCTAACTGCTTCGCTATATCTAGAATACTATTTCCATTACGGTGCATTTGCAAAATGATATCATTGGAATTCTCGTTTTCTTTAAACTCTTCTTCTAGCACATCATCAAAATTAATATCTGTATGATCTAACTCTGCAAAAACATCATCCATGCCATCCAAGTCATCCGACACATTTTCTTCCGCGTTAGCTTGATATTCTTCTGTGAAATCAGCATCATCCTCCAACGTATTTCCTACATTCATGTTTAGTTCTTCTTTTTCGTTTATTTCAGAAATATCTTGATTATCAGAAATCATTTCTTCCGTAGGACTTGACTGTTGCAAAGCCAATTCTGACTCCATATCTACCTTCTTTTGTGATAATGCCGTTAGCTGTTCTAAAGCTGATTGTTTACCCGCATAAGTATTGTAATTACGACTCTCCACTTCAACACGCTTTGCTTGTTCAAGTGTATCTTTTGCTTCTTTGTTTGCATCGTTTACAATACGAACAGTTTTCATAATATCTTTTTGCTTATCATCAAGCATACTGTATAAAAACATTACTTCTTTGTGATTTTGTTCAATCTGCTCACAAACTGTAACAGCATAATCTCCCAATGCAAGTGTTTTTTCGTTAGCCATGTTTGCCAAGGATTCATTTGTTTCATATAAGATATCCTTTGCTTGATTTGCGATCACATCTTCAATTTTGCGTCGTATAATTCGTAATTCTCTATCTGAAAATTCGTAATCATCATCTACAGACATAAGATTATGCAAATTTTCCTCTTTTTTCGTAAATTTCTCTGTTACAAAAAAACTTGCAATACAAATTATAATTCCAATGATAATCATTATTACTACTGTTGTTGTCATGATAATCTCCTATCTTATATCTGAATGTTAACTCTTGGTTGTTTGTCACTGGTATATGTCACCGTTCCAACATTCTCCTGTTCTTCAGTATCTTCATCCTTTTGGTTCCGTCTCTTCTGCCTTCGAGGATTACTATAGGTTCCTCGTCCTTCTTCCTTTGCATCATATTTGTACTCTGCAAATTCATTAGCATCTTTAGGAATCACGGTTTCGCTATTATGTTTTACTTCTTTCGCAACTTGATTAGCCGCAAAAGAATTCTCATTCACAACACGTTGATTTTCAAATTGTCTCACATTACCAGCTGTTTCAGATTGCGGTAATGTCATCTGCATATGAATTGGAGTTATCATAATAGTCACCTCCTATAAATAAACCCATTTGTTAAATAGGCATACTAACTACATCTGCCCCATCTGCTCTAAATTGACATCTGCTTCGAATATCTTTCACATGATATATACGATTCGAAATACAAATGCAAACACCAGGAAAAACTGTATGGTTAACAACAATTTTGCCACCTGTATTTTCTTCAATTTCTTTCTTTAAAACCATGTATTCTGCAGATTCTTTTTCTAATGTATCTCCTATGGTCTTTAATGCTTCTCCAGATTGCTTTGCCATTACCATCTGATTCGGCAGCAATTTGAAACCTTCTGCCATCTTCTTCTTTAATGTATCTAGAACTTGTTTGTGTTGTAATAATTCTTCTTGATGTTCTTTAATTAAGGTTGTCAATTCTTTATATCTTTCC
This sequence comes from Lachnospiraceae bacterium, assembly GCA_045537735.1. Lineage (GTDB taxonomy): Bacteria > Bacillota > Clostridia > Lachnospirales > Lachnospiraceae > CAG-590. The sequence continues at coordinate 88,674 of JAZSPZ010000037.1, forward strand.
ATAACTTCTGGTTCAACACCAACCTTAAGTGTTGTGACTGTATTCATTTTGTTACCGAATACACTAGCCTCAATTTTTTTTCCTGCTGAAATGGTACCGCCAATCAAGAATCCTTTTCGCCCACTGACAATTACTTGATCTCCAGCATTTAAATCAGAATGCAAACTCGAACCTGTATTAATTGTTCCACCAGCTTTTATTGTCGCACTTTCGATAAACTTGGTAACAATATCATTTTTTGCTTCTAGATAGCCTTTGCTCATTCCCTGCACACCACGTTTTAATACAATATTGCCACCAGAAACCAAACGGGCCCCTTCTACAACACCATTTACCTCAATATCACCTGTTGCTTCAATAGAAAAACCCGAGCGTACATTTCCTGTAACATAGACATTACCATTATAGTGAATATCACCTGTTGATGTATCTACATCAGCAGGAACAGTATATGTGTTTGATACAAAAACTGTATCATCTTCTAATTTGACATCACCATCTACTTCAGAATATATTTGGGTCTTATCTTCAGACATTCGAATATTTCTACCATGTTTCAAAACAACTTGTTTGGTTTTGACAGGAGAAATCGGATTTCCAAACACATCCATTCCTTCCGTTCCAGGAACCTCTGGAATCAACTCTGCAAGTAGATCACCTTGTTTAACACTAGTAAACAAATTCAACTCATGGAAATCCACACTGCCATCTTCCAAGAGTTTTGGTTTCGCAGTAGGTGATGTCTCAAATTTGTAAATAATCTGTGCATCTTTCCCCTGCACAACCGGTATACCTTTTGCAACTGGAATGTCTCGACAAAATTGTTGTCCCATTGTATATGCCTTAATCACCTTAGCCGAAATACCATACGTTATACCCAAACGAGAAAGTTCATCATAAATATCCTTTTCTGTCATAAATTTACCATTCATTGATGGCGGATAGAAACGAATAATCGCTATCATTCTGTCGTCCGTAACCCTAATCTTCGCCATTTCATCAATCTCAGAAATAACACGAGAGGTGACAAATAAATCCACCTCTTCTGTCGCTTTCTCTATTGCCCTATTCAGTTCTGGCAAATTGTAATCATGAATACCACATTTTTCTAAATATTCTGCCAATTCTTGAATTACGATTCTTCGACCACCCTCTTTTTCAGGATAAATACGTACATAAACCCCATTTTCACGTATATCTAACCTAAAAAAAGCATTTGTATATTTCATCCAAACTCCTCCTAAATATCACTATCCCATTAACAATTCAAAATATTTGCCCAAATGTTTCTTCATCTTTTCTAATGCCTTAGAATGTAATTGCGATATTCTTGATTCTGATACTTCCAAAACACTGGCAACTTCTTTTAACGTCAAATCTTCATAGTAATATAGTAAAACAACTTTCTTTTCTTTTTCTGTAAGCAATTCCAAAGCTTCCATCAACATTTTTTTCACTTCTTCTCTATCCATAGCCTGCTCAGGTTCCATATAGGTTGTATTACGGAATTCTCGAACACCGCCATCGGCACCTTGCTCCATAAACTCATCAAGAGAAGCAATATTGGAAATGTTGGTTGAACCTTCCCAACTTCTATATTCATCTAACGAAATTCCTAATTCTGCTGCAATATCCTTATCTTTGACATTCGCACCTTTTTCTTTTTCAAGCTTTGCTATAGCCTGTTCAATCTGTTTCTGTTTTTGTCTTACAGAACGCGGAATCCAGTCCATTTTACGAATTTGATCCAAAATAGAACCTCGAATTCTCAAGCTTGCATATGTTTCAAACTTAATACCCTTGTCATAATCAAATTTATCAATTGCATCAATCAAACCAAATACACCATAGCTTACCAAATCATCATATTCAACTGTATACCCCAAATACATATTTAGGCGACCAGCTACAAGTTTAACAAGCGGAACATACTCTATAATAATCTGTTCTCGCAGCTTGTCAGATTTAGTTTTGGCATATTCCTCCCATAGCTTAATTCTTTTTTCGTCGTCCATAATACACACCTCACGTATACATTTCGTCAATCACATTCCAGTCATTATTATTAATCCATCTCATCTTCATCAAAGGCAAATGCCACTGTTTCTTCTCCGTCTTCCTCGGCATCTTCAACGGTTTTTGCCTCATCGTCTTTAGATGATTGCTCTTCATCTGCTGCTTCTAGTCCTTTTTGCAAAATTTCCACCACTAATGTTCCAATAACATAAAAGATAATCAATACTACTAGCACTCTAAACAAAGATGCCGTAACAGATATTCCTGTTCTCATATTAATAATCAGTGTGATTAACCCTGCCAGCAGAACAATAAATGCTCTCACATATTGTAACTTCATATAATCTCCCAACAATTCAACATTTGTAAAAACAAATGAAAATTATATTATTTTATCTGATTTACCTGCGCAACGTATCGTTAATTTTTTCGAAACATTATCAAATATAATTGTGCGACCATAATCTGCTCCAGTATCCTCTGCTAAAATTGGTATTGATAATGAATTCAAAGTATCTTTTACTGACTTGATATTTCGCTCACCTATACTACCTAAATCCGATGCACCCGAAAAAACAAACATTGTAGCACCACCGGCAATTTTTGCCACAAGTGTTGCCTTTTTCACGCCCCTTTTGTCAAGCATTTGTACTAAATCTTCTATTCCCGTATCTGCAAACTTTGCCCGATTGGCATTATTCTTAATCTCTTTGCTAGATGGTAGCATAATATGTACCATTCCACACACATCATGTGTGGGCGAATATAATACAATACCAATACATGATCCCAAACCAACTGTTGTTATCTTATCAGGTGTCTTACATAATTTGGAATCCGCAATACCTACTCTTATCATTTGTTCCATCTTAACACCCAATTCCCAACGACTCAAAAATCTTTTGATATGAAATTTCATCTGTAACCAACATTAAAAATCCATTAATCGGTCTTTCATTATCTAAGAATTTGGAATCAATCACTAATGCTTTATCTCCAACCTGTCCCAATTGACTAATTGGTAAACTCAAAACAGCCCCAGCCATATCAACACATATGGCTGGTGGTTCTGTTCTGAACTGCATATTTGTCAATGTACCAATTGAATTAATATAAGAACTCATCAAAATGTTACCAACTTCTTTCAGGACAGATTTATCCATATGTTCAAAACTCTCAAAATCATCTGAATATGTTTTACCTAACATTGTTCCAGCCAAATTCTTAGCCTCTTCCAACTCCAAAATAAATAGCATCATACCACTTACTTCGCCAGAAAAACGTGTCAGAACAGCAGCAACAATGGTATCAGCACCACCTATCATTTCAGGAATTCCATCAAAATCCAAAATTTTAACAATTGGAGCTTCCATACGAAGATTGGAATTTAACATAACTGATAACGCAGTTGTTGCATTCCCTGCACCGATATTACCAATTTCACGTAAAACATCAAGTTTCATACTTGTAAGCTCTTCCATAAATATCACCTACACATCTAATTCTTGTATAATACCCTGAATATTCAATAAAGAAATCAAAGTATTAAAATACTTACCAACACCAATAAGGTTCATTCCTTGTTCATCATAATCAACTTTTTCAATTGCATCTTCCTCTAACGTTACAACCTCGCGAACCTCATCAACTAAAACACCTATCTTGGCATTATTCTCTGGTTTTACAATAATAATTCGTGTAGAATTTGTGTGTTCCTTCGGTTCCAAATCAAATTTGTTACGCAGATTCATAACGGGAATAATTTCACCACGAAGATTGATTACACCTTCAAAGAAATATTGCGCCTTTGGAACCCTAGTAATCTGTTGCAAACGAACAATATTATCAATAAATGATATATCAATACCATATTGCTCATTGTCTAACTTCACTACAATATATTGTTTTGCACCACTTACAACTGTATTTTCATCCATGTACAACACCCCCTACACCAAAGAATTTGAATCAATAATTAAGGCAACTTCACCATCACCAAGAATTGTAGCACCACTGATCATTTTGTTAATATTAATGTACTTGCCAAGTGGCTTAATAACAATTTCTTGCTGACCAAGCAAGTTATCAATCACAAGACCTGTCTGCTTGTCACCCTTCTTAACAATAACAACAACCAAATTCTCTGGTTCGTCCTCTCTAGGTGGACAATCTAGCATTTCATCCAAACGAACCAACGGAATTACAGTACCTCTCAAATTAATAACTTCTTTTTGCTGAACATATTTGATTTCACTTGTCATAATATCTTCAATCGTAACAATAGAATTCAGCGGAATCGCATATTTTTCATCACGCACTTCAACCATCAATGCCTGAATAATTGCAAGCGTAAGCGGTAAACGAATTGTAAACTTCGTACCTTCACCAAGCTTTGTAGTAACCTCTACATCTCCACCTAAACCTTCAATTTTATTCTTAACAACATCTAGTCCAACGCCACGGCCAGATACATCTGAAATCTTCTCTGCTGTTGAAAATGCTGGTTTGAATAGTAATTCTACTGCTTCTTTTTCCGACATCATCTCTGCTTGCTCTTCTGTAATATGTCCTTTTTGGATTGCAGAAGCTTTTACTTTTTCAACATCAATACCTTTACCATCATCTTCCACTTCAATGGTTACGTTATTACCATCTTGATATGCATTTAACCAAATGGTACCTACTTGTGGTTTGCCAATTTTCAAACGGTCAATTGTTGATTCCAAACCATGGTCTGCAGAATTACGTAACATATGCATTAATGGATCACCAATCTCATCAATAACGGTACGATCAAGTTCTGTTTCTTCACCCGTCATAATTAATTCCATTTCTTTTCCAAGTTTCTTCGATAAATCACGAATCATTCTTGGGAATCGATTAACTACGCTTTCAATTGGAACCATTCGAACTTTCATAACTGATTCATGCAAATTCGTTGTGACTCTCTCCAAATATTCAATCTGCTCGTTAAAGCTTTGCATAGAAGTTTTCCCATCGTCCTGATTACTAACAGAAACCAAACCATTCTTAGCAATAATCAGCTCACTAACAAGGTTCATAAGAACATCTAACTTTTCAATATCAACACGTACGGAACGATTTGCTACCGGCTTACTACTTGCTTTTGAAGGTGCTGCTGTTTTCTTTTTAGCATCTTCCTTCTTTGAATTATCAGTCTCTTGCTGTACCTGTACTGAACTCACTACTTCTACATCACTTGGAACATCATAATCCTCGATTACAACCTCCTTAATTTCAGATACATTTGCAATCACTTTCTTCACTGCATCAATCGGTTTTGAGGAAATGACTATCATAGAGAAATCAAAATCAAATTTTTCATCCTCGATATCTTGAACGACTGGAACACATTTGATAATCTCTCCTACCTCTTCTAATCCTTTAAACACCAAAAATGCACGCGCAGCTTTTAACATACAATTCTCATCAATATATACGGTAACACCATATACATTCATATTCTTGGCTTTTGCTTCACTAATAGCATTTTTCTCAAAATCAGCAATTGCAATGCTTAAGAATTTTCGTTTATCCACACCTGAATTCACTTCTTCTTTTACCGGTACAGGTGCTGCACTTTCAGTTACCACAGATGACCCGCCATCAGCTTCCAAACAAGCATTCAATGCTGCAATTACATCTTCATTATCATTGTCACCTTCATCAGAGGAATCAACAATACATGTTAAATACTCTTCAACTGCATCTAAGCATTTGAAAACCACATCCACTAAATCTGGTGTAACGCTCATCTTTCCATTACGAACCTCAGAAAAAACATTCTCCATATCATGAGTCAAGCGTTGCATACGCTTAAATCCCATAGTGCCTGCCATACCTTTCAAAGAATGGGCAGCTCTAAAAATCTCATTCACTGTATCAATATTATCCGGCTCTGCCTCTAATATTAACACTTGGTCATTCAAGGTTTGTAAATGTTCCTTTGTTTCATCAATAAAAATCTCAAGATATTGACTTAAGTCCATGTTAAAACACCCCCACTTTTCTTGTAATTTCTGTGCCAATTTTTTCTAACGGCAAAATGCTGTCCGCTATGCCATGTTCCACAATTGCCTTGGGCATTCCATATACAACACATGAATCCTTATGTTGTGCAATTGTGTATGTATTTTGTTTTTCACGAAGCCTACGAATACCTTCAAAACCATCACAACCCATACCAGTTAAGACAACACAATAAACTTGTTTTAACTTCAAGTCCGAAACGTTCGAAAAGGTAATATCCGCACAAGGCCTCAATCCATTAATCGGTTCCGAAAGATCTTCACGGCTTACAATTCTTCCTTCTGCAGTTCTTTCCAAGGTTAAATGAGCACCACCTTTTGCAAGATACACATGACCTTTTTCAAGAATTTCACCATCTACAGCCTCACTGACTTGAATCTCACTTGTATCGTTCAATCGGCTTGCCAATGTAGCTGTAAAACCCTTCGGCATATGCTGCACAATAACAACAGGGGCATCTAACCTACTGGACAACATTGGAATTACTTTATGTAATGCCTTAGGTCCGCCCGTGGAACTAGCAATAATTACAAGCTTATCAATTATATTTGCAGACATACTTTCACCCCGTATTTCTTAATAAATGTATTATACCAAAGCGAACCCTACACATAAGTGTATAGTAATATTTCAAACAAAAAAATATCATATTATGTCTACTTTTGACATAATATGATATTTTAAAAATTCTTACCCTAATTGTTGTGAGCGTCTTTTTCGTTGTTCATTAAAAATATGATGAATAATCTTCTCTCTCATTCCATTATCCATTTTCCAAAACATAATTCTTTGATCGTAAATTGTAGTATTATTGGTATTCCTTTCAGAACGTAATATTTCTGCATATGCATATACAATCTCAACCTGTTCATCATATTCGATGTCAAACTGAACTTCAACGAGGGACCCCTTCTCTTCCTTGAATGTAGAAACAAACCGAATGCCACCACCACTCAAATCAATCATAACCGCATCTTTCCATGCAAGACTCTGCTCGTCTGGAAAATATGCATTCCCTGCACGTATCATTTCTAGTTCTTCACCTTCAACAATGCGATATTTCATCGGCTTACGACTTTCCAAGCGAAAAAATTCTCTTCGTTGCACTCTTTCTAAATTTGTTTTCAGTTCCAATTCCATGAGAAAGAAACCTTCTTTGCGATATCGCCCAGTCACCACCACTTTACTATGATGTAAACCCGAATTTGCATAAAACGTAGCATCAAAGGAATCACCAACACTTAATGGAATCAACGTTCCACCCTTAATAGGCATTGCTGCATATATGCGATCGTTTGGTGCTTCATCCAACACCTGGCTTATATATTTTACTGCCGCCTTGTTCGGATCAACAGAAAGCCTTGATTCAATTTTCACCAATTCAATCTTATCCCCAATAGAAATTCTTTTATCCATACACCCTACCTATTATTTTTTTTTGATTTAATAAAGTTTAATAATACTTTCGCAATACCAACTTTCTCATCCTCTTCTACGGTATCATCTAATAGTTTACCACATATACTCTTGATTCGTAAAGCAGATTCACTATTTGGATAATGAATCGAGATTGGTTTCTGTTCTACAACAGCATTTGTCAACTGTCTGTCATTCGGAATATATCCTAAATATTCCAAATGAATATTCAAAAACTTAGAAACAACAACACTGATTTTATCAAAGATTTCATGTCCTTCATCAGGGTTTGCAACACGGTTTGTAATTACCTTAATTGATTTCTGCTCTCTGTTGAACTCTTTTTTACGATTGACAGCTTTCAACAATGAATATGCATCAGTGATGGAAGTTGGTTCAGGTGTAACAATCAGTAATACTTCCGGCGAACTCAATACAAATTCAATCACAGAGTCTGCGATTCCAGCTCCTGTGTCAATGATAATCACATCGTACAAACTGTCAAGTTTAACTAGTTTTGCAATTAATTTTTTCAATTTTTCCTTGTCTAAATTCACCAAATCCTGAACACCCGAACCGCCCGAAATAAAACCGACTCCATTGGGTCCCTCCGTGATAATTTCTTCAATGGATTTGTTACTAAATATCAAATCTGCCAAGTTATATTGAGGACGAATGCCTAGCATAATTTCTACATTTGCCAAGCCAAAGTCAGCATCCAAAATCACCACTCTTTTACCTTGTTGTTGAAATTGCAATGCCAAATTTACTGAAATACTGGTTTTACCAACTCCACCTTTACCACTTGTAACAGCAATCACCCTGGCAGATGGCGCCTGTTCTTTTAGCATCTCGACTTTTTCTCTCAATTTATCTGCCTGATCCATAACCATCGCCACCTCCTAAAACTTGCTTTGCGATGACTTGCGGATTCATAATCTCTATGTCATCTGGAACATTTTGTCCATAGGATACATAAGATAACGGCATGCCAGTATCTAGTTTAATATTCAGAATATTACCAATCGCATCTGTTTCATCCAACTTTGTAAAAATCAAACTATACTCTCCAATATCTGCATATAATGAGGTGATATTCTTTAAGTCCTTATATTTTGTAGTTGCACTCAATACAAGATATGTCAGTTGACTACAACCTTCAAAAGCCGCATACAACACCTTCAAATCTTGAAATTGCTCTTTGTTCTTGTGGGAACGTCCCGCAGTATCCACTAAAATATAATCAAAATCCTTGTATTTCGGAAAAATAGTTTTTAAATCCTTTGCTTCGTATAAAACTTCCACAGGAATAGATAAAATATTGGCGTACGTCTTAATCTGTTCCACTGCAGCAATTCGATATGTATCTGAGGTAAATATTGCAATCCTCTTCTTCTCCTCTAACATCAACTTAGAAGATAATTTCGCAATAGTTGTCGTTTTTCCAACACCTGTCGGCCCAACAAAAAATATTACTTTTGGTTTTTTATCCTCTTTATCAAATTGAATCGGTTTGGTTTGTCCTAATTTCAAAATAATCTTTTGATAAACACATGCTAACATATCATCTAATGTACGAATGGTACCCGAATGGGTAATTTCATCAATAATCTGTTTTGCATAAGTAAAAGAAACTTCATTACCAGTCAACTGTTCAATAATCAAATCAATTGATTTGTTTTTTAGGCTTGTTTTTCCAGAAATATCATCTTCCTGTACTGTTGGTACAACCTCTTTATTTTCTGATATTGTTTGTCTTTTTTCTTTTCTCGATGATGAGGCATTAGTCTTTTTATCTTTCTTTTGTGACTCAATCTGCTGTTCTAAAAGCATCGCCAGACTATTTAATTTATCTTCCAACTCTTTTGCTTCCTTCGCTTCATCTGACTGAAGGTGTAATTCTGGATGCAGCTTCTCATCAATTTTTGCGTTAAATTGTGATGAAGACCTCGTGTTTTTTTCCTGCTCCTTCTCCTTTGACACTTCGTCAACAGCTGCAGTCACTTCGACCTGTGTCTTACGAAAGACTTTGAATAACCCCTTAGGTTTAATTGTCTTAATGTTCATTACAATTGCATCTTTTCCAAGGTCATTTTTTGCCATTACAATAGCTTCTGTTTCTGTATTTGCTTGAAATTTTTTAATTATCATTTGTTGTCACCACCCCGATTGATTGTAATTCTACATCCGATTCAATTTCATTGTATGAAATTACAATTAAATCCTTAAAATAATCTTTCGTCAACTTCTTAAAATACATTCTGACAATTGGCGAAGTAATAATAATCGGTGCCTTTCCTTGATTTTCTAGTTTTTTCAGTTCAGTTTCTACAGAATTCAAAATCTTCTTTGTTGTGGCTGGATCCAAAGTAATATATGCACCCTGCTCCGTCTGTTTTATCGAATTCATAATATCCTGTTCAATCTTAGGGTCCAACGTTACCACGGTGGTCATCTCCCCTTCAGCAAAATATATATTGGAAATCGCTCGTTTTAAACGTTGACGAACATATTCTGTAAGTACGTCTGTGTCCCTCGTTGTAGATGCATAGTCTGCCAACGTTTCAAAGATTGTAACCAAATCTCTAATGGAAATACCCTCTGATAACAAATTCTGTAATACCTTTTGAATTTCACCAACACCAAGTAGTTTTGGTACCAATTCATCCACTAATGTAGTGTTATTTTCTTTAACATTATTAATTAAATTCTGAACATCCTGACGGGTCAACAGTTCATCTAAATGAGATTTAATAATCTCCGTCAAGTGTGTTGCAATAATGGATGGCGGATCAACTACAGTATAACCCATCGACTCCGCACGTTCTCTTTGTGCCTCCGTAATCCAAATTGCTGGTAAATGAAAAGATGGTTCGAAGGTTGGAATACCAGTGATTTCCTCCTCAACATATCCTGGATTCATCGCCATATAATGATCAAATAAAATTTCACCTTCACTAATCTGAATACCTTTTATTTTGATAATGTATTGGTTCGGATTCAACTGAATATTATCTCTCAAACGGATAATCGGAACAACCGCACCAAGTTCCAACGCAATTTGTCGACGAATCATTACCACACGATCTAACAAATCACCACCCTGATTGACGTCTGCCAAAGGAATAATTCCATAACCAAACTCCAACTCAATCGGATCAACCTGCAACAACGCATTGACATTTTCATGTCGACGAATCTCATCTGCTTGTACTTCTTCCTCTTTCACTTCATCTTCAATGGCTTCCACCTCTTTTGATTGTTGCAGTAATCTTCCTGCCACAATCAGAATCAACCCAAGTGCAAGATAAATTAAGATACGTCCTTCAGAACGTAATGGAGTAAAAACACCCAGAAAACACAGCGTTCCACCTACTATATACATTACCTGGGGTGCATGGAACAACTGTCCCACCATACTATCACCAATACTAGCTGTACCAGCCGATTTGGTTACTAAAATACCAGTCGCAATGGAAATTAACATAGATGGAATCTGGGATACCAAACCATCACCTATTGTTAAAATGGTATATCTAGAAAGAGCTTCAGAAATCTCCATCCCTTGCATTGCTACACCAATAATAATACCACCAACTAAGTTGATTAATGTAATAATAAGACCTGCTGTCGCATCTCCCTTAACATACTTCGTCGCACCATCCATAGAGCCATAGAATGCGGATTCCTGTTGAATCTTCTCTCTTCGTGCCATTGCTTCTTTATCTGTAATGGCACCAGTATTTAAATCTGCGTCAATCGCCATCTGTTTACCAGGCATCGCATCTAACGTAAAACGAGCAGTTACTTCAGACACACGCTCTGAACCTTTATTGATAACAACCATCTGTATGATAACCAAAACAATAAAGATAATTGCACCAACAACCAAATTTCCACCACCAACGAAATTACCAAAGGTTTCAACAACAACACCTGGTTCTCCTTCTAATAAAATCAATTTGGTAGAAGAAATATTAAGTGCAATTCGAAATACCGTCGCAAATAATAAAATAGTTGGGAAAGTGGACATAGCCAAAGTTTCTTCTGCGTATAAACAGTTAAATAAAATTGCTAAAGAAATCATTAAATTAACAGTAATTAAGACATCTAGCAATAAGGACGGAATTGGAATAATGAATAGAACAATCGCAGCCAACAAATATAAGCCGACGAAGATGTCTCCCTTAAAGGTAATGTTTTTCATATCCAATTCACCTCCTTTTTCTTAATCTTTTGCACAATGGTACTAACTCACTTTATTACGAAGCTGATATACATAAGCCAACACTTCTGCCACAGCTTGATACAATTCAGGTGGAATTTCAGCTCCTAAATCCACATTATAGTACAACATTCTGGCCAACGGTTTATTCTCAACAATTTCCACAGAATGTTCTTTTGCAATCTCCTTAATTCGACCCGCAAGAAAATCTGCACCCTTTGCAACAACAACCGGTGCTTGTCCCTGTCCAGATTCATAAGCTAAAGCCACTGCAAAATGTGTCGGATTCGTAATAACAACATCTGCTTGCGGAATCGCTGCCATCATGCGTCGCATAGAAGCCTGTTGCATACGATGACGCTGCTGACTTTTTACTTTCGGATCTCCTTCTTGATTTTTGAATTCATCTTTCACTTCCTGCTTTGTCATCTTGTTATCTTCTTTAAATTTCCATTTCTGATACATAAAATCCACTGCACCAATCACACAAAACAGAATACAAATTTTCAACAAAAGTTCAATAATGATATCATACATCAATATTAATCCCTGATTAACAGACATATCATATAACAAAAACAATTCCTCTACATGTTCAGCAAGCACTGTGTAACTGAGATAACCAATTGCAACAATTTTAATCACTGACTTTAATAACTCCACCAATGTATTCATAGAAAACATTCGCTTAAATCCATTAATTGGATTCAACTTATCAGGTTTTGGTTCCAGCGGCTTTGTAGTAACCTTATATTGAAACTGCAAGGAATTACTAAAAAATGCAACTACAAATCCCAATAATAAAAACGGAGCAATGATAACAAAAAGATTAAATGCTCCTTCTAATAATAAGAACCGAAATTCTTCTGTTTTAACTCCATCATTAACTAACCTTGGAATTAACTTATAAAAGGTGTCAAACAAGTCAATCAAGTGTTCACCAATATATCCAATTGCGAACTTCAAACAAACAAACAACACAAGTAATGTGGCAGCCGTTACAATTTCCGTACTTTTTGCCACATTACCTTCATTTCGAACATCTTTTAATTTTTTAGATGTAGCATCTTCTGTTTTTTCTCCACCAGGACCTTCTTTTGCAAACATTTGAAGATCTAAAGGGAGAATAATCTTATATTGAAACTCTGCCATTCGTAACACTCCATCCTGTTATACACTAGGAGACAATAAATACTTGCAAAACCTTTTCTACAATTATTTGCATTTGCTCATAAACATAGTTGGTTATCGTTGGTAAAAATTGTAATGTAATAAATAGAACAGTGAAACCAACAAAAATTTTAACCTGAATACCAATAACAAACATATTCATCTGTGGTGCTGTCTTTGCCAGAACACCCAACACAACACTTGTAATAGTCGTTGCAATTAGTATTGGCAGACAAATACGTAACGTAATAATAAAATATGTTGAAATATACTCTATCATGGTGTCATAAAGCATACCAGTATCAATTACAACGTTACCTACCGGAATTAAATCGTAGGAATCCGCCAAAGCAGAAACAATAAAATAATGCATGTTGGTTGACAACATAATTACCATAACCAACATATTATAAAATTGTGCAGTAATGGTCGTCTCCGAGTTAAAATTGGAATCAAAATTAGATACCATAGAAAAGCCCATTTCTCGATCAATAAAGTGTCCTGCCGTATTAATAATTGTAATTGTAATATTCGCCGTAAAGCCCATTGTGATACCAACAACCAATTCTTTTATCAAAATAATCGTATATTCAATAAAGGTCGTATAGTTCAACGGCTCATACGGATGAACCGAAATCATTACATAAGCAATCGCGATTCCAATAAACAAACGAACTCTTCTGGTTACGGTCATATTACCAAAAATGGGGGCAAAAGCCATTGCTCCCATTACTCTAACAAAAATAATCAAATAGTATTCCCAGTGATAGATTGAAAAAGTATGTTCAATCATACGCTACCTCACATACGTTGCAAAATTTTCAAACAATCTGGTCAAAAATGACACAATATTATCCATAATCCAACCACCACAAAGAATCAATGTAATAAAAATACTAAGAATCTTTGGAACAAAAGTTAAAGTTTGTTCCTGAATAGAGGTTACCGTTTGAAAAATACTGATAACCAAACCTACTACTAGTGAAACCAGTAATAGCGGTGCCGCACATATAATAATTAACCATAGTGCTTCTCTTGCAATGTCAATTACAATTGCTGTATCCATTCTTACACTTCCATTCTATAATCTAACGTCAATAATTAAAACTCTTGACCACTTCACCAATCACAAGATTCCAGCCATCTGCCATAATAAATAACAAAATCTTAAACGGCATAGAAATCGTTGTTGGCGGTAACATCATCATACCCATTGCCATTAAAGTTGAAGCCACTACCATATCAATAATAATAAACGGTACATATAACAAAAATCCAATAATAAAGGATTTACGTAATTCACCCAACATAAATGCTGGAATCAATACCGAATTAGGAATGTCCGATACTTCTGAAATCGTTTCTAATTCCGCTAACTCAAGGAAAAAATTGACATCCTGTGTCTCCACATTATTAAACATAAAATCACGAAGCGGCTCCATGCACGCTTTCAAGCCTTCCTCTTGTGTGATTTCTCCTCTCGACAACGGTTGAACACCCTCTTCGTTGATTCGATCCAAAGTCGGAGACATAATAAAAAGGGTTAAAAACAACGCTAGCCCTATCAGTACATTGTTCGGCGGCGTCGACTGTGTACCCAGCGCAGTTCGCAAAAAATGAAACACTACAATAATTCTGGTAAACGACGTCATCATAACAACAATTGATGGAGCTAATGATATTACAGTAATAACCAATAGCATCTGGAGAGTTCCTGCAAGTGTTCCCTCTTCATTGGTCGTATCAACAGTAATACCTAGCGTATATGGTATATCCTGCTCCAGATTGGTTATTGCATCCTCATCATCCACAACTGTACCATCTACATTGCCAGTAGCATAGGTATGAAATCCAATACATAATACAGAAAAAATAATGAGATATGCCACTATGAACTTTTTAATATGAATACGTTGGAGTATTCTTGATAATTTCTTACTATTCTTTATCTTTTCTTTCATTTTTCATCTTATCCAGTATACTTTTAAAATTAATTGGTTCTATCGTTGCAACCTGCTCCCTTACCTCAGACTCATCCAATTCCGCCAATAGCGTAACATTATCTTTACAAATTGCAAGCGCCAAATAGTGCTCCCCTATCTTAACAATTTCAATATACTTGTTATTAGACAGATGGAACACTTCAATCACTTTAATATTGCTCTTTTTGTTCATTGCATTGGATTGAAAACCACCAGCAATTCTAGCTGCCATATAAGCAAGAAAGAGAACAAAAACAAATAATATAATTAATACAATTAATTGTCCGATACCTTCCATGGAAGATGATTTCATCAAAAGCATTTTACTCAACAGCCTTCTTAACAGCTTCAAGTACACGATCTGGTTGGAAAGGTTTTACAATAAAATCTCTAGCACCAGACTGGATACTCTCAATTACCATTGCCTGCTGTCCCATAGCAGAACACATAACCACGCTGGCATTTGGGTCAGATTCTTTAATCTTCTTAAGTGCCTGAATACCATCCATCTCTGGCATAGTAATATCCATCAATACTAAATCTGGCTGTGTTTCAGCATACTTTTCTACAGCTTTTGCACCATTCTCTGCTTCTCCTGCAATTGTGTAGACATTTTTAACCAAAATGACTTTTATCATCATTCTCATAAATGCTGCATCATCACAAATTAAAATACTCTTCGCCATATTATATTCTCCATTTCATAAAATACTTTATTGTTTAATGATATCAGAAACCCTGATACCAAAGTTCTCTTCAATTACTACAACTTCACCTTTTGCAACTAGCTTACCATTTACTAACACATCAATTGGTTCACCTGCAATACGCTCCAATTCTATGATGGTTCCAGGTGTAAACTCCAAAATCTCCTTAATTGACTTACTAGTACGTCCCAATTCAACCGTAACTTCCAAAGGAACATCCATAATCAAATCAATATTCTCTTGCTGTGTAATCGGATTCACACCGGCGTTAAACGGCTGGAACTGCACTGGTTGTACATTCAAATCCTGCATAGGTGGGGCATACGCATAAGGCATACCTTGTGGCATCATTGGTTGTCCCATCATCGGCTGACCCATCATTGGTTGTCCCATCGGCGGAACAGATGCTGCTTCTACAGGCTGTGGGGCAGTCGGGGCAGATGAAGGTGTCTCTTGCTTAGGTTCTGATATAGGTGGTGCAGACGTATCTTCCGGTTCTTGACTTGACATAAACTTTGAATATAACTCTCGAGCCAAATCAATTGGATAAAGCTGCATGATGCAACTGTCTACTAAATCACCAATCTCCATCTTGAAAAAGACTTTTACAAAGTCAGATTCTGCAAAAGATCCCAATTTGCTTTCATCTATCTCGTCCATCAAATCAACAAGTTCTGCTGACGGTGGCGAAATATCTATCTTTTGTCCTAACATTGAAGAAAGCGAGGTCGCTGAAGAACCCATCATCTGATTCATAGCCTCACAAATTGCGCTCAAATGCAAATCTGTAAGCTCATCAACTAGATTGGTTCCATCACCACCCATCATTAAATCTGTTATTACTTTAACATCATCTTCTTGAAGAATCAAGATGTTATTGCCTTCAATACCCTCTCTGTATGATATAGTAATAAAAACGCATGGTTTCTGATATTCATTTACCAATTCCTCCCACGTGGTAGACGATACCGTTGGGGTTGTAATTGTAACTTTTTGATTAACCAACGAATACAACGTGGTTGCTGCAGTACCCATACATATATTAGATATCTCTCCAATTGCGTCACATTCTTGCGCAGATAAAGGAGAACTGTCAGAGGCAGTACTCGGGGCTGCACTACTATCACTAGCACTCATATTACCAAGTAATGCATTTATTTCTTCTTGCGATAACATTCCGTCCATTTCCCTACTCCTCTCTAATTACTTCTGTTACTTTAACAGCATATTTTTCAACTCCAGATCCCGGCAAAGCTTTAAACTTCACGATATTACCAACATAGACATCCAACTCATCTTCAACCATTGTATCCAACTTAATAATATCCCCAACTTGAAGATTGATAAAATCCATAACCGAAATACTACTTTTTCCAAGCAACGCTTTAATTGGAATCTGTGCTTTATTGATTGCCATCTCGATATAATCATTATAAGACTCTTCGTCTTTTTCTTGCATAGTCGAGAACCAATACTTGGTATTCAACTTATCCATAATATCTTCTAACGTCAAAAACGGAAGACATATATTCATAAGACCTTCTACATTGCCAATTGCAACACTAATTGTCACAATTGCAATCATTTCACTAGGAGATATAATCTGTGCAAACTGCGAATTGGTTTCAATTCTCTCAAGTCTCGGATGTATCTCCACTACATTATTCCACGGTTCTCGTAACAAATCTACTAAAATAGTAAATATTCTTTCTAGAACACTTAATTCTATTTCAGAAAACTCACGCGATTTTTCTAGGGGATCACCTAATCCGCCTAACATTCTATCAATAATTGCAAAACCGAGATTAGATGCCAATTCCACAATAATATTGCCGTTAAGTGGAGCAAAATTCACAATACCAAGTAATACCGGATTGGATAATGCATTCGAAAACTCTGAGTATGTAACAGCTTCCGAATTCATGACATCAACCTGTACATTTTTTCGTAAGTATGCTGGAAAATTACTCGATACCAATCTACCAAAATGCTCAAATATGATTTCCAATGTTCGTAAGTGCTCCTTTGAGAACTTGGCAGGTCTTGCAAAATCGTAATCTTTAATTTTCACTGCTGGTTCTTCACTAATATCATCTACATCCAATTCACCAGAACTCAGCTGTTTCAATAATGCATCTATCTCATTTTGAGACAACACATCTGCCATATTCTCACCTCCAATAGCATGATAATTCTCGCAAAATACTAAGAAACTATTGGGTTGTAAATTTGCTAAATGATACCCTGTAGATACACTGTGTTGCGTATTTCTTCTGTAAATTCTCTAAAATCTGTTTCTTGATTTCTTCTTGTGTTGTCTGATCTGTCACTTCAGCATATGTGTATCCCTGAATCACATTGCGTGCCTCATCAAAAACAGGACCTTGTGCACTTTGCAAAACAGTATTCAAACTTTCATAATCCTTGGAAGACATGTCCAATTCCAATGTTAAACCAACCTGGACATAGTGATTCTCGCCACTTCCATCATCTTTTAAATTAACAACCTGTGCTTCAACATTGTAGGTTCCTATATCTTCGAGTGCAACAGTCGGCTGTTCTGATTCGTCACTTTCTAATTCGAGATTTAGAATGGACGCAATCTGGGTAATCAATTTGTTAGTCTTTTGTGCAGAAGGCATACAAACAAACACTAACATAATATTCAAAATCAAATTAACAATACATAGTGCTAATATAATTACAGTAATCAAATTCTTTTTCATTCTTCTTCACCTCTCACTGTTGTATATCTGAATTCAATCGATTATATATCTTAATGGATACTCTTCGATTCTTTGCTCTTCCCTCTTCTGTATCATTAGAAGCCACTGGACGACTCTCTCCATACCCCGCAGTCTTAACATTCTCATCAATCAAATTCGCCTGTTCCATGACATACTCATAAACCTCATTGGCTCTAGCCGTAGATAAATATCGATTACTTTCAAAATTAGCAGTTGAAATCGGAACATTGTCTGTGTGACCCTCAATCTCAATTACGCATTCTTTATATCTGCTCATAATTGTTGCAATCTTTTGCATAAAGACTTTCACATCATCTCGAATTTCAGCTTTACCCGGGTCAAACAGAATTGCACCATTCAAATCCAAAGAAACGTATTGAGAATTATAATCCATAACAATTCTATCATCAATTTTGTAGGATTCTGTCATCTGGGAAATCTCATCATACATTTCCTCAGATTGTTTCAATCCCTGCTCCTCAAATTCTTTCTTCAATTCTTGCTCAGATATTTCATTCTGTTCAGTTGCATCAGGTTGTTCTTGATTCTCAGAAACCTCTTTATCAGTTTCTGATAAATCATTCTTTCCATCCTCATTGACTGCACCTGTTGCAGATAAATCTTGGTTATTACCTTCCACTTTAGAAGACACACCAATATACTCTAAGATAGATTCAATTCCAGGCAACTGCGTTACACCACCAGATACAATCTGACCTTCAACAAGTGAAACAGAACCAGCTTCAATAATACTAAAGCTTGCCTGATTAAACGATGCCATAATTCTTCGAATCTTCTCTTCATCCATATTAGAACTAGCAAACAACAATACAAAGAAACAAAGTAGCAAATTCATTAAATCACTAAATGTCGCCATCCATGCTGGTGATCCTTCCTCTGGCGGTTTCTGTTTTCTTTTTGCCATTATTGCTCACCGCCTTCAGACAAATCATCTCTCATGCTAGGCGCAATGAAGGATTTTAACTTTTCTTCGATAACTCTAGGATTCTCACCTGCCTGAATAGACAGCAATCCTTCTATCATAATCTCCTTTAACTGAATCTCTTCATCATTCAATGAACTTAATTTTGTAGAAATTGGAGCACTAATCCAATTTGCCAATACGGAACCATAGTATGTAGTAATAAGGGCCACCGCCATGTTAGGACCAATCTTGTCTGGATCCATATTCATAAGCATTAATACCAAACCAATCAGCGTACCAATCATACCCCAAGCAGGACCCATGGCACCAATCTGCTTCCAAAAACCAACATTTTTTTGATGTCTGGAATCTGTATTAACCAGTTCAGCCTCTAATATTCCTCTTACTAACTCTGGATCCGTACCATCCACAATAAGCAAAATACCTTTTTTCATAAATGGTTCGTCTAAATTATTGGCAGATTCTTCTAAAGCCAAAAGACCTTCTTTCCTTGCCACATTAGACAATTCAATTATCTGCTTAATTGTTCCTACTGTATCATTATTAGGCACCTTGAAAACCAATGCAATCGATTTCAAACCTGCTATAAAATCCTGCATCTGATAACTTGCCAACACAGCTCCAAAAGAACCACCAAACGTGATCAAGGCAGATTTAACATCCACAAAATATATCAATGCCGCAGCTCCTGCATCACCAGTCGCCATACCCATAATCATCAACGCAAATGCTGCTACTAGTCCAATTATTGTTGCTAAATCCACAATGCTCACCTCACCAATCCATCGAAAATTCGTCTATTTTCGCATAAAAACAGACTTTCAGATAATCCATGACATATTATAGCACAAAATATCAAGATATGCTACTAAAATTTATGAATAATTACTATATATTGACCTTTTGTATGAAATCACCGCATCAATCACTTCCTGCCCACTTTCTTTTACAAGAATCTTTTTACCCGTTGTTAACGAAAGCACTGTATCTGGTGTTTCTTCCACAAATTCAATTATATCAGCATTTACAATAAATTTCATATCATTCAACTTTGTTAATTCTATCATATATGTCCTCCTTTTTTAGAACGACAAAGATGCATCATACAAAAAGTATGATGCATCTAATCATTTAATTAAATTATCTCTTAAGATTTACAAGTTCTTCAATCAATGTATCCGAAACCGTAATAATTCTTGAGTTTGCCTGGTAACCTCTCTGTGTAACAATCATATCAGTAAATTCCTGAGACAAATCAACATTAGACATCTCTAATACACCTTGCGTCATTGTTTCACCGGTCGATGCAATATCCTTACCAATTCCATCAAACTCACCAGAAGCTCTTGTCTCTTTATATAAACTTCCACCAATTGCTTCCAAACCAGCAGGATTAATAAAGTTTGCAACGGCAATCTGACCAAGTAATTTACTCACACCATTATCATATACACCATATAATCTACCCTGTGTATCAATGGTAACATCTGTTAAAGAACCAACTGTACGACCTGCACCATCAGATGGATCATCATCTCTACCTCTATGTGTTTCAACGTCACATTCTCCAGTGTCCGAAAACATTGTCAGATTAGAAAAATCAACTGTGATGCCCGGAATTTGATCATCTGGATTTGCCGCTGTCATATTTCTAAACACATCACCATATAATGCCTCACCATTGCCATCTGTCTTAGGTGTGATTTCCAACAAAAGTGTTTCGTTACCAACCGGTCCGCCTACACCTTCAAAAGCACCAGTGTCTGGATTAAAACTGATAGTGTTGGATCTTGTATCTGTACCACCAGGGAACTTAATATCGTATTTTGTAGAGATATCCTCATTGTTCTCATCACGAATAGAATCGATTTCTACATTATACTTTCCATCTTCACCATTCGCTGTAATCTTAAACTTAACGGTATAGTTATATCCCAAACTATCATAAATGGATACCGTAGTTACAACACCTTCCGCTGTTGTTAATCTTGGATCTGTTGCATCAATATTACCTGTCATATAACTCTGAGAAGTTAATTCTGGTGCAGCTGTTTGATTTTCTTCTGCCTCTGGACGAAGTGCAGAAACAGTATCACGCTTAATTTCATTTGGATTCTCGGGATCAACCTGCCAACCCATTACATAATCACCTGCACCTGTTACCAAATTACCTGCATCATCTGTTGTAAATGCACCAACCTTAGTAAAGTAATTAGTTCCACCTCTATTAACAATAAAGAACGAATTACCATTGATCATCAAATCATATGGATTATTAGTAGTCTGTGCTGAACCAGATGTCTGTGTAACAGCTACTGTTGCTACACCAGTACCCAAACCGATCTGTTTTGCGTTACTACCACCACTACCATTGGTAGAACCTGTAGCACTTTGAGTTGTCTGATACAATACATCTTTAAAAAGTACCTGACTAGATTTGAAACCAACCGTATTAACGTTGGCGATATTGTTACCTATTACGTCCATTTTTGTCTGGTGTGTCTTAAGACCTGCTACACCAGAATAAAGTGATCTCATCATAATAAACGACCTCCTTCAATTAATTGATGTCTTCCTCTCTGTCAGTCGAGGAAAAACTAGCCCCCAAAAAGGTCCGGCTATACAATTACTGCTCCATCAATATTTGTAAAAATGTTACTGTCGTTGGTTGTCTGATCCATTGCGGTGACAACTGTATTATTCTTAACATTCACAATAAATGCTATGTTGTCCATCATAACCAACGATTCATTAATACTCTTTTCCTTCGCTTGCATAATTCCTTTATTCAAGCGTTCCATCTGCTTTGCATCCAAATTAATATTACGACTAGCAAGTCTCTCATTGGCATGCTTTGAAAAATTAACCGAATGCGTCTGCTGTTCGCTAGCTTGTTGGAAAATCTGCTGAAAGGAAAGTTTTTGTTCATTCGTCTGCACCTTCTGGTCAACCTTCTTGTTTCCCTGTAAGAAAACATCTGCCATCTGGTCAATAGAAAAATATGAACCTTGTAAACGTTCCATATAATCGCCCCTTTTCCTTAAGGATTAAGCCTCTTCAGTTCCATCTGTCTTATTATCAGTACTTGAAGATTCTCCAGAACCACTTGTTGAATCACCAGATGTAGTTTTATCATCCGACGATGTTTCATCTCTTGAAATAAACTCAAGATAATCATAACTTACAACCGAATCAAGATACTCCGAAGAATAATACTCTTCACCAATATGTAAATATGTTTTTCCTTCGCTCATGGTAACATAATCCACAATTCCACTAATCGGATTAATATTACCAGCTGCATCTGGAACATTTAAGATTACATATTGACCTGTCAAACTCATAGCCTGACTGTTTGTAATTGTCGAGTTAACATTCTGAAGTTCTTCTACTGTAGAGAACTGTGCCAACTGTGACATATACTCTGTGTTACTTGTAGGCTGTAGTGGATCCTGATACTGCATCTGTGCTACCAACAACTGTAAGAATGCATCCTTGTCTAAGGAACTGTTCGAATTGCTATCTTTTGTTGTCATTGCTTGAGAAACTGTACTGGTATCAATTCCTGAAATTGACATATGATCTACCTCCTTTTCACTAATTATAGTATCGGACAAACCAAATGAAAACTTAACAGTATTAAGCTCTATAACTAACACTACTACCTGTTGCTTTCATTTTTTCAATCTCTGCTTCTTCATCCACTGTAACCTCGTCACCAAGCTCTGATAAATCAATTTTTCTTCTTGGATTAGAGGAACCTTTCTCGTCAAATGATTGTTGCTGTTCTTCTCCCTGCTCAAATCCCATTGTAGAAACCATAACTTCAATCGCTTCCACCTTAAGATCTTGCTGTTCCATCGCTTCTTTCAAATTAAGAAGCCCAGCTTCAATAGCTTGCTTAGCAGCTTCCGTTTCAGCTACAATACTTGCTGTCATAACACCTTCTTTAGAAACAACATTGATTTGAATTCTTCCCAAATGCTCTGGATACAATTGCAATTCCATAGATGTTTGTTGCTGATTCATGTTCACACGTACCTGTTCAACAATCTGACGAAGAATATCCGTCTGCTGCACCTGTTGTTCTGAAACAACTGTTGCTTCAACATTATTCATTGCATTTTGAATTGCCTGCAGTATAGGATTTTCAAAAGTATTGATCTTTGTTGTAGACTGCTCTGTCTGCATCGTTTCCTGTGACGACAATTGCTGTAAAGACTCTTTAGGTTGCTGACTATCAGAATTCGATGAACCATTATTGTCTTTTAATGAATTCATATTGGTAGACTGTTCACTATTAACAATCACTTCTGGCTCATCAGAAACAACAACTTCATCTACCGGTTCTGCAATAACAGGAATACTAAAGGTTTCCTCTTGTGTTGTCACGACTTCAGACAACATCTGCACAACATCTCTATCAGAAACAAATGTCTCCATATCAGGAACTAATCTTTCTAAAGTAACGATATCGTCTGATATCTGACTCATGAATGATTGAAGTTGCTGATTAAGATTCTCGTCAACTATCAAATCGGATACTTCAGCACCATTCATCTGAAGGAAAAAGTCCTTCAATCCATCCTGTGTCAGTAAATCAGTAGGTTCCATTCCAAACGTTTCTAACTTTGCAGATAACTCTTCAAGACTTAAATCAAATTGTTGCATCACTTGGTACAATAAATTACCAATTGTTTCAAGAATTATTTCCATTTCTTCATCAGAAAGGCCATCTGTACTCTCAACAACCTGTGTAACTTCCGCCTCGTCAATCTTCTCAACCACTTCGGAATCTACTTTCTTTTCCTCTGACTTGGTATTCGTTTCAACCTTTTCGTCCTTCATTTCTGTCGCATTGGATGTTTCTTTAGAAGTATCTGTATTTTCAGTCTCATTTGCATTGGTTATTTCCCGCTCTGATGATGTTTTGATGTCTTCATTCGACAAATCATCCTTTGCAGAAACCTTAGCATTGTCTTTCTCTCCGGAAAAATCAATCGGATTATTGTTTGCCTGTTGATTGCTTGTGTTCTGTAATACATCTGCAAACCCCATAGAACCTATTAATTCTTCTTTGGATGGTACTGAATTGCTAGCTTGACTACTTACTAATAGAAAATTCGCTGCATTCACATTTTGATTCACTTGCATATTCTGCCTCCTTCCATATTATTTTCGTGGTCAAGGCATCAATTTCTTTGTGACATTTGCTGCAAAGTCTGGATCTAACTCATTCATAATCTTTGCTCTACTGTCTGCTTTCATTGCCTTCAGTATCTCTGCAACCGTATCTAAATTCCCCAACTTTTCTAACACTTCCGCTGCATCTGCAGGTTTCATATTTTCATAAGTTTTTGCCAAATCTTTTAATTCCGAATCTGCCGATTCATTTAAAAGAAGCTGTCTGTATATAGATTCCGCATGTGCAGGATCGATACTTTCATACCACTCAATATATGTATCGGCATCTGGAGCATTTTCTCCATAGATTATTTCGTTATAAAATTCTTCTTTTAATCGTTGAAATTCATTTTGTGCATCTTCAAACACTTCCAAACGTGCAACCTGCTTCTCCAAATCACTAATATTTTCTTTCAAAGTTTTGTTATTTTTCGTTAATTTTTCATTTTCTGCTTCCAATTGTGCAATCATATCTTTCGCTTGTGAAAGCGTAGCAATCTGGTTTTCCTCACCTTCTTCTTCAGCTTCTTTCGCTAGTTCCTCTTCTGTCGGTACAGGTAAAATCTTATTAATCACTGGCACATCTTTTAGAATAGGACGCAAAACAGAACTACCAAATCCTCCTACATCAAATTTGATAAGTGCAATGATAATAATTAGCCATACAAATATAATCAAAAGAACAAAAAAGGCTGATAGAATCTTACTTCCAATACCTTCTCCATCTTTTTCAATTCGATCTCTTTTCTCTTTTTTTGCCATAAGATACTATACCTCCTCTTCTGTGTCTTTGTGATTGTATTGATAACTAACCAACTGATCTATTTCTTTCATCTCTTCTTGATTCAGTTCTTGCAGAAATTCTTCAAACTGATTATCTTTCAGTTTTTCATGAATTTTCCTCTCCTGCATAGCAACATTCATTTTTCTTGTCGCCTGCTCCAGTTCATGCTCGATACGCTGCACAACCTGTTTTTGATTAAGAATATATTCATCCATCAAAATAATGGCGTTTTTACACTCCTCAATTTCTAAGACATCAAGTTTTTTTGAAACTAATTCTCTATACAAATTCATATAGGACGCTTTTCTCTGTTCCAAGCTTTCCAGCTCCGCCTGTGCTTCATTTAATCTGATGCGAACAGCCATATATTCCTGTTTGGCCTGTTCCTCCAGTTTGTATTTGATGTCCAATATGTTTTGCATGCGATAAAAAAATTTAGCCAAATTAATTCAATCCCTTACTTTATACTGTATCAGCAAAAATCTCCTCCAACATTTTAATCTCTTCGTCAAAGCCATATTTACTATGGGTGTCTTGCCGCAAGAATTCATTAACCTGTCGGATTTTTGAAATCGCATAATCAATCTCCGGATTTGATCCTGCTTTATATGCACCAATATTGATTAGGTCTTCTGCTTCATTATATGTTGCTAAAACTGTTTTTAATTTGCCTGCAACAGCCTTGTGTTCATTCGTTGCGATTCCACTCATACAACGGGAAATACTCTGCAATACATCTATTGCCGGGTAATGATTTTTGTGTCCCAACTTTCGAGATAGCATAATATGTCCATCTAAGATACCTCTAGCTGTATCAGAAATCGGTTCATTAAAATCATCACCATCAACTAACACGGCATATAGACCCGTAATAGAACCCTTTTCAGAATTACCTGCTCGCTCTAATACTTTTGGCAATTCTGAATATACCGACGGCGGATAACCTCTGGTTACAGGAGGTTCGCCAGATGCCAGACCAATTTCCCTTTGTGCCATACAAAAACGTGTCATGTTATCCATCATTAACAAAACGTCTTTGCCCTGGTCTCTAAAATACTCTGCTATTGCCGTTGCAGTTTTGGCAGCTTTATTACGAATCAATGCAGGTTTATCTGATGTAGCGATTACTAGCACAGAACGTTTCAGGCCTTCTTCACCTAAGTCATTTTCAATAAACTCACGTACTTCCCTACCACGCTCTCCAATCAATGCAATCACATTAATATCCGCCTTTGTATTACGTGCAAACATACCCATCAAGGTAGATTTACCAACACCGGAACCTGCAAAAATGCCAATTCTTTGTCCCTTACCAATTGTAAGCATTCCATCTACAGCTTTTACACCAAGACACAGTGGTTCAGATATCATTTTACGTTTCAGCGCATCCGGTGGCGGAGCTTCAATGGGATATGTCTCACCCAGATGCAATTCACTACCATCCATAGGTCTACCAAGACCATCTAGTGCCATCCCTAATAATTCCTCACCAACCTGAACCTTTAACGGTTCTTTTGTATTTTCAACAATTGCACCTAAACCAATACCTTCTACATTATCGAAGGGCATCAATAAAACACGGCTGTCGCGAAATCCCACAACCTCAGCCATAACAGATTGCGTACCATCCTTAGATGTAATTGTGCACAAATCATTTAATTTGCATGTAGGACCTACCGATTCAACAGTAAGTCCTACAATTTTTGCTACTTTTCCGAGTTCTCGCACATACGAGCGATGTACTAGGGAAAAATATGGTCCATAATTAATATCCAAGAAAACCACCTATTCTTTAATCATAAGTTTTAAAGCCTTTATTAGATTATCTAACTGAACATCTAGACTGATATCAACCAATCCGTTATCCGTTTCGATGATGCACTGCATCGAATCGAGTTTTGTATCTTCAAATATTTCCAATTCTATGGCAGGATTCAAAGCTCCATATATTTCTTCTTTTCTTTCTACTAACTGGTCATAATCATTACTAGAAACCTTAACAACAAAATGCTTACTATTGTCCAAATCATGCATTGCAGCATTAATCATGTACAATAAAACGTCTTGTTGTCCTTCTATTACAACACCTGTGATAGATGGGATTAGCTGACAAAGCAATTCTACCATTCGTTGTTCAGTCTCTTCTACTAAGTGAATCTCCCGTTCACGAAACTCTTCTTCATATTCTTGAAGCTTACGTTCAAGATTTGCTTCTTTTTCAGCAAATTCTTTAGAGAGATTTTCTACAGCGTTGTTATAACCTATCTGATAGCCCTCTTCCTGTGCTTGCAACTTAATATTTTCCGCTTCATCATACGATGCAGCCCGGAGTTGTTCCGCTTCATCATGTGCCTTTGACACAATATTTTCTGCCTCTGCACGGGCAGCTTGTATCATATCGTCCGCAACTTGTTGCGCTTCATCTTGAGATATAACATCAGACTGACCATCCATCCGAGAGGTAACAAAGTCAGCACCATCTAATTCCGCATCCAAAATCAACGCTTCCGCCAATGCCTCTTCAACAGATACCAATTCATCATTTTTTCGCTCTTCCGCATCAGCATCAATTGCTTTAATGATTTTATTTTCATTCGCATCAATGACTAGCTTGTCGTCACGAGAAAAAGCAACAAATCCAGATTTAATTAAATTAGACAATTATCTCGTCACCTCCACCACGGGAAATAACAATTTCACCAGTGTCTTCTAACTTACGAATAATATTAACAATCTTCTGCTGTGCTTCCTCAACATCCTTCAAACGAACAGGACCCATATATTCCATATCTTCTCGAATCATAGTTGCCAAACGACTTGAAAGGTTTGAGAAAATGCAATTTTGAACATCTTCGTTTGCGTTTTTCAAAGCAATCGCCAACTCGTTGTTGTCCACCTCGCGAAGAACAGTTTGTATTGCTCGATTGTCCAATGTAAGAATATCTTCGAATACAAACATCTTACGTCTAATTTCATCTGCAAGTTCTGGTTCTTCAATTTCTAATGTTTCCATAATATGCTTCTCAGTGCTACGATCAACTGTATTCAAGATAGAAACAATTGCATCTACACCACCAACAATGGTGTAATCCTGATTGACAAGTGAGGATAATTTCTTTTCCAAAACCTTCTCCACCTCTTTAATTACATCCGGACTTGTTCGATCCATCAATGCAATACGCTTCGCAACATCCGCTTGTTTTTCAGGAGGTAATGCGCCCACAACAGCTGCTGCCTGACCCGACGGCAAATATGCCAATATCAAAGCTATTGTCTGTGGATGCTCATCCTGAATAAAGTTTAACAACTGTGATGGGTCTGCCTTGCGAACAAATTCAAACGGACGTACCTGTAACGAGGCTGTTAATCTACCAATTACATCTTTTGCTTTTTCTTCACCAAGAGCCTTATCCAGCAATTCTTTCGCATAACCAATACCACCTTCGGCAATATATTGTTGTGCAAGACAAACTTCATAAAACTCTTCCAACACGCGTTCCTTCAAATCCGGTGGAACACTCCTGGTATTGGCAATTTCTAAAGTAAGTGATTCTATTTCATCTTCTTTTAAATGTTTAAAAATATTAGCAGATTTTTCAGGTCCTAAAGAAATCAAAAGGATCGCAGCCTTTTGAATGCCTGATAAATCATCATCATACATTGCCATTACAATTCCTCCAAATCCATTCGTATACTAGTTGTACATTAATCCCATTCATCATTTAACCAGTTGCGTAGTAACAGTGCAACCTCATCTGGATTTTCATCAACAAAATGCTCAATCTGTTGTCTTGTCGCCGATTTTTCACTAAATTCAATATCTTCCAGTGTCTGGTTTTCTTTCGTTGTTGCAAGTAAAGCTTCTACAGATAGTTCTGGTTCTAATTCTGTAACCTCTACTGGTTTCATTCCCTTAAATACTACAAAGCATAATAGCGCAACAATCAGAACTGCCAATATAAACTGCAAATAATTCGTTACGGTATCAACCGCACTTGCTTCATAAGGATAAAACAAAGGTACTTCATAGGCCTGAATCTGGATATTATCAACACTGATACCAGTTGCCTTTTCCACCAAAGCGTATGTTTCTTCGTCTACTTCAACAGCCTTACGTTCACTATTTTCCTCTTGAAAAGCTTCAAAATTGGTTCCCTTGAGAAGTCCTGCTTTTTTCATCTGTGCCTCATCGTAGATCACATACTTACTTAGTACAACTGCAATAGATGAATTTGCTGTATTGACTTTACCAACAGCCTCTTCTGTGATGGTTGTCTTAACACTTTCACTGTAAGTTTGCTTCACGACGTTGGCACTACTATTAGCCAAATATCCATCAACAAGCTCATAGTCATTGATTTCATCATCGTTGGAATCTGTACCAGGAATTCCTGCATCACCATCTACATTTTCAGCGTTATATGTATATGTCTCTAGTAAAGGACCAGTATCTTCTTCTTCATCCTCAGTATAATGAAGTTCATCCTGAATCTTTGTTTTATCAAGATTAATATCTAAATTTGCCTTTACCTCAGCATCATTATATACACCAGAATTCACAAATAAGCTTCTAACCTGGTCCTGAATATTTTCTGTAACCTGATTACGAATCTTAACAGTTTGCGATGCAGAACCAATTACAGAAGACTCATCACTGTCTCCACCAAACAATAACATACCAGCTTGATTCACAATACGAATAGAATCTGTGGTTTTATTCCCCAAAGCAGTAGCTATATAATTGGCTATACCTTCCACACTTGCTTCATCAAATTGATCTGTTGTAACCAACAAAATACTTGCTGATGATTCCTTTTCTTCAGACAACAACGAGTTCGTTGAATCTGGAATAGTGATTTGAACAGATGCTTGTTTTACACCTTCAATATTCTCAATAATCTCAGCATATTTGTTTTGCTGTACAAGCTTTTCCTTTAGCTTTCTTTCACTATCTGTTGTAGACATACTATTATTAAATAGCTTATCCCAATCATCATCGTAGTTTGTTGCAATATTATTCTCTCCAAGAGCAAGTCTGGCAGCGGATTCACTTTCTTCCGGAACAGACAACGTTAAACCATCACTAGAAAAAACAAAAGCAATCGATTCTTCTGTAAGAATTTCTTCCGCTGCTGCAGAATCCGTCGTATTGTCAAATGTTACAATTTCAACATAGTTTTTTCGATTTAACAACACAATAAGCGCCACCAGTGTAAAAATCACTGCTGCCGCTATACAAATAATCATTGTTTTTTGCTTACTCGTAAATCGATTCCAAAATTCAACAATCTTGGTTTGAATTGTCTTAAGTCTGTCTAGCATAATGAATCCCTACCATAATGTATTTTTATCCTTTGCACGAACGTTGTCCGCGCCCCATCGTCGCACGAACGTTGTCCGCGCCCCATCGTCGCACGAACGCAGTTCGCTTCCACTACGTTTCAGCTCACTGTTCGTTAGACTCACATAATTTTCTTGATATACTTACGCTTGCAAGCAATCGTCGTATATCTTCGAAAATTGCGTTCGTGCTATATCTGCATGTTCATTAATTCTTTATATGCTTCCAATACTTTATTCGTTACCTTCACTGTATATTGCAAAGAAATATTTGCCTTTTGTTGTGCAATGGCTAAATCATGTGTACTGGTTGCATATCCTAAAGAAAAATCAATTTCAGCCTGCTCAGCTTGATTTTGCAGGGTGTCAGCCTCCTTATACATCTGTACCGCAGAATTAAATAAATTATCAAAAGCTGCTGTATTATCCGTTGTAATCTCAGATACACTGTTGTTATCAAATATTGTATTATACGTATCAAGACCATTAATCGAACTAATCGCCATATATATCATCCCTTCTAATATCTACTGCTATGTATAATTACTGGAACAGCTCCAGTCCTTTCATCGCCATAGACTTTGCTGCATTAAATGCCGTTGCATTTGCTTCATACGAGCGACTCGCATCAATGAGATTTGTCATTTCTGTTACAGTGTTAACATTCGGCATCATAACATAGCCATTCTCATCCGCATCTGGATGGGAAGGATCATATACCATAGACCCCTCTGTTGTGTCTTCTACAATTGCAGAAATCTTTACACCCTTTGCTTTGTATGTTTCCAAGTGATTACTTAACACACGATCGAAAGGTGCATTTGAATTCTCTTGAAATACAACCGTCTGTCTTCTATATACATCCCCGTTCTCATCACGGGTTGTATTCACATTTGCAATATTCTGCGCAATAATATCCATGCGAGTGCGCTGTGCAGTCATTCCAGAAGCCGAAACATTCATCGCGTTAAAAATTCCACTACTCATACAATCCTACCCCCTAGTTTTCATGTCAAAACAGTCTTATATCTCGCAAATTCTTGTCCAATCTGCTCCACTAAAGCATTATATCGAATCGTGTTCTCTGCCAAATAAGCATTCTCTGTATCAATATCTACGTTATTACCATCTAAGCGATATGATAATGACGAATTATCTGTATAAGTAAATCCACCAAAATCCGCTAAATGTGTATTAATCTCCGCAATACGTTCATCCAAGATATCTCCACCAATTAAAGCTTGTTCCAAATAATTCTCAAAGGAAACATCTTTTCTTTTGTAATTGGGGGTATCCACATTGGCAATGTTATTGGCCAAAATTTCATTTCTTGTATTGGCAGCATCAGCCGCTTTATCTAATACGTTAATATAATTATAAATATTCGTATTAATCATAATGCTCCCTCCTTAAAGTGTAATCTCATTCCTAAAAACAACAATAGCAAAGGACTCATGAGTGAACCCACAAATCCTTTTGCTATATCAAATCCATTCATCCATTATGTAATTTCTTTAATTCATCAAACACAAATTCATTCACAACTTTGATATATGTACCTTTCATTCCTGAGGACTTTGTCTCAATCACACCAGCACTTTCAAACTTGCGTAATGCATTGACAATAACGGAACGAGTAATTCCCACTCTGTCAGCAATCTTGGAGGCTACTAATATCCCTTCCATTCCGTTCAATTCATTAAAAACATGAACAATCGCTTCCTCTTCCGAATTAGATAAGGTACTAATTGCAGAGCGAACAATTGCAAGCTTTCTATCCTCTTCTGCATTCTCTTCATTAACACTGCGCATCATATCTAATCCAACAA
The DNA here is from genome assembly GCA_045537735.1 of Lachnospiraceae bacterium. GTDB lineage: Bacteria > Bacillota > Clostridia > Lachnospirales > Lachnospiraceae > CAG-590. The sequence continues at coordinate 121,070 of JAZSPZ010000037.1, forward strand.
CTGCGGTTCCATATTCGCTCAAGATGATGTCATCAATAGTGTATGGTGTGTCCTCACGATACATAAACACAGTTCCTAATCGCTCTCCTGCAATCTCAATAGGAGAAATAATCGCTTGATAACGCTCCTGGTTGTCAAACTCAAAACCAAGAGTAGCCAGATTCACATTCTCCTTTGTGGAGAGAACTCCCAAAAAGCGTTCATTCAACAAAATGTCAATAAAACCTCCAACATCTGGAGCAATCATCTGTGTAATCACACCAATATCTGAACGGTTCCGAAGCCCTAATACTTTTCCTTTTTTACTAATCACAAGTATATCTGACTCAAGAATTTCGCTTAAAACCTTACAGATATCGTTAAAAACAACCTTATGAGATCTGTTATTATGTAAAAGCTGATTAATTTTTCTTGTTTTATCTAATAACTGTACACTCATAAACTCCCTCCAATCATGTATAATTTTAACACAATTCTAAAACAATAACAACAATTTTATGTGTATAGAGGGAGTATTTTGAAATATACTAACTATTTTGCGGTTTTGCACATACAAATCCGCATGTTTCATTATTACATACGAGTTTGTTACCCTTTTCCAACATAACTGTTCCACACTTCTCACACTTAACAGATGATGGTTTCTGCCATGTCATAAAATCACAATTCGGATTATCAATACAACCGAAATACTTTCTACCTTTTTTCGTTTTCTTGAGCACTACATCCTTTCCGCATTCCGGACATATCACTCCAATCTTTTCATAATGAGGTTTTGTAAAACGACATTCTGGGAAACCTGGACATGCCAAAAATTTACCGTGTGGACCATACTTTACAACAAGATTCCGACCACACTCATCACAGAGTTCCTCTGTTACTTCATCTTCTATTTTAATATGCTCAATTTCTTCATTTGCCGCTCTTACTGCTTCATCTAAGTCTGGGTAAAAATTGGATATTACTGTTTTCCAATTCACTGTCCCCTCCTCAATGTGATCTAATAACATTTCAAGATTAGCAGTAAACTCAGTGTCAACAATAACAGGGAATCCTTTCATCATTATTTGATTCACGGCTTCACCTAATTCTGTCACATAAAGATAACGATTTTCCTTTACAACATATCTACGGGCTAATATTGTCGAAATTGTTGGTGCATAAGTACTTGGTCTACCAATACCCAATTCTTCTAATTTCTTAACTAGTGACCCTTCTGTAAAATGTGCCGGCGGCTGCGTAAAATGCTGCTTATCAATTAATCTTTCCAAAGAAATCACACTAGATTTGTCAATGTTGCAGAAAAGATTGCGTAGTTCATCATTTTCATCATCCATTGCATACACCGCCATAAATCCCTCAAACAAAAGTTTTGTGGAAGTCGCAGAAAACTCGTAACCTTTTGCAGAAAGTTTTATAGTAGAACTTTCATATTTTGCTGCTTCCATTTGACTAGCCAGAAAACGATTATAAATTAACTGGTACAAACGGAATTGATCCCGTGTGAGCTGATCTTTCACTTTTACAGGTGTTAAATTCACATCCGTTGGACGAATCGCCTCATGTGCATCCTGAATTTTCTTGCCAACTGCATTATTCTTTTCTGAAATCGCAATATAATCCTTGCCATATTGTTCTGAAATAAAACTTGCCGCTGAAGCCTTTGCTTCCTCTGAAATACGAACAGAGTCTGTTCTCAAGTACGAAATCAAACCAATACTACCATAGCCCTTTATATCAACGCCTTCATATAACTGCTGTGCAATGCGCATGGTTTTTCCCGTGGCAAAATTAAGCTTTTTGGCTGCTTCCTGCTGTAATGTTGAGGTCGTAAATGGTAATGGGGATTTTTTCGTTCTAGTAGAAGTCTTAATGTCACTTACAGTAAGTTTTTCACCTTTCAAATCTCCAAGAACCTTTTCCATCTCTTCTTTTGAATGAATTTCCACCTTTCCCTCAGGCGTTTTTTGCAATTTAGCTAAAAAAGGCTTCTTATTATCATCGGCTTTCACAGAAGCTTCCAAAGTCCAATATTCTTCAGGGATAAAGTTATTAATTTCTTCTTCTCTATCACAAATCAAACGCAACGCCACTGATTGTACGCGGCCCGCACTCAAACCTCGTTTTACTTTCACCCACAAAACAGGACTGATTTGATATCCCACAAGACGGTCTAGCACACGTCTAGCTTGTTGCGCATCTACCAAATTCAAATCAATATCCCGTGCTTCTTTCAAAGAACTTTTCACGGCATTTTTTGTAATCTCATTAAAGGTAATACGTTTAAATTTTTTATTATCTAATTTCAGTGCCATAGATAAATGCCACGAAATTGCTTCACCTTCACGATCCGGATCAGTTGCAAGATATACTTTGTCAGCTTTCTTTACTGCTTTTCGAAGTGTCGCTAACAAATCCCCTTTTCCACGAATTGTAATATACTTTGGTTCAAAATTGTCTTCCACATCAATACCCATGGTGGATTTTGGTAAGTCTCTTACATGTCCATTAGACGCAATCACTTCATAATTGCTACCTAGAAATTTTTTAATTGTCTTTGCCTTTGCAGGTGACTCAACAATCACAAGGTTCTTTGCCATAACAAGGCTCCTTCCAAAAATGATTTTATAATTTTAATGCATAATAATTTCTTGATGTCTCCACTGCTCCTCCTATTACTGCCAAACGATTCAATGCCATACATACTTCTTGCGGAGCAATTTGTGATTTGCAAATAATTTCATCTAAATATTGTGGTTCAACACGCAAACAACTATACACTATTTTTTCATTAGGTGCAAGCAAGTTTTTACAAACAAATCTGTCTCCATTTATTAAATCCGAAACTCGCATTGCTTGTGTATTCTTAGAACGTACAATTTCCAATATATCACTGACTTCTGTAACAATATGCGCCCCCATTTTTATTAGGTTATTACACCCTCGACTTTTTACATCTATATTTCTACCTGGAAGAGCAAATATTTCCTTTCCTTGTTCCAATCCCTGATCAACTGTAATAAATGTTCCACTCTTTTCCATGGCCTCCACAACCAGTATGCCATCTGCAAAACCAGAAATCAAACGATTACGTTGCGGAAACAATCCCATATGAGGTTTTACATTCAAGCCACTTTCCGACACAACGCCTCCGCACTTCTCCATTTTCATAAACAAGTCATAGTTCTCTTCCGGGTATACAACATTTATTCCGCAACCTAACACGCCCAATGTATACGCCTGTGCATCTAATGCACCTCTATGTGCCATACCATCAATTCCTCTCGCTAATCCACTAATCACCTGGATACCGGCTTTTCCTAATTCTCTACCAAAAAACCTGGCCATTTCACTACCATATCTAGTGCAGTCCCGTGCTCCAATAATCGCTATCGATATTTCATCTTTTTTCGGTAAATACCCTTTCACATACAGTGCCAAGGGTGGATCAGGTATGAGGCGCAAAGATTGTGGAAACATTTCGTTTTTTGTATGAAAAAATGTAATCTGATTCTCTTCCATTAAATTATATGCCTGATATATACTATCTTCATCTCTGGATTCCATAAACATATCAAGGGATGTACTTTTGGTAATAAAAGATTTTAGCATATCCGTTGTTGCATAAAAAATTTCTTCTGGCGTCGAAAAATATTCTAGCATTTTCCATTTTGTCACCCTTGTAATTCCCGGCGCTTCATGCAACCATAACCAATACATATCATGTTGCATCATATTCCACCACCCCTTTGAAATATTTCTGTCATACGATATGCCAAAGCTTCTAGAATATGATTACAGTGAACCGATTCGCTGTGATCTAAATCAGCAATCGTCCTAGCTACCCTTAAGAATTTGGAAGCTCCTCTTGCGGATAAATTATATTTTTGAAACACTTCCTTTCTCAAATCCAGTTCTTTTTTCCCAAGATTGCATATTTTATCTAATATGTTGGTTGGAATTTGAGAATTATATGTAATTCCGTATGGTGCTAATCTTCTTTTTTGAACAGCATGCGCTGTTACAATCCGTTGCCGTACATTCACAGATGATTCTTCCTTCTGTATACTGTACAACTCATCATATTCTAACTTACGAACAGAAATACTCATATCTATTCGGTCAAGCATTGGTTCTGACAGTTTTTTAAGATAACGCTGTATTTGTGGTCCGTTGCAACGACATTTAGACAAATCTGGATAATGGCCGCAAGGACAAGGATTCATTGCCACCACTAACATAAAATCACAAGGATAAGTATAGCTTCCATGCAATCTTGATATGGTAACAAAGCCATCCTCCATTGGTTGTCTCATCATCTCTATCACATTTTTCTGAAATTCCAAAAATTCATCTAAAAACAACACTCCATGATGTGCAAGACTAATTTCACCTGGCTTAGGGATACTCCCTCCCCCAATAAGGGCATTTGCAGTAATGGAATGATGCGGCGAACGAAATGGGCGTTCACGAATCAATCCCTCCTCCGGATCCAACAAACCATTTACACTATATATTTTTGTCAACTCAACGCTTTCTTCATAAGACAGATTCGGCATTATGGTTGGTATTCGTTTTGCAATCATGGATTTACCGGCTCCCGGCGGGCCTAAAAATAAAATATTATGCATCCCTGCAACAGCTATTTCTGTTGCTCTTTTCATAATCTTTTGTCCTTTGATTTCTGAAAAATCCAACGAACACGAATGAATCAGCTCCGTATTTTCAAATGGGGGAATCGGATTCATTTCATTGCTACCCATTAAATGATTTACAACCTGTGATAAGTTTTTGGCAGCATAAATTTCCATATCCGGCACAACTGAAGCTTCCCGACGATTTCCATAAGGTATAATTAGTTTGCGTATGCTGATTTTGCGTGCAAAATCAACAATGGGCAGTACACCTCTAACCCCTCTAACATCTCCATTTAGCGACAATTCACCTATGATCATAATATCATCCAACGCATCTGGTGGCATATATCCATACGCTGCCAGTAAAGCAATGCTGATTGGTAAATCAAAAATCGCTCCTTCTTTTCTAACATCTGCTGGGGATAGATTAACTGTAATTCGTTTGGGTGGAATTTGATACCCTGAATTTTTTAAGGCGGTTCTCACACGATCACTCGCCTCACGAACTTCTGATGCTAAGAATCCAACCATATTAAACATCGGTAGACCCTCGCTTACATCGGCTTCCACTGTAATAAGTCTTCCTTCGACTCCGTGCAGTGTGCCACTAAGAACTCGACTATACATGGACCTTCCTTTCCATCCTCGAGTATGAACATTTTGACAATATCACATTGGTTTTATTTTTGCAATATTTATTTCATTTTTCATCTTTTTTGATATACAAAATATAGATCCAAGCAAAAAAACTTGCTTCATATTCATGAAGCAAGTTTTTAATCATATTAGTTCAACAATTTCTTTAATTCATCCATAAAAGTGTTCACGTCTTTGAATTCACGATACACTGAAGCAAATCGAACATATGCAACCTGATCAAGTGCTTTCAACTCATCCATAACGATTTCACCAATAACTGGGCTTTCCACTTCTTTTTGTTCCAAATTAAAAATTTTCGTCTCAATTCGATCAATACATTTCTCAATTTCATCAACGGAAATCGGACGCTTATGACAGGACTTAATCACACCAGACTCAATCTTTGACCGATCATACGCTTCACGAATCTTATCTTTTTTAATGATAATTAGCGGAATCGTCTCCACCTTCTCGTATGTAGTAAATCGCTTACCACATTCTTCGCACTCTCTTCTTCTTCGAATGGAACTGTTGTCATCAGCTGGTCTTGAGTCAATTACTTTAGTGCTATCCTCGCCACAAAATGGACACTTCATATTCTATTCCTCCTCATATGTATATATTATTCATCATTAATTATTACATTATCTAAACAAACATCTACTAATACGATATCTGGCCCTATGCGAACCACATCACAAAAACGAATGTAGTATTTCTCATTCTTTCCAAAACAAGAGAACAAATGAACCGGAGCCGGAACAATCAAAGCACAAATTTGTCCGCTACATGGGTCAATCTCAACATCAGCAACAAAACCAATGCGTTTGCAATCCTTACAATTAATGACCTCTTTTTGCTTCAAGTCCAAAAATGTCATAATTGTCTCCCACAACTTCTCATAACAAGATATGCTCAAAAGAACAGCAATATGACACACAACTTGTGCTTTACATAATCTGTTTACATTTGCATTATACATTATAATTATAAAAAAATCTACTAATTTGTTAACATTTTATGAAAAACTTTTCATATTATGGCAATTATGTTAAAATACAACGACAAAGTGAGCAAAACGAGGTGAACATTCATGAAAGAATATGCTGATACAGAACAAAACGCATCTGATGTTATCGACGATGATGTATATAAAGAAGACGCCTTAGAAATGGCAACGATGTCATTCAAAGAAAAAATGGCATACAAGAGAGAACTCCAACAAAAACGAATGGCTGATATGGATTCAAAAGAAAAGAAGTCATACATTATCAATTATTATAAATGGCATTTTATAATTGGTCTATTTGTTATCGTATGTCTTGCATATACAGGAAGAGTTATTTATCGTGCCACATGGCCTACCCTTTTAGAGCTTGCAATTGTCAACAATTCTGACACAGGCAAGTACAGTGATTATATTCCAGAAGCATATAGGGAATACTATGATTTGGATGACAAAAATTTTATCGAGATTTATGGTGATTTGTCAGTGTCAGCCACAGAGGATACCACTGAAGTAGGTCTAACAATGTCCAATTATCAAACCATTGGTTATTACAATATGTATGATATGCTTGATGTCATTATTTGCGACAAAGAAGCTTTGAATCTTTTCGTCTCAACAGATGATACCACTGCTATAGATATCAGTATGGATGCTACGTTATATGAACAAATCAAGGACAATGTCATTACAATGTCCGATCCCAAAGGAATCAAAAATGAAGGCAAACCCTACACTGTGGCATTAGATATCAGTGATACTGAATTTGCCAAAAACTGCGGCTTATCATATCCAGAAGTTTATCTTCTAATCCCAAGTACCAAATATACAGATAATGAAAATACAATTAACTTTATTAAGTTTGTATTTGGTTTATAAAAGCAATCTACACAATACAAAAACAGCAAGGTTACTTACGCTTCCTTGCTGTTTTTGTCTATTAACATACAGTCCATTTGATTACTATTAAAGAATAATCTTAACGGGACATTTCTCCTTACACACACCACAATGTGTACACTTACTCTGATCAATATAAGCCAAGTTATTCTCCACAACAATGGCATCTGATGGACAATTTCTTGCACATAAACCACAACCAATACAGCCAACCTGACAAGCTTTTTTCACTTCAACGCCCTTATCTTTGGAACTGCATTTCACATGACAAGAGGCATCAATCGGAAGTAATTCAATTAAATGTTTGGGACATTCATCCACGCATTTTCCACAGGCTTTACATTTGTCTGGATTTACCACCGCAATGCCATCTACAATATCAATTGCATCAAAAGGACAAACCTTTTTACAATTGCCATATCCTGTACATCCATAGGTACAAGCCTTTGCACCACCACCTGGGTTATTCATTGCAAGCTTACAATCCTCCGGACCAACATACTCGTAATTATCCTTTGCTTTTTCGCAAGTTCCTGCACATTTTACATACGCCGTCAAACGAACAGAATCACCTGCCTCAACACCCATAATTTTACCAATCGCCTGGGCACAAGAATCTCCACCTACAGGACAAGCATTAACCGGAGCTTCGCCCTTTGCAATCGCTGTAGCTAAACCGTCACAACCCGGAAAACCACATCCACCACAATTATTACCTGGTAAACACTCGCGTACTGCGATTTCTTTTTCATCCACTTCAACTGCGAACTTTTCTCCAGCAATTCCAAGAAGGATTCCAATGATAATACCTGTACCACCAACAACCGCGGTGGCGATTAAAATCGATGTTATACTCATAACCTTATCCTCCTTATTTGATTAATCCCGCGAAACCAAAGAACGCCATAGCCATCAAACCTGCTGTAACCAATACGATTGGGGTTCCTTTAAAAGACTCTGGAATATCATTGTATTCAATCTTCTCACGAATACCTGCCATAATCACAATTGCAATAGTAAATCCTACTGCAGTACCAAGTCCATTGATTACAGATGTAACAAAATCATATGATTTCTGAACATTAATAAGTGCTACACCCAACACTGCACAGTTTGTTGTAATCAATGGCAGATACACACCCAGTGCTGAATATAGTGCAGGTATAACCTTTTTCAAAAACATCTCAACAAACTGAACCAAAGCTGCAATTACCAAAATAAAAACTATGGTCTGCAAGTATGTAATACCAAGTTTTTCTAAAATAAATGTATAAATCAAACTCGTCACTGCGGATGCAATGGTAATAACAAAGATTACAGCGCCTCCCATTCCTGCTGCAGTATCAACCTTTTTAGATACTCCAACAAAGGGACACAGTCCTAAGAATTGACTTAGAACAACATTATTAACCAAAGCAGCACCCACTGCAATTAATAATAAATTCATTTCTTACGCCTCCTTTTTAAGGTACGATTTAACTTTGCGGTTTCTCTCTTTGCAATCATTTTCTTTCTACGTTCAGCTTGATGTTGTTTTTGTTTCATCCGCCAATTGTACAAATCTAATCGCAATCTTTGACGCAAACGAAGTCTTCGAACACGTCTATATCTCTTGCGTTCTGTTCTTTTCAGAGTACGTTCACGATTTTTTATAGAATTCATTCTCTTTCTCAATACCTTTTTATCACGAACCGAAGTCATTACACTTCCTCCTTTTCACGCTGAATACGTTCCTCTGTAAAAGCTTTTCCCCCACAAAGAGTATTGGTACACATAGCGCAATTTCCCTCTTTTTCGCAAATAGATACCGCAAGTCCTTCCTTCTTTGCCTTTTCAATTCTTACTTTGTTTTGGATTGCTACTAAACATGCCAACACAAAGAATGCACCTGGTGCAAGAATTAAAATGGTAAGTGGCTCATAGCTTTGAGGCATACATCTGAAACCAAAAATCGTTCCATTTCCAAATAACTCTCTAAAAATACCAATTGCGGTTAACCCAATAGTAAATCCAAGACCCATTCCAATTCCATCAAACATGGATAACCATACATTATTCTTAGATGCATAACTCTCTGCACGTCCCAAAATAATGCAATTAACAACAATTAATGGAATATATATTCCCAAACTTGCATACAAGGAAGGAACAAAACCCTGTAACAAAAATTGTACAATCGTAACAAAGGATGCCACAATTACAATGTAAGCTGGAATACGTACCTTGTCAGGAATCACTTTTCGAAGTATAGAAATCATCATATTACTCAATATCAAAATTACTGTTGTCGTAAGTCCCATACCCGCACCATTCACAGCAGATGTAGTAACCGCCATGGTCGGACACAAACCTAACATCTGTACAAAGGTAGGGTTCTCCGTTACAATACCACATTTTAATCGCTCTATTGTTTTACTCATCATCCTACCTCCTATTCCAAAGTACTAATGTAATATAGTCCAGCATTGACACCATTGACAACAGCACTGGTTGTGATGGTTGCACCGGAAATTGCATCAACTTCACCATCGGCCGAAGCACCATTCTTTGTATATTGAAAGCTTTCCACTTTTTTGTTGACAAACTGCCCCATAAAATCTTCTTCTGCTGCTTTCATACCTAAACCTGCCGTTTCAGAAAGTGCTAAAAATGATATGCCATTCACTGTGCCATCAGACTTCACACCCATAGCAAATTGAATGTCGCCACCATATCCTTCATGATCAGTCAAGGTCAACACATAACCTGCTGCATTACCAGATTTATCAAAGACTTTCATTGCCTCATTCACTGTTACAGCAAATCCTTGTTCCGATAAATCCTTTTCTACACTCGAAACATCCAATTTTATTTCTTGGAATGTATCTGCATCTGTAAAGACTGCTTTATATGCCTCTTCCTTTGCTCGTTGTTGCTCCGCAGCAATAGGTTCCTTTGTCACCTCATAAACTATACCCAATAGCAAACCCGCCACAAGCGTAATCAGCATTAACGAAATCGTATTCTTAATACTTTCATTACTCATGCTTTACTGCCCCCTTTCCAAAAGATTTTGGAACGGTTACACGTTCGATCAATGGTACCATTAAATTACCAATAATAATCGCATAAGACACTCCTTCTGCAGAACCGCCATAAATACGGAACAAAAATGTCAATAAACCTAACAACAGACCAAAAATGATACGCCCCATAGCTGTAATCGGTGAAGTAACATAATCTGTAGCCATAAAGAATGCCCCTAGCATCAGTCCACCACCAAATAAATGTGCCAACAAAAATGTCATATCAAACCCTCTACCTGTGGCCAAACCATAAATCAAAATAAAAATCGCAAATGAACCGATGTAAAACAAAGGTATTCTAAAGTCAATAATCTTTTGAATCAAAAGAAATAAACCTCCAAAAATTAACGCAATAGCAGATGTTTCTCCAATGGTACCTGGAATTGTACCAATGGCCATAGATAGCACATCCACACTTTCACCGGCTTTCAGCTCTGCAAGTGGGGTTGCTGCTGTTACAGCATCATAGGTAAAGGTTGTCATTCTTCCTGTAAACGAAATTAACAAAAAGCATCTTGCTCCAAGGGCTGGGTTCATGAAATTCTGACCAAGACCACCGAATAGCTGTTTCACAACAATAATTGCAAAAAAACTACCTATAATCGGTAACCAAAAAGGCACCTCTGGTGGTAAATTTAAAGCCAACAGTAAACCTGTCAAAACCGCTGATAAATCCTTAGTTGTCACCTTTAATCCAAATATCTTTTGGTATCCCGCCTCAAAAATCACACAGCTTAGAACTGTAATCAAAATTGTGATTAAGGCATCCATACCAAAGTTATATACCCCAAATATAGTAGCAGGCATTAAGGCAACAATAACCTTACCCATAATATTGGTTGTTGTCTCCTTATCTCTGATATGGGGAGACGAAGAAATCTTCATTGTATAATCCAAAATGTCCACCTCCTATTTCTTCTTATTTGCTAAAATTTGTTTACGAGTTCCAGCAATAATCTGTGTTAAATGACGTTTTGCAGGACAAACAAAGGAACAGCATCCACATTCACAGCATTCCATACCGTCGTACTTCAAAAAGCCCTCTGTATCGCCATGCTCTGCCATTGTCGCTAAATGATTAGGCATCACTCTGCCTGGGCACACTTCCACACATCTTCCACAACGAATACAATTAGATGGCTCTATTGCTGATACAATGTCCTCTTGAAAACACAACAGTGCCGAGGATCCTTTTACCATCGGAACATCCAATGAAAACATGGCTTTTCCCATCATAGGACCACCAGAAATAATCTTTCCGGGATCTTCAATATTAAATCCGCCAACGGCATCAATCAATTCCTGTGCATTCGTTCCCAAACGAACTGAAAAATTCGCTGTGTCAACCACCGCATCGCCGGTTACTGTAACAATTCTTTCATATAATGGTCTACCCTCTATAATTGCATTATGTATGGCAACAACGGTATCGATATTGTGTACAATACATCCTGCATCTGCCGGCAACATAGATGAGTTAATATATCGTCCTGTATTTGCATAAATCAACTGACGTTCTGCACCCTGTGGATATTTGGTCTTCACTGTATTAACACTTATATTCTCCATATCCTTTGTCAATTCTTGTAATTTCTTAATCGCATCTGGCTTGTTATCCTCAATCGCAATAATACCCTTTGCATGATCAAACAAATTCACCACAATCTGAAGTCCAGTCACAATCTTTTCAGGAACCTCTAACATTCTTCTATAGTCTGATGTTAAATATGGTTCACACTCAGCACCATTTACAATAATTGTATCAATGGCCTCATCATTTTGGGGAGATAACTTAATGTGGGTAGGAAATCCTGCTCCACCCATACCTACAATACCAGCTTCTTTAATTGCTTCTATGACATCTTCTCTGTACATTTCATCTAATGGTTTGATATTCTTCGAAAAATCTACTTCTTCAAACAAACCGTCATTGTCAATCACAATAGAATCAACCTTGTTTCCAGATACTGTCATACGCGATTCTATCGCTTTTACTGTTCCAGAAACACCAGAATGGATATTTGCAGATACAAAACCACTAGCTTCAGCAATTTTTTGTCCTACCAATACTTTATCACCCTTTTTTACAATCGGATTGGCTGGTGCTCCAATATGTTGCGCTAAAGGATATACAGCTTCACCTTTGGGTAGGTATTCACTAATTGCTTTGTCTTTCGATAGGTCTTTCCCATCATATGGATGGATACCACCTGAAAATGTTAATAAACCCATGTGCACTACCTCACTATCATTATAATTACGTTCCATTCAGTAATCAGACATCATCCACAACATCTTGATTACACAATTTAAGATATTATACAACATTTAGCGTATTTTTGCTAGCAAAAAAGGACTAGCACAAACTAGTCCTCTAAAAACATATTATTATATCTTTTCAAAACAAAATATGTTAAATATCCCACAACCAAACCACTTGCCGTTCCCGATATACACAATATCGGTAAATAATATAATATGTGCACATTTTCCATGACAAATAGCGCAACAATAATTTGTCCTGCATTATGAAAAATAGCCCCTATCATACTAACACCTATCATTGAAAAAACAGAAAACTTTTTTGTTATATGCATTGCACATATACAAAACAATCCACCTACAAAGCTATAAATAATACCAGAAACTCCCGAGAATAGAAAACCTGACAATATTACTCTAGCAGTCATAAAAAAGAAGGTTTGCCGAAAACTAGTACAATATAGTAATAACATGGTAATTATATTGGCTAATCCCAGTTTTATTCCCGGAACAGCAATCATAACCGGTAATAAACTTTCCAGATAGGATAACACTAATGCAATTGACAACAACATACCTAATTTTGTAATTTGTGTAGTTTTCATATGTTCCACATCCTAATTATCCACCTCATTATCAACGCTACTCTCCACTTCTACATACACTTCATTTGGGAGGCAAATTATCATTTCTCCATTTTTAGAAATCGCCTTATGTTTCACGCATATTTGATCCGGACAATCAGCCTGTTCCATATATACTACACCATTCTCTATCACAAGCTGATTCGTAATGTGAGCGCTATTTTTCAATGGATCGTACTCTTTTTCATTGGATAATGTAATTGTTCTATTCTTCAACAAGGAATAGGTTGTTGTCTTTCCTTTTATTGACACATGAACAAGATTTCCTTCAGTATTACCATGGATAAAGACCAATAAAACTATAACAACAATTGTCATCCCAACCAAGAGCAAATAATCACCCTTCTTCAATTGTATTTTATCTGTCTTCTTCATAATTGCACTCACATTCACGTTATTCACATCACTTTACCAGTTCATATTCATCTGCTAACAAATGAAATTTCTTCTTCAACCCCTTTGTAACATACACTTCTTTATCATCTGTTACAAAAACAGCATCCACACCCTTTTCTTCAGCATAAGCCATACCATCTTCTAATCCCATTACAAAGCATGCTGTAGAAAGAGCATCTGACAACAACCCATCCTCACAAATAATTGTAACGGAAATCAATCCATTATTAACTGGATAACCTGTTGTTGGATCAAAGATATGATGATATCGTACACCATCTAATTCAAAGTATTTCTCATAATCACCCGATGTGGAAATCATTGTGCCACCCTTTACATCAACGACGCCTAACATCTCGCCTGTTTCTCTTCTTGGATCTTGAATTCCAATACGCCATTCTCTTCCATCACCCTTATCACCATAAGCCAAAATACTTCCTCCGATAGAAATGACTGCACCTGGAATCCCAGTTGTATCCAATTGTTTTTTTACCTCATCGCAAGCGATTCCTTTTCCTGCCGCGCCCAAATCTAACGCCATTCCTGCTTCACGAAAAACAACACCATTCTCAACCAATTCCAATTTAGATGCATCAGCACAAAGAACACTTTGATGAATACGTACTGCATCCGGAACCTCTTGCATTCCATCCTCTATGCCCCACAAGGCTGATATCGGACGAATACAGGGTGAAAATGCACCTTCTGATTCTTTATATATCTGCATTTCCACTTTTAAAACATCTAACAATTCTTCTGATAATTCGCACACCCCATCTATCGCATATTTGCGATTCACTTTAGAAATTTCCGATTCAGGAATTCTCACTGAAATTTGTTTTTCCAATTGTGATAATGTACTATCAATCATCGCATCAACTTCATCACACCGGGATGCACTTTCAGCATAAATACTCTTTTTCACAACTGTTCCCATCACAGTGCCAGGATATGTTTTCATTTCAATATCATCATTTTTGCCATTGATTGTTTTCCATGCAAAAAATATAAATAAAAAAACACATACAAGTATTACCAGAATACGAAATTGTTTTCTATGTCTTGTAATGAATCTCATGAGTTTATCCTACCTTTATCCAATCATAAATGATATTTCTGCCTTACATGCAAGCTTTCCATTTACTGAAGCCTTTACAGCACCTATACCCAATGGCCCTTTTAATTTAATAATCTCACACTCTAAATCTAATCGATCACCAGGAACTACCTTTTGCCTAAATTTTGCTTCTTTGATTCCTGCAAAATATGCAATTTTTCCTTTGTTTTCCTCCATCGATAAAACAGCAACCGCACCAAGCTGCGCAAGTGCTTCAATCTGAAGTACACCTGGCATAACTGGCTCTCCCGGAAAATGTCCTGCAAAAAAAGGTTCATTAAAAGATACATTCTTATAACCTTTAATCGACTGACCTGGAACCATTTCTGTCACTCTGTCAATTAATAGAAATGGTTGTCTATGTGGTATAATTTCCATAATCTGTTTAATATCTAATTCCATAATTATAATCCTCCAAAAATAAAATGGCAACAAACTAAACCTGCCAAATATAAACTTAAAAAGGCACTTTATTTCCGAAATATATCATTTCGGAAAAAGAGCCTTTTTGCTTCACTCATGTATTGTATTTTATCAAATGTTTTTACTCTTGTATAGAGAAAATCCGCTACAATTGGTTGATTATTCAGTGTACTTTTTCACAATCAAAGTTGCATTATGACCACCAAATCCCAATGAATTTGACATACATACATTTACATCCATGTTAATACCATGGTCTTTTACATAATTCAAAGTAAATTCTTCTGGGTCATCGAGTTCACGAAGTCCGACATTCTCATGAACATATCCATCCTCAATAGACTTCACACATGTAATAAACTCAACTCCACCAGCGGCACCAAGCAAATGTCCGACCATTGACTTTGTAGAACTGATAAGTGGCTTATTCTGGGCGTCACCCATTGCAATCTTGATTGCTCTTGTCTCAAACAAGTCATTGTGATGTGTAGATGTACCATGTGCATTAATATAATCTACATCTGAAGGTTCAATACCTGCATCTTTCATTGCATAAACCATAGCATTAGCGGCTCCCATTCCATCCTCTGAAGGGGACGTGATATGATAAGCATCTGAAGTTGCGGCATAGCCCACTAACTCAGCTAGAATTTTAGCACCTCTAGCTTTTGCATGTTCTAATTCTTCTAAAACAACAACACCTGCACCCTCTCCAAGAACAAAACCTGCACGATTCTTGTCAAATGGGATTGACGCACGAGTAGGATCCTCTGTTGTATTAAGTGCTGTCAGAGCGTGGAATCCGCCCATACCAACTGGACATACTGCCGCTTCAGCACCACCTGCAATCATAACGTCTGCATCCCCATACTGAATTGTACGATATGCCTCACCGATATTATGATTACCGGAAGCACAAGCTGTTACAACATTGATAGATTTACCTTTTAAACCAAAATAGATTGACACATTACCAGCTGCCATATTAGAAATCATCATTGGTACAGCCAAAGGTTCCATACGGTTGATACCTTTCGTCTGAATACGATAAATATTACGCTCAATTGTCTGTAAGCTACCTGTACCAGAACCCATTGCAATACCTACTCGATACGGATCTTCTTTCTCCATATCCAATCCGGATTGTTCAATCGCTTCCTTGGTGGCAACAACAGCATACTGAACAAATTCTTCCATTCTTTTTGCAGCCTTGGCATCAATGTAATCCTTTGCAACAAAATCTTTCACTTCAGCTGCAAGATGCACCTTAAAATCACCTGTTTCAAACTTGGTAATTGGACCAATACCAACCTTACTTTCCTTTACACTTTTCCAAAATTCATCCACATTTAAACCAATTGGGGTAACTGCACCCATACCTGTTACAACAACACGTCTCATAATGTACTCCTTTTCCTTTATAAACTACTATATACTCATTCCGCCATCTACACAAATAACCTGTCCTGTTACATAAGCCGCCTTGTCTGATGCTAAAAATGCTACCACTTCTGCAACATCCTTCACATCACCTAAGCGTTTCATTGCAATATGCTCTGCAACCTGCTTTTTTGCATCCTCTGGCATTGCGTCTGTCATCTCTGTCACAATAAAGCCTGGTGCAACTGCATTCACCGTAATACCTCTAGAACCCAATTCCTTCGCAACAGACTTTGTAATACCAATCACTCCCGCTTTAGACGCTGAATAGTTTACCTGACCTGCATTACCATATACACCTACAACACTGGAAAGATTAATGATTCTACCAGCCTTCTGCTTTAGCATCTGGCGGGAAATATGTTTAATACAATTAAATGTTCCCTTTAGGTTTGTATCAAGCACCGCATCATAATCCGACTCTGACATTTTCATTAATAAACCATCTTTTGTAATCCCTGCATTATTTACTAAGATATCTAAAGATCCGTATTCCTTCACAATATCTTTCATCATATTCTCTACTGCTTCGTAATCAGATACGTTACAGCAATATGTAACAGCCTTACCACCATTTGTAGTAATCTCGGCAACTACCTCCTCTGCTTTTTCCTTACTTCCATTGTAATTCACAATTACAGTTGCTCCATAAGAAGCAAGTGTAATTGCCGTACATTTTCCAATTCCTCGGCTTGCGCCAGTTACCAATGCAATCTTACCTGTTAACATCATTTCCTCCTTCTTAGAGACCTAAAACTTCTTTTACTTTCTCTAAATCTTCATACTTATCAACATTTACTATTGTAACCTCTTTGTTAATCTTTTTAACAAAGGAAGATAATGTCTTGCCTGGTCCGATTTCTATAAATGTGTCAACACCTTCGCGAAGCATTGCTTCTACGCACTGAATCCACTTTACCGAATTCGAAACCTGTGTTGCAAGTAAATCCTTAACCTGATTCTTATCTGACACAAAATCACCAGTTACGTTGGTTACATAAGGAATTGCTATATCATGAATTTCTACATTCTCTAATTCCTTCGCAAGCTTTTCACCTGCTCCAACTAACATTGGTGAGTGGAACGGGCCACTTACATTTAAAGGAATACATCTCTTAGCACCTGCTTCCTTCAATAACTCTGAAGCCTTTTCCACTGCAGCCTTCTCACCAGAAATTGCAATCTGACCTGGGCAGTTATAGTTGGCAATACCTACAATACCATCCACCTGCTCACAAACCTCTAAAATCTTGTCTGCATCTAATGCAATTACTGCGGCCATAGCACCTTTGCCTGCCGGAACCTCGTCCTGCATATAAATACCACGCTTACGAACCACTTTGGCACACTCTTCAAAATCCATCACACCAGAAGCAACCAACGCTGAATACTCACCAAGAGATAATCCCCCTGTCACATCCGGTTTGATACCTAAATCAAGTACCGACTGCATCATAGCAACCTCTGCTGTTAACATTGCAATTTGTGTATATTCTGTAATGTTAATATCTGTATTCTCTTCAAAGCAAATTGCTTCAATATCAAGTCCTGTAGCCTTAGAGGCCATCTCAAAAATCTCTTTACTTTTCTCATTATTATCGTAGAATTCTTTTCCCATTCCAACGTATTGCGCTCCCTGTCCAGGGAACATAAAAGCAACTTTACCCATGCTATCATCCTCCATAATCTTACCACTCAATCAACTGTGCCCCCCAGGTTAATCCACCACCAAAGCCACAAATTACAATTTTATCACCTGGCTTTAACATGCCACCACGATTCATCTCATCCAACAAAATCGGAACAGACGCACTAGACGTGTTACCACAATGATCCACATTCATAGGGAATTTTTCCATTGGAACTCCCATTTTATTCGATACTGAAGAAATAATTCTTGCATTTGCCTGATGTAACACAAAATAGTCCACATCATCCTTTGTTACACCGGCTCTCTCTAACAATACATCAATACATGCAGGAACTTTACGAACCGCAAACTTGAAGATATCTGGTCCAATCATTTGAATATAATGCTTATCCTCTTGCTTCTTGTTTAAGAAGTTTCTTGTGGAACGCTCCTTACACTTTAATGACATACCCTTACTACCATCACTTAATGTAACACTACTTAAAACACCACGATCTGTATCTCTCACAATGGCTGCACCTGCACCATCAGCAAACAAAATACAAGTAGAACGATCCTTCCAGTCAACCATCTTAGAGAGTGTTTCAGCACCGATAACCAAGGCTGTTTTAGCAAACCCTGCACGAATAAATGCGTCCGCTGTCTGAAATGCATAAACAAAACCAGAACAAGCCGCATTGACATCAAAGCATGTTGCATTCGTTGCACCAATCTTATCCTGAACAATACATGACATACTAGGAGTTGCTCGTTCACCAGATAATGTGGCAAACACAATCAAATCAATTTCGTTTGCCTCAATGCCAGCATTTTCAATCGCTGCCAAAGCTGCTTCTGTACCCATATAAGATGTCGTTTCATCTGTTGCAATGTGGCGTTCCACAATACCTGTATGCTCTCTAATCCACTCGTCATTTGTCTTTACAAGCTTTGCCAAATCATCATTGTGAATGATTGTCGGTGGCAAAAAACTACCTGTTCCAATAATTCCTGTAGCCATCACATACCTCTTTCTTCTGTTAAACTCAATTGTCCTCTTTCATTACAATCATTGTCCTTACAGACACATTATTTCAAAAGAAAATAGACTCATACTATGATATGAGTCTATTTTCATTAACAAATTATATTGAATAAATGTTGTTTTGTCAACAACTAATCCTACTGTTCCGTTTCTAACAGCGCAAGTTTCTCTTGTAAACCTTTAATACGTACATTAATCGTGTCAATCTGAGAAACAAATTCATCGATTTTGGTATCAATTTCTTCTCCCTGTTTCTTTGCAATATAGATATCCATGCCGATTTGTGTAAACAATTTGTTTTTATCGTTATTATAACCTCTAATCTTGCTTTTCAAGTCGTTCACTGTAGCTAAACGTTTGGTAGTATCTTTTGCTTTATCTACTGCATTCGATGACGTTTCCATCACTTTGTCCAAAAAATCATTCAATGCCATTTTATTATTCTCCTTTCATACATATCTTCACATCAATTTCCTTAGAAATAAACAACCTCTTCCTCTGGTTTCTCAGCTTTTTCAATCTTTTGAGGATATAAAACAGGGCCATCCCCATCAAATTCCTCGTAAAATTCACATTTTACCTTGGCAGTAACTGTCACCCATTCTCTATCCTTTAAATTAGCCGCTTCTAAGGTTACACATTTAAAACCTAAGAACGTAATATCCTCTGCACAACAGGTCATAGCAAAGCGACCAGGAACAAATGCTTTTCCCTTATATTGCGGTGGACAATATACTTGCCCTTTAAACTTAACAACTCGATCAATATATTTTACCGGATTATCCGATGCATCGATATAGAAAATACCATAATCTTCATCTTCAATTTCAATTACATCTGCATCCATATCATATGGGATTTCCATTTCTCCATTGTCCACCTGTGCCTGTCCATTCACATTTTCAAACACAATCTGTGCACGACGATTCACAGTTTTCACAGCCATACGCATTGTATTAATGTCTGTATTATCTGTACAGCGATTAAATACAACCATATCTGCATTTTGTATATGCTCTAGCATCAAAGACTTCATATTATTATTGTATACTGTAAACGTGGTTGCATCAATTAAGGTAATCACTTGCACAATGGTCCATCCTTTTGGAACACGGATAGAAAAAAGTTTATCCAATTGCCACATTCCGTTATATTCAATCATAACAGCCTGTGGGTTATATTCATCTTGTAAATCCAACAATTTCTCAGTATTAATATCTGATTCATCCAAATAAGCTACTGAAATATTGCGCTTTGCTAACTCTTCCTCATCGTATTCTTCAATTCCCTCTTCTGTAACCAACAAAAGTGTAGGATCACCTTCAGTAAAATTACGGTCAATCAACGTTTCTCTACAAAATTGCGTTTTTCCACATTCTAAAAATCCCATAAAGACAAATACTGGGATTTCTTTTTCCTGTTTTCTCATATTCATGCATTCCTTTCTTGTTAATTTAAGGAAACCCGCTATCCACATTACGAACAACGGGCTCACTTTATATCAAATCACAGCTGAAATAATGCAGCAATTTTATCTTCTTTCAAATCACTACCAATCACACAAAGCTTACCAGTTATATCTGGCTGACCAGTTCTAATCTCATACTCTTCTGGTGTCAAATCAAAATAAATCCATCCACCTTCTGTATCTGGAACAATTCCCTTGGCACGCAAAATGATACCATACTCCTGATGTTCACTATCAGCCAGTACCTTAAGAATTGCCTCCATATCTGATTTGCTATACTTATGTGGTGTTTCTACACCCCAGCTAGTAAAGACATCGTCTGCATGATGGTGATGATGTTCATGATCATGGTGGTGACAGCACTCTCCTTCATGATGATGATCGTGGTCATGTACATGTCCACAAGTTGGACAAACTTTTGCTTCTTCCATCAGCTCATCCAATAAAGACTTCTCTTTCTCCATCGCTGACACAATCTGTTTGCCATCAATGTCATCCCATGCCGTTGTTATAATTGTTGCTTTATCATTATGTTCTCGAAGCATTGCAACAACCTGTTCCAACTTATCTTCTTGCATTTTCTGACTTCTACTTAAAATAATTGTTCCTGCATTTTCAATCTGATTGTTAAAAAACTCACCAAAGTTTTTCATATACATCTTACATTTTTGTGCATCTACTACTGCAGAAGCTGAATTAATGATAATCTCTGTTTCCTCTATATCAGCAACAGCTTTCATCACATCAGACAGCTTTCCAACACCCGAAGGTTCGATAATAATACGATCTGGTGTATAATCATTCAAAACTTGCTGTAACGCTTTTCCAAAATCACCTACTAAGGAACAACAAATACAGCCTGAGTTCATCTCATTAATCTGAACACCTGCATCCTTTAAAAATCCACCATCAATACCAATTTCACCAAATTCATTCTCAATTAATACAAGTTTTTCTCCTTGAAAACCTTCTGCAATCAACTTTTTAATTAATGTTGTCTTTCCTGCTCCTAAAAATCCAGAAATAATATCAATCTTTGTCATATTATTACCTCCATATACTCATCCTACACTATATTAAACTCGTACTAAAATACCGTTCTACACGATCTGCTAAAATTGTAGCAATGACTTTATCTTCCCCATATTTCTTTGCCATTTGCTTTGCAGCCCATACATTGGCACCCGAACTGGTGCCTACAAGAAGGCCTTGTATCTTTGCAAGTTCTCTTGCCGTTGCAATAGCATCTTCATCTGTCACTTCCACAATATCATCAATCATATCTACATCTAGTACTTCTGGAACAAATCCGTCTCCTATACCTTGAATCTGATGCAAACCTGGCTCATGACCCAAAAGAGCAGATACATTTTTGGGTTCCACTGCAACAATCTTGCAGTCAGGATTCTGTTCTCTTAGATATTTACCTACCCCCTGTAATGTTCCGCCACTTCCAATTCCTGATACATAAATGTCCACTTTTCCTTCAATCTGATTCCATATCTCTGGACCAGTTGTTGTATAGTGAATGCTTGGATTTGCAGGATTTTCAAACTGCTGTGGCATAAAGTAATTATCACTACTACGATAGATTTCTTCAGCTTTCGCAACACATCCACCGATAGATAGTTCTGCTGGAGTCAATACAAGCTCTGCTCCAAGTGCACGAATAATCTTCTTACGCTCCTCACTCATATTCTCTGGCATAACAATAATAACTGGGTAACCCTTTCGAATACCGCAAAGCGCCAAACCAATACCGGTATTACCAGAAGTCGGTTCCACAATTGTCATTCCAGGCTTCAATCTTCCTTCTGCTTCCGCCACATCCAACATATTCTTTGCAATTCGGTCCTTAATCGAACCACCTGGATTCAAAAATTCAGCCTTAGCAAAAATATTAAGGCCTGTGGTCTGTTTCAAACTAATTAATGGTGTGTTACCAATCAAATCTAAAATATTCTCTACATACATTTTATTGCCACCTTCACATCTTACTTTCATTTCTACATTTGGGGTCATAAATCATTTGTAAATTATACAATAGTTTCAAGGAAAATAAAACTATTTTCTAGGAAACGCTTTCTGACACTTATATCAAAGAGCTCTCATAATGGTTGCTCCGCCAACCACTACATCTTCATCATAAAAGACAACTGCCTGTCCGGGAGTAATCGCACGTACCGGTTCATCAAAATGACAACTGATAATATCTTTCCCTGTCATTTTAATAGTACAAGGTGCACCTTGATGAGAATAGCGAATTTTCGCAGTCACTTTCATCTCATTCTCAAAAGAAGGCACCGCCATTGCGTTCACTTGATTTGCAATTAGCATATCATGAAATGTATCCTCATTGGTTCCAATCACTACTTCATTGGTCTCGGGACGAATATCTACAACAAAGGCTGGTGCTCCCAAAGACAGTCCAAGACCTTTTCTCTGTCCAATTGTATAATGAATAATACCCTTGTGTCGCCCAAGCACATTGCCATTCATATCGATAAAATTGCCTTCAGAAAAACGCTGTCCAGTTTCTTTCTTAATATATGATGCATAATCGTTATCCGGTATAAAGCATATTTCCTGGCTATCCTTCTTATCTGCCACCAACAAACCAATATCCTGTGCAATTTTACGAATATCATCTTTTTCATACTCTCCTACAGGCATTAGCGTTTTGGAAAGTTGATCTTGTGTAAGATTATACAATGCATAGGTTTGATCCTTGCGAACAGTAGCCGACTTCTTCAGTGCATATCTTCCATTTCGAAGCTGACATATCCGTGCATAATGTCCTGTTGCAATGTAATCACACCCAAGCTCCATCGCTCGTTTCAGTAGTGCTTCCCATTTCACATATCGATTACATGCAATGCATGGATTAGGGGTTCTGGCATGCATATATTCATCCATAAAATAATCTATAACATTTTCCTTAAATTCCCTTTTAAAATTCAACACATAATAAGGAATTTCAAGCATATCAGCAACTCGTCTCGCATCATCTACAGCTGACAATCCACAACAACCACCATTTTCTGCCGAAACAAGTGGATCTTCATCCTGCCAAATCTGCATTGTGACACCTACCACATCATATCCTTGTTCTTTTAACAGATAAGCCGCAACGGAAGAATCTACTCCTCCTGACATACCAATCGCAACTTTCTTTTTCATATTCTTTCCTCCGAAGAAAATTTAGTACTCCTCTTCTTCTTCCTCTTCACTGATGTCATTCTTTGGCTTGGTAAGACCTTCTATCTGAATACCATTTTTCTCGCAGTAATCCCAAAGCGCTGCATGAATTGCCTCTTCCGCCAACAAAGAACAATGCACTTTCACTGGAGGAAGTCCGTCTAAAGCTTCCATAACTGCCTTATTGGTAACCTGTAATGCTTCGTAAATGGTCTTTCCTTTTACAAGTTCTGTTGCCATAGAGCTCGTAGCAACCGCTGCACCACAGCCAAATGTTTTAAATTTCACATCTTGAATCACCTGATTCTCATCAATGTCAAAATAAATGCGCATAATATCACCACATTTGGCATTACCAACGGTTCCAACACCACTAGCGTTCTCAATTTCACCCATATTTCTTGGATTGGTAAAATGATCCATTACTTTTTCGCTATACATATCTATTTCCTCCTAATTCTGTTTCTTCATAAAGTCTTCATATAATGGAGACATATCACGAAGCTTTTGTACAATTGTTTTCACTTGCTCTACCACATAGTCCATCTCTTCCATGGTGTTCTCATCTCCAACTGTAAGACGAAGAGAGCCATGCGCAATCTCATGTGGAAGGCCAATGGCTAATAATACATGAGATGGGTCCAAAGAACCAGATGTACATGCGGAACCTGAAGATGCACAAATTCCAGCCATATCCAACATAATGAGAAGGGATTCACCCTCAATAAATTGAAAGCTGATATTTACATTGTTAGGAAGTCGATCATTGCGATGACCATTCAAACGTACATACGGAATCTCTTCCATAATGCGACGAATCAAATGATTTCTCATATCTACTTCCTTCTTGGTGCGTTCTTCCATCGTGTCAAAGGCAATCTCAACTGCTTTTGCAAGACCTACAATACCAGTAACATTTTCTGTCCCTGCACGTCTTGAACGTTCCTGTGCGCCACCATGTACAAAGTTTCTAAGTTTTAAACCTGTACGAATATACAAGAAACCAATACCTTTAGGACCATTTAGCTTATGTCCACTGGCACTTAACATATCAATCTGGTATTCGTCCACATCAATGGGAACCTGTCCATAAGCCTGTACGGCATCTGTATGAAATATAATCCCATGCTGTTTAGCAATAGCACCTATTTCTTTAATTGGTTGAATGGTACCAATCTCATTGTTTGCAAACATCACCGAAATCAATATTGTATCCGGACGAATAGCCTGCTTAAGCTGTTCCAATTTTACAACACCGTTTTCGTCCACATCCAAATATGTCACTTCAAATCCTTTACTCTCTAAGTGTTTTGCAGTATGCAATATTGCATGATGTTCAATCTTTGTTGTAATAATATGTTTTCCCTTTGTTTCGTAAGCTTCTGCTGCAGCCTTCAGTGCCCAATTATCAGACTCTGTTCCACCTGCCGTAAAATAAATTTCATTACTCTTTGCGTGCAAACTCTGTGCAATCTTTTCTCTACATTCTGTAATCACAGCCTTGTTTTTCTGTGAAAATGTATATACACTTGACGGATTACCAAAATTTTCCGTAAAAAATGGTAACATTGCTTCTACAACCTCTGGTCTTGCAGGTGTTGTAGCTGCGTGATCCAAATAAATTAATTGTTTCTCTTCCATAAACCTGACTCCTCTTTTCTATATTAACATTCATATTTCATTTCTTTACCATATGCTAGTAAAAAAGATTAGATTTCACAATTACTCAACTCGTTCCCAACGTTTAATCGAATCTTGCGATTATCTTCTACCAACTCACTTAACGGTATTCCATCCACTGCATTTTGAATACTGTCGTTAATACGTTTCCAAACATTTTTTGTTACACAGCAATCACTACCAGAACATCCACTACCGCCATCTATTTCACTACACTTCACCGGAGACAAATCTCCCTCTAACGCACGTAAAATATCACCTACGCTAATATCTTTGCTATCCTTTGCAAGTACATATCCACCTTGCGAACCACGAATGCTATCAATCAATCCTGCTTTTTTCAATTTTGCCATTAACTGTTCCAAATAGCTATCTGAAATGGATTGCCTAGCAGCAATATTGGCAATGGACTGGGGTGTTTCCTCCGAATAATCCGCCAAATCAATCATTGCCCGCAAGCCATATCTCCCTTTTGTCGATAATTTCATTCCCTTCACCTCAATTCCCACTAAATTAGTCGGATATCACATTGCTAATATATCAATGTTTCCATATCATGTCAAGTCTATCTATACATGAAATCTTTTTATAACATATTTTATAAAATTAGACATATACATAATTTATCAGCAAAGAATCCAACGGTGATTATATGAAACCCATATCTATATATCATTTATTACAGAAAAAAATAACCAGCAATTTTGTGATTAAGGGTACTATTATCTTAGTAATTGCTGGATTTGCAACTCGCATTATTGGTTTTTATAATAGAATATTCTTATCTGGACTAATTGGTGCCACAGAGCTTGGAATATATCAATTAATCCTCCCTCTTTATATGATTGCTTTTGCTTTTACAAATTATGGTAATGAATTAGCCCTTACAAAACTGGTATCTGAATACAAAAGCCGCAATGAATATGGTTCTGTACAGGCATTTTTTCGTGTTTGCTTCGTATCAAATCTCACTCTGGCATTATTTACTGCTACTATTATGTACCAAAATGCCGATTGGATATGCGTAAATATACTAAAAGCACCAGCGTGTACATCCTCCATCAAAATTATTTGTTTGGGAATTCCATTTATGGCAATGAAAGGTTGTATTCATGGGTATTTTCTTGGATTAGAAAAATCAAGCATTCGAGGTGTTTCAGATTTCATCGAACAACTTGCTAAGATATTGGGAATATATCTGCTTGCTACCTACATCTGCATTCGCAACGACTATGATGCAAATTTTGCACTATGGGGTGTTGTGATTGGCGATGCAGTCGCCTTTTTGTACTCTATATGCATCCTTCTTTATCACAATCATAAGAATCAGGCGTTATTCAAAACACATGATGTAACAATCTATCCCCAAAAAGCGATTGCATTATTTTTTCAAAATGCAATTCCACTTACAACAAATCGTTTGGCATTAACAATTCTACAAAGTATGGAATCTATTATGATACCTTCCGTTCTATTAATGTATTATCATGATTCTAATATAAGTCTGGCACATTATGGAACGTTCACAGGAATGGCTTTTCCATTCATTATGTTTCCAGCTACCATTACCAATGCCCTATCCACAATGCTACTACCTGCCGTTTCATCAGCAAAATCTTCTTTAAATCAAATGTATTTGACCAAACTATGCGAAAAAAGTTTACATTTTTGTCTATTAATTGGTATTTTTTCATTTATTGCGTTTTATACATATGGGGCAGATATTGGTATTCTTCTGTTTCAAAACAAAGAAGCCGGTATATATCTATACCAGCTATCCTTTCTTTGTCCATTGATCTACCTTGCCACTACCCTTGCCAGTGTCATAAATGGTCTAGGGTGCGCTCCCACAAATCTGCTATTTACGGTTATCGCAACCATAATCAGAATTAGTTTCATTCTGTTTACCACTCCAAAACTTGGCATAGCAGGATACATCATAGGGTTATTTGCAAGTTATCTCTTTTTGACATTCGCATGTTTACACAAAGTGCAACAATATATTACTTTTCAACTATACTTTATGGAAAGTATTTTCCTACCAGGATGCATCTTTACGATTCTGGGAGCTATATCATACTATATATACCAAAAAATGCTGCCCATTATTCCAACTAGAAAAGAACAAATCGTTCTATTGCTTGGCATCATCCTCATATGGGGAATCATCAGCTTTCCACCAATGTTAAAATCTATTTACAAAGTTCGGCAACAACCTCATTAATTACTTTGCCATCAGCTTTTCCCTTCAACTCTGGCATAACATTTTTCATAATCATGCCTTTATTCTTAGAAGCAACAACCTCAGCAAACTTCTCTGTAATAAAGGCTTTTACTTCTTCTGCACTCATCATAGACGGCGCATATTCATTAATGACATCATATCGGTTCTTATACTCTTCTAACAAATCTGTTCTATCGGCAGGGCAACTATCTAACTGCTCCTTTACCGTTTTTAATTCTTTCAAAATAACTCTGTCAACTAAATCATCTTTGATATCCTCTCTACATCCTTCATCAATCGCAACCTTCTTTACAGCTGAAATTAGTGCTGAAATAGCGTCTTTTCTCCCCTTATCTCTTGCTTTCATTGCTGCGACCATATCTTTTTGCAACTGTTCTAATTTCATATTTTATTCCTCGCTTTCTTTTATTTTGAATCGTTTCACCTGTTCTTTATGACTATTGGCTATTTCATTTTGATAGTCAGAAGTAATACCAATCTGTTCCAAATATATTGCCACACTACTCAACTCTGTTCTCACATTTTCTAAAAGTGTTTTTGCCTTATATATATCTTCTTTTAAACGATCTAACTCCTTAGATTCTTCCTCATCCAGTGTGCGTTCATTCAATAACGTTTCGATATGTTCTTCAATATGCAAAGCAAGCTTATCATATTCTAAAATACGCAAATTCACCTGCTCAATCCGTTGTTCTGACTTGCGCACAGCCAATGAAACCTCTTCACCCATATCACTTATGATAGCAGATTCGCCAATAATTTTCTCTAGTAAATCTCTGATCATAAATTGTGATTCATTTAGAGCTTCCACAGTCTGCCCAAATTCATCATTGTCGAACTGATCAATATCGTCTGAAATATTATACTCCGAAAGCCTCTTAGCCATAAACTGAATGGACCTCAACTTTGAAACAATATGATTGCTCATTTTTATAGAAATAAGAACGGCAATTCCAATTGCAACTAACATAACTATACAAATAATCCATACAATTTTATTATAAATGTTATGATTCTCTATATTAGATTCATCTGCATGTGCAATTGCTACATTCACTGCTTCTTCTATCAGTGCACTAGTTGACTCCTTTAACGGCAGCAATGTCTCCTGATATATCTTCAAACGTTCTGATTCATTCAACACTGTCCCTTCGGAAACCAAATCACGGATCTGTTGATGATATTCTAAAACACTGTTTTTCCCTTTTTCATACAACTCTAATTCCTTGGCACCAATATTTAATTCAGAATAATTCTGTATCAGTTGCTCATTATCAGAAATCAACACCTCAATATCAGCAGTACATCCCTCATCATGCTCCCACTCTACATCAACAATATAGTGAAAAATGCACGTATCTAAATCTTTGAGATTCTGACTAATGGACTTTAGATATTCCACTGCTTTCAAATCATTTTCGTAGATATTCTTACCATTATCATACACCTGACGGACATATAAAATACCAATGACACCAATTGCTATCAACAATATCATAATTGCAAAATAGCTCATAAACATCTTCTTTCGCATTGTCATGCCTATTTTCTTACCCATCGTTCATCGCACTCCTTTGCTCATTTTCTGTTCTTCAATCAACCCTTTAAGCGTTCATCTAAGTATTCCTGACTCAATCGCTCTACCAACCGTTCCTTTGGAACTGGTTTTGAAAAATGATATCCTTGTAGATAATCTACGCCCATATTCATGACCATCTCTGCCATTTCTTGATCTTCTATACCTTCAGCTACCACCTTTAAATCAATAGCCTTAAACATTGCAATCATATTCTTTAATATCTTCCGAGAAGTAACTTTTTTCACGGCTGCCCATATAAGATATTTGTCAATTTTCACAATGGAAAATGGCAAGTCAACCAAATAATTCACATTGGAATATCCCGAACCATAATCATCCAATGAAAACGTAATATCTGTCAAAGATATTCTCGCCATATTTCTTGTCAACAAATCATCCGAATATGCTGCTGCACTTTCAGTAATTTCCAAATTAATCATCGCTGGCGGAACATTATACCGCTCTAACACTTCCATTACATCCTGATAAATACTCTCTTGCATACATTGTACAGTAGAAAGATTCACCTCAACAAAATCAATTCCTTTATTCTTTAAATTGTATTGTCTAATAAACTGACAGGCTTCTTCTAATACCAACAAGCCAATTGGTATAATTGTACCATTCTGCTCTGCAATTTGAATAAATTCTTCCGGCGACACATATCCATATCCATCCACACGAAGTCTGGCTAACGCTTCCATAGAATGAAATCTATGACTATTGACATCATAAATCGGTTGATAATGCACTTCAAAATGTCCCGATTCAACAGCAGCAAGTAATGCTTGTTCAATCGCCGCCTTTCTAGACATATCCTTCACTGCATCTTCATGTACCTCGAAGAACTGTCCTTTGCCCATCTGCTTCGCTTTTGCGACTGCATATTCCATGGCATGGAATAAATCTTCTTCATTATGATGAATCGAATGTACCAAGCCTACACCAGCAGTCAACTCCACAATCTCGTTTTCAAGAAGCCATTTGCGCCCAATAATCTTACGAATTTGGTTTAGCTCTTTTGCACCTTCTGTTCTCTCCTCAATGACCACTACAAAATTATCGCCACCAAAACGGAACACAGCAGATTCAGAATAATGTTCTTGTAAGCTATCTACAAGCATACGCATCAAAGTGTTACCACCATCTATGCCGTACATCTCATTGATAATCTTAAAATTATCAAGTGCAATGATAAAAATCTGTTCCGGCATTCTTTTATTACGAGATTCTGTCATATGAAAAATCAAAGCTTCGCGATTCAACGCTCCTGTTGTCTGATCCACGTATCCTGTAACATTTTCATGCATCATGTAAATTGTAAATACAGATAATGCTGCACCAACACCTGATAACATATAATTAGGAAAAAAGAACTGTACCAATGTAGGTAACATCGCTACAACAATAATGCCAATAATGATATAACACAGCTTTTTATTCAAATATTTTCTAGAATGAAACATATATATAATTGTACCCACAGCATAAATTGCAGCATTACAATATAAATACCAATGCAAATTACCATGCTGATATCCATTTTTATCAAAATAGAAAATTGCTTCCGTCCATACATTGGTTAGTACTAAAAAAATACCCAAAACAGGTGGAAAAAAAGCCCATTTCCACATGAGCCGATTCACATTTCGAACTTCTGCCACATTTAGGTGGACATATACTACGAATAGTGTTGGGACAATAAACTGAATCATCATAAACAATGAATTCAACAGATAATTCAGCCACAAATCAACCACTTGATAATATGTAACCGTATAGCAGGTAATCACATCCAAACATAATTCCGCAAACACCACAAGTAAATATGTACGATATATTTTCGACTGGTAGTTGCCAAAATCTTTTTTCAAAACTGATATCACAATTAATAGCAGCATGAAAAAAGCAGCACACAATTCATAATCTACAACATAATACATAAAACGAAACTTCCCCCAAATCCAATCATGGATAATACAATCAAATCGACATAAAAATATTAGAATATTATACTATAAAATCAACATAAAATAAACTCTTTTGCTTTAATTCGTTACCATATTATTACATAAAATTTCAGCACATTTTTATGCAAAAAAACAATCACCACCCAAAAAGGTGGTGATTGCTATACATCTTTTTACAATACATAAGGTGTAACCTGATATACATAGTAATTGAGCCAATTAAAATATAATGTGTTCGCATGACATCTCCATGATTTAATTGGTTTTTTTGTAGGGTCATTTTCAGGATAATAATTACATGGGATATCAGGGTTAATTCCTTTATCCATATCCCGCTTGTACTCTTGGTCTAAAGTCAGAGTATCATATTCTGGATGTCCAGTCACAAAAATATTCTTCCCCTCTTCAGCAATAATCAAATACGGCCCAGTTTCTTCACTTTCAGAAACAATCTCCAATTTATCATTTGATATAATATCTTCTTTACTCACACCAGTATAACGCGATTGTGGTACATAAAATGTATCGTCAAAACCACGAACCAGTGGTGTCTTTTTATGAATCGGATAATGCTCATAAATTCCAGAAAGTTTCTTTGGTAAATCATATTTGCGAACACCATAGCGATAATACAATCCCGCCTGGGCACCCCAGCATATATGCAACGTGGATGTTACACTTTTCTCAGACCAATCCATAATCTCAGCTAATTCATTCCAATATTCCACTTCTTCAAAATCCAATTTCTCCACTGGTGCACCTGTAATAATCATACCGTCAAAACGACGATGCTTAATTTCTTCAAAGGTGGTATAGAATCGTTCCAAATGCTTTAACGCCACATTTTTAGATTCATAGGTTCCTGTACGTATAAATGAAATATTCACCTGTAATGGTGTATTAGCCAAACTACGCAAAAGTTGTAATTCCGTATCTTCTTTTAGTGGCATCAAATTAAGAATTACCACCTCTAGCGGACGGATATCCTGGCTCATAGCACGGTCTGCATCCATCACAAAGATATTCTCTTCCTCTAATATTTTCTTAACTGGTAAATCATTGTCTATACGAATTGGCATAATTCAACCTCTTTTCTTGGTCATTCTAGTTTACAGCTCACCTTTGGCAAGCTTGATAAAATCGTCTTCAGAAAGAATTGAAACATTCAATTCTCTCGCTTTTTTATTTTTAGAAGAATTGGATGTCACATCATTATTAATCAGATAATCTGTATTCTTCGATACAGAACCAGTCACCTTGCCACCCAATTTTTCAATGTAATCTTTTAGATCATTGCGGTTTGCAAATTGTTCTACACTTCCTGTAATAACAAATGTCTTACCGTCCAATGTCTGCTCACTTGAAATTTCTTCTTTTTCAAATGTAATTTCAGCAAGTAACTCTTTTACAATTTGCATTCGCTCCTCATCTTGGAAGAAATCATAAAATCCTTGTGCCAACACATCTCCTATTCCATCAATACTAGTTAATTCTTCTACTGTTGCATGCACAATGGAATCAAACTCCTGATGAAAATGTGCCACAATCACTTTTGCATTTGCCAACCCTATTCCGCTAATTCCAAGACTGTAGATAAACTTCGCCATAGGCACCGTACGGGCTGCATCAATGGAATGAATAATCTTGTTATAGGATTTTTCACCAAAGCCATCCATTTTTACAATTTCGTCACGATATTTTTCCAAATGGAATAAATCTGGCAATTTGGCTATATAACCCTTTTCGATGAATTTCTCCAAGGTTGCATCAGAAAGACCGTCCATATTCATGGCATTTCTAGATACGAAATGTGAAAAACTTTTGATTTGCTTTGCCCCACACAACGGATTGAAACAATACAGAGACTGTACACCATTCACATCCTGTAATGTAGTCTCCCCTTTACAAGCCGGACAATGTGACGGTAATTCTAAACTATTACTTCTTGTCAGATTTTCAGCCACCTGTGGAATAATCATATTGGCTTTATACACCGTAATGCGGTCACCCAAACCCAGTCCTAAAGCACGTAAAATACTTACATTATGCAGACTGGCACGGCTAACGGTGGTTCCTTCCAACTCCACAGATTCAAAAATAGCCACTGGATTAATTAAACCTGTTCTTGATGGGGACCACTCCACTTCCAACAAAGTAGTCTCCGCTAGTTCATCTGCCCATTTAAATGCAATGGCATCTCTTGGAAATTTTGCTGTTCTTCCCAAACTTTTACCGTAGGCAATATCGTTAAAAGATAACACTAATCCATCCGACGGAATATCATTGTCAGGAATTTTTGACGCAAAATCCATAACTTTTTCTGATACATTCTTTGCATTTACAAGAAAATGTTCTACCACGTCAAATCCTTGATTTTTTAACCATTCAAAACGATTCATCATGGTATTATCAAAACCAAATTCTCGAATTTG
This sequence comes from Lachnospiraceae bacterium, assembly GCA_045537735.1. Classification (GTDB taxonomy): domain Bacteria; phylum Bacillota; class Clostridia; order Lachnospirales; family Lachnospiraceae; genus CAG-590. The sequence continues at coordinate 154,846 of JAZSPZ010000037.1, forward strand.
TTCTTCATTTAACACATCGGAAACCATAGAAAATGCATAAAAATGCACATGTCGTTTGGCAGTAATCTCGTTATTTAACTGTCTCACAGAACCAGAACACAAGTTGCGAGGGTTTTTATATTTTTCCTCCGCTTCTGCAATCTCTTCATTCATACGATTAAAGTCTGAGTATTTGATTACAGCTTCTCCTCTGATTACAAGGGTTCCTTTATATGGAATCACCTTGGGAACATTCACAAAAGTCTTGGCATTATTGGTAATCACTTCTCCAATCTCACCATTTCCTCTGGTGACAGCATTCTGTAATTCTCCATTCTCATAGGTCAAAACTACGGTCAATCCATCTAGTTTCCAAGAAAGAACCCCCTCATGAACACCTAACCAACTAACCAACGCCTCTACATCCTTCGTTTTATCCAAAGATAGCATTGGGGAAGGATGTGGTTGCTTTTCCAATTCACTAAGTACCTCATAACCCACATGAATCGTCGGACTATTGGAAAGGACAATCCCTGTTTCCGCTTCCAAAGAAACCAATTCGTCATATAACTTATCATATTCCAAATTGGACATAATTTCAGTATCTTTTTGATAATATGACTTAGATGCTTCATTTAATAATGACACTAATTCTTTTAATCGCTGTTTTTTGTCCATCATTTTTCCTCTTTAATCACTGCTTGTTTTGTATCATCTGTTGCAATGTTATATATTCATCCTCTGATACATTGCGAATATCTCCCGCATGCATGTCAGTCAAAGTAATATTCATAACACGAATCCTTCGTAATCGTTTCACACGATAACCAAAATGCTCACACATTCTACGAATCTGTCGATTCAATCCCTGAGTTAAAATAATTGTAAATGTGTTGTCAGCCTGTGGGTACACCTTACAGGGATTTGTCACCACATAGCAATCTTTATCAGCATTATAAATGCGTACCCCCTGTGCCATTCCTTCCAAAAAATCGTCGGTAATTGGTTTGTTAACGGTAACTACATATTCCTTTTCATGCTGATTTCGTGCCTTGGCTACCTCGTTACACAGATCACCATCATTGGTCAGTAACAAAAGTCCTTCTGAATCCTTATCTAGTCTTCCAATATATTTCAAATCTGAATCCAAATCAAAATTCCGAAAGATACTGGATTCATCTCCTCTATGAGACGTGCAAGCATATCCCTTTGGTTTATAAAACGCAACCAGCTTAAATGGTTCCTCACGTCGAACCACTTTGCCATTGACAGTAATTTCATCCGTATCTGACACACGCATTCCCATATCTGCAGGACATCCATTCACCATAACCTTGCCTGCTGCAATCCATTCATCGGCTTTTCTTCTAGAACAAAAGCCAGCCGAGCTTAAATATTTGTTTAATCGTACGGTCTCACTCATTAAAATCCACAAAGCTCCTGTTCTGATACCATTCCTGTCACAAGGGCATATTCACGACGTTCTGCATATAACTCTGCAAAGGTTGCATGCTGATATGCTGAAAGTGGATATACCAACAACACACTTGGCAAAAGTAAAATACCGCATGAGCAAATAGTTAACAATAAAATCAATCCAACACAAACAAAAATCCATCCAAGGAAAGATAATTCTAACACAAAAATCTGCCATTTGTGTCCCTGAGACATTTTCGTGCTAATATCCCTTGCACGCTGTGGTGTAATATTCGGATTTTCTGCCATAATATACGCCATAAAATAATATTGGTAAAATTTCACTAGCCCTGGGAAGTAGAATAATAAGCTCCATCCAAAAATACGAATATTAGCTGAAAACATCGCTTTAACTGTATTCATATATTTTCCTTTTCCAAAGGCATCAAACATATCCATAAATTTACCAGAAGCTTTACGATTATTCATAAAGAACTTCCTAACACCTACCCCCACTGGTGCCGACACATAAGAACCAATTACAAATTGAATACAAATTGTAATAATGCTAATAATCATTATAATAATCATAATTACAACAATGGAGCCCGCAATGATACCCATGAACTTTTCATGTGTCATATCAAAGTAATCTAAAAATTCTGCATAAAAATCTTCCATATTCTTTTCATCAGATTGCGAATCATCATAATCATAATTAAACTCTGCATCCGTCACGAAATTAATAACATTTTGCAATCTTAACAAAACACTCTGTGTCGATGTAACCTCAGAACCTGAGGAATATCCAGATGAATATCCTGAAGAACCACCAAATGAGCTATTATTCATCAATCCCGTCCAGTTACTTCCCAAAAAGCTTCCTACTAAAACTACTAACACTGCCATCCAAAAATTATGCTTTAAAGCAATTTTTGCATTTTCTTTTAATAATTTACGATTAATTGGTGACATAACCATTCCTCCCTTATTAAACATTGATACTATTACAACAAATGTTATCATTAAATAAGTTGCACAAAATAGAAATTTACATACTTACATATCATAACACGCATACATTTCTTTTTCAATTTTTTCCATAGTTTTTTCCAAACATTCATCACATCACCTAACACTTTTTGCCCTGCAAACCCATTTACAATTAAGATAATAAAGTCAATAATAATTATCTCTGTAAAATGATAACTTTTCACTTGAAAAAATAAAGTAGAACGCCTATAATAGTTACTTAAGTAAAGGGGTGTGAATTTTATGGACAGCATCGATAAAAAAATATTACATTTATTACAGGAAAACGCCAGATATCCCTTAAAATATCTAGCAAGCAAAGTATTTCTATCGTCTCCTGCCGTATCAGCTAGAATTGAGCGATTGGAAAACGCAAACATTATAACAGGATACCATGCAGCAGTTGACCCGGTCATGCTTGACTATCATGTAACTGCATTTATCAATATGTCATTGGATCCAAAACAAAAACCAATTTTTTATCCATATATTGAGTCATGTCCAAATGTATTAGAGTGCAATTGTGTTACAGGCGCATACTCTATGTTAATTAAAGTTGCATTTCGAAGTACTATGGAATTAGATTCCTTCATTGGACAATTACAAAAGTATGGAAAAACAGAGACGCAAATTGTATTCTCTACTCCAGTTAAACCAAGAGGAATTGATGTATATGCCACTGGCGTACCAGAGGATTTTGATCAAGAAAATTAAGAAAAAGGATGTTTTACTCATGTTGTAAAACATCCTTTTCATTCTTTTAATCTTCATTCTCTTCCGTGGTTTCTGTTCCTAAAATTTCTGCAGCGGAATCCACTTCTACATTCCTACGGCTAATAATATCAAAAAATTCCTGTAACGACTTGTCTTTCTCTTTTAATTTATTATTTTCTTCTTCAACAGAGCGATAAATTTTCTGAATATCTTTATCACCCTTCACTTTTTCTATATACTCTTGCGTATCCAACGAAAGCGTACTATTGTTAATCAGATATCCACGTGCGCCATTGATAATGTAAAGTGTGGTAATATCATATGGCGATGAATTCACTCCTGTAAGTGTAATATTGGATACAACAAAGGCAATATAACTACCTTCATCCAATCCCACCTTTGTATATACTGTAATGTTATCATAATCGGTTATAAATTCTGCCTTTTTCTTCAACAAGTCAGCTGTTCTAAATTCTGATGCATCTGTCACCATATCCTGTAATGCCACATGATCACATGCAACAAGTGCATCCAAGTACTCTTTAATAAATGTGTTTAATTCCTCGTCAGCGTTTTTTTCATATGGAACAATGGTATCATGCTCCTCGTCCAAGGAAACATCTTCTTCCAGCACAGCTTCCTTATCCTCCTGGGTCAGTTCACTCCCACCAGAAGGTTTGTCTATCAACACATAACCCAAAACGCAAAGCAAAACAAAAATGCTCCAGCCTAAAATCAGTTTCAGGCGCGGACTGACAGAAATTGTTCCTTTTTTCGTTGTAATCTCCGTACTTTTCAAATGAAAATCATCATAAGAATCCGACATACGGTCAAATATATTTTTATTCATGTTTTTTCTCCATTCATATCATTTATATAAATGCTAACAATATCTTTTTATCATGTTCTAACGTCACATTTACTTATTCTAACAAATGGACACTTAAAATGCAACATTCGTTTGCTATTTCAAAATAATTGTAGTATGATAGTGCTTGCAAATGCACCAGTAGCTCAACGGATAGAGCAATGGCCTCCGGAGCCATGTGAGGAAGTTCGACTCTTCTCTGGTGCATTATTCTATGAATGGAGTAAAGCTATGCATTATCATATCTATTGTAACATCAAAACCATGCCTTCCAATCACGGTTTGGCAATAAATGAATTCAAAAAAAGATTGTCTGCATATTGCGAAACAACCCTTCATACTGACATGACTCTCATGTTTCCAAAAGACATTACTACACACAATCATCATTTTATATACATTCAAAACGGAATATCAAGCTATTCTTCCGAGGAATTTTCTGATTGTATCAATCAAATACAGCTTAGCGGTAAATCTGTTGTCCATGTTGTCATTGGCTTTGACGAAATGACCTTTTATGATACAATAACTAACTTATCATCTTATGATACTCCTCTCTCCTTGTCACTAACCAATTTCAATCTTTCTAACGAAACAAAAACACTATTGTTTTACGAGCAATTATATCGTGGTTACACCATATTACAAGGAAAGACTTACCATAAATGATCTTACATCTTTACAAACAGCAACGCACTTTATAAAATATTCTTTATTTCTTCGCACAAAACCATTCGCATCATTTGATGAGGAAATGTCATTTTAGAAAAACTCATTTTCAAATTGGCACGTTTTTTAATCATTTCAGGTAATCCCAACGAACCACCAATCAAATACACAACATTCGTAAAGCCTTGATCCATTGCTTTTTTAACATATTCTTTGTGTAGTTTCGTACTAATTTCTTTCCCTTCAATACACAGCGCAACCACATAATCTTTACTCGTAATTTTCTCATACATCCGTCGACATTCTTTTTCGATAAATTGTTCCTTATTCTTTTCCTTTAAATTGTCTGGGATTTTTTCATCCGGAAACTCACAAATTTCCAATTCATGTCCCTTATTACGAATATCCATTATAAGCTCTTTGATTTCATCTCTGTAAAATACATCTTTGATTTTTCCAACACAATATATCGAATACGTCATATATCACCTTTCTTGCCCAATATATAATCAATAAATTTAAGAAGATTATGTAAATTGTTTTCAAATTGTTTGTTTCAATGTCATAATTTGTTCATATTTTTACAGTATATTATCAATATGAAATTGAACTTTTTCATATTTTTTCATTAATTCTCCCTATACTTATAAAAAAGAGGCCTCTTCGTAAGGCCTCTTTTTTGTTTGCCTGTTATTCAGCAGACATATTTCTCATTTCTTCAAATTCATTCAATATTTCATCAGATGGCTTCTTTGTTAAAAGTGAAACAATCACAATCAATGCCAAACTAATGAAAAATCCGATTGCCAAAGAATACAAACCTGTCTGTGTACCAAGTGTGATTCCTCCCTCTAAGAATGGAATATAATCCCAAATAATAACGGTTGCAGCACCTGAAACAATACCAGCCAATGCACCTGGAAGGTTCACTCTCTTCCAATATAGAGACAACAAAATAATCGGACCAAATGCAGCACCAAAGCCTGCCCATGCATTGGAAACCAAGCCCATTACAGAACTATCAGGATTCAATGCAATGACATATGCTAAAATCGCTACTACAATAACTGTCACACGGCTAACCTTTAACACGGTCTTTTCTTTTGCATCTTTCTTAAATATTCCTTTGAATAAATCTTCTGCTACTGCTGAAGCAGTTACCAACAACTGAGAATCCGCTGTAGACATAATAGCTGCCAATATACCACACAAGAATAAACCACCGATAAATGGCCATCCAAGATCGTCAACAAATAATTTGCTAATCACCTCAATAAATACATTTTCAGCTGATGTTTCTGTTGTAACACCTAAAACTGTTGGATACAAGAACGCACGTCCTACAATACCAATTATAACTGCAAAGCTCAAAGAAAGTGCCACCCAGATAATCGCAATTACCTTAGATTTCTTAAGCTCTTTTTCACTAGACACTGCCATAAAACGAACAAGGATATGTGGCATACCGCAGTAACCAAATCCCCATGCCAACTGTGAGATAATATAAATAGGAGAAACCTTAGCACCGGAATCTTCCATAATGTTAAGGAAGGAACTAGCACCACCTGCAACTTCCGAATCACCTAAAATACCAATGATATTTTCTGGACCAACCATAAAATACGCAATAATAGGAATCAATAAAACACCTACCAACATTAACATACCTTGAATAAAATCTGTTACACATACAGCCATAAAACCACCTAGGAATGTATAGGTTAAGATAACAGCCGCGCCAATCGTTAATGCCATTTTGTAATTAATACCGAATACGGATGCAAATAATTTGCCACCTGCTGTTAAAGCTGAAGCCGTATATACCAAAAAGAAAATTACGATTACAACTGACGATGCCAACAAAAGAACTCTCTTTTTATCATGAAAACGATTTTCCAAATAAGCTGGCAAGGTTAATGAATTATTGGCACGGATGGTATATCTTCTCAATCTAGAAGATACAAATAACCAGTTACAAACCGTACCCAAAAATAATCCAACCGCTATCCACGCCTGACCAGTACCAAAAGCATATACGCTTCCAGGAAGACCCATCAGCAACCAACCACTCATGTCTGATGCCTGTGCAGACAAAGCTGCGACCCACCCATTCAAATTTCTACCACCAAGGAAAAAATCCTCAGATGTCTTTGTCACACTCGCATATTTTGCACCTATTACAATCATAAGAACCATATATGCTGCAAATGCTAACAAAATCCATACAATCGAACCACTCATATTATTTCTCTCCTTCAAAACAAAATTCGATACATATCTTATCACATTCTACAAAAAAAAGCTAGCTATTTATCTTTGCTCTCTAACACGAGCATGGCACCCTTTTCTAGTTGGATTTCAATGCAATCCTTTAAAATTTCATTGCTCACAGTCCTGCTTTCACCTTGATAAATCGTTGCACAATCTAAGGGATATAGCGCTCCCTTCAATGTAACCCCTTCCACAACTGGTGAAATCGGTATTAGGGAGACATATTGTCCGAATTGCTCTGCTTTCCCAATAACACATTTTTTCGTGTCCTTATCTGTCAACATACGCACTCTATTCTGGGCATCCACTATGTGCATGTTTACATGCTGACGGGACGACATCAACAACAGCCCCATATTTGCCAATAAATGATCTAAACGACTTCCTGTAGCAGCAAGCAATGTGATGTTTTCTGCCCCCATGTTGATTGCCATATCCACTGCTAACTCTGTATCTGTGGCATCCTTCATGGCAGGATGACGCTCCAACATAGTAGAAATCTCACCCTTTGAAATTTTCATTTCATAATCCCTTAGTAAATCTTGATCCACTGTATCAAAATCACCAACCAAATACGCCGGAACCAAGCCTAATGCATCTACATACTCCAAGCCTTTATCAACAGCAAAGACCTTATCATAAGATAAGGTCTTTAAATACGTTCTGGCAAATTCTAAATTCAAATATCCACCTGTTATAATGACAAAGTGTTTCATCTGCGTTAACCTCACATTTCAAAATCGTCTTGTACTGTAAACAGCATTATTGAATCATGGCATTTAAGGTCTTAACATTGGAAACCATGTCTCCTTCAAACACTGCAGAACCTGCAACAAAAACATTGGCACCAGCCTCCATTACATCAGTAATATTATCCAAACCAATCCCACCATCTACTTCAATCCATAAATCATCTCGCTGTAATGCATCTGCCATCGCCTTAACTTTTCTAACCTTCTCCAGACTTTCAGGAATAAAAGTCTGTCCGCCAAATCCCGGGTACACACTCATCACCAAAATCATGTCGACCTGAGACAAATATGGCTCCAAAACCTCCGCCGGAGTATCTGGGCTAACGGACAATCCAACTTTAACACCCATATTCCGAATCTGTGACAACGTATCTGATACATCAGCACAAGCTTCGTAATGTACCGTAATGATATCTGCTCCGGCCTTGCAAAAATCCTCCAAGTAACGCGATGGATTTTCTATCATCAAATGCACATCAAATACTGCATTTGTCACTTTTCGAACAGAAGCAATGACTGGTGCACCAAAAGATATATTAGGAACAAACTTTCCATCCATCACATCTAAATGGATCATCGGTGCTCCTGCATCTACAACCGTTGCTATCTCATTACCTAATACTGAAAAATCTGCTGATAACACAGATGGTGCCAAATAATTCATATTATTCTCCTTAATTGTAACGTCGTTTATCTTTTAGCTCTTCAAAAAACGATCGATAGTTCTCATATCTCGAATGTGCAATTTCTCCATTTTCCACTGCTTCTTTAATTCCACACTCTCGTTCGCCCATATGATTACAACCACCAAATTTACAAAATGGCTCATATTCAACAAATTCTTTATAATAATCCTTTAGTTCTTCCGGATCCATATCATAAAAATAAATGGAACTGAAACCTGGTGTATCCACCAAGTAAGTATCCTCCCCAACAGGAATAATCTCTGAATGTCTCGTGGTATGTTTTCCACGTTCAATTTTCTTACTAATTACTCCTGTATCCATATTAGCATCTGGATTTAACATATTCATAATCGAAGATTTCCCCACTCCAGAAGGTCCAGCCAAAGCAGTGGTTTTCCCAGATAAAATACGAAAAATGACATCCATGCCATGTGCTTCATAAGTACTGGCACTAATCACTTCATATCCACTTTTTTCATAAATCTTCTTGTATTGTTGAAATCTATCTTCATCAATTAAATCCATTTTGTTAAAACAAATGACAACTGGGATATTCTGTTTTTCCATCATCACCAAAAAACGATCTAATAAATTCCAATTAGGTTCTGGCGACGCTGCTGCAAACACAACCAACGCCTGATCCACATTGGCAACCGCAGGACGAATCAATTCCGAATATCTTGGTAAAATCTCATCAATATTGCCAATCTTATTCTCCGCATCAATAACCGAGATTTCTACATTGTCACCCACCAAGGGTTTCACTTTTTGATTCCGAAATATACCCTTTGCTTTACATTCATATACACTGTGATTTGCATAGATATAATAGAATCCAGCAATTCCTTTAATAATTTTCCCTTGCATTTACTGCTCCACTGCCTTTAATTTTGCCTGACCAGTCGAAGTGAAACTACCAGTAATGTCATTGCCATTCTCATCTTCAACCTTGTATATAAGTGACGCTTCTTTACTTGTCAATCCTTCCACATTACTAATGTCCGAAAGATCAATTGGGAAATTAGCTTCTGTATAGTAGTTTTCGATTAACGTATAGGACGCTTCTCCGACCTTTAAAATTAATGTCACATATACTTCTTCTGCCTCGTTAAAGGTATAGCTTGCATTGCTAATCAAACCTGAGAAAGATGCTGTATAGGTCTTAGTTGTAGGTTTTTTACCTTTACTGATAGTAATATCAACCTCTGTTCCCTCTTTTACTTCCAGTCCAGCATCAACACTCTGACTAATAACTTTTCCTTCTGGAATCGTATCATGATACTCCTGGCTAACATTTCCTAACTTCAAGTTAACCTCTGATAACAACTCTTCTGCTTCAGTAACAGTTTTCTTCTTAAGATTCGGCACTTTGGCTACCTTAACCTCTTCGCCCTTACTTACCACAATCGTAATAGTTGAACCTTTTTCTGCCTTGCCATTCCCCTCTGGAGATTGGCTGATTACATATCCTTCTTCAACCTCTTCACTATACTCTTCATCTTCCTCAACTAGGAATCCAGCGTTCAACAATGTTTGTTTTGCTTCCTCTGCTGTTTTCCCAACCACATCAGGTACATCTGCTTCCTCGATACCCTTACTGATGACTAGTTTCACCCTATCTCCTTCTTTTATTTCTTCGCCTTCTAATATACTTTGGCTTATAACAACACCTGCCTCGAAAGACGAAGAATATTCTCTTTCGATATTATAAGGGATGCGTGCTTCATCTAAAATTTTCAATGCCATTTCCTCAGTCAATCCTGTGACATTTGGCATTTCAAATGGCTTTGCCTCTTCTGTTGTAGCTGTGTTCTCTGTTGTTGTCGGCTCTTTCTTAAATGCTCCTGTTATGGATGAAATTGCAACAATAATGATAATTGCTATAATCACTGTGGCTGCAATTGCTCCAATGGTTATAATCTTTTCCATCTTTGGATCAATATCACCTGCAACATTTTCGTCATCATGATCTTCTTCATCATCCTCATAACTGTCATCATAATCCTCTTCATGATACAGGCTCTCTAAAGCTGCATTTGCTTCTTCTAACTCTGTATTAGGACGATTAACAGGAAACATAGAAATTCCTTCTGCCTGTGACATGGATGAAGTCTTGATTACCGCCATCTCTTCTTCAGAAATCTGGATGGTAGGTGCAGAACTAGACATCATACTTCCAATCACACCAACATCTGCATTCGGATCCAATGCCACACGATGTAAATCAGCTAATAATGCATTGGCAGTCAAATATCTTCTCTCTGGTTTTTTCTGTGTTGCCTTCATGACAATCTTTTCAATACCAATTGGAATATCTGGATAATACTCTCTTGGTGGAATCATTTCACTTTGAATATGCATTAATGCAACCGTAACATTATTCTCACCTTCAAAAGGCACACGGCCAGTTAACATCTCATATAAAGTAATACCAAGGGAATAAATATCCGAACGCTCATCAGAATATCCTCCTCTAGCCTGCTCTGGTGATATATAATGCACACTGCCCATAGCACTAGAGGCAATGGTATTAGACGTTGCAGCTTTTGCAATACCAAAATCAGTCACCTTCAAAGTACCATTTCTAGATACAATAATATTCTGTGGCTTAATATCTCTATGAATGGTATTATGCTCATGAGCCACTTCAATACCAGCACATATTTGTGTGATAAAATCAATGGCTGTCGGATACGGAAGTCTTCCATTTTGCTGGATATATTCCTTTAATGTAATACCCTCTACTAATTCCATTACAATATAGTGATATCCGTTCTCTTCTCCAACATCAAAAACATTCACAATGTTTGGATGCGAAAGTCCTGCAGCGGATTGTGCTTCAATACGGAATTTGTTCACAAAACTCTTATCATCACTAAACTCAAGTTTTAATACTTTAATTGCAACATAACGATTGAGTACATGGCATTTGGCCTTGTACACTACTGACATTCCGCCAGAACCGACTTCTTCTATAATCTCATATCTATTTTGAATTATCATTCCTTGTTCAAACATATTCTCACACCTCGTTTAACGCTTGCTCTACTATTACTACACCTATATTATCCTTACCTCCGTAGTAATTGGCTCGTTCAATTAGTTGATCACAAATTTTATCTATGAATTGTTTTTGCATTACAATGTCTCGAATTTCGTCATCTTCAATCATATTGGTTAAACCATCGGTACAAAGTAATACTTTCTCATTCTTCTGTAATATGATTTCGAAAAAGTCTGGTACGGCTTCTCGCCCAGTCCCTAAAGCTCTTGTTATAATGTTTCTCTCTGGATGAAAACGAACTCTTCTACGGTCTAACTGTCCCGTTCGAATCAATTCCTCTACTAACGAATGATCTAATGTAACCTGCTTGGCTTCTTCGCCCATAACATATAAGCGACTATCACCAATGTTGGCTACATACATCTTGTCATCTACAATCACTGCTGTTACAAATGTGGTTCCCATACCTTTCAATTCTTTATGCTCTTCCGCCTTTGCTAACAGCATATCATTGACTTTTGCAATACCTGTTTTCAAGATTGTAATTGGGTTTACATATTGGCATTGTTTTACATATTCTACAAACCAGCTTACTGCATGTGCCGAAGCATAATCTCCCGCCTGATGTCCACCCATACCATCTGCTACAATGTACAAATTGGGGAGGTTTCCAATTGGTTTATCCGAAAAGAAGATGGTATCCTGGTTCATACCTCTGACCATACCAATATCTGTTTTTCCATAGGATATCATCATAAACCTCCTTCTTGTGTACTCTCCATATAGGTTTTTCGAAGCTGCCCACAAGCAGCATCAATATCTTTGCCCATACCTCTTCTGATTGTAGCATTTATTGTGTTTTTTTCAAGCATATTTTTGAATTTCTGAACAGAATTCTGATCTGCTCTTTTATATTCTCTTTCCTTAATTGGATTCACCGGAATCAAGTTGATGTGACATGGAAATCCCTTCAATAACGCAACCAATTGAATCGCATCTTCTTTGGTATCATTTTCACCTGCAACCAAAGAATATTCAAAGGTGATTCTTCTACCTGTTTTTTCAAAATAATATCTACATGCCTCTAACACTTCTGCGATACTGTAACGGTTTGCAATCGGCATCAACGCTTGACGTTTCTTGTCATTCGGTGCATGCAAAGAAAGGGCAAATGTAATGGAAAATCCTTCATCTGCCAAACGATAAATTTCTGGTACCAATCCACAGCTTGATACGGTGATATTTCTCTGACTAATATGTAAGCCATCTTCATTTGTCAACAAATGTATAAAACGACACAAATTGTCATAGTTGTCCAAAGGTTCTCCTGTACCCATCACCACTACATTGGAAACACGCTCCCCTGTAATGTAAGAAATTGCATAAATCTGGTCTAACATTTCTGACGCGGTCAAATTTCTAGCTAATCCCATCAATGTTGATGCACAAAACTTACATCCCATTCTACAACCGGCCTGTGAAGAAATACAAACAGAGTTCCCATGTTTGTAAGGCATAAATACGCTTTCAATCACATTTCCATCTGCCAATCGAAACACAAACTTATTGGTTCCATCAGTTTTGGATACAAGGCGCTCTACCACATCAAGAGATATGAACGATGTTTTCATCTGTTCTTTGAGATCCTTTGGTAAATTTTTCATTTCTTCCACATCTCTTACCAGCTTTACATGACACCAATCATAAATCTGCTTTGCGCGAAACTTTGGATATCCCTGCTCCACAATATATTCAGTTAATTCTGTCAATGTCATCGACTTAATATCCAACATTATCTCTCACTCTGTTATCTTCTCATTTTCTTTACGAAATTTTGCAATAAAAAATCCATCGCATTGCACATTCCCCGGTAACAGCTGCAACATACAATCATTTATGATACAATCACTAAGTTGCTGTGGTACATTACTTTTGATATCTTCTGCTTTAAAATTAAAATGTTCTAAAAACCAATTAGCGTTCTCCACATTTTCTTCCGGATTAATGGTACATGTACTGTACAACAATAGTCCTCCTGGTTTCACATAGGATGCTGCATTGGTCAAAATGGTCTTTTGCAAATTACATAATTCTAATAGTTGACCTTCAGAAATATGATACTTGATATCATTTTTCTTCGACATAATCCCAAGCCCTGAACATGGTAAGTCAGCAATGACAATATCTGCCCACTCCTTCCGTTCCTCATCAGGAATCAACGCATCCCAAACAACCGTTTTCACATTGGATAAATTCAAACGCTCCACATTCTCATCAATTAAATCTATTTTTTTAGAGGATAAATCCCTCGCTTCTATCTCCACTGTATCACCTAGCATCTGGGCAAAATGAGTCGATTTTCCACCCGGTGCTGCACACAAATCAAGAATCTTGAATGTTTCTCCTCGACTCAATGTTTGTGCTTTTTCTACTTCTTTTACCGGATTCGCAATATGATACAACAACATAGAGCTTTCATCCTGAACAAAGAAATGTCCTTGTTTGAATCCTGGTATTCGTCCCACATAATTGATGTTCTTTAAATGTAACGCCTCATCTAGATATACACCATCTGATACCATGATTTCCTTTTCTTTTAATTGAGTAATAAGTGCTTCCTTTGTAAGGCAACTGGTATTGACACGAATCGTCAAATCATCTTCTCCAATAAAAGCAGCTAACATATGCTCCACTTTTTCTGTGCCATACCATAAAGCCATTTTTTCAACTAGCCATAATGGAACAGAATACTGAATGGATAAATATCCTATAATATCCTGTTCTTTGGAAGGAAAATGCATAGACTCTTTCTGTCGCACAACATTACGCAATACACCATTGACAAAACCAGTTAAGTTTCGAAATCCTTTCTTTTTTGCCAATTTCACCGCTTCATCACAAGCTGTTTCAACAGGAACACTATCCATAAACATAATCTGGTAAACTGCCATACGTAAAATGCAGCGAATGACCGGTTTACATTTATGCACCGGTGTCTTGCTCACTTGATTTATGACATAATCAAGACGCACCAAATATTCCGTCACTCCCTCAACCAAACGACTAATAAACGCACGGTCCTGCTTAGCCAAAAACTGTTTTTGATATAGAAGCTTGTTCAGCGCATCTTTTACAAATATATTCTGTTTTTCAACATCCACCAATACCTCTAATGCAAGAAGTCTTGTATTTTCTCTCTCTGCCATACCACTATCTATCCTAGCATTCCGCCAACTTCAATCTTATATCCCAATAAAAATGCAGCCGTATCCATGCGTTTCTTTCCTTCCAACTGAAGATTCATAATCTGCAACGCACCCTTACCACATCTCACTGTAAAACTCTTTTTATCCACTGCAACAATCTTACCAGGTTCCAACACATCTGCATTCAACGCGTTGGCTTCTTCTTGTGACAACACCTGTGCCTCATATACCTTTAACGTCTTATCTCCCAGCCTTGTAAATGCGCTCGGCCAAGGGTTGAGTCCACGAATCAATCTTTCCAAAACAACTGCATCCTGTGTAAAATCAAGATTACCCATGTCTTTTGTAAGCATTTTTGCATAACTGCTCTTGCTATCATCCTGCTTGGTTTTGGTTGCTGTTCCAGTCTCCAATTCCTTTAATGTCTTTAATAACAGCACTGCACCTTCTTTTGCAAGGCGCTCAAACAATGAACCTCCAGTTTCATCTACCGCTAGCGCCAGACGACTTTGCATAATAATATCACCAGTATCCAAGCCCTTTTCCATATACATGGTTGTGACACCACTTTCTTCCAATCCATCAATCACGGCCCATTGAATCGGTGCTGCACCTCTATAAGCTGGCAACAAGGATGCATGCACATTGATACACCCATACTTCGGAATATTCAAAATTCTCTCTGGTAAAATTTGTCCAAAAGCCACAACGACAATCACGTCTGGTGCAAGACTCTCCAACTCTGCCATAAATGATTCCTCACGAACCTTTTCCGGCTGTGCAACAGGAAGGTCATATTCTAATGCCTTTTCCTTCACTGGTGTATATTGGAGTTTCTTTCCACGGCCTTTTGCCTTATCTGGCTGTGTAACTACCAAAAGAACCTCATGTCCGTCCTTTACAATTGCATCCAGTGTATCCACCGCAAAATCCGGTGTTCCCATATATACTACTCTCATCCAATCACCAACCTATCTGTATATCAATATATATCAATTAATCTTCCCATTCTTCATCGTCATCATACTCAACGTCACGAAGCGGTCCATCCGCAACATCTTTGTATAATATTCCATCCAAATGATCTAACTCATGACAAATTGCTCGTGCAAGCAATCCTTCACCTTCAATTTCAATTTCTTCCATATCTTCGTTCAGACATCTACATACAACTCGTTCAGGTCGTGTAACGGTTGCAACTTTACCTGGCAAACTCAAACATCCTTCATCACCAGTCTGTTCCCCTTCACGTTCAATGATAACTGGATTAATCAATACTAATGGTGTCTCATAATCCACATCGATCACAACTAATCTTTTCAAAATACCCACCTGTGGTGCTGCCAGGCCCACACCATTGGTTTCATACATGGTCTCAAACATATCGTCTATCAAAATTCTAGTACGTTCTGTCATTTCTTTTACTTCTTTACATTTCTTTCTCAAAATATCATCGCCGTCAACACGAACCTGTCTAAGTGCCATCTCTTTTTCTCCTCTTTCATCTTCACTGTCTTTTCTATATCTTATTCACACAAATGTTGTATGACAACAACCCATCTATTGTAACATATTCCATATATTATGTCACTTTTCTAATATGAATGAGTTGGATTAAAGTCAAATGCAATATAGCATTTTTTAAATTCTTCACGACTCTTTAAAAATGTTTCTGTTAAATTCTTAATTCTAACCAATACATCATAATTCTTATTTTTCAAATAAATTACCCTGCGATATCGATTACTGATTTTCACAATGGTTGCATCACATGGCCCAATTACATTTACACCATCTGATGAACCCCATGCAGTAATAATCAATTTCAATGCATCCGAAAGCTTTACCAATTCATCATAATTGTCATCTTCCATATACACCACTAAAACATTGGTAAATGGCGGATACGATAACAATTTGCGATATGCTTTCTCCTCTGCATAAAATGCGTCATAATCCTGTGCAGCTGCTGTTTCTATACAATAATGATCTGGTGAATAGGTTTGAATTACAACTTCACCACGCAAATTACCTCTTCCTGCTCTTCCGGCTGCCTGGGTCAACAAATCAAAGGTCTTTTCTGCTGACTTATAATCATTTTCAAATAATGTCAAATCAGCAGCAATGACACCGACTAATGTAACATTGGTAAAGTCATGCCCTTTCACAATCATTTGAGTACCTACAAGAATGTCTGCTTCACCGTTGGCAAACTGTCGGAGTATCTTTTCATGAGCATCCTTATTCTTTGTTGTATCAGCGTCCATTCGAAGCACTTTTGCTTCAGGAAACAAGGATTTTACATACTCTTCTACCTTTTGCGTTCCCAGACCGAAGCCAGCTATCATTTTGGAATGACATGTTGGACACTCCTGTGGTTTTTTCATTTCATATCCGCAATAATGACAGGATAGTTTTGCATTGACCGTTCCAGAAAAATGTTCTGTCAACGACACATCACAATGTGGGCATTTGAATACATGTCCACAACCTCTACAAGAAACAAAGCCTGCAAAACCTCTTCGATTCAAAAACAGCATAATCTGCTGTTTCTTCGATAAACGATCTTTCATTAATACTTTTAATTGTTCACTAAAAATACTGCGATTGCCAAGTTTTAACTCTTCTCGCATATCCACAACAGAAACATCCGCCAAACATGCATCCGCAATTGCACGGTTCGATAATGTAAGTAATTGATACCCACCTTCCTTCGCTTGGTAATAAGATTCCACTGAAGGTGTTGCAGACCCCAGCATTACAAATGCTCCCGCCATTCTCGCTCTCTCAATTGCCACCTCTTTTGCGTGATATTTTGGTAAGTTTTCACTTTTATAGGTGGTTTCATGCTCTTCATCAATAACAATGATTCCCAAATTGCGAAATGGCGTAAATAGTGCTGAACGTGGTCCTATCATAACAGAAACCTCACCATTCTTAGCTTTTTCAAACTGATCATAACGCTCACCCTTGCTGAGTTTGGAATTCATAATGGTTACTTTATCGCCAAAGCGTTTTCGAAATCGTTTAACAGTCTGATAGGTCAATGCAATCTCTGGAATCAATACAATTGCCTGTTTCCCCTCTGAAACAATCCGATCTATAATCTCGATATATACCAAGGTTTTTCCACTGCCAGTAACGCCCTTTAATAGATATGTCTCTCTTAATCCCGCCTCATAGTCTGAAATCACTTGATCAATCACTGCCTGTTGTTCTGCATTCGGAATTTCTTTGTTCTCTATATAATTCTCGGATACCACATCTTTCATGACATCACGATAGTAACCTTCCTCATCTACGGAAATCAACTGATCATGCTGCATTGCATGTAGGGTTGCGGTGGATATATTTAATTTTCCAGTCACCAACGAAAATGGAATCACCTTATCTTCTATTAATTCTTTCAATAAGCGAACTTTTGCTTTTGCATTTTTTCGTTGATACAATGAGAGATACTGCAAAGCCTCTTCTCTACTTACCAATAAACGAACCTCTTTATGAATCAATCCCTTTACTTTTTCCTTAATTGGTATAACTGTTTTCAGTGCTTGTATGGTAGTGGAGCCATATTTCTCTTTCATAAAAGCTGCTAATTCAATAAGGGAACTCTCAATCTCCACAGCACCAGAACGGATGCTATCAATTTCCTTCATTTTACTCTCATCAAATTCTGGAGTATCCGTGAGATTCACCACATATCCAGAACGAATTGTATTTCCACGACCAAAAGGGATAGACACCTGCATGCCTATCCGTATTCTATTTTGCAATTCATCCGGTATTTTATATTGAAATGTACGATCAATCGCTTCATGCGAAATATCGATTATTATATCCGCAAATTTTGGTAACATCCTCTTCCTCCAATACTTCTCGTATCAAATCCCTTTCATCCATGTGATACTTCTTGCCCTTAATCTCCTGATAATCCTCATGCCCCTTTCCAGCTAGAACAATTACATCTCCATGCTGTGCATGCATAATGGCATATCGAATTGCCTCCTTACGGTCAATGATTTCTACAAATGCCCCATCCGTCTTTGCCATACCAAGTTTGATATCATCAATAATTGCTTGTGGTTCTTCATCTCTTGGATTGTCCGATGTGATAATCGTCAAATCTGAAAGATTTCCTGAGACTTCTCCCATTTCATAGCGACGGGATTTTGCACGATTTCCACCACAACCAAACAACGTTACCAAACGCTTCGGCTCATAAGCACGTAATGTTGTCAAAATACTCTCCAAGCTCATTGCATTGTGTGCATAATCGATCAATATCGTAAATGCATCTGAAATCGGAATCAACTCTACACGGCCTTTCACGTGAATGTCTGTTAAAATTTTCAGTATCTTTTCCATCGGTACGCCCATCTCTTTTGCAACTGCTATGGCAGACAACGAATTGTGTACTGAAAATTCTCCTGGCAAACTAACCATTACATCCTCTTGGTATTTTCCTTCTAAGCGATAAGTAATTCCCAGACACCCATCTTTCTGATATAAATGCAACCCTGACGCCTGATAATCAGCACCTTCCTTCATTCCGTAAGTAAGCACCTGACATGTGTGACCATTTAAAATATCTTCATAATAGGCATCATCCATGTTAAAGATTCCCTTTTTACAAAGTGTGAATAGTTTTGCTTTCCAGTCTCTATATTCTTCAAAACTCTTATGCTCATTCGGTCCAATATGGTCTTGTGACAAATTGGTAAATATACCGTAGTCAAAAGAAGTTCCAGCAACTCGGTCAAGCATGAGACCTTGTGATGAAACCTCCATCACTACACTATCCAAACCTGCCGCCACCATATCTGCCAAGGTACGTTGCATCACAATAGATTCTGGTGTTGTATTACTGGCCGGAATAACCTTATCTCCAATAATTGTCTCAATGGTTCCAATCAATCCAGTCTTATGTCCTGCTGCTTCCAACATTGACTTAATCATATAGGTTGTTGTTGTTTTTCCCTTTGTACCAGTAATACCAATGACTGTTAATTTATCTGATGGGTTGCCATAAAATGCGGCACAAATCATTCCCATGGCATAACGGGTGCTTTCCACCTTTATAATGGTAACATCCTGATTTTCTCCTACTTCCACATCTTTCTCTACAACAAGAACGGTAGCTTTTGTAGCTACATCCTTGGCATATTGATGCCCGTCAAAAACAGCTCCCTGAATGCAAAAAAACAACGCTCCATCTGTTACTTTTCTAGAATCATTTTCCACCGCTGTAACTTCTGTCTCAATACTACCCTGTACTAGTGTATAATCCAACTTATTCAATAAGTCTTTTAAAATCATAATAGGACCTCCATATCAATATAGGATACAACAGAAGAGGCAGACAACTTATGCCTGCCTCTAATTGTTTTATTCTTCCTCGTCACCTACAATCTTAACTTTGCTTTGGTGTAACTCGTCCACTGCAACTGACAATGGCTTCTTTCCTTCGCCATCAACTAATGGTGCTTCACCTGCAATAATCTGTCTTGCTCTTTTTGCGGTTGCAAGTACGATAGAATATCTACTCTGTACCACTGGCTGTTCACCTGGCTCAACCTCACTGTTAACTACTGCCATTAAATCTGAATATGATGGATGGATCATAATGTAATCTCCTTTCGAATCTCTGCTAATTCATTCTTTGTTTTTGTAATATATTCCTGATTGTTTGATGTCTTAAAACCTTCTGCAACGATAACTGCATTGACATTATCTACACATGTATCCAAGTCATCATTCACAACCAAATAATCATAACAAGGCATATCATCAGTCTCTTCATAGGCGCGCTTTAATCGTTTCGCAATGACTTTGGCTTCCTCAGTTCCTCTGCCCTCTAAGCGCTCCTTAAGACTTTTCGCATCTGGTGCTGTCAAGAAAATTAATACCGCATTTGGATACTGTTCCTTCACTCGCATCGCACCCTGTACTTCTATCTCTAATATAACATTGTTACCTTTTTCAATTTCATCTTCCACGAATTTTCTCGGAGTACCATAGTAATTTTCAACATACTGTGCCCATTCAATAAAACCATTGTAATCAATTAAGTTCTCAAACTCTGCCACAGTTTTGAAATAGTAATCCTTGCCATCCACCTCACCTGGTCTTGGCTCTCTAGTGGTAGCCGAAACAGAAAGACTATAACCATATTTTTCAATCAGTTTCTTAACTACGGTTCCCTTGCCCACACCGGAGAAACCGGAAATGACAATTAGCACACCTTTTTTATTCATATGCTCACCCTCTATTCTATATTCTGTATCTGCTCTCTAACTTTCTCAATCTCCGTTTTTAAATCAATTGCTTTGTTGGAAATGTCAAGGGAATTGGCCTTAGATAAAATTGTATTCGCCTCTCTGTTCATCTCCTGAGCGATAAAGTCAAGCTTACGTCCAACATTACCACCTTCAAGCAAGATTGCTTTTGTATTCTCAATATGACTTCGAAGTCGCACAGTTTCTTCATCTACACAAATCTTATCTGCATAAATGGTAACCTCTGTAGCGATACGACTTTCATCAATGGTTGTATTTTCAAGCAATTCTTTTACCTTAGTTTCCAATCTCATTCGATAATCGTCCACTAGCGATGGAGAAGTATTTTCAATGTAGTCAACCATCTCTATCATGCCATCCAACTTAGCAATCAAATCATTTCTAAGTGCTTCGCCTTCTTTGGTTCTAGACTCTACAAACTGTGTTGCAGCTTCATCCAAAATCGCTACAATTTCCTTCCAAAGCTCTTCTTCGTTCTCTGTCTGCTCCTCCAAAGTGAATACTTCTGGATATCTAGACAAAGAAACCGGTGAAATATCGGTCTTCAAAGAAAAATCCTGTGCCATCTGTTGCAAATATTTTACATACTCTGCAGCAATTTCTGAATTGTACTTCACACAGACATTACTTTCCCTATAATCTTCATAAGTAATGAAGATATCAACCTTACCTCTTCCAATATAATTCTTTAAATGATTACGGATAGACGCCTCAAAAAAATTGAACTTCTTAGGCATCTTGATATTCATATCACAGTATCTATGATTCACCGACTTCATTTCAATAATAATCTTGCGTTCCTTTGTCACGCTCTCAGCACGGCCAAAGCCTGTCATACTCTTAATCAAGTGCTTCACCTTCTATTCCTATTGTTTTATCTTTCGTTATCGTATCGCGTGCGTAATCCGAATAAGCATACGATAACTAATAAATTATAACTGAATATGGGGAGAAATGCAAGAAAATGATTTCCTATTCATGAATTAATCACTCCTTCACCTCTTCAATTCCCTTGATGTCTGGCAAAGCCACCATAGAATAATTGGTATGGTAGATTACGTACCCAGGATTTGACTGTGGCGGTTTTTTCAAATTGCCACGACGGGTGTAATCAATCTCCACCTTCGGACTGGTCTTTCCCGAAGAATAAAACGCTGCCAGTCTTGCGGCTTCTTCATAGGTTGCATCCGGCACATCCTCTTCCCCCTCTAATTTCACAATCACGTGAGAACCCGGCATTTCCTTTGCATGAAACCATAAATCTTTCGGCCCTGCTGTCTTAAATGTTAATCTATCATTTTGTAAGTTGTTCTTGCCCACATACATATGAAATCCATCAGAAGAAATGTAGTGTAATGGCTTACTTTTTTCCGCCTTCACTCCAGTCTTCTTTCCTACTTTTGCCTTTACAAGGCCTGCTAGCACCATTTCCTCTTTAATTTCCGTAAGATCAGCCTCTGAAGAGGCAATTTCCATACTGTTTTGTAGCGAAAGCAAATGGTCTAATGTAGCCTTACTCTCTTGCACAAGATTCAAAGATGCCTCATAAGTTCTCTTTAACTTATTATATTTATTAAAATACTTGTTTGCATTTTCAACAGAAGTCAGATTCTCATCTAATGGAATTGTCACTTCCTGATTATCGTAAAAATTCACCACTGTAATCTTTTTATCCCCTGGCTGGATCTCGTAACCATAGGTCTGTAGCAATTCTCCATAGATGCGGTATTTGTCGCGTTTTTCAGTATCCTTCAACTGTTTTCTTTGAATATCGTACTTCTTTGACGTACGCTCTATTGCTGTTGCCAAAACCTTGCGCAAATCTGTAGATTTCTGGTGAATTCTAGAATAGGTATCTTTCTCACTATAGTAGGTAGATAAAACTCTAGATATATCATCAAAGAACTCAACATCCAAGTCCTCATACATCTTAAGAGGAATCGCGCTAAATGCCACTGGTGCACCATCCTGATATACAATCATTGGCTCATAATTACCTTCCCGCATTCGAACAATTAACGCTTGAAAACACTTCCACAAATCATCTTTATTATTGTCCGCCAAACTATCTGTACTGAAATTTCCATCAATTCCCGCTTCATAACACAACTCATTGGCAATCAACTTCGAAAATCCAGTAATGGATGTGTAGATGGCCTTCTCAATGCTCATGGACTTCTCCATCAACTCGTTTTTAAAACATGTTTCTGTTACATCAAATGGGCTTATTTTCTCATTAGGTGGTAATACATAATCGTACCCCGGAAGCACCTCTCGAACAGAACTGATATGTGCACCGATACGCTTTACAGAATCAATAATTCTACCATCTGATTCCATGAAAATAATATTACTGTGCTTACCCATTAGCTCAATAACAAGCTTCTTCTTGCACAAATCACCCATCTCATCCAAGTGCTCAATTTCAACAACAATGATTCGTTCGAATCCTGGTTGTTCAACACCTACGATTCTGCCATTGCCAATATGCTTACGAAGGAGCATACAAAAATTTGGTGCCGTCGGTGGATTCAACTTATTCTCCTCCAAGAAATATACAAGTGGTAATGTGGCACTTGCATTTAACATCAAACGATATGTGGTCCCTTGGTTTTTCACCACCAGATTAATCTCATCCTGCTCCGGTTGATATATTTTATAAATTCGCCCTCCAATTAAGAGTTCTCTCATATCTGTTACTATATTGGAAATCACAACTCCATCAAAAGCCATCATCTATCTCCATTTCTGTCATTTATAATCTCTTGTCATTGTACCTTATTTTGCTCCATTTTACTAGAATAAACTAACTTTATAGGACAATTTGTGTGATTACTATAACATAAAAAAGGTTACTCTTTTCAATCCATCGAAAAAAGTAACCTCCTAGTTCATTATGCATTATCGATATAATTCCTCATAACTCTTCGCTGAGCTAGCCCAAGAATAATTCTGGTTCATAGCACGTACCATCATATCCTCCCAACTCTTCTTCTGGTTGCAGAATACTTCCTTTGCATAATTAATCGTATTCAGCAGCTCATGGGCATTATAATTCGTAAATGAGAAGCCTGTTCCTATCTGTTCAAATTCATTATAAGGAATGACTGTATCCTTCAATCCACCCGTTTCCCTTACAATCGGCAACGAACCATAACGAAGGGCCATTAACTGCGTCAATCCACAAGGCTCAAATCTAGATGGAACTAGAATTGCATCGCAGCCACCATACATCTTATGCGAAAGCTCATCAGAGAAATAAATGTTGGCACTAACCTTCGCCGGATGAATTCCTTGATAGTAACGGAACATATCCTCATATCTCGGATCTCCTGTTCCTAAAACAACGAACTGCACACCATCTTGACAAATCTCATTCATCACGGCATCCACAAGGTCAAGGCCTTTCTGGTCGGTCAATCTTGAGATGATACCAAGTACAAACTGATCCTTATCCTCTGGAAGACCCAATTCTTTCTGAAGTGCAAGCTTATTAGCAACCTTATTCTTCTTGAAATTCTTCACATTATATGGCTTTGTTAAAGCTTTATCTTTCTCTGGATTATATACCTCATAGTCTATACCATTGACAATTCCAACCAAAGACTGATTTCTTGCCTGTAATAGTCCATCTAAGTTCTCTCCATAGTAAGGTGTCTGAATCTCGTAGGCATATGTATTACTAACCGTGGTTATAATATCAGCGTATACCAATCCACCCTTTAACATAGATGCATCTTTGTGAAGTTCAAGCTTATCTGCAGTAAATAGATAATCTGGCAAACCAGAACAATAACGTACATGCTCAATATCCCATTTGCCCTGGAACTGCAAATTATGTATTGTCATAATAGATTTCATACCACTAAAAAACGGATTTCCCGCAAATAATGTCTTCAAATACACTGGAATCATGCCTGCCTGCCAGTCATGACAATGTACAATATCTGGGCGGAAACCAATTACTGGTAAAATAGAAAGTGCAGCTTTTGAAAAGTAACAAAACTTTTCGATATCCCACTTCGTTTCACCGTAAGGTGTAGCACCATTAAAATAGAACTCATTATCAATAAAATATACCTTGACACCTTCATACTCCATATACATAATTCCCACATATTGAGAATGGTCACCAATATCCATCTGGAAATTGGTAATATACCTCATTTTTTCTTTAAACTTTGCGGGAATACACATATAATTCGGAATAATAACTCTCACATCATACTGTGTTTTATCAAAAATCTTTGGAAGTGTACCCACAACGTCTGCCAAACCACCTGTCTTAATAAATGGTACACATTCCGAAGCTACATAGGCAATCTTTTTCATATTCCCTCTCCTTAGCCAATCTATATTGGTTAATTTGTAAAGATTGCAGGTAACTATTACCAATAATTACCTGCAATCAATTTAACCTTTACATATTGTAGCATATATGAATAAGAAACGGAAGAATTTTATGCAGAAAACTCTTCAAATCCGTATCCTTTCATTCGGTATTCCAATCGGAATTTATCTGCAATTAATGCGATAAACTCTGAGTTGGTTGGTTTCCCTTTTCCAGAAGCTACGCTGTAACCAAACAAATCCTCCATAGCCTCCAATTTGCCACGGTTCCACGCAACTTCAATGGCATGTCGTATTGCTCTCTCCACACTGCTTGTTGTTGTGTGATATTTCTTTGCGATGGTTGGATACAAAAACTTTGTAATATAATTCAAAATTTCCGGATCCTTTACTGACATCATGATGCCTTCCCTTATGTACTGATATCCCTTGATGTGTGCCGGAATACCAATTTCTCTAATCATTTTTGTAACATCACTCTCTAGTGTGGAATCAAACAACATCTGTTTTTGCTCTAATGTCATATTGCTTCTCTGTAACTTCTGCTGTTTCGCACAATAGTGGTTTTCTAAAATGCGTTCTAAAATTCTTGCGATAAATCGTTTATCTTGATTAAACATAAAATAGTAATCAACACCCATGCTGTACGCCAAGTTAATCACCGATTGCGCTGTTATTTCCGTTAAAAATACCATTTTCGTACCCTGTAATGCTTCTACTTTCTTGCATTCCTGCAACAGCGATATCCCATCACCTCCCGGAAGACAAATACTTGAAATAATCAAATCTGGCTGCATTTGATAAATACGCTCCATTATAACATCAAAGGTATCATTTACTTCTACAATTTCATACTCAAATTGCTTCATGTAAGTAAAAATCTCTGTTTTGTCATCTCGCTTGTGTCCTGATGCAACCAGGATTTTCATGCTATCTCTCATACACTTATTACCTCCACGCATTATCAACTTGCTTTATTCATCTTATCTAGACGAATACGGTCTGACATTAATGCAATAAATTCAGAATTGGTTGGTTTCCCTTTGTCTGCTTGTATCGTGTAACCAAACAAATCATTAATCACATCTATGTTTCCTCGCTCCCATGCAACCTCAATGGCATGACGAATTGCACGTTCCACTCTAGTGTCCGTTGTACCATATTCTTTTGCAATATCTGGATACAATTGTTTTGTAACTGCATTCAAAACATCCATATTTTCAACCGCCATAATAATGGCTGTTCTTAAATACAAATATCCTTTAATGTGTGCCGGCACTCCAATTTCGTGAATCATCTGTGTAACCAGCATATTCAAGTCTCTCTCTTTGTTTCCCTGTTTCACAACAATATCTTCAATTTGTAAAACACGATTAGACATGTTCGGTGCCTTAGCGGTATCAACAATACATTTCATCAATGCATTTTCATCATTATCCCATGGAAGAAATCGTATATTTTTACGATTCTGTAACACATTTAAAACTTTAATCTGATGGTTATCCGCGACTAGAATAAACTGTATCTTGTCTAAATGTGTTTCCATTCGAATTTTTTCAATTACACCAACTCCATCCAGTTTGGGCATAACCGGATTTAAGAGTACAATATCAGGTGCCTGCGCTCTTACATTTTCGTATAATTGATCACCATTACTATAAGCTCCTAATAAATGACATTGCGTCTGCCTTCGTATAATATCCTCCATTTTCTTTCGAATGGTTTCATCATGATTTCCAATCATCACTTTAATCATACTTTACCTCCTAAATTACTGGACCTTTCGCCACGAATAATTCTTCTGTTGACAGAGTCACTGTATTGTCGACCGATTACGACTTTATCAGATTTATATTATAGACGTAATACGTTGCATAATAACAAAATTATTATTTTTCTATGAAGTATTGTGACAGAACACAATAATTTACAACAAAATAATAAAAAGAACCTTGATTTTATTTGATTTTTGTTATAATTTCATCTTTTTTATTTTTTTAATTTCTTAACTTCATAACACGAAACAATTCTCTAGGACCTTTTCCATTTTTTCTATAAAAATAACCATTACAGAGAACCAAATCTCTATAATGGTTATATGTTCCATACCATTTATCCTTTCCAAAAGTCATCAAAAAGAAGGCCAATCGCCCTTCTTAATTTCCATGATTTGACATAGACTCAATAGAAATCGCATATCCTTTTGTGGGATCATTTACCAAAACATGCGTTACTGCACCGATAATTTGCCCATTTTGAATCACAGGACTACCCGACACGCTTGTGTCAAGTAGGGAACAACAAAATTCGACAATTTGTTATATCCTCCACAGTAAACAACTAGCAGAAAACAAAATATTACTCCCAATAAGAATTTACCAAATCCCAGCATTCATCTTTCGAAGTATGGTCAACCAAATAGTTAATCAAATACTGTTCTGTTTCTTCGTTGTGGTGCTTTAGCATTTCTTTCACGGCACTTTTCCGTGCATCTCTTAAATAGTACTCATCAAAATTATCGAAGATCAATTTTGCAATAGTATACGCCTCTTCCTTACGGTATCCCGATAAAAACATCAATAAATAATCTAATTTGATAACTTCTTCCTCGTCGCGTGATAAAATAAGTTGCTTGGCATACTCTACCACATCCCCTTTGATATCAACTTCAGCATTAATTATTCCGGCTAAAGCATTTATCGTTGGATAACTGTTATAATACGTCTCAGGAAATTTTCTTCCCGTAAGTTTGTATACAGGCATCTGTATTTCCCTTTCACGAATTCCCTTAATTGGCTTATAATCCTTCATTTTTGTACCCGGTGCTACATCAATCATTATTCCTGC
>JAZSPZ010000060.1:0-16240 GCA_045537735.1 Lachnospiraceae bacterium
TTCTGTATATTTGATCTCAGGAGGTTAT
Organism: Lachnospiraceae bacterium; assembly: GCA_045537735.1. Lineage (GTDB taxonomy): Bacteria > Bacillota > Clostridia > Lachnospirales > Lachnospiraceae > CAG-590. The sequence continues at coordinate 29 of JAZSPZ010000060.1, forward strand.
GACCTTCTTGTAACTTTAGAAGGAAGAACATTAAAAGAAGTGTCTCAGTTCGTATCTGAAAAACTTTCTCCAGTAGAAGCAGTTATCAGTACAGCAACACACTTTATTTTGAAGAAATATAAAGACCATGGAACAATCTTAGTGAAAAAACCTGAATCAGAAAGGATGTTAATTACACCATAATGAGAAATCCATTATCTAAAACAATTACAGGCATTGCGCCTTCTGGTATCCGTAAGTTTTTCGATGTAGTAAGCGAGATGCCAGATGCTATTTCTCTCGGTGTAGGTGAGCCGGATTTTGATACACCGTGGAGTGTGAGAGAAGAGGGAATCTACTCTTTGGAAAGAGGGAAGACATTCTATACATCGAATGCTGGTTTGATGGAGCTTAGACAGGCTATTTGTGAGTACATGGATAGACGTTTCAAAGTGCAGTATGACCCTAAGACTGAAGCGTTGCTCACGGTTGGTGGTAGTGAAGGTATTGATGTGGCACTTCGTGCCATGTTAAATCCTGGAGATGAGGTCATTATTCCAGAGCCTTGTTATGTGTCTTATGTTCCATGTGTGGAACTAGCTGGTGGTGTACCAGTTACCATTTCCTTAAAAAATGAGAATCAGTTTCGTTTGACAAGGGAAGAGTTAGAGCGTGCAATTACTGAAAAAACAAAAATATTAATTCTTTCTTTTCCTAACAATCCTACAGGAGCCATCATGGAAAAAGAGGATTTGGAAGCAATTGTAGATTTGATTATAGAGAAGGATATTTTCGTCATTTCAGATGAAATTTACGCAGAACTTACATATAACAGCGGACATGTCAGTATTGCATCTCTTCCTGGGATGCGGGAGCGAACCATTGTCATTAGTGGTTTTTCAAAAGCCTTTGCCATGACTGGATGGAGACTAGGTTATGCTTTAGGCCCTGCTTTAATTATTGAGCAAATGACAAAGATTCATCAATTTGCAATTATGTGTGCACCAACAACAAGCCAATATGCTGCAGTTGCTGCTATGCGTGATTGCGACAGGGACGTAGAACGCATGAGAGAGTCCTATGATCAAAGAAGAAGATATTTGTTGACAGAATTTGCTGAGATGGGATTACCTTGCTTTGAGCCCAAGGGAGCGTTTTATGTATTTCCATGTATCAAAAAATTTGGAATGACTTCTGAAGAATTTGCTACGAAACTCTTAAATGAAAAGAAGCTAGCGGTGGTTCCAGGTGATGCCTTCGGGGAGTGTGGTGAAGGATTTCTACGCATCTCTTACGCGTATTCCTTGGAGGAATTGAAAGAGGCTATTGGTCGTATCAAAGAATTTGTTCAGGAATTAGAGGAGAAATAGCATGATTAATATTGTACTTCATGAGCCAGAGATGCCGGCGAATACCGGAAATATAGGTAGAACCTGTGTAGCTACCGGTGCACGGTTGCATTTGATTGAGCCACTGGGATTTCGCATCAATGATAAGATGTTAAAGCGGGCAGGTATGGATTATTGGTATAAGCTAGATGTGAAAACTTATGTAAGTTTTGAAGATTTTTTGGAGAAGAATCCAAATGCAAAGATTTATATGGCAACAACCAAATCAAAGCAGACCTATACAGAGGTTTCTTATGAGGACGATTGTTATATTATGTTTGGCAAGGAGAGTGCAGGAATTCCGGAGGAGATTTTGTTGGATAATAAGGAGACCTGTATTCGGATTCCAATGTTAGATGAGATTCGTTCTTTGAATCTTTCTAATTCTGTTGCAATTGTGCTGTATGAGGCACTTAGACAACAAGGTTTTGAAAATTTTCAATTAGAGGGACAATTACATCGGTATGAGTGGTAGAAGGATAGCGGTTTCGTTGTGAAGCCGCTACTTTTATTTTAATGCTTTCTATGGTATAATTTTAACATCTATGCGATGATATGATTTTTGTAATAGATATGTTTAGAAAGGCAACGTTATGAACAAACGAACATTAAGAATTTTAGAATATTATAAAATTATAGAGCAGCTTACCGGTTTTGCAACCTGTCCGGCAGGAAAGCGTATGTGCAGTCAGTTAAAGCCTGCAACAGATATCATAGAGATTCAGAAAAACCAAGAGGAGACAAGAGATGCACTTAGCAGGGTGTATCAACACGGTGGCTTGTCATTTTCCGGTGTGTATCCAATTGGCGAGGCGATGAAGCGTGTGGCGGTGGGAGCATCTCTTTCTGTGGCAGAGCTTCTTGATATTGCAAAGCTTTTGAAGGTGGCGGAACGTGCCAGACAATATGGTGAACAGGAAACAGATAAAGACGATGAGGGGATGGCAATGCGTCAGGATTCCCTGACAGGATATTTTGAAAGTCTTATGCCCTTGGCGCATTTGGCGAGAGAAATCAATCGTTGTATTTTATCCGAAGATGAGATTGCAGATGACGCATCAGCATCTTTGAAAGAGATTCGTCGTGACATGAAGCAGATTAACGCAAAGGTTCATGATGTGTTGAATGGAATTGTGGCAAAGCAGACAAATCAGGTGATGCTTCAAGATTCTATCGTGACTATGCGTAATGGACGTTATTGTATTCCGGTGAAGTCAGAGTACAAAGGTCAGTTTCAGGGTATGGTGCATGACCAGTCATCGAAAGGTTCCACTTTCTTTATTGAGCCTATGGCGGTTGTGAATTTGAACAATGAATTGAAGGAATTGGCAGCAAAGGAATACATGGAAATCGAGAAAATCTTAGCTTCTTTAAGTGAGCAAGTAGCCTTATCACAAGAAAGTATCGAGCAAAATGTGGAGATATTGACGAAGCTGGATTTTATTTTTGCAAAGGCGAGTTTTGCTAAGTCCTATGATGGGACAGAACCTGAATTGAATGATGAGGGAATCGTTGTGATTAAGCAAGGAAGACATCCGCTTTTGGATAAACATAAAGTGGTTCCTGTAGACATCCGTTTGGGAGATGACTTCACCATGTTGATTATCACTGGACCAAACACAGGTGGTAAAACGGTTTCGCTAAAGACGCTGGGATTATTTACGCTTATGGGACAGTCGGGTTTGCATATTCCGGCATTTCAGGGGTCAAAGCTTGCAATATTTAAGGATGTATTTGCTGATATCGGAGATGAACAGAGTATTGAACAGAGCCTAAGTACGTTCTCCTCTCATATGTCCAATATTGTATATATTATGAAGCATGCGGATAAGGATACTTTGGTATTGTTTGACGAGCTTGGCGGTGGCACTGATCCAGTGGAGGGTTCTGCACTTGCAATTGCAATTTTAAATGATTTACACAATCGGGATATTCGGTGTATGGCAACAACACATTACAGTGAATTGAAAACCTTTGCTATGACCACCGAAGGAATTGAAAATGCATCCTGTGAGTTTGATGTGGAAACGCTGAGTCCAACCTATCGGTTGATGATTGGTATACCAGGGAAATCAAATGCCTTTGCTATTGCGCAAAAGTTGGGTCTTAATTCACAAGTGATTGAAAGTGCAAAGTCTCAAATGGATAGTAACGCTATTGATATGGAAGGATTGCTTGCGGATTTGGAAAAATCAAAGCGTATGGTTGAGCAGGAACAGGCGGAAATCGCTGCAAATAAAGAAGAAATCCAGAAATTAAAAGATAGGCTTGCATCAAAAAATGAGCATATTGAGCAGAGAAAACAGGATATTTTAAGAAATGCCAGAGAAGAGGCACGAGAAATTTTGGAAGAAGCCAAAACTTTTGCAGATGAATCTATTCGAAAATATAATAATTGGGATAAAAAGCAAAATGCCAATAATAAAGATATGGAAAAAGCCCGCGATGAAATCCGTGGAAAATTAAATGCGGTGAACGATAAGTTGGCGGTGAAGAATACCAATCGCAAGTCGAAGCATAAAGCTAGTGATTTCAAACTTGGGGATTCAGTTCATGTAATCAGTTTGAATCTGGAAGGAACGGTTCGTTCCCTTCCAAATCAAAAGGGTGAGATTACCGTTCAAATGGGCATTTTACAGAGTACGGTAAAGATTACAGATGTGGAGATTATTCAAGATAAGAAACAAACAAAACAGGAGAAGACAGCACAGTACAGAGCATCTGTAAATAAGTCCATGAATATTAAACCGGAGATTAATTTGCTTGGTTTGACAGTAGATGAAGCAATTATGGAATTAGACAAGTATTTGGATGATGCATGTCTTTCACATTTGAATCAGGTGCGTGTAGTGCATGGAAAAGGAACTGGGGCACTTCGAAAGGGGATTCATGAATATCTAAAGCGCCAGTCTTATGTGAAAAACTTCCGTCTCGGGGAGTTTGGTGAAGGTGATGCAGGTGTAACAATTGTAGAGTTATAGTGGATGATTAAAAAGGAGGTTACTATGGAAAAGAAAAGAATTTTAATTGTAGATGATGATGAGAATATTGCGGAACTGATTTCTCTTTATCTTGTAAAGGAGTGTTATGATACAGAGATTGTACTGAATGGAGAAGATGCATTAGAAACATTTAAGACATATCAACCACATTTAGTTTTATTGGATATTATGTTACCAGGAATAGATGGTTATGATGTGTGTCGGGAAATTCGAAAAGATAGTAATGTACCGATTGTAATGCTTTCTGCTAAGGGTGAAGTGTTTGATAAGGTACTAGGTCTCAAAATCGGAGCAGATGATTACATGGTAAAGCCTTTTGATTCCAACGAATTAGTTGCTAGGGTACAGGCAATATTGCGTAGGGTGGCACAATATGAAACACAGCAAAATGGTGTTATAGAAGCGCAGGGAGATGTTGTGAAATACGACGGATTAACCGTGAATCTCACAAGCTACTCTGTTGTTTACAATGGTGAACAAATTGATATGCCACCGAAGGAAATGGAATTGCTATTCTTCCTTGCAAGTAGTCCTAATCAGGTGTTTACGAGAGAGCAGTTGTTGGATAAGATTTGGGGATATGACTATATCGGAGACACGAGAACTGTGGATGTACATGTAAAACGTGTCCGTGAAAAAATTAAGGATGGTGTCAATTGGTCCATTGCCACAGTATGGGGAATAGGTTATAAATTCGAAGTAAAGTAATCGGGGTGAATGTAGATTGAAACGTACGGTGTTAGATAAAATCATCATTGCAATCATTGTGTTGCTGGCAGGTGTTTTTTTACTATTGGTAAGTTATACAACCTATGCGACACAAAAGGCATTGGTGGAGGAGAAACAACACAATTTAACAAATGAGGCGAGATTGTTAGCAGAACAGACCATTTTATCCTATCTACAAGGGATTATGTCTATGGAATATCTACAAATTCGTTTTGATGAATTCGAGGATACATTACAGACAAAGGTGTGGTTGTTCTCTGAGAACGGAGAACTCATTGTTGCATCCAATAGTGCTGAATTGTCTGTGGTACCTCATAATATTATAAGCATTGCTCCAGAAATGAAGTTAGACAAAGGATTTACGCAAACCGGTAATTTCTATAATATATTTTCAGGAACAATGATTAGTGTTGGTATTCCTATTTATGTGGGTGAAACACAGAGAGGGTACCTGATCATGCATACTGCAATGGAAGAAGTCGAAGCCCTACAGAATGACGTGTTACGGATTTTGTATATGCCTTTTTTTGTAATTTTGCTTTTGCTTGTGTTAGTATTGGCATATTTATCTAGAACAATTATCCGTCCGATTGGAAAGTTGAATGTAGCGGCGAGAGAGTACGCAAAGGGTAATTTTGAGACCCGGACAGGGGTTAATCGTAAGGATGAGATTGGAGAACTTTCGGATTCCCTGGAATATATGGCCAGCGAGTTGAGTAAATTAGATGAGTATCGTAAAAATTTCATTGCAAATATTTCCCACGACTTTCGTTCTCCGCTTACATCTATCAAAGGGTACTTAGAGGCGATGCTGGATGGAACCATTCCGCCCGAAAAATATAATCGATATTTAAATATCGTATTAAATGAATCCAAGCGTTTGACCAAATTGACATCGGGTTTGTTGGAGTTAAATGATTTTGATACATATGGTCCAGTGTTGAAGAAACAAAATTTTGATATTGTAGACGTAGTGAGGGAAACAAGAAACACACTAGAAGGTGTGTGTGAGCAAAAGAAGGTAGATATTAGAATTAAATGTCCGGCTGAAGATACAATGGTGTATGCTGATAAAATGAAGATTGGTCAGGTTGTGCACAATTTGATGGATAATGCTGTGAAATTTAGTCCGAATAAGGGAAAGATTACAGTTACAATTTATAACAAAAATAAAAAGATATTTGTATCCGTAAAAGATCAGGGTCCCGGAATTGGAAAAGATCACCAAAAGAAAGTATGGGATCGTTTTTACAAAACGGATTCTTCACGTGGTAAAGACAAACAGGGAACAGGTTTGGGATTAGCAATTACGAAGGAGATTATAAAAGCACATAACGAAAATATTAATTTGATTAGTACGGAAGGTGCAGGTAGTGAGTTTGTTTTTTCTTTAACAGGAAGTGATACTCACGAAAGTGGACAGATTGGATAGTTACAGACAAAAAGGAGAATAAAAATGAGATTTGTAGCAGAATTAAGAGAAGGGGATATGATATCTTCCATTTATCTTTGTAAGGATAAGAGAACATTGCAGACGAAGGCTGGAAAGAATTACTATTCCATGCAGTTACATGATAAGACTGGTTCTGTTGATGCAAAGGTATGGGATTTATCCAATGGAATTGATCATTTTGAGTCTATGGATTATATTTATGTGGATGCACAGGTTACCAGCTTCCAGGGTGCACTGCAAATGAATGTGAGAAGGGTGCGAAGAGCACAGGAGGGGGAATATGATCCAACAGATTATATGCCTTGTTCAAAAAGAAACTTGAATGAAATGTATGACGAGATGGTAACGATGATTCATACAATCAAAGAGCCACATTTATTGAAACTTTTGCAAATGTTTTTTATTGATGATGCAGAGTTTGCGAAGGTATTCAAGATGCATTCGGCAGCAAAAACGATGCATCATAATTTTGTAGGAGGATTATTAGAACATAGTTTGTCTGTAGCAAAATTATGTGACTTTTATGTTGGATGCTATCCTGTTTTGAATAGAGATTTGTTGGTGACAGCAGCATTGTGTCATGATATTGGAAAGGTGAAAGAAATATCAACATTCCCAGAGAATGATTATACAGATGAAGGACAGTTGATAGGACATATTGTAACGGGAACTATTATGTTGGATGAAAAAATTAAGGAGATTGAGGGATTTCCTGTGAAGCTAGCCAATGAGTTGAAGCATTGTATTTTATCCCATCATGGAGAGCTAGAGTTTGGGTCTCCAAAGAAACCAGCATTAATCGAAGCCGTGGCATTGGCTTTTGCAGACAATACCGATGCAAAGATGGAAGGTTTTATTGAGTTGTTGGATGCGAGTCATGATAAAGGCGAAGAGTGGTTAGGGTATAGCCGAATGTTTGAAGGAAATGTACGTGCTACAAGCCGCTAAATTCTCGTTTATCAAGATGATAAGCGGACGCTTTCATGTTATGCAAGAACGGATGCAGGGTGGTTAGGGATGTTCTTCGATAGTCTCGAAACGAGAACTTACGCCTCCGGCGAGATGGCTGACATTTTCCGTAGAGATGGCATCGGGTGTGGCGAAACGTTTGAATGTAATTCGTGCACAGATGAATTTCGTATTAGGAAGTAATAAAGTCTATCTATAGCAGTGTCATAAAGAGTGCGACCTTTTATGCTGTGGAGATGAGACTCATTGTACCCTTGAGGCCTTTGCCGAAAAGGGTACACAAGGTTTGAGGCTCATCGGAACGGTTAGCATAAACGAAGCACGGTTATGACCTACTATAGATAGACTCTTTTAATAATCACACGAAATTCATCGTACGGATTCCTATTCTAATGTTAGGGATATCTCTTTAAACGAGAATTTAATTCACTTCCTCTACGTTACAGAATGACCAAGCACGGATGTTGAATTCTACAATTCCAGTACCGCAATATTCACAGAATTTTGCAGTAAGAGAAGATACCGGGGCACCGCAGTTTGGACAGTTTACACCTAAAGCGGTGTCATACTCGTTCATAATGCTGCGGTCTTGGATGTACACCATATCTATGTTGTATTTTGTCTGGTATTTCATATCTTTGGAACCGGTGGTAACCTTCATGTTTGCATCAGTAATATAGTGATAGCATTCAAATGCAGTTTGGAATGTTATGATACATCTGCCTTGATGTTGTCGGTACTGATGGATTTCAGTTTCATGGAGGCGAATTTGTTCAAAATGTTCATGCAATCCCTTTGTTGTTAGCATCTGAATATGGTTTACAAGCTGATTCTGAATTTCTTCATTACCGTCCTGCAAGACAGAAGTATTCTTGTCGTTTACAGCTCGTAGGTAAGAAACGAGAACGTTATTAGCGCGTTCTTTCATCTCATTATAATTGAAATCTGGAAAATCATTGGCAATCTTAGGTAACAGTAATTGTGTCATGCCAGAGACAGATTTCGGTGTGTTGGACAATTCCAAACGCATTTGTTCAGCGCCCTGTGCAATATTAGGTGTTCCGAATGCAGCTTGAGAAAAGCTTCTCACTTTTTGGCTGACCTTGCGGTAAGCCACATAAATTGCAATGATGATTGCAAGAATTAAAACTAATACAATAATAAGTGCTATTAAAAATCCCATATTTCCTCCGAATTAATCACCCATGGCTGTAAATAACCATAAGAGTATAATTGCAACAACAACCGTAAGAATTACCTTTGGAATAGAGATAGGAGTTTTGCCGGCTACCTTACCGGTTTGTCCGTTCACCATAAATTGATAAATCTGGTCGTTATATTTGAAAGTTGATATCCAAATCGGTAACAACAAATATTTGTATGTAATATCATCAAAATTTGTGCTTAGTGCCACATTTCGAACACGATCTGCATGATGCTCACGACGTATATTCTTTTCGATGTTATGTCTCAGTTTTGAACGAATGGAAAGCTTAGCCTTTTCCCAAGCATCCTTCAAGCCAATAGAGTAACGCTCTGATACAAATCCGGCGATATATTCTGGTTTGTAAGGCTTGTTGTCTTTTGTATCAAATGGCTCTAAGCGCTTAAGAATCATTTCGCTTTGCTTCTTGCCTGCAAAGACCAATTCGTCATCAATGAATTCCGAATGTGTGCCGCGAGTACGATACCATCTTGTCTCTGTGTAGGTATCTCCGTTTGGCTTACGCTTTGTCTTATCAATACCGTATTCACCTTTGTAAGTAGTAAAAGTTTTAGAATCGAAGGTCCAATAAGGTAAATAAATACCTTGGAAACGGTCAGGTCTAGCACTGTCTTTGGCAAGTTTTGGGCAGAAAAACTGTCGCTTAATCCATTTTTGGAAATATTCAGCAGCTTGCTTATCATTTACCTTAAATGGTACCACGCCACCAGGTGCAATGGTATCCTGTGCCTGTGCTTCCATAACCTGATTAGAGCCACAGAATGGACAGATACCAGATGTTTCTAACGCATCGTAGACAGATTCAGCACCGCAGGCTTCGCAAAGGACGGTTTTTGTTTCTACACCCCAGTCTTTGTTAGCTGTGTGTTCCGCGGCAAAGAAATCTAATTCTTCGGCTTCCGTTGGCAAATCTGCATCCAGTTCAATTGCTTCCTCGTAATCACAATATGGACATTTCAAATTATTGGTGGTAGGGTTGAAGTCCATAACACCACCACATTGCGGACATTTTCTGTCTGTTTCATCCATGGTCTGAACAACGTTCATTTCAAATTCATCCATAAATTTTCCTCCTGTGAGAGTGCATCATAAAAAGTAAATCAGTGCACAATCATAATATCTATGGTAACAAAAATGGAATATATAAACAGATAGGATATCCCTTGATGTCACAAAGGATATCCTAAACTATCTGTCATAAAATTATGAGAAATACAAATTATTGTACATCTTTCTCATCAAACACATCGCCACATTCTGGACAGAACTTAGGTGGGTTCTTAGGATCAGCAGGAGTCCAACCACACTTATCACAACGATAAAGTGGAGCACCTGCAGGTCTCTTGGAACCACAGTTCATACAGAAGTTTCCTTGGTTCACACTACCACAGGAACAAGTCCAACCTTCTGCTTCTGGAGCAGGAGCAGGTTTCTTACCGCCACACTGTACACAGAAGTTTCCTGTGTTAGTAGCACCACAGGAACAAGTCCACGAATCAGCCGCTGGAGTCGCTGGAGCCGCAGCTGGAGCAGGAGCAGCAGGTTGAGCTGCCTGTTGTGCCTGTTGCGCTTGTTGGTTTTGCTGATGTATTGCGAATAACGAATTTGCATCCATACCACCAGCCATGTTTGCCATGTTCATTCCTGCAAATGCCATCATAGGACCTGCTTGTTCATTGGAAGCTGCAGCACGCATAGCATCTGCCTGAGCGCTTACTAAGGTTGCAGCTGCCATACCAGCGTCTGTAAGAGACTTGGTTCTTTGCAAATCCTGAATCATCTGCAAATCTTTTTCTGGAATGTTTAATGGACTGATGTTGAAGGAAACGATACGCATACCACGAATCTGTCCCCATTTCTCATCAAGCTCTTTGTTCATAGCATCTAATAATTCATCCTGATGAATATTAACTTCATCATAACGAATTCCGAGAGAAGAAATCTGACCAAGGGCAGGAGTCAACGCTGTAATGATTTCAGCCTTTAACATCTGGTCTAACTTATCTCTTGTGTAATCATCTGAAACATTGGAACATACATTGGTGTAGAAAAGAATTGGGTCGAAAATCTGGTAGGAATATACACCGTTACAACTAACCATAGTGTTAAGGCTTAATCCAATTTCTTTATCTACTGCACGGAATGGAATCTTGTTCGGTGTTCCGTACTTGTTGTTCATGATTTCTTTGGTGTTAAAGTAATAAACTCTCTGGTCCTTACCTGTCTGGCCACCAAATGAGAAACGTCTACCAACTGTTGCAAAGGTCTTCTTGATGTTGTCTCCCAAATCGGTTGTTGTAAGTAAACTTGGTTCTGTTGATGTATCATACAAGAACTGGCCAGCCTTGGCAGAAAATTCTACTACTTGGCCGTCTTCTACAATAATCATACACTGACCTTCGTTAACTGCGATAACAGAGCCGTTAGAAATGATATTGTCATGACCTTCATTCTTGGTTCCGAATGCACCCTGTGTGCGTTTGCGTCCTTTTGTAACAAGGACATTTTCTGGTAATGAATCACAGTAGAAGTACTCTTTCCACTGGTCTGCTGCAACGCCCTTAATTGCGCCACCAATTGCTTCAATTAATCCCATAACATTCTCCTTTTATTTGTAAATTTGTAACTGTTCTAAGTAAATGTATGTATTCCTTTCTAGAACAGAACCACATAAACCAATTATACATTTTTTGTCGTAAAAAGTCTATCGATATTCTAAATTGCAAGCTTGAAATGGCAAAGATTGCGTATTAATTTTTTGTGAAGGTGAAAATGCAAAATGAAGTTTCGATTTTTCGCAACCTACGGTGGCGAAAAGTTGGATGACAGTGGTAGCGATAAGTGATACAATAAATAAAGATTTTGGTGCTATTAGATATTTTGAAATAGTAGTTCATTATACTAAAAATGGATATAATATGTGCAGAAGATAGAAAGCGTAATGTATCGAAAGGAGATCATTTATGGGAAAGAATGCAATGAATAATTTGAGCTATGGACTGTTTGTGTTGATGGCACAAAAGGAGGGGTTTGACAACGGTTGTATTATCAATACAGTTCAGCAGGTTACAACAGAACCGAATTGTATTACGATTGCTGTGAATAAGAGTAATTTGACACATGATATGATTTTGGAAACCAACAAATTCAATGTTTCCATTATCAGTGAAAAGGCAAGTTTCGACTTGTTTAAGCATTTCGGATTTCAGTCAGGTCGCGATGTGAATAAATTTGAAGGGTTTACAGATTGTGAAACTTCAGGTAATGGATTGAAATATATTACAAAGGGTACCAATGCGTATCTCTCTGCATGGGTAAAGGAGACAGTGGACTTAGGAACCCATACTTTATTTGTTGCGCAGGTTACTTATTCTGAGGTGTTAAATGATGATGCATCCGCAACATATGGCTATTATCATGCGCATATCAAGCCACAGCCAGTGGATACTGGAAAGAGAGAAAATGGTCAGGTGGTTTGGAGATGTATGATTTGTGGTTATGAGTATGTGGGTGAAGAATTACCAGATGATTTCATCTGTCCGCTTTGTAAACATCCAAAGTCAGATTTTGAGAAGATAGTGAAATAAGAAATACAAGAAGAATGCTCTCATAACCGTGTTGTTGAGGGAGAATAAGGACTGACAAGAGGTTTTAAAATGACATTAGAGAAGAATCAGGAATACGAGATTACAATTGAAGATATGGGAAATGAGGGAGAAGGAATTGGTCACATTGACGGTATGGCAGTGTTTGTGAAGGATGCTGTAGTAGGAGATGTGGCACACATCAAGATTATCAAGGCAAAGAAGAACTATGCCTACGGTAGATTGATGGAATTGGTAACTCCTTCTAAGTATCGTGTAGAACCTATTTGTCCTCATGCCAGACGCTGTGGTGGATGTAGCATTATGCAGGTGGACTATACAAAGCAACTTGCATGGAAGCAGGATAAGGTGATGAATTGTTTGAAACGTATCGGTGGAATCTCTAATGTGGAAGAATTGATGGAGCCGATTATTGGGATGGGAAGTCCTGTGTCGGATTCGGATGTTGCGTTCGATGTATCAGACGTTTTTCCTGCAATTCGTTATCGCAACAAGGCGCAATTTCCTGTGCGTCGTGACAAGGAGGGGAATATCGTAATTGGTTTTTATGCAGGTAGAACCCATTCTGTGATTGATACAGATGTGTGTTATTTGCAGGATGTGGTCAATGATGAAATTATTAAAAGATTTCGTGGATTTTTAGAGAAATATCAAGTGGAGCCTTACGATGAGGAGTGTCATAAGGGTTTGGTACGTCACATTTTAACCCGTGTGGGAAGAAAAACCGGGGAAGTGATGATCTGTGTGATTATCAACGGCACAGAGCTCTTAGGTATTGTGCCGGGAACTTCCGGCGCGCAGAAGCAAAAGAGTATGAATGTAGAGCAGGAACTTGTAAAGTGTATGGAGGATGTTCCGGGGATTACAAGTATTTCTATCAATGTAAATCGTGAAAAGTCTAATCGGATTCTTGGTGATCGGTGTCGGACAATCTGGGGAAGTGACACGATATCAGATTATATAGGTAATGTGAAATATCAGATTAATCCGTTGTCTTTTTATCAGGTGAATCCGGAACAGACAGAAAAACTCTATGGGAAAGCGTTGGAATATGCAGATTTACACGGTGATGAGACGGTGTGGGATCTGTATTGCGGAATCGGAACCATTTCCTTATTCCTTGCTCAGAAAGCTAAGAAGGTAATGGGTGTAGAGATTATTCCGGAGGCCATTGATGATGCGAGAAAGAATGCCAAGATGAACGGTTTTGACAACGTGGAATTCTTTGTAGGAAAGGCAGAAGTGGTGTTGCCAGAGCAGTATGAAAAGCATGGTGTATATGCGGATGTGATTGTGGTTGACCCACCGCGTAAGGGTTGCGATGAGGTGGCGATTGCAACCATGATTAAAATGCAACCAAAGAAGATAGTATATGTAAGCTGTGATCCTGCGACCTTAGCACGAGATGTGAAGATGCTGGTGGCAGCGGGATATGAAGTGAAGAAGGTGTGTGCCGTGGATCAGTTTGGGCATAGCGCACATGTGGAATCTGTAGCTTTGCTTGTAAACGATGCCTTAACTAATTCAAAATAGATGGTTGACGGTTAAAAATAGTGGGATAAAGGTGAACATATGGCAAGCATGGTACAAGATATGACAACAGGGAAAGTGGTCCCATTGTTATTAAAATTTACAATTCCATTACTGATTGGCAATTTGTTTCAGCAGTGTTATAGTATTGTTGACAGTGCAATTGTTGGCCATGTGGAAGGGGCGAATGCTCTGGGTGCCATTGGCTGCACCAATTGGATTACATATATTTTCTTTGCCTGCTGTAATGGTATGGGAATCGGTGCAGGGATTTTGGTGGCACAGTTTTTTGGAGCATCGGAACGGGCAAGAATCAAACAGGCCATTGCCAATTCCTTTTATATTATCTTGTCACTTGGGTTATTGTTAAGTGTATTGGGCTTTTTAATAACAAGACCAGTGTTGGTTTTACTGGGAACGCCGGACGGGCAGATTGAACAGGCAATTGATTATATGCAGATTATCTGCAGTGGAACCTTTGCGGTTGCGTTATATAACTATGTAGCACATGTAATGCGTGCATTGGGAGATTCCAAAACACCGTTACTATTTTTGTTGGTTGCGAGCTTTTTGAATATTGCGTTAGATGTAGTGTTTGTGGTGGAGCTTCAATTTGGTGTAAAGGGAGCAGCCTATGCGACGGTTCTATCCCAGCTGATTGCTGCAATTTTTAGTATGGTATACGCTGTTTGGAAGAATCCATATTTCCGTATGGAACGACAGGATTTGATATTTAATAGAAAGCTATCAGTTATGTGTTTTCAGATAGGAATGCCTCTTGCCGCTCAGAGTATGATGATTTCGCTTTCCTGTGTGATTTTGCAGAGCATGGTAAACCGATTTGATGAAGCGGTAGTAAGTGCCTTTACAGTGACCAGTAAGGTTGAACTTTTGTTAGATCAGCCGTTTATTGCCTTGAGTTCTGCACTATCAACTTTTACTGGACAGAATATGGGGGCAAGAAAGGAAGACCGTGTTAAGCGTGCTTTTCGGTGGAGTGTTTTCATTACTACTATTTATTGTCTGCTTGTGGTTGGAGCTATTTTCCTGTTTGATGAGCAGATTGCCAAGTTGTTTGTACAGGAGTCATATGTAGTAGAGATTAGTGCGATGGCTCTTCGGATTATGGGCGTTATGTATTGGCCTTTAGGCATGATTTTTATTATCAGAGGTCTACTGAATGGGGCTGGAGATGCAGGGTATGCTTTGATAAATGGTATTGTTGAGGTTGCTGGCCGTATCGGTTTTTCTGTTTTGTTTGTGTTTATGCTTCCAGTGGGAATGTGGTCTGTATGGATTGCCACAGGACTTACATGGTGTCTGACGGCATTTACAGCCTATATTAGATATTGCAAGGGAATATGGAAAACAACGGCTAAAGTAACAACTTAGAATCATTGTGACGATAAGCACCCATGACGATGAAGAATAAAAAGGTGCAGAAAATAAAGAACTATTTATAATATCATAAGGAGGAAGGTTTATGAAGGTATTATTAATTGGAGGGACCGGAACCATCAGTATGGCAATTACACGTCTGCTTGTAGAGAAGGGCAATGATGTGTACTTATTGAATAGGGGTTCCAAGAATGATCAATGTCCAGATGGGGTGACATTTATTCAGGGTGACGTGAATAATGAGGAGGAGATTGCAAGTAAAATTGCAGACATGAGTTTTGACGCAGTGTGTGAGTTTATCGGATTTGTTCCGGCACAATTAGAACGTGATTACAGATTATTCAATGGAAAGACAAAACAGTTCATCTACATTAGTTCGGCATCTGCCTATCAGAAACCATTGTCAGATTATAAGATTACGGAGAGTACGCCGCTTTCCAATCCATATTGGCAATATTCCAGAGATAAGATTGCCTGTGAAGAATATTTGATGAAAATGTATCGTGAGAATGGTTTTCCGATTACAATCGTAAGACCAAGTCATACCTATTGTGAGAATTCTGTGCCATTAGGTGTACATGGCAACAATGGAAGCTGGCAGGTTCTTAAGAGAATGTTAGATGGTAAGCCAGTTATTATTCACGGAGATGGCACTTCGCTTTGGACACTGACACACAATAGTGACTTTGCGAAAGCATATGTTGGCTTGATTGGCAATGCACATGCCATCGGTGAGACCTATCATATTACATCGGATGAAAGTGTTACGTGGAATCAGATTTACAAGATTATTGCAGACTGTTTAGGTGTAGAATTGAAACCATACTATGTGACATCTGAGTTCTTGAAAGCAGTGAGTGACTATGATTTTGAGGGTTCTTTGATTGGTGACAAATCTAATACAGTAGTGTTTGATAATTCTAAGGTGAAGAGA
>JAZSPZ010000044.1:0-2345 GCA_045537735.1 Lachnospiraceae bacterium
ACTTTGTATTCAGCACCAATAATTTCACGAATCTTAGCTGCCTGATCATCTGTCCAGTCCTTAACCTTCAAGTCTCTGTCAACACCAGCCTTATCCAAAATCTTTGCTGAACTGCTGCGTCCGATACCATATACATAGGTCAACGCAATCTCGCCTCTCTTATTTTGAGGCAAATCTACACCAACTATTCTTATAGCCATATACTAAATTATTTTTTTTGCAAAAATAATAAATTTATCCTTGACGTTGTTTATACTTAGGATTCTTTTTGTTAATAACATACAAACGGCCATTGCGTCTTACGATCTTACAGTCCGCTGTACGCTTCTTTAATGATGCTCTTACTTTCATATCTTATATTTTTTATTTGTATCTAAAACAGATTCTTCCTTTAGATAAGTCATAAGGAGACATCTCTACTCTTACCTTATCTCCGGGCAATATTTTAATGTAATGCATTCTCATTTTTCCAGAAATATGGGCAGTGATTTCATGTCCATTTTCCAGTTCAACACGAAACATTGCGTTAGACAATGCTTCAACGATAACTCCATCTTGTTCTATTGCGGATTGCTTTGCCATATTAAATTGATTTATCTCCTAATACTTGTTCAATATATTCAAACGATGATAAAATATCTGCTTTTCCCATTCCTACTGCAACGGTATGTTCAAAATGTGCAGCGAATTTGCGGTCTTTTGTCCGTACTGTCCAACCATCTCGCTCCATAACTATCTGGCGACTGCCTTGTGTAATCATCGGCTCAATAGCAAGACACATTCCTTTTTTAAGCATGGTTCCCGATCCTCTTTTACCATAATTCGGTACCTGGGGATCTTCGTGCATTTCGCGACCAATACCGTGTCCAACAAATTCTCTTACCACTCCATAAGATTTTGCTTCACAATGTGATTGGATAGCAAAACCTATATCACCCAAACGCTTCCCGTGAACAGCATTTTCAATTCCTAAATACAAGGCCTCCTTGGTTGTACGAAGCAGTTCCTTAATCACCGGATCTACTTCACCTACACAGAAGGTATATGCAGAATCTCCACAAAAGCCATTCAAAAGTGTACCACAATCGACAGAAATTATATCTCCATCTTTCAGAGGTACGTCATTGGGTATACCATGTACAACCTGTTCATTTACCGAAGTACATAATGAACCAGGAAATGGTCCGCCGTACGGACTGGGATAACCCTTGAAAGTAGGAATAGCACCATGATCTCTGATGAACTCTTCTGCTACTTTATCAAGTTCCTTGGTTGTAACACCAGGTTTTATCAATTTAGCAACTTCTGCCAGAGTTTTTCCAACTAATAAGTTACTCTGGCGAAGAAGTTCTATTTCATCATCTGTCTTAAGAAATATCATCTCAGACTAATTAATATGCAGAAACATTACGTCCCTTAATTCTTCCTGAACTCAAGAGTCCGTCATAGTGACGCATCAACAAATGACTTTCGACTTGTTGGAGAGTATCCAATACTACACCCACCAAAATCAAAAGTGATGTACCACCGAAGAATTGAGCAAATTCAGCCTGAACACCGAACAAACCGGCAAAAGCAGGCAAAATAGCTACAATAGCCAAGAAAATAGAACCCGGCAAAGTAATACGAGACATAATCGCATCTATATACTCAGCTGTATTCTTACCCGGTTTGATTCCTGGAATAAAACCGTTGTTTCTCTTCATATCTTCAGCCATCTGTGTTGGATTGATTGTGATAGCTGTATAGAAATAAGTAAACACAACAATCAACAACGCAAATACAAAATTATACCAGAAACTAGTGTGATCTACGAAAGCACGTACAACACCACTTGCACTTGCAGCGTCAGAGAAACCAACCAACGTAATAGGAATAAACATGATTGCCTGAGCAAAGATGATAGGCATTACGTTAGCAGCATTCACCTTCAAAGGAATGTACTGTCTTGCACCACCATATTGCTTGTTACCAACGAGACGCTTTGCATATTGTACAGGTACCTTACGTACACCGCGCACCAACATAATTGCAAATGCGATAACGAACAACAAGAATACGATTTCCAACAAGAACATTACAATACCACCTGCACCTGGAGAAGAAAGTCGAGAAACTACTTCTTGGAACAAAGACTGTGGCAAACGAGCAATGATACCAATCAAGATAATGAATGAAATACCATTACCAATACCCTTGTCTGTAATTCTTTCACCCAACCACAAGATAAACATACTACCTGCGGCCAAGATGATTGTTGAAGTAATAATAAAGAATGTCCAATCTAATGAAGCATTAAGTGACGGGCCAGCCTGCATTTTCAAGTTCATCAAATAAGAAGGAGC
>JAZSPZ010000042.1:0-115658 GCA_045537735.1 Lachnospiraceae bacterium
GAGAAGTATCATGGTTTAACCAATGTAGATACAAGATATCGTCAAAGATATATTGACTTAATTATGAATCCGGAAGTAAAGGATACATTTATTAAGCGTTCTAAGATTATCAGCACAATCCGTAAGTATTTGGATGGACAAGGCTTTATGGAAGTTGAGACACCAATGCTTGTTGCAAATGCCGGTGGTGCTGCAGCACGTCCGTTTGAAACACATTTCAACGCATTAGATGAGGACTTTAAGCTTCGTATTTCACTTGAGTTATATCTTAAGAGATTGATTGTTGGTGGTATGGAGCGCGTTTATGAGATTGGACGTGTATTCCGTAACGAAGGCTTGGATACAAGACATAACCCAGAGTTCACATTGATGGAGTTATACCAGGCATATACTGATTACAACGGAATGATGGATTTGACAGAGAATATGTATCGTTACGTTGCACAGGAAGTACTTGGTACAACCAAGATTACCTACAATGGTATCGAGATGGATTTTGGTAAGCCGTTTGAGCGTATTACTATGGTGGGTGCAGTTAAGAAGTATGCAGGTGTAGACTTCAATGAGATTGCAGATGCAGATGCAGCGAAGGCTATCGCAAAAGAAAAGCATGTAGAGTATGAGGACCACCACACAAAGGGTGACATCCTTAACTTATTCTTTGAAGAGTTTGTAGAGGAGCATCTCATTCAGCCTACATTTGTTATGGATCATCCAATTGAGATTTCTCCACTTACAAAGAAGAAACCAGAAGATCCTAACTATGTAGAGCGTTTTGAGTTATTCATGAACGGCTGGGAGATGGCCAATGCTTACTCTGAGTTAAATGATCCAATCGACCAGAGAGAGCGTTTCAAGGCACAGGAAGCATTGCTTGCATTAGGTGATGAGGAAGCCAACACAACAGATGAAGACTTTATGTATGCATTGGAGCTTGGTATGCCACCTACAGGCGGTATTGGTTATGGTATTGACAGACTTTGTATGTTGCTTACTGACTCGCCAGCAATTCGTGACGTTTTGCTCTTCCCTACAATGAAGACATTGGAGAAATAAACCTTGTAAAATCAAGGGTTTCGGGCTCTCTGGTGGTCATCTGACTACTTTTTTGACTACTTTAAGGCATAGTCATATGAAAGAGTATGAAAGGATGTACAACATCATTGAAAAGATAATTTAAAAGTATTGAACTGTTATGAGGACATTTTCTAAAGTAATTTAGAAGATGTCCTTTTTTGCGTTATGGAAATTGTAAAAAGAAAAAGTGATTTAGAAAAAAGGAGAACCTGTTATGCAGAATCAATGTGAAAGAATGCGAAAGAACATGCAGAAATTTTATCTAATTTCACCTAAACTTCATGAAAATTTTAGTAAACATCCCTAGTTTTTTCTGATATAATAAGCATATCTTTGGGTATTCATACCCTATCATATGATTTGGCAGAGGATGAGACAGAAGAAAAATCAGTGATATACACTATGTAGAATGAAGGAGGAGTTTCAATGAACAAAGATAAGAAACAAGGAAAACGCATGTTAAGCCTCTTGCTTTGCACTGCATTAGCAATGTCAGGACTCATGGTTCCGACAAAGCAGGTTTGTGCAGTGGAAACACAGGCAGAAGAAAACATAGGCAACACGAAAACCATCGCAGGACTTGGTACAAGTGTGATAGTTGACCCAACCGCACCGGCAAATGATACCGATGCATGGAAAGGAAACTATGTGTACTATGGAAAGTATGACGCAGATGGTGACGGAGTAGCAGAGCCTGTAAAATATCGTGTACTGGATGCAAGTACCACAGATTACAGTGTAGATGGAACGACACAGACAATGCTTTTGGATTGTGACAGTATTCTGTTTAAGCAGATATTTGATGATAGCTCTAATGTGTGGGCAGACAGTGATGTAAAAAACAGTCTCAATGGAGCTGGCTTTTTGAATAAAGACGGAGTGTTTACCACTACTGAAAAGAATGCCATTGCAGCAAGTACAGTGGATAGCCATGCATTGACAACAGATAGTGAAAATGGTGTAGGTGTGGCAAGCTGGACGCAAAGTAATTTTGCAAATTATGTGGCATTAACCGGAGAACAAATCTTTTTACTGGATGCAGAAGATGTATCCAACGGAGCATACGGATATAGCATGACAGATGAGAGTTGTGAAAACCGCAAGAAGACAGGCAGCTCTGCTGCCTATTGGTGGCTCCGGTCTGCCTACCGTATTAATGACAGTGCTTACTACGCCGGCTATGTCCGCGGCGGCGGCGACATCTACGAAATCATTGTCTACGGCAATAACCCCGGTGTGAGTCCCGCTTTGAATTTGAATCTGTCATCTGTCCTCTTCTCATCTGTCATCTCAGGAACTGCCGGGGAGACAGGCGCAGAGTATAAGCTGACACTGTTAGATGGTGACATGACCATTGCACCGGGAAGCGGTGTGACAAAGAGTGGTAATACAGTAACCATTCCATATAGTATCAGTGGAACGAACAGTGCGAATGCTACACAGGTTTCCGTGCTGATTCTGGATAAGGAATACACCGCAGGAAATACCAATGGAGCAAAAGTACTTGCTAATGACAAATTAAATGTAGATAACTTTTCTACCACCGGAACAGGAACCTATATCCTTCCGGATTCTTTATCTGACAAAAAAGCAGGAAGCGATTATCATGTCTATCTTATGGCAGAGGATGTTAATGAAGAAAAGGAGACAGATTATGCCAGTACACCGGTAGAGATTTATCTTTGGAATGCGCCAACCGTAAAACAGATGAACTTTGGCACACAGGGTATCATCGACCCGGCAGTACCAAACAGCGCCAGTGACACATGGAAAGGCTGCTATGTGTACTATGGAAATTATGACGCAGGCGGTGATGGAACAGCAGAGCCTGTAAAATATCGTGTACTGGATGCCAGTACCACAGATTACAGTGCAGATGGAACGACACAGACCATGTTCCTTGATTGTGACAGTATTCTGTACTATACGCCATTTGATAGGGATAACACATATAGCAATGTATGGAAGGATAGTCCGATTTATACAAGTCTCAATGGAGCCGGCTTTCTAAATAAAGACGGAGTGTTTACCACTGCCGAAAAGAATGCCATCGCTAAAAGCAACGTGGATCCCCATGCATTGACAACGGATAGTGCAACGGGAGTCAATGTGGCAAGCTGGACACAAAGAGTTTTTGTAAATTATGTGGCACTAACCGGAGAACAAATCTTTTTGCTGGATGCAGAAGATGTGTCCAACGGAGCATATGGATATAGCATGGCAAGAGAGAGTTGCGAAAACCGCAAGAAGAAGACAGGCAGCTCTGCTGCCTATTGGTGGCTCCGGTCTGCCAGCGCTAATAATGCTAAAGTCGCCGGCCGTGTCAACGACGACGGCATCTTCAGCAGCGACCTTGTCTACAGCTATGACCCTGGTGTGAGTCCCGCTTTGAATTTGAATCTGTCATCTGTCCTCTTCTCATCTGCGAACACAGTGAGCAAATCTTCTGCTCTTACAAGTGGCAGTACAGAGATTGGTACGGAGGCGAATACCGACTGGAAGCTGACATTGAAAGACAATGAGAAATCAGTAAAACTTACAGAGGGCAGAAGCGTAACAAAAGCAAGTGATGGAACCATAACCGTGCCATATACATACACAGATAAGGAAAATGCAACAGAGAGTGAGAAAGTTAATCAGATTTCCGTAATGATTACGGACAAAGCTTATGATGCAGAAAAAGCAGTAAATGCACAGGAGGCACAGATTCTGTATTACGGTGCATTGCAGAATATAAAGAATGCAGAAGGAACAGCTAGTACAGTGACAGAAGCTTCCACTGGAACAGGAACCTTTGCACTTCCAAGTGGTTTGACAGGAACTTTGGGAACAGATTACCACATCTATCTCTTGGCAGAGCATGTAAATGCAGACAACTCTACGGATTATGCAAGTGAACCGAAAGAAGTAACTGCTATTTTGGATGAGGTAGCTACGGTCACCGTGCCAAGCATTGATACACCGATAGCAGAACAGCCTTTTGAGGGAGAAATAACCGTATCATCTACTGGTGTAGCAGAAAAAGCAACGCTAACATGGAAAAAGAATGATACAGAAGCAACCGGCAACGCCCAGTGGAAAACCACCTATCAGGCATATGTGACATTGACAGCCGCGGATGGGTATGTATTTACCGATACCATAGGAGCAATCTTGAAGGAAGACTCTGTGGATACAGAAAATATCACAATGAATGAAGATGGTACACTTACCATTGCCTGTGGGGAATACACTACAGCAACAAGAAAGACAGAAAGTGCAACCGCACCGGAAGTACCAACACAATTTGCGAATTATTACACAGCAGACAACGTACTTTCTTCCACAGAACTTGGAACAATTGCGAAGGTAACATTGGAAGGTAAGGCACAGCCAAATCCGGAGGAGATGGAAGTGGAGTGGAGTCTTGCCAATGAAGGCGGTGCGGCATACGATGCCACTCCGACAGCGACCAATACCTTCAAATGGACAATAAAAGAGTCTGAGTATGCAGACTATGATAAGGATACTGCTGTATTAGAAGGTACAGTAACTATTCAGAATAAAGATTACACCCCGGTAACCATTACCGGAGAAAATGTAACGGTAACCTATCATGGCGAAGATATGTTGGACGTTTCCCAGTATTTTACCATTGACGAAAATGCAGGAACACCAACCTATGAACTGTTAGATACTTCTGCCGGAACCGGTACATTGGATGGCACAACCCTTACCATGACTAACTTGGGAACATTTGCCATCAAAGTAAGTACACCAATCAATGGTGTGTATAATAAGGGAGAACACACCCTTACCATTACAGTGAATAAAGCAGCACCGAATGTAACAGCATTACCAACGATAGCAGACAGAATCTATCATCCGTCTACTGTGCTTGCAGATACAGATATAACAGGTGGAACGGTAAAAGATGTGTCCGGCAATTCATTAACAGGAACATGGAGCTGGAAAGAAGCAGATGTTGTTCCTGCTGTAGATAACGATGGTTATGTTGCAGTATTTACACCAGAGGATACCGTTCATTATGAGAGTGTCGAAAAGACCATTTCCGTAAATGTGTCAAAGGCAACCCCTTATATCAAGACGGCTCCAACTGCAACAGCCATTACCTATGGCGAGGCATTGAGTGCTTCTACACTTAAGGATGCAGTCGTTTGGTATAGTGAATCCGACGAGAAAGTGGTTGAGGGAACATTTACATGGAAAGAAGCGGCTACAAAGCCAACTGTTGCAGACAGTGACAAGACAGAGTATGATGTGGTATTTACTCCAACGGATGCAGAGAACTACAATACAGTAGAAACGAAGATTACTTTGACTGTGAATAAGGCAGAGGTTGCACCGAATAAACCAGAAAGCACCATGAATACTGTCTATACCAATGAGACTGTAGGAAAGGTAACCTTGCCGGAAGGCTGGGTATGGCAGGATAGTGACAAGACAAAGGCATTAGAAGTAGGAAAAGCCGTAACAGCAACAGCCATTTACAATGGTGCAGATAAAGGCAACTATGTGACGGAGAGCGTGGAGGTTTCCATTACCCGTCAGGCTTGTACCCATACTTGGGATGCCGGTGTTGTAACCAAAGAAGCAACTCCTACTGAAAAGGGTGAAAAGACTTATACCTGTACGGTGTGCAAGGAAACGAAGACAGAAGAAGTTCCTGCTCTTGGAGCACCGGAAGTTGGAACAAAGAAAATATCCGATGATGGAAAAGCAACCTACAAGGTAACAACTTCGGATGTAACCAATGGTACCGTAACCTACGTTGCACCAACGGATGCGAAGGCAGCTACAGTAACCATTCCGGATACAGTAGTGGTTGATGGTGTGACCTATAAGGTAACTGCTATTGAGAAGAATGCATTTAAGAATGCAAAGATTACTAAGCTTACCATTGGCAACAATATTGAAACCATTGGTGACAATGCATTCTCAGGCTGTAAGAAGCTGAAATCAGTGAAATTCGGAAAGAATGTAACAACCATCGGTAACAAGGCATTTTATAAGTGTACCTCCCTTACCAAGGTTACCATTCCTGCAAAGACTAAGACCATTGGCAAGAGTGCATTTGAGGGATGTAAGAAAGTGACTTCCGTAACCATCGGAAAGAACGTGAGCAAGATTGATTCCAAAGCCTTCTACGGATGTAGCAAGTTAAAAACGCTTACCATTAAGTCAAGTAAGTTGACCACAAAGAAGATTGGAAGTAAAGCATTTTCAAAGACATCAAAGAGTATGACTGTGAAAGTACCGAAGAAGAAATTCAAGACATACAAGTCCATGCTTATTAAACGTGGTGTGAATAAGAAGGCTAGATTTAAAAAGAGCTAATGTTTAAATAGATACAGCGGAGCAATGAAAGTTGTTCCGCTGTATTTTCTTTTTCTTCGAACAAAAGGTTGTAAATGTAATAGGAATCGGATATAATAAGAACAATCACGGGTTTGTAATAAGGTGATTATATCGAAAAGAGTCTGCTTGAATAATTGAATATAAGGACGGTATTGATGCCGTCCATCTTATGAAGGTCTCATGACACCCATAAGTAAACCCTTGCTCATGCAAGTGGTTGAAATTTGTAAAAGAATACATACGTTAAAGCGTATCTATTCTCGCTACAAAGGGTGTGGTGGGGCTTTTTTTGTTGTCTGATTTTGAAAGGAGAAAAATATGAAAAAGAAAAATACGGGATTGTATATTGATGGCGAAAATATATCTGCAGAAAAGTATCCGGCTATTTGTGATTATATCTCTCAAATCGGCGAACTGTATAAGGCAAAAGTATATGCACGCCAGAAGGATGTATGTACGAGGAAATGGAGTGATCTTGCAAAAGAGAATGAAAATCTTAAAGATATTCGGTTGTATGGTCCACCGGGGAAAAACAAGGTAGATAAAAAAATACAAAGAGATATAGAGTATGATGTGTACGGTGATAAAAATCTTGATATTATAGTAATTGCCACATCGGATCATGGATTCGTTTCTATTGTAAGGAAAGCGCGTGAATCGGGGAAGAAAGTAGTTGTTTTGGGGAATAGAGATACATCCAAGAAGCTAAGAGAGGCGTGTAGCTGCTTCTACGATTTGGATAACGATTAGAGTGTAATATAAAAAGTGGTTTTTGGCTGGATACCGAGATTGACGAAGTATTTGATGGTATAGTAAAATATATGAATAGTTTTAAATAAAATCCGTAAAAAGATAAAAAATACGGAGATTGATTAAAATGATGGTGATATGATTATTAAAAAAGAGGAAAATCGACTTATAAAGTCTATTTTCCTCTTTTTTGATGCCTACAAAGTCGAAATTCACCTCTTGAAATATATTAAGATGAAATCACAGAGAAAACAGAGCCGGCAAATTGTTTTCTTCAAAAATCATTCTCGTATTTTTATGCGAGGTGAAGATAATGGTGAAGGCAAGAAAAGACAAACGTGGCTATGTCTTGAGAACAGGCGAGACACAACGAAAAGATGGTCGGTACGTATATACCTATACGAATAAGTACGGTCAGCGAAAGAGTATTTATGCGAAAACTTTACCGGAACTCAGGCAAAAGGAACGTAAGTCGATCCGTGATAGGGAAGATGGTCTTGACCCGGATGCGGCAGACCGAATTACTTTGAATGAGATGTTTGATAAGTATTATTCGCTTATGCGTGAGAAAGGATTAAAACCAGTGACAGTTGAAAATGTTCACACGGTCGTTCATCCCACACTGGCGATGGCGATAAGAGATTGCATTATAAGAATCAATCCGTCAGATGAGGTTATGGCAGAAATTAAGAAAAGTAAGTTGTGGGTCAAGAAGAAAAGCCACGCCTTTACGATAAGTCAGCGAAAGGCAATGTATATTTACCTAATGCAATTAACCGGGCAATCAAGAATATCTATGAAGCCTATAATGCAGAGGAAACAGAAAATGCGAAAAAGGAAGGTAGAGAACCGTTACTGCTTCCTCATTTTTCGGCACATCATTTGCGACATACATTCTGTACCAGATTTTGCGAGAATGAAACAAACCTGAAGGTGATTCAAGCTATCATGGGACATGCGGATATATCTACTACGATGGATATTTACGCAGAAGCTACAGCGGAGAAGAAAAAGCAGGTGTTGGATAACCTTCAGAACAAGATTATGGTTATGTAGGCAGGAGTTCTAAAAGATATTGGACTCGGTGAGTCCAACATCTTTTAGAAGAAGAATAGCGAAAAAAATTTTGTTTATTAATGTAACGAATTGTGGTAATATTACACTATCGGAATAGAGCCTTTTCATTGATAGGGATTGATAGATGAAAAGCATATAAATCCATCTTTATCCATAGAAGAAATTTTTTGCGACGCGATTACAACGAAAACTTGGACAATGCTGGACTATGACGGGTTGTATCGAAGAGGAACATTTGGATAATAGAAGATTAAAACGGATTGTTGTGGATTAGGATGGATTTTCTGTAGAAAAAATCCCAACAATGAACAGTTTGGATAAGTAAAACGGTGGAAGACAAGGGATATAGTAGCGAAGAAATAAGAAAATATTTTGAAAGCTAGTTAGAAAGTAGTTCATATGTTCTTCAAATTGGAAAGGAGCATTTCATGAAGAAAAAGATATTGAAAAGTTTGGCGTTAGTTTTATTTGTTTTGCTTGGAGTGATTGGTAGTTCAGTGGTGGTTATGGCAAGTGAGGATGTAACGATAGATGGCAATGATTACGTAATCGATTTGGACAACCACACAGCTATTCTTATGACATGGTTTGATCCAAACCCGGATGTAGTGGTTCCGTCTGTTGTATCCTACGAGGGTGAAGACTATAGAGTGACCGAAATAGCGGCATATGCTTTCTGTGTGAATAATCATATTATTAATGGTAATATCAGGGATAATATTCGAAGTATTACCTTATCCGAGGGAATAACAGAGATTCAGAGTGGTGCGTTTTCTAGGTGTGGTAGTTTAGAGAAAGTGAACTTGCCATTTACTGTCACATATATTTCTAATTGGGTTTTTGAGGATTGTAAAAGTTTGAAAGCTATAATTCTTCCAGATAAATTGAGAGCACTTGGCGATAGGGTGTTCGTAGGATGCGATAGTCTTGAAACCATTTATTATCCACCTAATATGAAACAAGAGATGGGCGATGCACAATTACCAGATGACATTGTGGAGATAAAGTATGAATCCAACGAAGATGGAACAGTTAACCTGTCGTTTGTTAACATTCCAGAAGGGGTGATGGATGTTACAATTGTGAACAAAATCGGTGATAAAGAAGTTGGTTCGGTTACACTTCCGGAGGGGACGAATGTAACGCTTGCGTGTGACTCGCATGAGTGGAAGTTTGATATGGAAAATCATTTTTATGACTGCGGACTTTGCGGAGAGGCAGCAGAGGATACACATGAATATGAAAATGGAACAACAGCTTGTGAATGTGGATATGTTCCGGTTGTAATAACCGCCCAGCCATCAGGGTTAGATTTAAGTTATGGTATGACGAAAGGAAAAAGCCTTTCTGTGATTGCGGAAGGAACACTCGGCGAGGAGGAGATTCTCTATCAATGGTATGAGAATGAAAAGATAATAGATGGCGCAGAAACGTATTCTTATTCACTTCCAGAAAAAATGGCGGCAGGAAGTTATTCATATTATTGTGAGATTTCTAGTAGGGATTATGTGGTAAAAACGGATGTTGTCACAGTGACTGTGGGAGCGTGTAAGCATGCGTGGGACAACGGAGTGATAACCAAACAGGCAACCTATTCAGAAAAGGGAGTAAGAACATATACTTGTACCGTCTGTGGTGAAACAAAGACCGAAGATATTCCGAAGATTGAAGAAGTCCCAGAGATAGAGGATACTTCAAAGACAGAGGAGAATGACGATGCTGGAAATCAGACTGTCAACACTGCTTCACATAAAAAAGGAACGAAGCATCAGGATGATAAAAAATATGCAACTTATAAGATAACCAAAGCTGGCTTGAAGAACGGCACAGTAGAGTATGTAAAGCCAGTGAAAAAGAGTAAAAGCACGGTAACGATTCCTGCCACCGTCAAGATTGATGGTGTGACCTATAAGGTAACGAGTGTTGCCAAGAATGCGTTTAAGGGCAATCGCCATATCAAATGTCTAACGATTGGGAAGAATGTGAAAAAGATTGGTGCAAAGGCCTTTTATGGTTGTAAAAAACTTAAAACAGTCACGATTAAAACAACCAAGTTGACAGTGAAAGGGGTCGGTTCCAAAGCCTTTAAAGGCATCAAATCTACGGCGACGATAAAAGTGCCAAAGAAGAAATTTAAAACTTATAAGTCTATGCTAAAAAAGAAGGGCGTTGGCAAGAAAGTCAAATTTAAGAAATAAGAAAGATATTAGCGAAAGGATTTCCTGATAGGAAGTCCTTTTTTGTGTGAAAAAAGTTATGTTCAAGTAGCAAAAAGCACATATTTATGTTATAATCATTATACTATTGTGTCTAAGTGTAGAATTACACAAAAATTGATGCGAAATTCGTTGAAAGGGGCTTGTATCATGGTTCGTGAAGAAAATGTAAAACTCATGAGTAAGCTAGCGATATATGAAAAACGTAATGGGAAAACAGAGATTCCAATGAGTGGGTATTACAAAAGTGATTATGTTAGAATGAATGTTTTGAAAGCTGTTGTGTCTGCGACAGTCGCATTTGCAATTGTTGCGGCGGTAATTATCATATATAAGCTAGATTATATTTTAGCAAATGTTTTTAAGATTGATTACAAAAGCTTTGGTATTGGCATATTGCTAATATATGTTGTGTGGGTGTTTTTGTATTGGTTTGTGGCCCGTATCGTCTATGCAATTCGATATGAGAAAGCGAGGCCCAATATCATAGATTACAATCATAATTTGAAAAAATTGCAGGAAGAAAGTCAGAAAGAAATGTATAAAGCTATGAAGGGAGTGGTAATTAATGACGACTTTATTGACTTTTAGAGATAATATCAAATCCTTTTTGGGTCGTTTTGATTTTGTTGTAACTCCCATTGCAAAAGGGATTTTTGCTTTTTTATTATTCTTAATGTTGAATAGCCAGATGGGGTATTTTTCAACATTGGATAACAAGGTGATTTTATTGGGGTTGGCGTTTGTGTGTGCTTTTGTTCCCGTAGAGATTTTGGCAGGTATTGGGTATGTATTTGTTGTGTTACACTCTGTCAAAGTTTCCATAGATGTGGGAATTTTAGCTTTGGCATTGGTGTTATTCTTCTATTGTGCGTATATGCGATTTGCCCCTAAGACAGGCATTATTGCATTGCTGGTTCCAATGTGTTATAGCTTGCATATCATTTATGCCCTTCCGATTTTATTGGGAATGTTGATTGGACCTGCAGCAATTGTACCAGCAATTTTTGGTGTGGTCTTATATTACTTCCAAAAAGGTTTGATAGATGTTTCGAATATGTTGGCAACAGTGACAGATGAGGAGGAGGCAGTACAGGGATATCAGTATATAATAGACTTATTTGTTGATAATAAGTTTATGTTACTCGCGTTTGTAGTGTTTGCTTGTGTGATTTTGGTGACATATTTTATCTATCGTTTATCCTTCTCTCATTCATGGCTGGTTGCCATAATTGTGGGTGGTGTGTTAAATGTAGTATTGTTTATGGTAGGCGGTGTAACACTCCTTGTGGATGTAGATATTCCTTCTATACTAATTGGTAGTATTGTAGGAATTGTTTTGGCGGTATTCTTGCAATTTTGTAAAGGTATTGTGGATTATCAGCGGACAGAACTTTTGCAATTCGAGGATGATGATTATTATTACTATGTGAAGGCGATTCCGAAATTATCCGTTTCGGAGATGAATAAAAGTGTAAAGCATATTAACTCAAAAACACAGAATTAGATGGAGTGATTAACAATTGGAACAGATAATGAATTATTTTAGTACCTATTTTGACTGGTTCTATATTCCGAGAGTGACAATTACAGATGTAATAGAAATTGTAATCATAGCAATTTTGGCATATAACTTGATGCTGTGGTTTCAGAAAACCAGAGCCTGGACACTGATTAAAGGTATCTTGGTGGTATTGTTATTCGCAGGTGTAGCATTGGCATTTCAATTTAATACGATACTTTGGATTCTGGAAAATACCATTAACGTGGGTATTATTGCTGTGATTATCATTTTTCAGCCGGAGTTTCGAAGAGCCTTGGAGCAGTTGGGAAGAAGGAATATTTTATCATCTATTCTGAATACAGAAGGTAACGACACTGCAAGCAAGTTGGACAAAAAGGTTTTGAATGAAATTGCAAAGGCAGCCTATGCAATGTCTGAGGTAAAGACAGGAGCTTTGATTGTAATTGAACAGGATGTAAGACTGGGAGATTATGAGAGAACGGGTATATCAATTGATGCCGAGGTGAGTAGCCAGCTTTTGGTCAATATCTTTGAGCATAATACACCATTACATGATGGTGCAGTGCTGATTCGTGACAATCGTATTGCAAGCGCTACATGCTATTTACCGTTATCAGACAACATGGATATTAGTAAGGCACTTGGTACGAGACATCGTGCAGCAATTGGAGTAAGTGAAGTGTCTGACAGCATTACAGTTATTGTGTCAGAAGAGACTGGAGCGGTATCCCTTGCCCATAATGGTGCTATTGTACGTAATATCTCAAGGGACAAATTCTTGGATAAGATTAATGAATTGAGAAAAGATACAACAGTAACTTCGAAAGCGAAATGGTGGAAAGGTTTTGGTAAACATGAAAAAACGCAATCTTAATAATCTTGGCCTAAAAGTGATTTCATTTATCATAGCAGTTGTTGTTTGGATTGTTGTGGCAAATGTGGATGACTACAAGACAACAAAACAGATTTCCGGAATAGAAATTGAGTTTATTAATGGTTCGGCTATTACTGAAAAGAATAAGGTGTATGAGGTCCCGAAAGGAACGACAGTGGATATTGTTGTGAAAGGCAGACGCAGCGTGGTGGAGAAGCTGACTAACGAAGATTTTAAGGCGGTGGCTGATTTGTCCAAGATGTCGGTTACCAATGCGGTGACGGTGGAAGTGTCTGCAGTGAGTAGTCATATTGGAAAAGATTTGACCATTGTATATACGGATAATGCAGTGATTGTAGCGGTAGAGAATAAGTTAGAAACACAGTTTCCGATTACGGTTAACACAACCTCGGATGTGGCTGAAGGGTATGCCATTCGCAGCAAAACAGCAACGCCGAATCTCATCACTGTGCGTGGTGCAGAAAGTGTTGTGAAAAATATTCGTGAAGTGGTTGTCTCTGTAGATGTGAACGGAGCTAATCAGAATCTGTCCGCAGTTGCAACACCTGTGTTTATAGATGGTAATGGTGAAGAGATTGATTCAGATAAGATTGAGTATGATGTAAAAGAAGTAGATGTTCTTGTTGAAGTGATGAAGACGAAGGAATTGTCTGTTAAAGTTTCCAAGACAGGTGACGTGCGTGATGGCTATGCTATTGCAAGCATTGATTATCAACCGACGACGATTGAAGTGGTTGGTGAACCTGCAGATTTGGCAAAGGTAGAAGAGATATTAATTGATGATATCGATGTAACCAATTGTTATAAGGATTTGGAAACTGCGATAAATATCGCGGATTATCTTCCTACAGGAATTACTTTGGTGGGCACCAACCCAGAAATTATGATTAAAATAGCTATAGAAAAAGTGGAAGAGAAAGAGCTACATCTAGCACCAAAGGATATTAATGTCGTTGGAAAAAAGAATGAGTATACCTATACCTTCAAAGGAGCAATTAGTTACAAATTGTCGGTTAGGGGATTGAAAGATGACTTGGAGAATTTGGTGATTACAGATTTGATTCCAAGTATTGATGTAACAGGATATGGTCCGGGAACATACACATTTACTGTTAGTTTAAGGGATATCAAAGGTGTTGCGGTGTTGGACGCATTGTCTGTGCAAATGGAGATTCGCTGATTGTAGTTGGGGGTGATACCATGGTGACGCAAAAAATTGTAGTTGCCCAGATTTCTGGTTTGCATCTTCGTCCTGCGGGGAGAATATCAGAAGTGAGCTTGCAGTATGTCAGTAAGATTCAGATTAGAAAAGGTGATCAGATTGCGAATGCGAAGAGTGTGTTGGGTTTGTTAGCAGCCAGGGTGCAACAGGGGGATGAAATCGAAATTATCTGTGATGGTGTAGATGAAGAGAAAGCGCTGGATGCTGTTGTCGGTGCGATACAGAAAGGGGTTTGATACTTTGTTACACGAAGATTCTGGTGAGAAGATTGAACAGTTAAAAAGAATTGTGGAAGAAAGTGATAATATTGTTTTTTTTGGTGGAGCGGGTGTGTCTACTGAAAGTGGAATACCGGACTTTCGAAGTGTAGACGGGCTGTATCATCAGCAATATAAGTATCCACCCGAGGTGATGGTTAGTCATAGCTTTTATCGCAGTCACACAGCGGATTTTTTTGAGTTTTATAAGAACAAAATGATAGCACTAGATGCAAAACCCAATGCAGCACATTTAAAATTAGCTGAGTTGGAACAAAAAGGTAAAGTGAGAGCTGTGATTACTCAGAATATAGATGGATTGCATCAGGCGGCAGGTAGTAAAGAGGTTTTGGAACTCCATGGAAGTGTGCACCGCAATTACTGCGAGTCTTGCAGAAGGTTTTATTCGGTGGAGTATGTGGTGAACTCTGCTGGCGTGCCTATGTGTGAATGTGGTGGGATTGTAAAACCGGATGTTGTTCTGTATGAAGAAGGCTTGGATTATGAGACGATGCAGAGGACGAAGCAATATATTCGAGATGCGGAAGTTCTGATTATAGGTGGAACATCCTTGGCTGTCTATCCGGCTGCGGGATTTATTGACTATTTTCGAGGTAAGCATTTGGTAGTAATCAATATGGATGATACCGCCAAGAGTGTGCAGGCTGATTTGTCTATTCATGAAAGAATTGGTGAAGTTTTTGAGCAAATCTAGTTATGTGAAGATATAGACATATAGAGAGCTATTAACACTTATATAAAAGGTCATAGATTAAAAGGAGTTTTTTATATGAAATTAGAACACGGAATCAATTTGGGTGGATGGTTATCGCAATGTTGTCATGAGGTGGAACATTATGAAACCTTTATAAAAGAAGAGGATTTGAAGCAAATTGCAGGTTGGGGAATGGATCACGTT
Organism: Lachnospiraceae bacterium; assembly: GCA_045537735.1. Lineage (GTDB taxonomy): Bacteria > Bacillota > Clostridia > Lachnospirales > Lachnospiraceae > CAG-590. The sequence goes on from JAZSPZ010000042.1 coordinate 15,297, forward strand.
CGTATTCCTGTAGATTATGAAGTGCTAGAGACTGAGGATGCTGAACCCATAGAAAGAGGATATGGATATATCAAACAAGTATTGGACTGGTGTGTGAAGTACAATTTGAATGCAATTATCGATTTGCATAAGGCGTATGGATATGACTTCAATGATGCGGGTGATGAGGAAAAGAACAACTTGTTTGCCAGCGAGGTGTTACAGGAACGTTTTGTAAAATTGTGGATTCGTATTGCAAATGCATTTTCTTCTTACAGCAATGTGGTATTTGAATTGCTAAATGAAGTAGTAGAGAAAGAAAATGCGGATGCGTGGAATGTCTTAATTAGAAAGGCGGTGACAGCGATTCGTACTGTGACAAAGGATACCCCGATTATCTATGGTGGTATTCAGTGGAATAGTGTGAAGACGCTGAAACTGTTAGAAATCCCTGAAGATGAGAATGTCATTTTTACATTCCATTTCTATGAGCCTTTGTTGTTCACACATCAAAAGGCTCATTGGGTGAAGGGTATGGAATCAATGGAGGAAATTTTCTATCCTGAATCTATGGAATATTTCTGTGAGAAATCCAAGGTTTTGGGATATCAGGGTGAAGTGGTGACAAAAGCAAACTCCAAGATGATGGGAGTGGATTTTGTTCGCGAAATGATACAGGAAGCAATTGTTGCTGCGAAAAATGCAGGTGTGAGATTGTATTGTGGAGAATTTGGAGTCATTGACCAGGCGCCGTTGGCGGATACGCTACGATGGTTTAAGGATGTACAAGATGTGTTTGAAGAGAATCAAATCGGTGGAGCTGTATGGTCTTACAAAAAGATGGATTTTGGTTTGATAGATGAGCATTATGATTTGATTCGTGATGAATTGATTTCTCTTTGGACAAAGGGAGAGTAAGAAAAAATATATATGAGGATGGATATGGAAAGAACTGTTGTGAGTAAATGCATAACAGTTCTTTTTTTGTGTTATACAACTTGTCAAGTGTATGCGCAAAGCGCAAACGAAACTTGTGGTATAAGTCTGGCTTATAACAAGGCGGTGGGGTTAACGCCTAATAAATATACAAAAAATATGTATATTAATGTATGAAAAATATCGAAAAACCTTGAAAAATCAAGGAAAAAAGTTGAAAAAATTATCATTTTAGGGGTGTACAAACGCTGTATTATGGTATATAATCTGCTTATGGGAAATCGGTTAGCCATAAGGAGAGATTATATGAATGTCAATCTGGAGTACTATAAGATTTTCTATCATGTAGCCACCGAACATAGCATTACTGGTGCTGCGAAGAAGCTCTGTATATCGCAACCTGCCGTCTCCCAAGCTGTGAAACAGCTCGAGCAGGGATTAGGGATTGAGCTTTTTACCAGACGTGCGAAAGGTGTCAGTTTAACCCGCGCTGGAACTTTGCTGTATTCTTATGTCGGGAACGGTTATGAAACCATTTTGGCAGGCGAACAACAACTTACCAAGATGATGAATCTAGAATATGGAGAAGTGAGAATTGGTGCCAGTGATATGACGTTACAATTCTATCTGCTTCCTTATTTGGAGAAGTTTCATCAACTATATCCCGAGATTAAGGTTACAGTTACCAATGCCCCGACGCCGCAAACCGTTGACCACCTGAATCAAGGAAGAATTGACTTTGGGGTCGTGACCAAGCCCGTCGAAGTTGAATCTGGATTTGATGTATTTACGGTTCGAAAGATTCAGGATGTGTTTGTGGCAGGGGATAAGTTCCAAGAGTTGAGGGGTAAGAAGCTAGATTACAATGTGCTAGCAGAATTGCCGCTGATTTGTTTGGAGGGTGATACCAGTACAAGAACATATGTAGATAGCTATTTGGCTAAGAATGACGTAGCGGTTGTTCCTGAGTTTGAATTAGCAACCAGTGAAATGATTGTGCAGTTTGCGAAACGAAACTTGGGAATTGGATGTGTTGTGAGAGATTTTGCCAGGGAGCAGTTGGAGAATGGAGAATTGTTCCAACTAGAGTTCAAGAAGCAAATTCCAGAACGAGATATGTGTTTGGTTGTGGATAATCGAAATAGCATGTCTGTGGCTGCTACCAAGCTCAGAGAGTTGTTAGAGAATGGAATATAACAAGCTTGAGTTTGTTAGTATATGCTATCCGTGTTTTGCAAAGTGGTAAAGATAGAGAATGCTAAAAGCTATGCAAACAGATAGCAAAGAAGAATGTAATGAGAAAAGTAACATGTCAATAAAGGAGGAAGAACGAAATGGAAGCAAATAACACATTTAAGTTGGTAAATGAACTAGGAGAAGAGATTACTTACGTAGGTTTGAGTGTGGTGGAGAACCCTGAGAATGGACAAAGATACTTGATCTACACAGAAGCTGCGAATGCTAAGGAAGTTTCTGGTAAACAGGTGGATTTGTATGCTTGCGTGTACAGCAAAGAGAATGGAAGAATTGTCTTAGATCCAATTACAACAGAAAAGGAAAAGACCTTAATTAAAACATTTATTGAGAAGAATATTCGTGTAGCCTAATGTCCTCTCTTACAATTGAATCAGGCTTTGTATTGCCTGAAATAAGCCCTGTTCTATAGAGTTATAGAGCGGGGCTTTTGTGTTATAACGCCTGTCAAGCACCAGTATTTGAACATTAGATAGAATGATAAATACCATGTTAGCCATAAGTGTAGCTTATGGCTAACATAAGAAATATTGATTTTACTTATACCTTTTCCGGGTTTATACTTTTCTTGTCTGAAGAAGATGTATTTTTATTCATTCAGAATACATTTTTTAAGGGGCACACATGTTGGTAATGTAAGAAAGGAAATGTGAAAATGGTTAAAGCAATTGTAGGAGCAAATTGGGGAGATGAAGGAAAAGGAAAAATTACAGATATGATGAGTCAAGAAGCAGATATTGTTGTTCGTTTTCAAGGTGGTGCGAATGCAGGCCACACAATTGTAAATGATTATGGCAAATTTGCGTTGCATACATTGCCGTCTGGTGTGTTTAATCAACATACCGTTAATGTGATTGGTAATGGTGTTGCACTGAATATTCCGGTGTTGTTTCAAGAAGTACAAGAAATTGTAAGGCGCGGTATTCCTGTGCCGAAAATTTTGGTGTCAGACCGTGCGCAAATGGTAATGCCATATCATGTATTGTTTGATGAATATGAAGAAGAACGCCTCGGTGGAAAATCATTTGGTTCTACAAAGTCTGGTATTGCACCATTCTATTCTGACAAATATGCAAAAATCGGATTTCAAGTGGCAGAGTTGTTTGATGAAGAACTGTTGAGAGAAAAGCTAGAGCGTGTGGTTGTACAAAAGAATGTGTTGTTGGAACATTTATATCATAAACCGGCAATTGATGTGGAACAATTATATGTCACATTGATGGAATATAGGGAGATGATTGCCCCTTATGTATGTGATGTGTCGTCATTTTTGTACACAGCTATTCAAAATGGTGAAAATGTGTTGCTGGAGGGGCAATTGGGATCATTGAAAGATCCTGATCATGGAATTTATCCAATGGTGACATCTTGTTCTACGTTGGCTGCTTATGGTGCCATAGGAGCAGGGATTCCGCCATATGAAATCAAACAAATTATTACTGTTGTGAAGGCGTACTCTTCGGCAGTAGGTGCTGGCGCTTTTGTTAGCGAGATACATGGCGAAGTGGCAGATGAACTGCGACGACGTGGTGGTGATGGCGGCGAATATGGAGCAACCACGGGGCGACCTAGGAGAATAGGGTGGTTTGATTGTGTGGCGTCGAAGTATGGATGCCGTATCCAGGGGACTACGGATGTGGCGTTTACGGTGCTGGATGTATTGGGATACTTGAGTGAAATACCGGTGTGTGTAGGCTATGAAATAGATGGAGAAATTATAACAGATTTTCCAACTACTAGTAGATTGGAACGGGCAAAACCAGTGCTAAAGATTTTGCCGGGATGGAATTGTGATATTAGAGGTATTACGAAATACGAAGAACTTCCTGAAAATTGTAGGAATTATATAGAGTTTGTGGAAGAGGAAATAGGTTTTCCGATTACGATGATTTCCAATGGTCCAGGAAGAAATGATATCATATACAGAATGTAAGTTTGGTAAATGGCGAGAGCGAAACACTATGCCCTCTTTTTTGTTGGTATTTTTTTTGAAATGTCGTATAATCAAGGATATGAAATGTCTAAAGAAGATGCATGATACAGGAAGGATGAGTGGGATGGAACATACAGTGAGAAAGAATAAGCGTAATCGTATTTCAATGCGAATTACAGCGAGCATTTTTATTTTGATTGCAGCAGCGCGGGTAATGTATCTTTTGGTTGGGGAAGGAAGAAAAAATGTGGTTATTACTATGTTGTGCGTTGTTTGTTTTGTGTACGGAGTGAATTTGATTAGACAAACACTAAAACCGCAAGCCTATGATATTACTTATGTGTTTTTGGAGCAAACCATGACGCTGAAAATGCATAAAAAGGACATGACCATTTCCTATGGCGAAATCACGGAGTTAGGCTATGTGGTGCCCAATGAAAATTTGGATTATAGTTTAATACAGATTTATATTGGTAAAGAGCAATTTGTGATTCCTTTTGCAGGGAATACCAATGTAGGGGAGGCTTTGTACGGAATGCTTAAGTTGAAGAAAGAAGAGGCAAAAGAAACAGATTTAGGATAGTAGAAAAAGATAGAGGAAGAGCAGATGGTAGAACAGATTAAACAATATATGGAAACCTCATGGTTGCGTGATGATATCATATATGCAGAGTCTATGGATTCGACCAATAAACAGGCAAAGATGATTGGTGAGGAAAATGTGATGCGCGAAGGACTTGTTGTGGCGGAAGAACAAACTGCCGGCCGAGGGAGAAGAGGGCGCGATTGGGTTTCGCCAAAAGGGAATTGTTACTTTTCTTTGTTGCTGAGACCAGCTGTTAAGCCGGAACACGCAGCTAGAATCACACTAGTGGCAGCTTTGGCGTTGACAAAAGCCCTTGTAAAGATTACTGGTTTACACGTGCAAATTAAATGGCCCAATGATATTGTTGTACATGGGAAAAAGTTGTGTGGAATTCTTACGGAAAGTAGCATGGATACCAATGGTTTGAAATATGTGGTGGTTGGCGTTGGGGTTAATGTCAATCAAGAGATGTTTGATAAATCCATAGATGATATGGCGACATCTATTTTCTGTCAGACAGGACAAAAGGTTGCATGTGCGCAAGTAATAGGTGAATTTTTGAATTTTTTTGAAGATGCCTATGCGTTGTTTGTACAAACAGAAGATGTATCTGCTTTTGTGGAATGCTATAATCAAATGCTTGTGAATTATAATCAAGAAGTTAGGATTGTTGATCAGAATGAAAGAGTTGCTGTGGCACTTGGTATCAATGAGAGAGGCGAATTATTGGTCCGAGATGCTGAAGGATGTGTTGAGGCGATTTTGTCAGGTGAGGTATCCGTACGTGGAATGTATGGATATGTATAAACGTAGGGATTGGAAGGGATTGAGAGGTTGTTTGTTATACATGCATAATCTTGAAGTTATGAAGATGTGTTTTGTCATAACGGAAGTCGGTTAATTTAATTAAGTGCAAGCGTTGTATTGGTTAATAATGGCAATGGAGAGGCTAATTATATAAAGTGTGCAATTGGAAAAACGTTATAATATTTAATTGAATTGTTCGTATCTTGCAATAATTAAGTTGCTTTACTATAATAAAGAACAGTTAGAAATGATATGTATGTCATATATGTCATATATAAATATATATTAAGGAGGATGTTGAAATGTCATACGTTGATGAGGTACTTGCACAGGTAAAGGAGAAGAATGCGAATGAGGCTGAGTTCTTGCAGGCAGTTGAGGAGGTTTTGAATTCTTTAAGACCTGTCATTGATGCAAATGAAGAATTATACAGAAGAGAAGCTGTTTTAGAGAGAATTACTGAGCCGGACAGAATGATTATGTTTAGAGTTCCATGGGTAGATGATAATGGACAGGTTCAGGTAAATAGAGGTTATCGTGTACAGTTCAATAACGCCATTGGACCATACAAGGGTGGTTTGAGACTTCACCCATCTGTTAACTTGGGTATAATCAAGTTTTTAGGTTTTGAGCAGATTTTTAAAAATTCACTTACAAGCTTGCCAATCGGTGGCGGTAAAGGTGGTGCTGACTTTGATCCAAAGGGCAAGTCAGATAGAGAGATTATGGCATTCTGTCAAAGCTTTATGAATGAACTTTACAAGTATATCGGTGCTGACGTAGACGTTCCTGCAGGTGATATTGGAACAGGTGCTAGAGAGATTGGTTATATGTTTGGTCAGTACAAGAAGATTCGTGGAGTATTTGAAGGTGTGTTAACTGGTAAGGGATTAACATATGGTGGTTCTTTGGCTAGAACACAGGCTACAGGATATGGATTGTTATACTTTACAAGAGAAATGTTAAAGAGCAATAATGAGGATATTGCAGGCAAGACAGTTGCTGTTTCTGGTGCTGGTAATGTTGCTATCTATGCTATTGAGAAAGCATATCAGATGGGTGCAAAGCCTGTAACATGTTCAGATTCAACTGGTTGGATTTATGATCCGGAAGGAATTGATCTTGCATTGTTGAAGGACATCAAAGAGGTTAAGAGAGCTCGCCTTACTGAGTACGTAGCTGCTCGTCCAAGTGCTGAGTACCATGAAGGCAAGGGTGTATGGAGCGTGAAGTGTGATATTGCACTTCCATGTGCAACGCAGAATGAGCTTCACCTTGAGGATGCTAAGATGTTAGTTGCTAACGGCTGTATGGCTGTTGCAGAGGGTGCTAACATGCCTACAACATTAGATGCTACAAAGTATTTGCAGGAAAATGGTGTTTTGTTTGCACCTGGTAAAGCTGCAAATGCTGGTGGTGTTGCTACTTCTGCATTAGAGATGTCACAGAACTCAGAGAGACTTTCTTGGAGCTTCGAGGAAGTTGATTCTAAGTTAGAAGGCATTATGATTAATATTTTCCATAACTTAGATGATGCTGCTAAGCGTTATGATAAAGCTGGAGATTATGTAGTAGGTGCGAACATCGCAGGTTTTGAAAAGGTTGTAACTGCTATGATGGCTCAGGGTGTTTGCTAATATTGTGAGCGGCATGCAAGAATAAAATTAATATGATCGTAAGAAACTCTGTAAAGGTGCTTGCAGAGTTTCTTTTGCATTGAGAAACAAAGGAGAAGAGGATTATGTCATTTTATACACAGGGAATGCTTGTTATAACGGCCTTCTTTTTGGTGTCCGTGTGGGTGAAGTCGTTGATTAACATCGTTGAAGCATTGTTTTTATCGCCACGGTTCGATTTTTGCTGTAAACAAGTCACTGTTTTGTGGTGGAGATTTGTAAAAGAAAACGGAAAGTGGCGTTGTTATACAGATCAATTTGCATTGGTTTTTCAATACGTGACTTGTGTGGATATTGAGAAGCCGGTTTCAGAAGATATCGATAAGAAGGAGAAGGCATATGTAGCTCTTTCTAAAGCAATTACGTTATGTATCAGTTTGCTTATTCTTGTGCTGTGTCGCGAAATGGTTTTCTCTTTTGTTCGATGGGATTGCTCGAGTGCAGTTGAATGGTTTCTTGCACCTTTTGCAATTGGTATGGTTTGGCATAGTGTTGTGGATGTGTTTATTGCATTATATGTACATCTCGTTGTTATGAAACGCTTAGGGGGATATGTTGATTCTTTGATTAAACGATTAAGACAGGGAGATTCCTATGAATCCATGAATTTGAAACCGTTAGAGGAATTACCATATGAGAAACCTACTAGCATGGAAAAAAATATGTATTATCAGTTTTATATCCCTTATCTAATATCCGTTGGGAAGACAGAGGAAATGAAGAAACCAATAAAAGAAATGACGGATTATTTTTTGCCTAGAGAATACATATTACAAGAAACATTGAATTACTATTGGCTTCTTTATTACTATTCAAGGTATGAAGAGAATACTTACTATGCTGATATTTTTTACCGGAAAATTTCGTCTACATTGGAGAAGGATACGGATGCAAATGGAAAACGTGTTTTGGCGTACTACTATTATGGTATTAAGAAGGATGTGGAAAAAGCAAGAAGATATGTTGAAGAAGGAATGGCAGTAATTGAAAAATTTGGTTTACCAGGAGCTGAGCGAGAACTTGAAAGAAAGCTTTTAATGGAGCTGGATGAAATGATAACGGCAAAAGTGTTGAGACCTTGATCGTCTTTTTGTTGAACAATATGTGATTAAAAAAAGAATGTTGTTTCATAAGTGGTGTATAAATACTGCTTGTGGAGCAACATTTTTTTGTGTGTTTAGGGAATTTGGAGCAGTTTTGCTAGATTATTTTTATTTATGCATATACAAAAGCAATTGTGGAAAAAATAAGAAAAGTTTATGCGTATTAGTGTTTTTCTTGTTGTTAACATTTTATTTTTAAGGAGTTGAGAGTTATGAAAGACAAGATTTTTGGTGTTTTACAACGTGTCGGACGAAGCTTTATGCTTCCGATTGCAATTCTACCAGTTGCAGGACTTTTGCTGGGAATTGGTAGTTCCTTCACAAATACAACTGTATTGGAAACATACGGGTTGGTGGATGTGATGGGACCAGGAACGCTTTTAAATGCGATATTACAGGTGATGAGTGAAGCTGGCAATATAGTGTTTGCAAATCTTCCCATTCTGTTCGCGATAGGCGTTGCAATTGGTATGGCGAAGAAGGAGAAGGAAGTGGCAGCGTTAGCAGCGACAATTGCTTTCTTTATTATGCATGCTTCCATTTCTGCCATGATTGCGATTTATGGTGGTGTAGAAAATATGCTGAGTGGTGCAACAACTTCTGTCTGTGGAATTACTTCGTTGCAGATGGGCGTGTTTGGTGGTATTATTGTCGGTCTTGGTGTAGCGGCATTGCACAATCGCTTTTTCAAAATTGAATTGCCGCAGGTGTTATCCTTCTTTGGTGGAACACGATTTGTACCGATTATTTCTTCTTTGGTGTACGTGTTAGTGGGAATTTTGATGTTTTATATTTGGCCGAATGTACAAAATGGTATTTATGCGGTTGGTGATGTAGTGTTGAAATCAGGATACTTCGGAACATGGGTGTATGGCTTGATGGAACGTTTATTGATCCCTTTTGGCCTTCACCATGTGTTTTATCTTCCATTTTGGCAGACAGCTGTTGGGGGAACTTTAGAAGTTGCTGGGCAGGTTGTTGAAGGTGCACAGAATATCTACTTTGCACAGTTGGCTGATCCGAACACAACACAATTTGCAGTGTCGGCAACTAGATTTATGTCGGGAAAGTTTCCGTTGATGATCTTTGGACTTCCGGGTGCTGCACTTGCTATGTACAAAACAGCAAAGCCGGAAAAGAGAAAAGAAGTTGGTGGATTGCTGATGTCGGCAGCACTTACCTCTATGCTTACAGGTATTACAGAACCCATTGAGTTTACCTTTTTGTTTGTGGCACCGTTATTATATGGAATCCATTGTGCGTTTGCAGGACTTGCATATATGCTTATGCATGTATTTGAAGTTGGCGTTGGAATGACTTTCTCTGGTGGTTTGATTGATATGTTCCTTTTTGGTATCCTTCAGGGGAATGCAAAGACCAATTGGGTATGGATTGTAATTATAGGAATTTTCTATTTTGTTGTCTACTATTTGTTATTTACATTGTTGATTCGTAAGCTTGATTTGAACACGCCAGGACGCGGAGAAGAGGAAGAAGTTAAGTTGTATGGAAGAAGTGATGTGAATGCACGTAAAAATACTGTTCGTTCCAATGTAGAAATTGATTCTGGAGAGGATGCTATTTCTGCAATGATTACCCAGGGACTCGGTGGTAAAGGTAATATTTCAGATGTGGATTGTTGTGCCACACGTCTTCGCTGCACTGTGTATGATGCATCCTTGATTGATAAGAATCTACTAAAATCTACCGGTGCGTCTGGCGTTGTTCAAAAGGGCTTGGGAGTGCAGATTATTTATGGTCCAAGAGTTACTGTGATTAAATCAAATCTTGAGGATTACCTTGTGTCAGCACAAGATATTACAGTAGAAAATGTGAAAGCAATTGTTGAAGAAAATGTAGAAAAATCGTATGATAAAGGTGAACAAAAAGTTGTCAAGTCTATTATGATTTCAAGTCCTGTGAATGGTGTAGCGATGGACTTGTCTTCTGCACCGGATGAGGCCTTTGCAGGTAGGATGATGGGTGATGGTGCAGCGGTTGTACCAGGAGACAGAGTTGTATGTGCACCTGAGGATGGTGAAATCACATTTATATTTGACACGAAGCATGCCATTGGCTTTTTGACGGATTCCGGGGTTAGCTTGTTGCTTCACATTGGTATTGATACGGTGAAGTTAGATGGTAACGGATTTGAGGTGTTGCTGGAGACTGGACAGCATGTGGCAAAAGGAACGCCTATGTTGAAGCTGGATTTGGATTATTTGAAAAGCAATGCGTCTTCTATGGTATCGCCGATTATCTGTACAGAGTTGGAGGATGATCAAAAGATTCGTCTTTTGAAAGAAGGAAGCGTTCGTGTCGGAGATCCACTCTTTGCGATAGATATATACGAATAAAAGATGATAAAGTGGGGGTGCGGATATGGTTGTGATTATGCGATGAATCAGGAGGTAAAATGATATGAAAACATTTAACTATATCATAACGGATGAGATAGGAATTCATGCAAGACCGGCAGGCCTTCTTGTAAATAAGGCAAAACAATATAGTAGTAAGATTACGATTGAAATGCAGGGTAAAACTGCGGAGGCTACCAAATTGATGGCGCTTATGGGTCTTGGTGTAAAGTGTGGTAATACAGTGAAAGTGATGATAGAAGGTGATGACGAAGATGCTGCTTTAGAAGGTATGAAAGCATTTTTTGAGCAGAACTTATAAGAAATGAGGGGTAATTATGCAGTGTTTTGAAGGAAAATCTGTATATAAAGGTATTGTGATGGGACCAGTAGCGGTGCTCAAAAAGAATGATTATCAGGTGAAACGTAGAAAGATTGAGTTTCCTGAGGTGGAAATGGTTCGTGTACAGCAAGCGATTAAAGCGTCCCAGGGGCAGTTGCAGAGTTTGTATGATAAGGCGGTGAAAGAGGTTGGAGAAACCAGCGCTGCTATATTTGAAGTGCATCAAATGATGTTGGAAGACGAGGATTATCTAGAATCCATTCAAAATATGATAGAAACGGAATGTATCAATGCAGAATATGCGGTTGCTATGACAGGTGATAATTTTTCAGAAATGTTTGCGGCAATGGATGATGATTATATGAAAGCGCGTGCTGCAGATATTAAGGATGTTTCAGAACGTTTGGTGCGTAATTTAAGTGGAATGGGTGATTTGGATTTTGGTGCAAGTGTACCATCCATTGTTGTAGCGGATGATCTGACACCAAGTGAAACAGTGCAGATGGATAAAGATAAAATTCTTGCATTTGTTACGGTGCATGGTTCTACAAATTCCCATACAGCGATTCTTGCGAGAATGATGAATATACCAGCATTGGTTGGCGTTGGACTCAATTTGAATGAAATTACAAATGGTACCACTGCAGTAGTGGATGGCTTTCAAGGAAAGATGATTATTGAACCGGATGCTGTAACTTGTGAGGAAATCAAATTGAAGATTTCGGAAGAGCAAGAGAAACTAAAATTACTAGAGGATTTAAAGGGTAAGGAAAATGTGACGTTAGATGGCCGGCGAATTAACATTTATGCAAATATTGGAAGTGTTTCTGATATTGGTTATGTGTTAGAAAATGATGCTGGTGGAATTGGGCTGTTTCGAAGTGAGTTTCTGTATTTGGGCCGTGATGATTTTCCTACCGAAGAAGAGCAGTATCAAGCGTATAAACAAGCAGCACAAATGATGGCGGGTAAGAAGGTGATTATTCGTACTCTCGATATCGGTGCAGACAAACAGGTGGACTATTTTAATATCGAAAAAGAAGAAAATCCGGCTATGGGTTACCGTGCAATCCGTATATGTTTAAAGCAGCCGGATATCTTTAAAACACAGTTGCGTGCGTTGTTCCGTGCGGCAGTATATGGTAACTTGTCGGTTATGTATCCGATGATTGTCTCTGTTGAGGAATTACAGCAGATTCATGCGATTGTAGAAGATGTAAAGAAGGAGTTAGAAGAGCAGGGAGTTCAGTATCGTGTACCAGAACAAGGTATTATGATTGAAACGCCGGCGGCAGTTATGATTAGTGATGAATTGGCTGAATTAGCGGACTTCTTCAGTGTTGGAACCAATGACTTAACGCAATACACTTTAGCAATTGATAGACAGAATGATAAATTGGATGATTTTTATAAACCGCATCATAAGGCAATTCTTCGAATGATCCAGATGGTAGTAGATAATGCCCATGCCTGTGGGAAATGGGTTGGTATCTGTGGTGAATTGGGTGCTGATACTGAACTTACAGAACAGTTTGTTCGTATGGGTGTGGACGAATTGTCAGTGGCCCCCTCCATGGTGTTAAAACTTAGAAAGATTGTTCGGGAAATGGTGGATAAAATGTAATTGTATTTGAATATACTTCAAGTTTTTTAGCAGGTAATGAAACAATATGTTTTAGAGCCTGCTTTTTTGACATTCCTTGACATGTAATAACGTAAAAGTTATAATAAAGAAGGGATTAATTTATAAACGATTAGCTTGTGTAAGACACAATATTGCAGATAATATTTTGAGAAACGGAGGATGCATATGGAATTACAACAGTTACAATACTTTTTGGTTGCGGCCAAATATGAACACATTACCAAAGCTGCGAATTCCTTGCATATTGCACAACCTGCGTTATCGCAATCCATTAAGAGATTGGAAGCAGAATTGGGTGTGAAATTATTTGATCGAAAGAAGGGTGGAATCACCTTAAGTGATTCGGGTAAGGTTTTGGTACAGGAACTGCAGCCGATTATGAAAAGCTTAGATAATTTGCCTAAGAAATTAGCGGAAACTGCTAGAAAACAGCATCAGACGATTCATTTGAATGTACTTGCAGCGTCTATCCTAGTAACAGATTGCATTATTGCATATAAAGCGAAGCACCCGGATGTGAATTTTCAATTTGTCCAGAGCCGGTCCACAATGGATTATGATTTGTGTATCACGGCATCAGTTCATAAGAAAAATCCAAGTGTGAATCAGATTGCCATTGAAGAAAAGTTTTATCTTGCGGTGCCTTCTAATTCTAGATATGCCCAATATAGTGAAATTGATTTGTCTGAGGTTTCGGAGGAAGGATTTATTGTAATGACGGATGCGAGACCGATTCGAAATATTTGCGATCAGTTTTGCTTGGCAGCAGGATTTTCACCTGATATTGTGTTCGAAAGTGTGAATTTTGAGTCGGTTCGAAGTCTGATTAGTGCCGGTATGGGTGTTGGATTTTGGCCAGAGTATTCATGGGATACAACAAGAAATTATCAGAATATGACACTATTACCGATTAAAAGTCCGGATTGTACTCGAGATATCATTTTTACCTATAATCCACAGTTTTCGGAAAATGTTGTTGCAAAGGATTTCTATGAATTCTTGATTGACTATACCAAAGAACGCAAAGAGCATCATGAGAAAATAATGGAGCAGAATTAAATATTTGCAACTTTAATAGAAGTGATTTTGTGTTTTTAATTAGAATATGCAAATAGGAGGATAATAACATGGGAATTTTAATTGGATTGGTTATAGTAGTAGGTATCGTGTTTTTTTGGTACACAGGTACAATGAATGCTCTTCGTGCCGCAGAGCTTAAGGTGGATGAAGCGGATTCGGGTATTGATGTTGCTTTGACAAAACGTTATGATGTTTTGACGAAGCAGTTAGAGGTGGTTAAAGGTTATGCATCACATGAAAGTAAAACCTTGTTTGAAACCATCAAGATTCGTCAGGGTATGAGTATGACAGAGAAAAAGGAGGCAGCCAATAAGATGAATGAGGTTGCTAGCCAGTTTCAAGTTCTGGCTGAGGCATATCCTGAATTAAAAGCAGGTAGTAATTTTATGGCGTTGCAGAATAGTATTACAGATGTTGAAGAGCATTTGCAGGCTGCAAGACGTCTATATAATGCGAATGTTACAGCTTTTAATACGAAGATTATCATGTTCCCTGCATCGATTGTTGCAAATAATTTGGGAATGACGAAGCGTGATTTGTTTGAGGCAGAGGACTACAAGAGAAATGATGTTGAGATGAAGTTCTAATTGACAAACTTGTCGCTACATATTATACTATAACACAGTTGAAAAAGCTGATGAGTTTATTTGTCAGTCATACAGTACTACGAAACCGATGAGTAAGAGGAGTAGGCTATAGTGAAGCTTAACAGAGAGCTGCGAGGGTGGAATGCAGTAAGTGGTCGATAGTTGAATGGGCTTACGAGGGTGGCTTGAAATGATAATCAGAGTAGATGCCAACGGGACCCCGTCCGTTATCAATGGGATGCATATGATTGTGTGTATGAAGAGTGGATGCTTAGCATCAATTTGGGTGGTACCGCAGAAGTTTATTCAGGCTTTTGTCCCATGTAAGGGATGAAAGCCTTTCTTTATGCATAGTGATGAGGTGTAATGATTTGATTTGTGTGATGAAAGAAAGGAGTAACTATGGAAACGGGAAGATATGGAGATTTTGGAGGACAGTATGTACCAGAGATTCTTATGAATGCGGTACATGAATTGAATGAAGCATATGAACATTACAAAAATGACCCAGAGTTCAATTGTGAATTGAATGATTTGTTAGCAAATTACGCAGGCAGACCATCGTTGTTGTATTATGCAGAGAAGATGACCAAGGACTTAGGTGGAGCAAAAATCTATTTGAAGAGAGAAGATTTGAATCACACGGGTTCTCATAAGATTAACAATGTATTAGGACAGGTGTTGCTTGCTAAGAAGATGGGTAAAACAAGAGTGATTGCTGAGACCGGTGCAGGACAGCATGGTGTTGCGACCGCAACAGCAGCGGCGCTTATGGATATGGAATGTGAAATTTATATGGGTAAAGAAGATACAGAGCGTCAGGCGCTCAATGTGTATCGTATGGAATTGCTTGGTGCAAAGGTGCATCCTGTTACTTCTGGAACCATGACTTTGAAAGATGCTGTAAATGAAGCGTTTCGTGAATGGACATCAAGATGCGATGACACATTTTATGTATTGGGTTCTGTTATGGGACCACATCCGTTTCCTATGATTGTAAGAGATTTTCAGAGTGTGATTAGTAAGGAAAGCCGTCAACAGATTTTAGAGGCAGAAGGAAAGCTTCCTGATGCCATTGTGGCCTGTGTTGGTGGCGGAAGTAATGCGATGGGTTCATTTTATGAATATATCAAAGATGAAAGTGTACAGCTAATTGGTTGTGAAGCAGCGGGGTTAGGTGTAGACAATCCTAAAAATGCGGCAACAGTAGCAAATGGTTCTTTGGGGATTTTTCACGGCATGAAATCATTATTCTGTCAGAATGAATATGGTCAGATTGCACCGGTATATTCCATTTCGGCTGGTTTGGATTATCCTGGTATCGGTCCTGAGCATGCTTGGTTAAATGATATTGGAAGAGCAAGTTATGTGCCGGTGACGGATGAAGAAGCTGTACAGGCTTTTGAATATTTATCTAGAACGGAAGGTATTATTCCTGCAATTGAAAGTGCACATGCCATTGCACATGTTATGAAGATGGCTGGTTCCATGGATAAAGATCAGATTATTATTGCAACAGTATCTGGACGTGGTGATAAAGACGTTGCTGCTATTGCAAGATATAGAGGGGTGGATTTATATGAGTAGAATAGAACAAGCATTTCAAAAAGGAAAAGTATTGATTCCATTTATTACAGGTGGGGATCCCAATATTGATGTTACATATGAATTGATTAAGGTCATGGCGGAAAATGGTGCGGATATGATAGAGTTGGGGATTCCATTTTCTGACCCTGTTGCGGAGGGTGTTGCGGTTCAAGAAGCGGATCTTCGTGCATTGGCAGCCAAAACTACTACAGATTCTATTTTTAATATGGTGGAAAAACTTCGCAAGGAGACGGATATTCCGATTGTATTGTTGACCTATATGAATCCAATTTATGTATATGGAACGACTCGTTTTATGGAGCGTTGTGCTAGAGCTGGTGTGGATGGTGTTATGGTCCCTGATGTTCCGTATGAGGAGAAATCTGAATTGGAAATCGATTGCAAGGCCAATGGCATCAAATTAATTTCTATGACATCTCTTACCACAAAGGATCGAATTGGTATGATTGCCAAAGAGGCAGAAGGTTATGTGTATTGTATTTCTTCCATTGGAGAATTGACGGACGTAGATCAAGTTAAAAATGACATTAGGGATATGGCAGAACTGGTAAATGCTGCAACAGATATTCCGGTTGTGGTGGGATTTGACGGTGGTCATATTAAAAATGCAATAGAAATTGCAAAGGTTTCCGATGGTATGGTGTTGGAAAATGGAATTGTAAGTATTGTTGGAAAATATGGTACAGAAGCGGCGCCTTATGTTGCTGATTTCATTAAGCAGATTAAGGATGGAATGATGTGATATCGCTGTATACCAGGAAATGAAAGCTGTTGTGTGCATTACTTGTGGTAATCATATAACAGCTTTTTTGTTTGGTAAATAATAGGATGATAAAGGTTTTGTGTCGAAATGCAGAAAAACGTCACAAAAACATAACTGTAGATGGAAAATAAATGTGATTGCCTGAAATTGGCCGGTGTGTGGGTGTGAGGATGCGGAAAGGAAAAAGTGGATACGATTTAGAAAATGTGACACGGACACTAATTACAATGCGAAAATTATAGTAAAAAATGTGAATAGAATGTGAGAAAATGTGATTGTGAGATGAAAGCGACAAGAGATTAGATATTTCTTGTAAAAAGTGATTATGGAAAGTATAATGGATATTGTTAACAGATGTTTTGCAAATATTACCATAACAATAGAGAAGGATTGTATATGAGTCGGTTTTCGTGGGAAAACGAATGGAGATTACAGAATTTAAAAGAAGAATCTTTTTTGGTGCGACATGTAATGGATAAAACGCCCAAGTGGGTAAGTTTGGTGGAGAAAAAAGTACCAGAGACATTACAAAACACATTGGAAACAGCTTTTAATAAGGCATTTGTAACTGTGTTTGAAAATGGAGCGGGGATTATCGAAAAGACGTATCAGAAAGAAAAACAGATTAAACAATACAAGTTCAATCAGCGCAAATTAGATAATGAGGGTTTTCATGGAAGGTCAGTCCGTAAATTTGAAAAGCAGGCAAAGAAGACAGTTGCAAAAAATCTCGTTATTTCTTCTGTGGAGGGAATTGGATTCGGACTTGTGGGTTGGGGAATACCAGATATTCCGATCTTTGTATCAGTTTTATTAAAAAGCATATATGAAATAGCTATTAGCTATGGCTATTCGTATCATACGGATAAGGAGAAATTGTTCGTTTTGAAGGTGATTGATGCTTCGCTTAAAAGCGGAGAGATATTGCGTCAAAAGGATGACGAAATCAATGCGTTAATTGAACGTTATTATTATGAAGAAGTATTACCAGAAGAATATGGAGAGACAGATCCCTTTGTGACAGAATTGCAGATTACGAGGCAAATAGATTTTTCTGCGCAGGCTCTATCTCATGAGCTTTTATATGGCAAGTTTGTGCAAGGGACAACCTTTGTTGGGGTTGTTGGTGGTACTGCGGATATTACATGTCTTAAGAAGATTACAGAATATGCCTCTCTTAAGTACAAAAGAAGGTTTTTACTTCGACAAATACCAGAGGAAGAAGAATAAGCTTAATACAGTGCAACTTTTTTGTTGTCTAAAAGGTATCTATATTAGATAAACAAAAAGGAAGCTTTTCAGAGGAAAGTATACTATGGAGAATAACAAGAGATTTGTAATGTCAGTTGAGGATGCTATGGATCGGTTTTCCACAGATGTTTATCGAATGGCATATGCCAGAACCGGAAACAAAAGTGATGCGGAGGACATTACACAAGACACATTTATAAAATACATGAAAGAACAAAAACCATTTTCTGATGAAAATCATGTAAAGGCATGGTTGTTGCGAGTAGCAATTAATAGTAGCAAGAATTTGGTGACCTCTGCGTGGCATCGGAAAAACACATCCATGGATGCAGCGGATTTGATGAGCACGATGATAGAGGAACAAAGTGATGTGTATCATGCAGTGGCTAAACTGCCAGAAAAATATCGTGTTGTCATACATTTGTATTATTATGAGGGATATTCAGTGGAAGAGATAGCGCAGATGTTGTCCGCAAAGGATTCTACAGTAAAATCGTGGATGAGAAGAGCAAGAATGAAATTGAAGGAGATGTTAAAGGAGGATATCGATGTTTAAAGAAAAATACATAAAAGACAACGATTTAATCAAGCCAGATGATGATTTCCTTGAACGTTTAAAACATTCCATTGCACAGGAAGAAAAAGTTGTACACATCGGTGACTTTGTGGACTATGAAAATGCAGAACAGTTTGGAGACTTGGGAGAAATGCAGAAGGATTCGAAAAATGTTTCTGTTACAATGAAGAATAGTCGGAGATGGCAAAGAACAGTTGCTGTAGCGGCTTGTTTAGTGATTGTGTTAGCGGCTACAATAATAGCTGGAAATCGTAATATGCTTGGGGATAGTAACATGCAAGCCGATATGGGAAAATTTGTATCAGAGGAATTGGAAGATAAAGCGCAAACAGTTAACCAGATGGATGAGGAATGCATCAAAATATATAATCAGGTTGTTGATTGGTTTGCGAATGGAAATGCAATAGTCTACGAAGTGGATGCTTATCAGCCAAGTGAAGCAGGAATGGAATATGTGCAAGAATCCAAGGAGCAATGGCGTAAGCTAGCGATGCAAGAAAGAGAAGATATCGTAAGTAACATTACATTGGATAGATATGTGCTGACTGATGTGACAGAGGGTTGGAATTCCGTCATATACTATATTGCTGAATTTGATAATGAATCTTATGTTGTGTTTGGTATATGTGATGAGCAATATATTTATATTGCAGAAGTGTCTGGTTTGCAGAGTATGGCGGCAAGATAATGAAAGATGAGAAGAGGCTTTCTAAAGATATGGAAAGCCTTTTTTGTTTGTGTATTTTTCTCTTTTTTTCTTCTTTGCATTCTTCATTTTTTGTTGTCGATATGATAAAATATTAATAATTGTGAGTGATTATTACAGAAAATTTAACAGAAAGGAATAGAGGGGATACGATGAGATTTTGGAATAATGGTGGATTTTTTAGCAGTGTAAAGGGACACGTGATAAAATGGTGGCAGTTTGTATTGATGCCGGTGTTGCGTATCAATAATAATAGTCAAAATCAGTCGACGGCACAACCGCAGCAGCCAGTGGAACAACCGCAGCAGCTAGTGGAACAGCCGCAGCAGCCGGTGGCACAACCGCAGCAGCCAGTAGTACAGTCGGAACAGCCGGTGGTGCAACCGAAAGAGAATGTTCCATTGGAAAAGTCACCAATAGCACAGCAGGCGGATGAAGGCGTCACACCAACAGTGCAACAAGTAGCTACAATGGATGGAAAACAAAAGGGGATGGCAACAGAAGATCCGATGGAGGTACTTAGGCGTATTAATGAAGAAAAAGAGGAAGCGCGTCGTAAGGAAATAGAAGCGGCTAAGAAAAAAGCATCAGAAGAAGCTAGGATTGCGGCTATTATGAATGCGAATAAAGTAGATGTAAATGCTTTTATTGAGGCTGGGAAGGCTGCGAAGGAGGAAATCGCAGCAAGAAAGGCTGAAGAACGGTCAAGAAGAGAAGCAGCGGAACAAAAAGCAAAAGAGGTACAGCAGGACACAGCAGTAAAAATAGCTGTGGATGCTGAACTAGAAAAGCAGCGTAAACTGGATGAAGATTTGCGCAGAGCGCAAGAGATTATGGATCGTTTGAATCGTGAAGCTGCGGAGGATGAGGCAAAGAAACAGGCTGAGATAGAGGCGGCTAAGCAGGAGGCAAAGAAGCAGTTTGGATAAATGGTTTAGTGAAGAGAACAACGTATTACATTTTTCTGATGTTGAATCAGAGCAACATATTGCATATTTGCAGGGATATACCCGCATTTTGGTAGAACATTATGCAAAATTATATCCAAAGGCACGTATGACAAAAGAAAGAATCGAAAAAATAGTCCGTGCTGCACGATTGCATGACATTGGAAAAATTGCAATTCCTGATTGGATTTTGTTAAAGGATGGTAGACAGTCGGCGGGAGAGTTGGACATTTTGAAAACGCACACCATTAAGGGCTGCGAGATGATACATGTGTTAGGACAAACCGAGGATGCAGAATACAATCGCATATGTCACAATATAGTGTTATATCATCACGAAAAGTATGACGGAACAGGGTACCCTTATGGGTTGAAAAAAGATAAGATACCAAAAGAAGCTCAGATTGTGGGTTTGGCAGATATGTACGATGTCTTGATTCATGGTGAGGGCGATCGTCAGAGATTTACAAAAGAAGAAACATTCCAAATGCTAATGAGAGGTGTGTTTGGAGAGATTTCCCCTAGATTAAAGGAATGTCTTCAAGATGCGAAGGAAGACATGGAATCATTTGTTGTTGAGTAAGGAGATGACATTTATATGAATATTGGCTTATTTACAGATACATATTACCCTGAACTGAATGGTGTAGCCAATTCTGTGTATTTATTAAAAAAAGAATTAGAAAAAAAAGGACATAATGTATATGTTATTACCACCAAAACCCCTGGTGCGCCTGCAAATGAAAAGGGTGTATTTCGTGTGCCGTCGAAGGCGTGTTCTTTTGTTCCAGAAAGAAGAATAGGTTTGGTGTATCATCCGAAAATCGCATTGAAGATTCATAAGATGAAATTAGATATTATCCATACAAATACAGAGTTTGCTATTGGTATGTTTGGTCGTATTATGGCGAAGGAATTGTTTATTCCGGTGGTGCATACATATCATACAATTTATGAGGATTATACACATTATATTAAGAAATATATTTCTAAAGAAGACAGGGCGAAGAAACTGGCACAGCTATACAGTAAGTTTAGTGTTCGTGGAGCAGAAGAATTGATTGTTCCCACTGAAAAAGTAGCTGAATTGATGAAAAGGTATGATGTGAAACCTGATATCAATGTGATTCCTACGGGAATAGATTTGTCACGTTTTAGTGCGAGGGATACAATTGAGCAAAAGAACAAATTAAAAAAAGTTTTGGGGATTCCCAAAGACAATAAAGTGATTCTTTATCTCGGACGTATTTCTCAAGAAAAAAACATTGAAGAAATTATGGATTACTTAGATCGATATATGAATCGTTATGGGAATGTGTCGTTTTTGGTAGTCGGAGATGGACCATACAAATCTGCGTTGGAGAAACGTGCGAAGCTTATGAAACATCGCAAACAAATGATTTTTGCAGGAGCAAAGCCTTGGGATGAGATTACGCACTATTACCAAATTGCAGATGTTTTTGTATCCGCATCCACCAGTGAAACCCAAGGGTTGACTTATATAGAAGCACTGTCCTCTGGGATTCCTGTTGTGGCGCGAAAAGATGAATGCTTGGAAGGTGTTTTGTTACAAGGCGAGAATGGATACGCGTTTGAGGATGAGGAATCATTTGTATATGGATTGAATCAGGTATTGTGGGATGATAAAACAATCAATTATGCTGAAAATGCAATGCGTAGCGTAGAAAAATTTTCTACGGAAAAGTTTGCGGCAAAAGTAGAAAATATTTATTATCATGCCACAAAAACCCATCGGAATTTGTTATTGCGTATGGCGGACAAATTAGCTGATAAAGTGGCGGATAAGATTGGTTATGAACGTTCGGATGTCAAAGCTTTAGGCGGAACGATGGCTATGCAGTTGGGTGCTTCCGGTATGGATGCAAGTCGTATAGCATTAGGTTGTATGAGAATGGATCAATTATCTATTCAGGATGCTACCAGAATTGTGGATGCTGCACTAGAACAAGGAATTACATTGTTTGACCATGCAGATATTTATGGTGGTGGAAAAAGTGAGGAAATTTTCGGACGCGTGCTGGCAGACAACAAAGGTATGCGAGATCGTATGCGCATTCAGACAAAATGCGGAATTAGAGATGGTTTTTATGATTTTACACCTGCCCATATTTTATCTTCGGTAGAGGATAGCTTGAAAAGGTTACAGATTGATACCATTGATGTGTTTTTGTTACATAGACCAGATGCGTTGATGGAATTAGAGGAAGTGGCAGATGCTTTTTCGTACTTGTCAAAGAGCGGAAAGGTACGTCAGTTTGGTGTTAGCAATTTTAATGCAGCGCAGATAGAGCTGCTACAATCTGCTTGCAAAATTCCCCTTGTGGTAAATCAAATGCAATTTGGATTGATGCATGCGGGCATGGTGCGACAGGGGATAGAAACCAATACGCTATATGATGGTGGTGTTCAGCGAGATTTGGCAACGTTGGATTATTGCCGTTTGCATAACATTACGGTACAGGCGTGGTCACCTTTGCAGTATGGTTTTTTTGAGGGTAATTTTGTCGATAATGACAAATTTCCACAGCTGAATGAAGTGCTTGGTAAGTTGTCTGAAAAATATGGTGTGAGCAAAACAGCAATCGCTATTGCATGGATACTGCGACATCCTGCAGAGATACAGGTGATTGCAGGAACAATGAATCCGCAACATTTACAGCAGTTGTGTGAAGCTACTAAAGTTCAGCTGACGAGACCGGAATGGTATGCGTTATACTGTGCAGCGGGGTATGTATTACCGTGATGAAATTGTGATTTTTTTGTGGATTTCTTTACTTTTCCACAGAAACGTGCTACGCTCATTTGGAAATTTTGTTTTTGAAAATATGGTGTAATAAAGGAGAAACATATGAAGAAGGTAATAGCTTTGGGAGTGACATCATTAATGATAGCCACATCTCTTGCAGGATGCAAAAATACAAGTTCGTCAGAATATTTATTAGATATTAAATATTCTGATTATGTAACATTAGGTTCGTACAAGGATGTTGAAGCGACAAAAATTGTATTCGATGTGACAGATGAAGATGTTTTAACAGAAATTGAATATAATTTATATGATTATGCAACCTATGATCCCATCACAGATCGTGGAATTGAGGTGGGTGATTATGCCAATATTACCTATACAGCAACCATTGATGGTGAAGTAAATGATGATTATTCCGGTGAGGAAGAAGATGTTTTGGTCGGGGAAGGATATGCTTATCCAGAACTGGAAGAGGCATTGGTAGGAATGAAAACTGGAGATACTGCGAAGGTAGAAGTTGAATTGACAGAGGACTATGCAGAAGAAACGCTAGTAGGAAAGAAGGCAACACTCGACGTAACGGTGAATGAAATAACAGTTGAAAATATTCCAGAGTATAATGAGGATTTTGTAAAAGAGAATACAGAATTTAAGACTATGAAAGAATATGAAGCTTCTGTGAAAGAATCTTTGATTGCATCGAAAGAAGAAGAGTATAAGTATATTGCGGTAGAGGAGATTTTTAACAATATTCTTGAAAATTCAAAGTTTGATGGCTATCCGGAAGAATTGTATACCAAATGTGAGGAAATGTATGATCAGAACAACGAATATTATGCGTCCATGTATGGTTTGGAAATGGAAGAATTCATGGAAATGTTCGGGATAGATGAAGAAACGAGAGTAGAAGAAATCAAGGCGAATGTGAATTATGAATTGGTGATTGGTGCCATTGCCCAAGTGGAAGGTATTGGTTGTACTGAAAAAGAAGTCAATGAGTATGTAGATGAAGTTTATTTGGATTATGGATATGAGAGTGCAGAGGCATTTTTAGAGGACTACTCGACACAAGAGATTGGATACGAATTGATTTATCAAAAGGTTTCAGATTTCTTGTATGAGAATGCAAAGTTTGTAGAATTGCCAGAGGAAGACTATTTGTCTGAGCAAGAAGCGGATTACTTTGATGCAGAAGAATCTGATGCGGAGTTGCAAGAGGAGTTTGAAGGTGAGTTGGAGAGTTTGGAAGGATTAGACGACACCTTGGAAGTGGAAGAATTAGACACCACGACGGAAGAAACGGATGAAGAAACTGAAGAGGAAATGGAAGAATAATTTCGAACAAAAGCTCTCTGCTATGCAGAGAGTTTTTTGTTTGTGGTACAAAGATTTTCCTGTTGATGAAAGATGGTACTTCGGCTAAAATAAAGCCAATACAATGAATTGACTAAGGAGAAGAATGGATGACAAAGAAGCAAAGAGCTTTGGAAATAATAGATTTGTTAAGACAAGAGTATCCAGATGCAACCTGTTCTCTGGATTACGATGATGCTTGGAAATTATTGGTGAGTGTTCGTCTGGCGGCACAATGTACAGATGCTCGGGTAAATGTTGTGGTGGAAGGCTTGTATGAAAAGTATCCTAGTATAGAGGCGCTAGCGAATGCTAGTGTAGAGGAAATTGAACAAATCGTAAAACCTTGTGGCCTTGGAAAAAGTAAGGCGAAGGATATTAGCGCCTGCATGAAAATCTTACATGAGAAGTATGATGACAAGGTGCCAGAGGATTTTGAGGCATTGCTGGCGTTGCCTGGTGTGGGACGTAAAAGTGCGAATTTGATTGTTGGTGATGTGTTTGGGAAACCTGCTATTGTGACGGATACGCATTGTATACGTTTGGTGAATCGGTTTGGTTTGGTGGATGGTGTGAAGGAACCCAAAAAAGTAGAGATGGCACTGTGGAAGATTATCCCTCCAGAAGAAGGAAGTGATTTCTGTCATAGATTAGTGTATCATGGAAGAGCGGTGTGTACAGCACGAACAAAGCCCAATTGCACAAATTGTTGTCTGAAGGATATTTGTAAAAAGGTTGGAGTGTAAATGAAATACAAAAAAGTAGTGCATGGAAAATTTCATAGCAGACCAAATCGATTTATTGCAAAAGTTTGGATAAATGATAGTTTGGAAACGGTACACGTAAAGAATACTGGACGTTGCAAGGAATTGTTGCTTCCCGATGTGGACGTGATATTAGAAATTTCGGATAATTCAAATCGAAAAACAAAATATGATTTGATATGTGTCTATAAGGAAAATCTTGGTTGGGTTAATATAGACAGTCAAGCACCGAATAAGGTTGTAAAGGAATGGTTGGATACAAAAGAATACACATATGTGAAGAGTGAATATGCATATGGTGATTCTAGATTGGATTTTTATATGGAAATGCAGGAAAGAAAATTTCTCATGGAAGTAAAGGGATGTACCTTGGAAATAGATGGTGTTGGATATTTTCCGGATGCACCAACAAAGCGAGGTGTAAAACATTTGCAGGAATTGACGAAAGCGGTCAAGGAGGGGTTTTGTTGCATTGCGACATTTGTAATACAAATGGAAGGAATTTCAGAAGTAAGAGCGAATGTGGAAACACACAAAGAGTTTGGAGAAGCATTAGAAACCGCAAAAAATGCAGGAGTAAAAGTGCTTTGTCTCGGATGCAAAGTTACAGAGAGCGAGTTGGTGATTGAAAAAGAATACTGGCTTTAATGTACTTCAATATGTTATAATGTAGAAAGATGACATGAAGCACGAGTGAGATGATGTGAGATAGAAAAACGGATTACAAAGGAGAAGCGAGGTATGGGTATGACAGAAGAACAGGTAAAAGCGTTGACTTGTATTGATGAAGAAATAGGGCTTCAGTTCTGTGCTGAGAGCAGAGAAGTATACATGGAAATGTTGGGCATTTATTTGGAGCAGGGAGAAGAAAATATGTTAAGACTTCCTGTTATGGTTGAGCAGAAAGATTGGAAGAACTATATTATCGCAGTTCATGGTTTGAAAGGAACTTCCCTGACAATTGGTGCAAAAGAATTTTCCGAAAAGGCAAAAGAACAGGAATTTGCCGGAAAAGAGGAGCGATACACATTTATTGAGGAAGGTTTTCAGGATTTTATGGAGTTGTATAAGAAGATGTTAGAAACTGTAAAAAATCTTGTTGACAGTGAGGCGTAGAAATTATATTGCAGATAAAAAACAGGCATCCAAGTAGTGCCTGTTTTTTTATGTAGAATTGTTATAAAATAGTAATCGATACTGATAGATTTTATGTTCTGTGTAAAATATACTGATAAACGGAAGATGGATACAGAATAAGCGCCATATTTGAGAGAGGAGAAGAAACCATGTATCTGGTATTTGATGTAGGAGCCACTTTTGTGAAGTATGCTTGGATGACGGAAGAAGGCGTCATAGAAGAAAAGGGAAAAATTCCCACTGCAAATAAGCTGGGAGATGGTATAGAAGAGTTTTTAGAGTCCATTGGAAGGATATATGACCAATTTCAAACCAGAGGAAATGTTCAAGGGATTGCCATGGGATTGCCTGGACAGGTGGATGTGGAAAAAGGAATTGTCTATGGTGGTGGAGGGCTTCGCTACATGGATGATGTTCCGCTGGGAAAACTGTTGTCTGAGCGCTGTGGTGGACTGCCGGTTTCTTTGGAAAATGATGCAAAGTGTACAGCGTTGGCAGAGGTTTGGCTAGGAAATGCAAAAGATGTGCAGGATGCATGCGTAGTGGTGTTTGGAACAGGAATTGGCGGTGGCGTGATAAAAGACCGAAAAGTGCATCGGGGGAATCATTTATTAGCTGGAGAGGTGTCATATTGCATAGAAGGAATGAAGCGAGAGGACTTGGACAGAGTCACACCGATTGAAAAGATTGTTTGCCTGGAAGAGGCCAATGATCAGATTCCTTTTTTGCAGGCAGCAAAATGTTCCACATTTGGACTATGCTGGAGAGTTGCCAGAGCCAAAGGTATTTCTGTGGACGAAGTGGATGGGGAAAAAATATATCAGTGGGCAGCGGAAGGCGACCCTGTTGCTACCAATGTGTTAGAGGATGTATATTTCGATATAGCGAAGTTGTGTATCAATTTGTATGTGACCTTTGATCCGGAGGTTATTCTAATTGGCGGTGGAATTAGTGCACAGCCGGCATTTATACAGGGGATTCAAAAATACATAGATCAGCTAAAGCCACTTACCAAAGTATATACAGGTATTAGAATCGATGTCTGTAAGTTTTTAAATGATTCCAATTTGCTAGGTGCGCTATATAATTTTAAACAGTTATATCAGTTATAGAAGGAGGATGCAAATATGAATTTGTCCAAAATGAAATCGTTGCCAGAGAATTTTTTGTGGGGGGCTTCCACCAGTGCATATCAGGTGGAAGGAGCGAACTTAAGTTATGGAAAGGGACCGAGCGTTCAGGATATTAAAACAGTTCCAGAAGGAACGAGTGAGTTGGATGTGTGTTCAGATTTTTATCATCGTTACAAGGAAGATATTGCATTAATGGCAGAAATGGGATTTAAGACATTTCGTTTTTCGGTTGCGTGGTCGCGTATTTTGCCACAGGGTGCAGGCGAGGTGAATCAAGCGGGAATTGATTTCTACAGCGACGTAATTGATGAATGTTTGAAGTATGGGATTGAGCCGTTGGTTACAATGTTTCATTTTGACCTCCCTGCAGCTTTGGAAGAAAAGGGTGGCTGGTTGAGAAGAGAAAGTGTTGATGAGTTTGTTGAATTTGCTCGAATTCTTTATGAAAATTATGGTGACAGAGTAAAATACTGGTTGACCATTAATGAGCAGAATATGCTTACTCTTGTGGGAGAAGTGATTGGCACTTCAACTCTTACAGGAGTGGAGAATAAGTATAAGAAAATTTATCAGGAAAATCATCACATGCTGTTGGCACAGGCAAAGGCCATGAAACTTTGTCATGATATGATTCCGGGAGCAAAGATTGGTCCGGCACCGAATATTTCGTTGGTGTATCCGGCAAGCTGTAAGCCAAAGGATGTTTTGGCAGCACAGAATTATAATGCGATTCGCAATTGGTTGTATTTGGATATGGCTGTTTATGGAAGATATGATAATCTTGTGTGGGCATATTTGGAGGAGCATGATGCTATACCAGATATGGAGCCGGGAGATATGGATGTTATGGCTAGTGCACATCCGGATTTTATTGGATTTAATTATTATAATACAGCCACTGTGGAATGGTCTGAGGAAGGCGGGGAAGCTAAGATGGGCGACCAGCAGACCGGGGCTGATGAACCAGGTGTGTATAAGACGTTTAAAAATCCGAATTTATTGCGTACTGAATTTGGATGGGAAATTGATCCGGAAGGGTTCCGTGCCACCATGCGAGAAATCTATAGCAGATATCATTTACCGCTGATTATTACAGAGAATGGTTTGGGGGCCTATGATAAATTGACAGAGGATGGAAAGGTACATGATGATTATCGCATTGAATATCTTCGACGTCACATAGAGCAGATTAAGTTAGCGGTTAGTGAAGGGGTGGAAATGATGGGGTATTGTCCATGGTCAGCAATCGATCTGGTGTCCACCCACGAAGGTGTGGTAAAACGTTACGGTTTCATCTATGTGAATCGTGATGAATTTGATTTGAAGGATTTGGCACGTTATCGGAAGGATTCCTTCTATTGGTACAAAAAGGTCATTGAGAGCAATGGAGAGGTTTTGTAGAGATATCCTTGATATTTAAAAAGGACGAAAAAATCCTGCCACTTTATGCTTGCATATGATGTTTTTTCATATATTCTTAAGGGTATCGATGATTGTTTTTTTTGGGAAAAATTGATATTATTTAAGATATAGAACAGGAATGAATAGGGGATTTGTTTTAGAAAGAGGGATTCTATGTTTTATGCATTGGTGGGGGCCCATATCTTTGGTATGGCGCTAATGATATATTCGTTATTTATTATGTTTCGTGGTGAGTCTACCTATGCCCAGAAGTTGGTAATATATTTTATGGTGGCTGAACTAGTACAAAATGCAGGATATCTGCTAGAGCTATTCTCCAAAAGTTTGGAGGAAGCTATGGTGGCAGTGAAATTCGAGTATATAGGATCGAGCCTGGTGGTTATTTTTTTCATGATGTTTATTCGTCATTATTGTGGGTTGCGAGAACGAATCGTGTTTGAGCGTTCGTTGTTGTTATGTGCGTTGATCGTAGTGATTATGGTTTGGACGACACCGGCACATAATTTTTATTATAGAGAAGTGTCGTTTGTTACGGATGGATTGTTCCCACATCTTGAATTGACCTATGGTTATGGTTTTTATATTCATACTTTGGCGTGTGTTGTGATTCCGTGGCTTGCAGTGGTGCACGCATTGGCTTATACTATGATTACGGAAAGACAGAGAAGCAAACAGTCCAAGTTGATATGGATTATTTTGGGTACGATTCTTTCTTTTCTGATTTTTGTGTTGTACATATGTGGAATGTTCCCAAATGGATATGATCCAACGTCATTAACTATGGCGTCGATGATGTCTTTGATGGTAATTTTTATTTGGAATCGAAAAGACTTTAACTTGACAAGAGCTGCGGCTAACACGGTTCTGAATTCCTTAGGGGATTGTATGATTACCTTGGATGAGGGATACAAGGTGCTGATTTATAACAGTGCAGCAAAAGCCATGTTTCCGGAGATTACAATATATCAGTCAATTGATGAAATTCCGAATTTCCCGATACACTTCTTTGAGGGAGAGTCCCGATATGAATTTGAGCTTGATGACAAGCATTATGAAGGTCATATCCGCCCGTTAGAAGACTTTGAACACGTTGTACGGGGATACACGGTGTTGCTTACAGATGTTACCAGTACCTACAAATATATTAAAGAGCTGAACGAAATGCGTGAGAAAGCGGAGGATGCAAACCGTGCAAAGTCAGACTTCTTGGCGAACATGTCTCATGAAATTCGTACACCAATGAATGCGGTGGTGGGAATGAGTGAGCTGATTATTGAGGAGAGCCGCGGTCGTAAAATGTACGACTATGCTTGCAATATCAAATCGGCGGCACTAAACCTTTTGTCTATCATCAATGATATTTTGGACTTGTCCAAAGTGGAAGCTGGAAAGATGGAGTTGGTGGAAGATGAATACTATGTACAGGTATTGGTGCAGGATACAATCAATCTAGTGCAAATGGCGGCAGAACAAAAAGGATTAACGATGTGTGTAGATGTATCAGGTGATATTCCGCATCAGTTGTATGGTGATGAAGGAAGAATTCGTCAGGTGCTGATTAACGTTTTGAATAACTCTATCAAGTTTACAAAAGAAGGTCATGTAAAAATGTCTGTTTCAAGTAATGCTGTAGATGACCAGAATATATGCCTGCAATTTGTGATTGAGGATACTGGAATTGGAATCAAACAGGAAGATATGGATTCCATATTCGAATCATTTAGACAGGTGGATATGAACAAGAACCGAAAGATAGAAGGAACAGGTCTTGGATTACCAATTACCAAGAAGTTGGTTGCGTTGATGAACGGGGATATCAACGTAGAGAGTGAATATGGAAAAGGTACACGATTTACAATTTATATGAAACAAAAGATTGTAGATGCCCGTACTGTGAAAGAAATGCCGATGACGAGACGCTCTGTGGAAGAGAAGAATGAGCGGATGTTTTCTTGCAAAGATTACAAAGTTTTAGTGGTAGATGATAACATCATTAATCGAAAGGTCGCCACAGCAATGTTGTCATCCTATGCATTTCAAATTCATGAAGCAAGTAGTGGAAAGTCGGCCATAGAATTAGTTCGTAAAAATGAGTACAATATGATTTTTATGGATCATATGATGCCAGAGATGGATGGTGTGGAAACGACGAGAGTGATTCGTTCAGAATGCGGTGAGGGGGCAAAAAATGCAATTATTATTGCGTTGACAGCCAATGCAATTCAAGGTGCAAGAGAAATGTATTTGGAGAATGGATTTGAAGATTTTTTGTCTAAGCCATTTGAACGGATACAAATGCATGACTTGTTGTGTAGATGGATTCCTGAAGGAATGCGGGAATATCAAGAGGAGCTCGTAAAGGAAGATAAGGTTTCGGAAGATGATATGGCAGAGATTTTTATGGCGGGAATTAATGTGAGAAAAGCCATAAAAGGAAATGATTTTACTCTGGAAGAGTATCTTTCGTCATTAGAACAGTTTTGTAAGGATAGTGAAATGCGACAGTCCTCGATTTGCAAGTATGTGAAAGAAAAAGATTATGAGAATTATTTGACAGAGATTCGTAATTTGCAAAAGGCAGCTAAGCGGATCGGGGCGGAGAATTTATCGAAAGAAGCACAGGAGCTATCTGATGCGATTGAAAAACACGATTATGATTTTGTGGAGCAACGTTATGCACAATGTATTGTCAACTATGAACGCATTGTTTCGGAGATGGAAAGAGTCTTAAAAAAGAAACAGTGGAAAAAGGGGGGTACAAAATGAACAAGGAAAAGATTTTAATTGTTGATGATGAGAAGATGAACCGTGCACTTTTGAAACACATTTTTGACGAGCAGTACGAAGTGTTAGAGGCTGCTAATGGAGAAGAAGCAAATGCGTTGATTGATGAGCATATTGAGCAATTGCAGGTGGTGTTTTTGGATTTGATGATGCCGGTTATGGACGGTTTTGGTGTATTGAAACATATGTCAGATCGATATTATAGTAATCGTCTTCCTGTCATTCTGATTACAGGTGAAGCCACAGCAGAGAGTGATGAGAAAGCATATGATTATGGTGTGTCGGATATCATTTATAAGCCATTTGCTCCGCGAGTTGTTATGCGACGAACCAGTAATATCATTAATTTGTACAAAAGTCGAAATGAGATGGCACAGGAATTAGAGGAAAGAACACAAAAGCTTGTGGATAGCGAGAGAAAACTGCGCACCAACAATGAGTTTTTGATTAACGCGTTGAGTTCTGTAGTGGAATTTAGAAGCATGGAGTCTGGAGAACATATCCGACGGGTGAAAATGTTTACAAATATTTTGTTAAAGTATTTGGTGCAATATTATCCTGAGTACAAATTGACATCGGAGGATGTGGAGGCGATTGTGAGAGCTTCAGCATTGCATGATATTGGTAAGATTGCAATACCGGATTCCATTTTATTGAAACCAGGGAAACTTACCAAGGCTGAATTTGAAATCATGAAGACACATTCGATGTATGGTGCAGAATTGTTGGAGAAATTCAAAGAGGATGATAATCAGTTTTATCGTTATTGTTATGAGATTTGTAGACATCACCATGAGCGATATGATGGTGCAGGTTATCCAGACGGATTGAAGGGAGAAGAAATACCTATTAGTGCACAGGTGGTTTCGTTAGTGGACGTGTACGATGCTTTGGTAAGCAAGCGTATTTACAAGGAAGCATTTACACATGACTATGCGGTACAGATGATTAAAAATGGTGAATGTGGAGAGTTTTCACCGAAAATATTAGAGTGCTTTGATTTGGCGTACGCAGATTTTTTTGCGGTCATTGAAAGTCTCGATGGTTGTAGTTTTGTATAAAGAATACATTTGCGTGAGAAGGATATTGCATGGAGTATGTTCCGGGAGAAAGTGTGAATTTTCTCTCGGAATTTTTTTGTTTTATTGATAAGTAGAAAACTAGGTAGACTTGTAAAAAAATGTAAAACTGCTTGAATGAGAATTGGAAAAAAAGTATAATATAAAAAGGTTTAGTGTGAAAAAAGCCGATAGGTGAAGATGGAAAATATAGGACAAATGTGAGGTGACAGAAGATGAAAAAACCATGGGAATTTTACGAAAACTTGAATGAAATCGTATATGCAGCAGATATGGATACCTATGAAATGGAATACATGAATCCAATAGGGTGTCAGATATACGGATACACCTCCTGTGAAGATGTGAAAGGGAAGAAATGTTATCATGTTTTGCAAAATGTTGAAGAACCATGTTCATTCTGTACTAACGCATATTTGAAGCAAGGGGAATTTTACGAGTGGAAGCATTATAATGAAGTGCTGGGGAAGATGTATTCTTCGAAGGATACCATGATTGAAATGGATGGAAAACGTTTTCGTATGGAATTGGCGTTTGACATGACAGTGGAAGAAGAACAAAAAAAGGCGATTCTCGAGTTTAGAAATAATGAGCAGATGGTTAATGACGGGTTGAAGATTGCTTTGGCGGAACCCACACCAGAGCGTTCCATTGGTGCCTTGTTACGATATTTAGGAGAACATTTACAAAGTGAACGTGTGTATATATTTGAGGAGAATGGGGACGGTTTTTTAGATAACACTTATGAGTGGTGTGGAACAGACGTTGTGCCACAAATTGATAATTTGCAGGGAATACCATTGGAGGTGGTTTCTCTCTGGTATCAAAACTTTGAAGGTGGGAAAAATGTTATTATTAAGGATTTGGAGGAGACACGAGAAACAGATCCTCTCGCATACGATTATTTGAAACCGCAAGATATTACTAGCTTAGTGGTGAATCCCATTATGAACAATGAAAGAATCATCGGATTTTATGGTGTGGACAATCCGCCTAAGGAGTTTTTGAACCACATATCTACGTTGTTTAGAATTGTAGGTCATTTTATCGAATCCCTTTTGAAACGAAGAGATTTGGTGAAGCGTTTGGAGAATCTTAGTATGAATGATCAGATGACGCAGGTGGGGAATCGCCATGCGATGCATGAATACCAAAAGCATCTTCGGAAAGGAGAGAGTTTGGGTGTCGTTTATTTTGATGTTATGGGTTTGAAGAATGTAAATGATACCGAGGGACATCAAGCAGGGGACCGGTTGTTGCTTAGAGCATGTGACTGTATTAAGCGACATTTTGGAAGACAGGCGATGTTTCGCTTGGGAGGAGATGAATTCCTGGTTATTACCAAAGGGCTACAAAAGGATCAGATTGACAAGAAAATAGAGGCATTAAGAATTGATATGGTGGAACAGAAAGCTAGAATGGCATTGGGTTTTGTGTGGGAAGATAGTTACGGTGGGGACTATGACGCCATGCTTGCCAAAGCGGATCACATCATGTATGAAGACAAAAGGCGTTATTATGAAATGTTAGAAAAGAATAGATAAGGAAAAATACCAGACAATGTTCTGGTATTTTTTTTTGAAAGAAAGGCGAATGTAGAAGGGGAACAAGAAAAGAAAAAAGAAAAAGAAGTCTGACAATTTTAGCACTCACCTATTGACAGTGCTAACAATGTGTAGTATTTTATTTTCATGATGTAGGAAAAATAGTTTTTGGGGCATATTATTATAATGAGAAAGGTGGGTATCATTATGAACGCAGAGAAATTTACAAAGAAGTCGTTAGAAGTTGTTGAGAATTGTGAAAAACTTGCCTACGAATATAACAATCAGGAAATTGACCAAGAGCATATTTTGCTGAGTTTGTTGACCGTTGACGAGAGCTTGATTGCAAAGTTGATTGAGAAAATGGATATAGATCTGCAACATTTTTCCAAGGAGGCAGAAAAGCTTGTAGCATATCGTCCGAAGGTTTCAGGTGGTAATTTGTTCACTAGTTCGGATTTTTCTAAAACGTTTGTACATGCAGAAAAAGAGTCAAAACAGATGGGAGACTCATACATTTCTGTGGAGCACATTTTTCTTGCTTTGTTAAAATATCCAAACAAGGCATTAAAAGGTCTGTTTATGGGATATGGTATTACATCGGAGCGCTTTTTGAAGTCTTTGGCTGATGTGAGAGGGCATCAGAAAGTAGAGAGTGATAATCCGGAGGCGGTATACGATAGCTTAGAGAAGTATGGATATGATTTGGTAAAAAGAGCCAGAGAACAGAAGTTAGATCCTGTTATTGGCAGAGATGCCGAGATTCGTAATATTATTCGAATTCTTTCGAGAAAAACAAAGAACAATCCTGTGTTGATAGGTGAACCGGGTGTCGGTAAAACGGCGGCAGTGGAAGGTTTGGCGCAGAGAATTGTACGCGGTGATGTGCCGGAAGGACTAAAGGATAAGCAGATTTTCGCGTTGGATATGGGTGCGTTGATTGCTGGTGCTAAGTACCGCGGTGAATTCGAGGAACGTCTAAAGGCAGTGCTTGATGAGGTAAAGAACTCTAATGGTGAAATCATTTTGTTTATTGATGAGTTGCATACCATTGTGGGTGCAGGAAAGTCGGATGGAGCCTTAGATGCGGGAAATATGTTGAAACCGATGCTTGCAAGAGGCGAGTTACATTGCATTGGGGCTACTACTTTGGATGAATACAGAAAGTATATTGAGACAGATGCGGCGCTTGAACGACGTTTTCAGCCTGTTATGGTAAATGAGCCGACGGTGGAGGATACCATTTCTATTTTGCGTGGTTTAAAGAGTCGATATGAAGTGTATCATGGTGTTAAGATTGCAGACGGTGCCATTGTGGCTGCGGCTACATTGTCAAATCGATATATATCAGATAGATTTTTGCCGGATAAAGCCATTGATTTGGTGGATGAAGCGTGTGCGTTAATTAAGACAGAATTGGATTCTATGCCAGTGGAGCTGGATGAAATACAGCGTCGTATGATGCAATTGGAGATTGAAGAGGCTGCTTTGAAAAATGAAGAGGACCGTTTGAGTAAGGAGAGACTTTCAAAATTGCAAGAAGAGTTGCACGAATTACACGAGAAATTTGCATCTATGAAAGCAGACTGGGATAATGAAAAAATGGGCGTTGACAAGGTGCGTAATCTCAAGGAAGAAATAGAGGATGTCAATAACCAGATTCAGATAGCGCAACACAATTATGATTTGAATAAAGCGGCAGAGTTACAGTATGGGAAATTACCACAGTTACAAAAACAGCTTGCAGAATTGGAAACCAAGGAAGGTGACAAGGAAAAAACATTGGTGCATGAAAATGTATCAGAAGAAGAAATTGCAGGAATTGTGTCAAAATGGACGGGAATACCTGTGTCAAAATTGACAGAGAGTGAACGTAATAAAACGTTACATCTGGCTGATGCGCTGCATGAAAGAGTGGTGGGTCAGGATGAAGCTGTGGAATTGGTTTCAGACTCTATTATTCGTTCTAAGGCAGGAGTGAAGGATCCCTCTAAGCCGATTGGATCATTTTTGTTTCTTGGTCCGACAGGTGTTGGTAAGACAGAGCTTGCCAAGACCTTGGCGCAGGCGTTGTTTGACAATGAGGCCAATATGGTGCGAATTGATATGAGTGAATATATGGAGAAACATTCAGTTGCCAGATTAATTGGTGCACCTCCGGGATATGTGGGATATGATGAAGGTGGACAATTGACAGAGTCGGTTCGAAGAAAACCATACTCTGTAGTATTGTTCGATGAAATTGAAAAGGCACATCCAGATGTGTTTAATGTGCTTTTGCAGGTGTTGGATGATGGTCGCATTACAGATTCCAAGGGCAAAACTGTGGATTTTAAAAACACCATTTTAATTATGACTTCTAATATTGGGTCTTCCTATCTGTTGGAAGGCATAGATAGCAATGGTGAAATTACGGTGGATGCACAGAAGCAGGTGATGGAGGAATTGCGACTTCATTTTCGTCCTGAATTTTTGAATCGTTTAGATGAAACTATTCTATTCAAGCCGCTGACGAAGGATAATGTTGGAAGTATTATCGATTTGTTGGTGGCAGATTTGAATCAGCGTTTGGCTGAAAAGGAACTGACATTGGATATTACCAGTGTGGCGAAATCCTATATTGTGGAGCACGGATATGACCCTGTATATGGTGCAAGACCTTTGAAAAGATATTTACAGAAGAATGTTGACACGTTGGTGGCCAAGTTGATATTGGCAGGGAATGTTAGCGCGGAAGATACCATTACCATTGATGTGTTGGATGATAAGTTGGTTGCAAGGTAAATGCAAATATATTGCAATTGTATATATTTATTTCGATACCTTTTTTGTTGGTTTTATCTCTGACAAAAAAGGTATTTTTTCTTGCATAAACCTTCAAATCATTGTAATATATACTTGGGTTATTTTGAAGATGAAAGTGAATTGAAAATATTGGGGATTACACGTCATCTGTCATTACAAGAGAATGGAACAAAGGAGGAGAAGAGATGAATGAATGGCCATGGATATATTGCTCAGAAAGAGATCCTAGTGTAGAGGAGATTCGAAAAAAGAATCTATTTCTGTGTAGTGATGGATATAATACATATGTAAGAAGTTACAGTTATCGTTTGCATGGTTTTGTGATGGAATTGAGAGGTAGAGAAAGTAAGGATAGAAGTATTCTCGCTTGGATGCCATTACCACCACCTTGTGGAGTGCCGGGAGTGACTGATAATGAGAATGAAGTTCAATCAACAAAAAGGGTGGATGCCTCAAAACCTGTACCGGCAACGGTGGTTCAACCAGAACCAGCAACACCGAAGCAAGTTGAACAGGAAAAACCAGATGTGAAGGAAGAGCCTAAGAAGGAGCAAAAGGCAACTCCGTTGAGATTAGTAGGTCAAGGGCCGGTACATAACAAACCAGAGGCACCAACGCAACCGATTGCGGAGGAAATACCACTGGTAGAAGTGAAACCAGAAGTAGTGAAGGTTGCAGAAGCACCAGTGGAAGAAAAGCCAGAAGTAGCGAAGGTTGCAGAAACACCGGTGGAAGAAAAGCCAGAAGTGGCGAAGGTTGCAGAACCACCAGTGGAAGAAATGACAAAAAAAGAGCCGGTGAAGTCCACAATGCAAGCAGAGCTGCAAGCGGAAGTAGAAGCTTTGAAAGCTGTTGTACAGGCGGAAGGAAAACCAGAAGTAAAGTTGGCAATCAAGGAAGAGAGTGCTACTGGAAAGCCGATTGCACCACAGCCAACATTGAAGAGAGATGGTCTCAAGTTAACTGGAGGACCAGGTGAGTCAGCACAACGCGGAAGAGTGTCAGCCGTACTCGCAGCGCAACAGGTTGCACAGCGTAAGGAAGAAGAAGAAAGAAAAGCAGCGGAAGAGGCAGCGAGAAAGGCAGAAGAAGAAAGAAAGAAAGCCGAAGAGGAAGCAGCAAGGAAGGCAGAAGAAGAGAGAAAGCGTGCTGAAGAAGAGGCTAGACGTAAGGCAGAGGAAGAGAGAAAACGTGCTGAAGAAGAGGCTAGACGTAAGGCAGAGGAAGAAAGAAAGCGTGCTGAGGAAGAAGCTAGACGTAAAGCAGAAGAAGAGAGAAAGCGTGCTGAGGAGGAAGCCAGAAAGGCAGAGGAAGAAAGAAAACGTGTCGAAGAGGAGAGAAAGCGCGCAGCAGAGGAAGCTAGACGCAAGGCAGAAGCAGAAAGAGAACGTATGGCAGATGAGGCGGCAAGAAAAGCTGCTGAAGAAGTTAGATTGGAAGCGGCAAGAAAGGCTGCTGAAACGCAGACGGCTTCTATGCAAATGGAGAGAATTGCACCGCGTACAGCTAACATGACACCACAGGAGAGAATTGCGGCGGCAGAGGCGGCACAGAAAGCTGCACAAGAGGCTGCAAGAAAAGAGGCAGAGGCTGTGGAAGAAGCAGCAAGAAAAGCTGCTGAAAAGGCAAGAGAAGAGGCTATGAAGAAGCCGTTAGAGGAATTGCAGAGAGAAGCAGAGGAAGCAGAACAGAAAGCAAAAGAATCTGCATCCATGTCAGTGGCACAACAAAGATTAGCAGCGATGGAAGCAGCGCGCGGTGGCCAGCAGGCAGTACAGCAAGTAGAAAGGCCACAAGAAACAGCTGTGGAGGTTGAAGAACAGGAAGAAGATCAGACGGCGATTGAATTAGTTCAGGCGGCACAGAAGGCGGCGCGTGAATCTTTGCAGAAAGAAACGCAAACAGCGAAACCATCGGCACCAATGTCGGTAGCGCAGCAAAGATTAGCAGCGATGGAAGCAGCACAGGCAGCAAAGCAGGCAACGCAACAGTCGCCGCAGAACACGCAAGTTTCACAAGAGGCGAAGCCGGCGGCACCAATGTCCATTGCACAACAGAGATTAGCGGCAATGGAGGCAGCTCGTGGAGGACAACAGTCTGAGGAACAATCAAAAGAACAACCAAAAGAACAACCTAAGAAAAAGGGATTTGGCTTTAGATTAAAGCTATAAGTATAGATTTTATGAATTTATACCCAATAATGAAATAATAATGGAGGTGTACAAATGTACAGTTTTGATGAAGTAATGAATTTAGACCCAGAAGTAGCAAAGGCAATGACGGATGAGATTAATAGACAGAATGACAACATCGAGTTGATCGCATCTGAAAACATTGTTAGCAAAGCAGTTATGGCAGCAATGGGTAGTCCTCTTACTAATAAGTATGCAGAGGGATATCCGGGTAAGAGATATTATGGCGGATGTGAATACGTTGATGTAGTGGAAGACTTGGCGAGAGAAAGAGCAAAAGAGTTGTTTGGATGTGAATATGTTAATGTACAGCCACATTCAGGTGCACAGGCTAATATGGCAGCATTTTTTGCGATTATGGAACCAGGCGATACTTTCATGGGAATGAATTTGAATCATGGTGGACATTTGACACACGGTTCTCCGGTAAATCTATCAGGTAAGTACTTTAATGTAGTACCTTATGGCGTGAATGATGATGGTTTTATCGATTATGATGAAGTGTTACGTATTGCGAAGGAATGCAAGCCAAAGTTAATTGTGGCTGGCGCTTCTGCATATGCAAGAGCAATTGATTTCAAGAGATTTAGAGAGATTGCAGATGAGGTTGGTGCAGTACTTATGGTAGATATGGCACACATCGCAGGTCTTGTTGCAGCGGGACAGCATATGAGCCCAATTCCTTATGCACACGTTACAACGACAACCACACATAAGACA
Organism: Lachnospiraceae bacterium; assembly: GCA_045537735.1. Lineage (GTDB taxonomy): Bacteria > Bacillota > Clostridia > Lachnospirales > Lachnospiraceae > CAG-590. The sequence goes on from JAZSPZ010000042.1 coordinate 55,138, forward strand.
TTAAGAGGTCCACGTGGTGGTATGATTCTTTCTAGCAATGAAGTAAATGAAAAGTATAACTTCAATAAAGCAGTATTTCCTGGAATTCAGGGTGGTCCTTTGATGCATGTGATTGCAGCTAAGGCTGTATGTTTCAAGGAAGCTTTATCAGATGAATACAAAGAGTATCAGGCACAGGTAGTTAAGAATGCAGCTACCCTTGCAGCAGCATTGCAGGAGAGAGGATTTAAGATTGTATCTGGTGGTACAGATAATCACTTAATGCTTGTGGATTTACAGAATCTTGATTTGACAGGTAAAGAGGTTGAAAAATTATTAGATAGTGTACATATCACAGCGAATAAGAATACAGTACCAAATGATCCTAAGTCACCATTTGTGACAAGTGGTGTTCGTCTTGGAACTCCAGCGATTACAACACGTGGTGCGAAGGAAGAGGATATGATTGTGATTGCAGATGCGATCAAGGCAGCTGTAATCGACAAGGATGAAGCAAAGGCAAAGGAACTTGTGAAATCTATTACAGATAAGTATCCTTTGTACAAATGATTGTGATAATTTGATAATTTAATTAGTACAATGAGTCAGGCATCAGGGTAGTTTCTGATGCCTTTCTTGATAGGAGAGGTATATGGTTAGTCGTAAAACAGCAAATCAAATACAAATATGTGGATTTATTGCCGTTGTCATTGCACATATAGTTTATGCAGGAATTGTTTTAAATGTGGAGATTACGAAAACAATTATGATATATGCGTTGGGCTTTAGTGTTTTGGCAGCTAGCAGTCTGTTTTGCATAAAAAGTAAAATATGGTCAGAGCTTGGATTTATCTTATCTACCATTGTTGCTGCCCATCAGATTGGTGAAGAATTGCACACATTACCATATTCGTTAGTAGTATATATGGTGTTGTGTGTGGGGTTGATTATACTTGCTGATTGGAAACTGAGCTGTTGGTATGTTGTAATTGTAAATGTTTCCGTTTTTTATGATGTGACTACGCATTACCAAGTAATCGGTGAAACGATGCGCTTAGAATATTATGTAATGATGCTGTTGTTCTGTGAAATAATGCTATTTGGCCAGAATATTATTGTGAAGTTATATCGGCAAAAGGTGCATGAAATAGAAGAACAAAATCAGCTGCTCAATGAAGCGCAGAAGAGTAAGGATGAATTTCTTGCGAATATGTCTCATGAAATCCGAACACCCATGAATGCCATTATTGGTATGTCAGAACTGATTATGCGTGAGGAAGATGCATCAGAAAAAGTAAAGGAATACTGTTATAGTATTCAGTCCTCGGGAGAGAATCTACTTGCAATCATCAATGATATATTAGACTTTTCTAAAATTGAATCGGGTAACATGAATATATATTACGAACCGTATTCTGTGGCTTCTGTGATACAAGACGTGGTGAATACTGCAATGTTTCGTCGTGGATATAAAGAAATTGAAATTATCATAGACTGCGACCCTAAGATGCCCAAGCAATTAGTAGGTGACGTGATGAGAAATCGACAGATTCTGATGAATCTTGCGACCAATGCAGTGAAGTATACAGAGAAGGGACATGTTTTTATTTCTTTATTCTGCCATAAAAAGGATGGAATGAACTGGTTGCATATGGAGGTTGCTGATACGGGTATTGGTATCAGAGAACAAGATAAGGCACATTTATTTGAATCATTTCGACGTATGGATACAACACGTAACCGTTCTATTGAAGGTACGGGTCTGGGCTTACCGTTATGCAAACGTTTGGTTGAGGCCATGAATGGCACAATAGAGATAGAAAGCGAATATGGTGTAGGAACGAAGGCGGTGGTTGATATTCCACAGGATGTAGAGGATGCGTCCCCGTTTTTAACCATAGATAATCCTGAGGATATAAAGGTATCCATATACGGAGATTGGGATAAGTATGAGCATAAGGCAAATGATTATTATCGTACTGCTAACCGTAATACATGGCTGGGGTTTGGTCTTGAATGTCGTCTCATTTTTTCGTTTTCGGAAGTAATAAAAGCAGTGGAACATAATGAAATTACACATTTATACACAGGTGCGGGAGAGTATGCGGATCAGAGAGATTATTTCGACCATATTGCGAAAGTGATAAAAGTGTTTGTTATGTATGATCCGCAGTATCCACTAAAGTTGGGTTCCGATATTCATGGAGTGCAATTGCCATATTATTCTGTGAATCTTGCAGCATCTTTAAATGGCGAATATTTTTATAGTCAATATATAGATAAAAAAGAAGTGCGTATTTCATTTAAAGCGCCATATGCGAGAGTGTTATTGGTGGATGATAATGATGTGAATTTGCGAGTGGCAGAGGGCGTCTTAAAGCTATATGGCGTGAATTGTGTTTTGGCACGAAGTGGTAAGGAAGCTATTGAATTGTTGAAAGACCAGGACATGGATTTAGTCTTCATGGATCACATGATGCCAGAAATGGATGGTATCGAAGCGGCCAAGATTATTCGTCGAATTGGTGGCGAATACGGAAGGAGTCTTCCGATTATTGCATTGACGGCAAATGCAGTAAATGATGCAAAAACCTTGTTTAAAGAAAATGGATTTCAGGATTTTATCGCAAAACCAATTAGTATCAAACGCGTGGATTCTGTCTTGCGCCGATGGCTGCCTGGAACCAAAATAGAATTGATTGATGAAAATGATAAGAAGCAAATTCCTGAGTTTGATGATGGAATTGTGATAGAAAAAGAAAACAATCAAGGGACAGAGGATATTATGCAAATCAATGAAGAGGTTGCCTTGGAAAATATGGGACAGCAGAGAGATTTGTATAAGGAATTGTTGGAATACTGTTTGGAACTGGAGGAACAGCGCAAACAGGAAATAAACGAAAGTTTTGCACTGCAAGATTGGCCGGAATATGCGATTCGTGTTCATGCACTAAAAGGGGGAATGAGAAGCTTAGGTGTAGAAGAGCTAGCGCTTGTGGCACAGAAACAGGAGTTGGCTGCTAAGGAGAATCGTATTGATGATGTATTACAGGGTCATGCACATTTATTGGAGGAATACGAGAGAGGACATAGAAGTATAGAAGCGTTTTTGGAATCTTTTCAAGTGTGATCTAACAATATAGAAGGTATACATGCAAAAGAGGGAGCGATTGCTCCCTCTTTTTATTCAGTAACAATATTTTCGTATGACGCAGGTGGGATGTCAAGGTTTTGCATGTGCATACTACGAAATTCCGTTGGAGTGCACTGCTTAGATAACTTGAACATTCGAATAAATGCGGATAAGCTAGGGAATCCAGCCTGTAAAGCAACTTCTGTAACGGAAAATTCTGAATTTGCCAGCAATCGTTCCGCGTATTCAATTCGCCGTTGGTTTAAGTACTTGTAAAAAGTTTCGTTCGTGAATTGCTTGAATAGTCTAGAAAAATGATACTTACTAAAACCGGCAATGCGCGCCACCTCATCTAAGGATAAATCCTCTGTACAATGTTCTGTTATGTAGTTACAAACAAATATAAATTTGTCGGCATACTCTTGTTGTTTTTGAAACTTTGAGTTGATAAAACGTTCTTCGTAATTGATATAATCTCGCCCGATTAGAATAAACAATTCCAATAATTTCATGTAAATGGTCGCTTCATATAGCGAATTGGCCTCATTATAATCCGTGCTAATATTTAATAATAATTCTTTGACCTTATGATAAATATTAGGCGAGGTAGAAGGGCTGATAATCATCACTGGTGAAATAAGTCCTAATACAGGTGTTAATTCTTTTATGGATTGAAAAAACGAAAGGTCTGCCTGGAAAATGACACGATGTCCTTCGTATTCTGTAGGAGCCCTCAAAGAATGAATCACGCAAGAACCAATTATAGCGATTTCATTTTCTTCGATTGTAATTTGTTGGTCGTCCAAATCAAGGTAGTAGACGCCGGTTGTCGGCATAATAATTTCGATAGGAATATGCCAATGCTTAGGATAATTTTCAATTTCACGATTGTCGTATAAGCGTAAATGAGAAGTCTCCTTATAATTGACTGTTTCGTGCGTGCCATTTAGATTTTCAATCATATAATTTATCCCCCTATTGTTGATTGTTCTAAAATTGCGATTTCACTGTTTAAAATTATACTACTAATAGACAAAAAACACAAGAAAAAACGCTTGTAAAATGGTGAAAATGCCGATAAATCTCGAATTTCAAATATTACATTGCGACAAATGCACAAAACAGAAAGAATTCCTGTAAATGAACATAGCAACATTTTGATACTTGTCAGCAAGAATTTTAAAGCAAAAAAAAAAGCATATTGTTATCATGTGAACATAATAGGAAACAAGTATAAGGAGGAGCAAAATGAAATTTTTTATTGATACAGCAAATGTAGAGGATATTCGCAAAGCGAACGATATGGGAGTGATATGTGGAGTTACAACCAATCCTTCCCTAATAGCAAAAGAAGGAAGAGATTTTAATGAAGTAATCAAAGAAATAACCTCTATTGTGGATGGACCAATTAGTGGTGAAGTAAAGGCAACTACTGTAGATGCAGAAGGAATGATAAAAGAAGGTAGAGAAATTGCTGCAATTCATCCGAATATGGTAGTTAAGATTCCAATGACAGCGGAAGGATTGAAGGCAGTAAAGGTACTGAGCGCAGAGGGAATTAAGACCAATGTAACACTAATCTTTTCGGCAAATCAGGCGTTATTGGCAGCTCGTGCAGGTGCAACCTATGTATCACCTTTCCTTGGACGTTTAGATGATATTTCGCACCCGGGTATTGACTTGATTCGTACCATTGCTGATATTTTTGGGATTTATGGATTTGAAACAGAAATTATTGCTGCCAGTGTGAGAAACCCAATTCATGTTACAGATTGTGCTTTGGCAGGTGCAGATATTGCTACAGTTCCATATGATGTTATTGCGAATATGATTAAGCATCCATTGACAGATCAGGGGATTGTAAAGTTTCAGGCGGATTATAAGGCTGTGTTTGGTGAATAATATAGGAGGTTAGACATTGAATATATTAGACTTAGAACAAAAAGCGATTGATGTAAGAAAAGGAATTCTGACTGCGGTGTATCATGCAAAGTCTGGTCATCCAGGTGGTTCGTTATCGGCAGCAGATCTCTTTACATATTTATATTTTGAAGAAATGAATATTGATCCAAGAAATCCGGAGATGGAGAATAGAGATCGTTTTGTTCTTTCAAAGGGACATACGGCTCCAGGCTTATATGCTGCATTGGCGAATAGAGGTTTCTTTCCGGTTGGAGATTTGAAAACATTGCGTCACCTTGGCTCATATCTGCAGGGACATCCAGATATGAAACATATTCCAGGGGTGGATATGTCAAGTGGTTCTTTAGGTCAAGGACTATCAGCAGCTGTAGGTATGGCGATGTCTGGTAAAATGGCTGGGAAGGATTATCGCGTATATGCCATGTGTGGTGATGGAGAAATTCAGGAAGGACAAATTTGGGAAGCGGCGATGTTTGCTGGACACCATAGATTAGATAATTTGACAGTAATTATCGATAATAATAATCTTCAGATCGATGGAACAGTACAAGAGGTGTGTTCCCCTTATCCGATCGACAAGAAATTTGCGGCATTCCATTTTCATGTGATTTCAATAGATGGAAATGACATGGCACAGATTGCCACAGCATTTAAACAGGCACGTATGAAAAAGGATAAACCAACTGTTATTATTGCAAACACAGTAAAGGGAAAAGGTGTATCCTTTATGGAGAATAAAGTCGGTTGGCACGGAAAGGCGCCAAGTGAAGAAGAATATCTGCTTGCAATGCAGGAATTAAAAAAGGCAGGTGAAGCGATATGTCAGTAGTGAAAATTGCAACGAGAGACAGCTATGGTAATGCGTTAGTTGAATTAGGAAAACTGCATGATGATTTGGTTGTGTTAGATGCAGACCTTGCAGCGGCGACAAAGACAGGAGTGTTTAAAAAAGAATTTCCGGAAAGACATATTGACTGTGGAATAGCAGAGAATAATATGACAGGAATTGCAGCGGGTATGGCAACTTGTGGCAAGGTACCATTTATGAGTACATTTGCTATGTTTGCAGCAGGACGTTCCTTTGAGCAAGTGAGAAACTCTATTGGGTATCCACACTTGAATGTAAAGATTGGTGCGACCCATGCAGGAATTTCGGTGGGAGAAGACGGTGCAACACATCAGTGCAATGAAGATATTGCATTGATGAGAACAATTCCGGGGATGGTTATCATTAACCCGGCAGACGATGTGGAAGCAAAAGCTGCTGTATATGCAGCATATGAGCATAAAGGTCCAGTATATTTGAGATTCGGGCGATTGGCATTGCCAGTAATACATTCTGAAGATTACCATTTTGAAATTGGTAAGGGAGAAGTGGTAAGGAAAGGAAAGGAGGTTGCTATTATAGCAACCGGCTTGTGCGTATCTGCTGCCTTAGAAGCAGCGGATATGCTCATGCAAAAAGGAATTGATGCCACAGTAATTAATATGCATACAATTAAGCCGATTGATAAAGACTTGATTGTGGAGACAGCAAAAGAATCAAAATACCTGTTTACGGTAGAAGAGCATTCAATTATTGGTGGCTTGGGCAGTGCAGTTGCTGAAGTGCTTTGTGAAGAGTATCCAATGCAATTGACAAGAATTGGAATAGAAGATGTATTTGGTGAGTCTGGTCCGGCGGTTGAATTGTTGCATAAGTATGGATTGGATGCAGAAGGAATTATGGAAAGGGTTGAAAAGGTGGTTAACAATGAGTGAAAAGACAAAAGAATATGCCAAAGCTCTTGTGTCGCAGATGACAGTAGAGGAAAAAATCAGTCAAATGCTATACAAATCACCAGCAATCGAACGATTGGGGATTCCGGCATATAATTGGTGGAACGAGGCGTTACATGGTGTAGCGCGTGCAGGTGTAGCTACAATTTTTCCGCAAGCAATTGGAATGGCTGCAACGTTTGATAAAGAATTACTTCATGATGTTGCAGATGTTGTTTCTACAGAAGGTAGAGGAAAGTTTAATGAATTTTCAAGAAGAGGTGATTATGGTATCTACAAGGGTTTAACCTTTTGGGCACCAAATGTCAACATCTTTCGAGATCCTAGATGGGGTAGAGGTCATGAAACCTTTGGAGAAGATCCTTATCTAACTGGAGAGTTGGGTGTGGAATATATAAAAGGTTTACAGGGAGATGACCCGGATCATCTAAAGTCAGCGGCTTGCGCAAAGCATTTTGCAGTACATAGTGGACCAGAGGCTGTTCGCCATGAATTCGATGCGAAAGCAACAAAGCGAGATATGTATGACACCTATTTATATGCATTTAAAAGATGTGTAAAAGATGCAAAAGTAGAGGCTGTGATGGGTGCATATAACCGCGTGAATGGTGAACCTGCATGTGGTAGTAAAACCTTATTAAAAGATATCTTGCGTGACGAATGGGGTTTTGAAGGCCATGTCGTTTCGGACTGTTGGGCCATTAAAGATTTTCATGAAAATCACAAGGTTACCAAGACTGCAGAAGAGTCTGCCGCAATGGCAGTGAATAACGGTTGTGACTTGAACTGTGGAAGTGCATTTTTATATTTATATAAAGCATATAAGCAAGGTCTTGTGACTGAGGAGGCTATCACAGAAGCGGTTGAACGCTTGATGGAAGTAAGAATTCGCTTAGGTATGCTGGAGGATTATGAGTCTCCTTATAAGGATATTTCTTACGATAAAGTGGAATGTGAGGAGCATGTTGACTTTTCTGTCGAAGTAGCAAGAAGAAGTATGGTTTTACTGAAGAATAAGGATGCCTTCTTGCCATTGAATGCAGAAGAATACGGAACAATCGCAGTGATTGGACCAAATGCAAATTCTAGAGATGCATTATTGGGTAATTATATTGGAACATCTTCAGAATATATCACGCCATTAGAAGGAATACAGCAAGCAGTAGCGAAAGGGACACGCGTTCTGTATGCGGAAGGCTGTCATTTATACAAGGATAAGTCGGAAAATCTAGCAGAAGATAAGGATCGTTTCGTGGAAGCGATGATTGCAGCAGAACAAGCAGATCTTGTGGTTATGTGTCTAGGTTTGGATGCCACTTTAGAAGGTGAAGAGGGTGACGCTGGTAATGAGTATGCCAGTGGAGACAAGTTGGGATTGCGATTACCAGGATTCCAGCAAGAATTGTTAGAGCAGGTTGCTAGTACAGGTAAAAAGATTGTCTTGTTGTTGTCAGCAGGTAGTGCCATTGATTTGAGCTGGGCGCACGAGCATGTAGATGCGATTGTGGATACATGGTATCCAGGTGCTAGAGGTGGAAAGGCAATTGCAGATGTTTTATTTGGCAAGTGCTCACCAAGTGGTAAATTACCAGTAACATTTTACTCGAATACAGAAAAGTTACCTGATTTCGAAGATTATAGCATGCAGAATCGTACCTATCGTTATGCAAAGGATAATATTTTATATCCATTTGGATATGGCTTGAAATATGCAGAGTTAGAGTATTCGAAAGAGAACGTTTCAACAGAAACGTCAGAGATTTTAGACGAAGTTACACTTTCTGCAACTGTAACGAACAAGGGTGCATATAAGGTTAACGAAAGTGTGCAAGTGTATGTGAAATACGAAGAGGCAGATGAATTGGCACCAGGCTTCCAGTTAAAAGGATTACAATGTATCGAACTGGAACCAGGACAGTCAAAGGATGTTGCAATTACTTTAAGTCCTCGTGCATTTGCTTCCATCACAGATGATGGAAAATGTGTTGTAAAACCAGGAACATATACTGTAACCATTGGTGGACAACAACCAGATGAAAGAAGTAAAGAGCTTACGAAGTTAGAGGTTGCATCCTTTACAGTTTGTAAGACTGGAGAAGAGACGGAGGTGGAATATTAATGATGAAGATTTATGAAGTAACCGATGAGAAGTTTCGTAAATACGGAAGAGTTGTTGATGGATTAGACGTAGACTCTATGGTAAGCGTCATGAAAACAATTGATTTACCTCAAGAGGTAGTCTATGAGCCGTCTATACAAGCACTCGAGGCATTAGATGTTTTCGGAGATTTGCAAAATCGTGTATATGGTGAATTGCCTATACAGATTGGATATTGCATTGGCAATAATCATAAGTTAAATGCAGTGGAATATCATAGAAGTTCTGAAATTAATATTGGTATTACAAATGCAATATTGATCGTGGGATGTCAGCAAGACATTACAGATGATTACAAGTATGACACGGCAAAGATGGAAGCGTTTCGTTTGCCGGCAGGTTGTGCAGTGGAATTATATGCAACCACTCTTCACTATGCACCGTGTAATGATGGCGATAACGGTTTTAAAGTTATTGTTGTGTTACCAAAAGATACAAACCTCCCTATTGAGAAGGTGCATGGTGAAGGGGAAGATGCATTGCTAACAGCAAAAAATAAATGGTTGATTGGCCATGCAGAAGGTGGTCTTGATGAAGGAACACACATTGGATTAATTGGAGAAAATTTAACAGTATAAGGAGGAGTTAATAATGAATAACACACCAAAAGTAAAAGTAGGAATTGTTGCAGTAAGTAGAGATTGTTTCCCAGAGTCATTGTCTGTTAGTAGAAGACAGGCTTTGGTAGAAGCGTATAAGAGTCAATATGACGCAGCAGATATATATGAGTGTCCTGTTTGTATCGTTGAAAGTGAAATTCATATGGTACAGGCGTTAGAAGATATTAAAAAAGCAGGATGTAATGCTCTTTGTGTATACCTCGGCAACTTTGGTCCAGAGATTTCTGAGACATTATTGGCAAAGCATTTCGACGGACCAAAGATGTTTGTGGCAGCAGCAGAGGAGACACAGGATAATTTAGTAGGCGGTAGAGGCGATGCTTATTGTGGAATGTTAAATGCTAGCTACAATCTTAAGCTTAGAAATGTGAAAGCATATATTCCAGAGTATCCAGTTGGAACTGCAAAAGAATGTGCAGACATGATTCATGAATTTTTACCAATTGCAAGAGCTGTCATTGGATTGTCAAAATTAAAAATCATTTCCTTTGGTCCAAGACCATTGAATTTCATGGCATGTAATGCTCCAATTCAGCAGTTATTCAACTTAGGCGTTGAGATTGAAGAAAATTCAGAATTAGATTTGTTCGAGAGCTTTAACAAGCATGCTGGAGATGAAAGAATTCCTGCTGTAATGGAGGATATGGCATCAGAGTTGGGCGCTGGAAATAAAAAGCCAGAAATCCTAGAGAAATTAGCACAATATGAGTTAACCTTGCTTGACTGGGTAGAAGAACATAAAGGTTACAGAGAATATGTAGCGATTGCAGGAAAGTGTTGGCCAGCATTCCAGACACAGTTTGGCTTCGTTCCTTGTTATGTAAATAGTCGTCTTACAGGAATGGGAATCCCTGTATCTTGCGAAGTAGACATTTATGGTGCATTAAGCGAGTTTATCGGAACATGTGTCAGTGAGGATATTGTAACATTATTGGATATTAACAATTCTGTTCCTGCAGATATGTATAAGGAATCAATTGAAGGAAAATTCCCATATACACATCAGGATACATTTATGGGATTCCATTGTGGTAATACCAATTCAAAGAAGTTAAGTGCATGTGAGATGAAGAATCAGATGATTATGGCAAGAAGTTTACCAGAAGAAGTGACCAATGGTACACTAGAGGGTGACATTATGCCTGGTGATATTACATTCTTCCGTTTACAGAGCACAGCAGATTGTAAGCTTCGTGCATATATTGCACATGGTGAAGTGCTTCCAGTAGCAACGAGATCATTTGGTGCAATTGGTGTGTTTGCTATATCTGAGATGGGTAGATTTTACCGCCACGTTTTGATTGAGAAGAATTATCCACATCACGGTGCGGTAGCATTTGGTCACTATGGAAAAGCATTATATGAAGTGTTCAAGTTGATTGGAGTACCAATGGAAGATATTAACTTTAACCAGCCAAAGGGTATGATGTATCCAACAGAGAATCCTTTCGCTTAAGGATGGAGGAAATGTATGTTATATATTGGAATTGATTTAGGAACATCTGCAGTCAAGTTATTGCTGATGGATGAAAAAGGAAATGTAAAAAAGATCGTCAATCGCGAATATCCGTTATATTTTCCAAAGCCAGGTTGGTCAGAACAAAATCCTGAGGACTGGTGGGAGCAATCTGTAGAGGGATTGAAGGAACTTACAGCAGATTGTGACAAAAAGGAAATAGCAGGTATCAGCTTTGGTGGACAGATGCATGGACTTGTTATCTTGGATGAAGAAGATCAAGTGATTCGTCCAGCAATCTTATGGAACGATGGCAGAACAGTGGAAGAAGTAGAGTACCTGAATGGTGAGATTGGAATGAAGACACTTTCTTCCTATACAGGTAATATCGCATTTGCCGGTTTTACAGCACCTAAAATTCTATGGGTAGAAAAAAATGAGCCGGAAAACTTCAAGCGCATTTGCAAGATTATGTTGCCAAAGGATTATCTGGCATATCGTTTGTCTGGTGTTCATTGTACAGATTATTCTGACGCATCAGGAATGTTGTTGTTAGATGTGGAACACAAATGTTGGTCTAAGGAAATGTTAGAAATCTGTCATGTAAAAGAAGAACAAATGCCAAAATTGTTCGAAAGCTATGAAGTTGTGGGACAGTTGAAGGAAGATGTGGCAGAAATGTTAGGCTTCTCAAAGGAATGTATCGTTGTTGCAGGTGCTGGAGATAATGCTGCTGCCGCTGTTGGAACTGGTACAGTTGGAACTGGAAACTGTAATATTTCGTTGGGAACGAGTGGAACTGTTTTTATCACCAATGATGTGTTTGGCGTAGATAGCAATAATGCGTTACATTCTTTCGTTCACGCAGATGGAAAATATCATTTAATGGGTTGTATGCTTTGTGCAGCGTCATGTAATAAATGGTGGATGGAAGATATTCTCGGAACAAAGGATTTTGCCAGTGAACAGGAAAATATCCAGAAACTGGGAGAAAACCATGTATACTTCTTACCATATCTTATGGGTGAACGCTCTCCTCATAATGATCCGTTGGCAAAGGGTTCCTTTGTGGGAATGACTTTGGATACAAAGCGAGAAGAGATGACACAGGCAGTTTTTGAAGGTGTTGCATTTGCATTGAGAGATTCTTTAGAGGTTGCGAAACAGTTAGGAATCCAGATTGACGAGACCAATATTTGTGGTGGCGGTGCTAAGAGTGATTTGTGGAAACAAATTATGGCAAATGTATTAGGAATCAAAATCAATACAGTAGAAGTAGAAGAAGGTCCAGCGTATGGTGGCGCAATTTTAGCTGCTGTGGGCAATGGTGAATATGCATCTGTTGTGGATGCTGCAAAGGTTATTGTAAAGCAAAAAGATAGTGTAATGCCAGATGATAAATTGACGGCTCTTTATGAGGAGCGCTATCAGACGTTTAAGAAAATGTATCCTGCGTTGAAAGAGGTTATGCAGGAGATTTAAGTGCTGTAATATGCTTGATGAATTTGTTGAAGGGGGAATGAAGAGATGTTTAATAACGGAAGAAAGACCATAGGTGTTTTTGTTAACCGAGCGGAATTAGCATTTCAACAAAGCTTTAGCAAACATCTGATAGCAGCAGCACAGGAAAAAGATTACAATGTCGCTTTTATGACATCTTATGGAGTAAGAGGACAAGCAAATACGTATGATGTAAATGAAAGTGACATTGTAGATTTTGCTCCTATTGAAAAGTTCGCGGCTACTGTTGTGGCATTTGATACATTTGATACGCCAATATTTCGTACAAAATTAATTGCAGCGTTGAAGCAAAGGGCAAAAGGACCGATTGTGTCTTTCCGGGAAAAAAGCGAAGATTTTTATAATGTGGTTTCCCAGGCAAATATGGCAATTGAAGAGATGGTAAATCATTTGGCAAAGGAACATGGAGCAAAGCACATTTGCTTTATGGCTGGATATGCAGGTCATTACGATAGTAACAAGAGACTAGAGAATTATTACAATGCCATGGAAAAATTGAAATTGCCGCTGTATAAAAATTCTGTTTTTTATGGAGACATGTGGACAAGAAAAGGTGAGGAGGCTTATGATTTCTTCTTTTCTCATCCCCACAACATACCGGATGCCATTATATGTGCTAATGATTTTATGGCGCGCTCCTTGTGTGATGCAGTGGAACGTCATGGCAAGCGCGTACCAGAAGATGTTATGATATGTGGCTTTGACAATGCCAGAGAATCTAAAGAATATCATCCTTATCTTACCACAGTTGGATTAGATTATGAAATGATGGCAAGAGAAACCATTCAACTAGTACATGATGTGTTGAATGGAAAAAAAAGAGAGCAGAATGTAAGTGTACCAGCAAATGTCATTTATAGAGAAAGCTGTGGCTGTCGTGTGGAAGATCAATCGAATGAATCAGAGCATGTACAATTTAAAACGGCAAATGAAGTGTTGGATCAACATGTGGAGCAATTATACTTCGGTATTGATATGAACAGCTGTAATACATTATATGATATAAAGTGTGCAGTTGAACAAGGATTGAAGTTAGTTGGAAATTATGATGAATTTTATCTGTGTCGTTTTACTGGCCCCTATATGCAATATGGCATACATTCCTTGGCAGGGGATATGCCAGTCAATATAGAGTTTGGCTTTAAGAAGGGTAAATCAATTGAAAATTGTACACAGTTTTATCAAAAGGATTTGTTGCCAGAATCGGTAAGCGATTCATCATTAAAGGTATATTATTTTCGAATTTTACATAACAGAGACAAAAGCTTTGGTTACACGGTAATCAGCTATAAGAATCGCACGGATACTTTGTATACCTTTTATCATGATTGGAATTTAAAAATCAGTCTTGCATTGAATGATTATTACGTGAGACAACAGATGGAAGAACTGATTGCGATTAATAAAGATAATAGCCTAAGGGATTATATGACCAAGGTGAATAATCGGTTGGGATTAGACGATTATTTGGAGCAACATTGGGATGCATGGTTGCAAACAGGTCATTACTTATCTTTTTTAAGTGCAGATATGGATGGTTTAAAGAAGATAAATGATACATACGGTCACGGTGAGGGAGATTGGGTGATTTGCCAGTTGGCAGATGTTTTGAAATCCTCATCAGAAGAATATGGAATTGTGGCAAGAACAGGCGGAGATGAGTTCTTAATTGTAATCTGTAACGAAAATGAGCACATTGCTTCCGTTGTTATAGATGATATTAATGAGAAGTTGGCTCGACTGAATGAAAAAAGCAATAAGCCATATTTGGTGGCTTGTTCTATTGGCTCGTATGTAGTGAAAATGAAAGAAGACATATCCTTACAGGAATGTATTTGGAATAGTGATAAGGAAATGTATAAAATAAAAAAGCAAAAAGGAAGTAATCGTAATGATCAGTAAAGAACTTTTTGGGACAACTGCAGATGGAAAAAAAGTGGATATCTATAGATTGACGAATGCAAACGGAAATTATGTTGAAATTTTGAGTTATGGTTGTCGTATTCGTGCAATATGTGTGCGGGATGCCAATGGTAAATTACAAAATGTATGTTTGGGCTATGATAATATTACTGATTATGAAAAGGATGCTTGTTTTATTGGTGCTGCAATTGGCAGATGTGGAAACCGAATTGCAGGTGCTGAATTTGAATTGAATGGAGAAAAAATTTCCGTAACAAAGAATGAAAAAGGAAATCATCTTCATGGTGGAAAGAAGCATTTTGGAAATCTTGTGTGGAAAATCAACACAGATGGAGATAAATTGATATGCAAGAAACGATTGAATGATGGTGAGGAAGGATATCCGGGAGATTTGGATGTAGAAATTACCTACGAGTGGACAGATGAGAATCGTCTTATCATTCAATATGAGGCAATGACATCGAAGGATACTTTGGTGAACTTGACAAACCATAGCTACTTTAATTTATCTGGAAATCCAAAAGAGACAATTTTAGATCATAATATAACAATCATGGCGGACTATTATACCCCTGTAGATGAAAGACAGATTCCTACAGGAGAACTTACATCTGTGACGGATACGCCTTTTGATTTTAGAGAATCACACAGAATTGGTGATTGTATGGATTTGAAAAATGAGCAATTGCAAATTGGTAAAGGTTATGATATGAATTATGCCTTTGAAAGTTCTTCCATGAAGAAAATGGCTGTGCTACAATGTAAAGAGACTGGCATCCAAATGACTTGCTATTCCGATCAGCCGGGTATACAGTTTTATACCGGCAATAATTTGGATGATTGTACAGTGAACGATTCGGGCTTTGGACGTTATACAGCATTGTGTTTGGAAACACAAAATTATCCAGATGCAATTCATCATGAGAATTTTCCTTCATCGATTTTGAAAGAAGGAGAATTGTATCAGACAAAAACAATCTATACGTTTGAGATAGTATGATGTTTCATTGCCTTGAAAGAAGGTAGCGAATATGAGAATTGTAGATGAAGAATTAATTGCGCAGACGCAAAGTGAAGAGCCGAGACAAGAAGAAACAGTAACAGAGCAACAGATGACCTTTCGCCAAAAATTAGATCATTTTTGGGAATATGAAAAATGGAAAGTCATTATTCCGATTGTTTTGTTAATTGTAATAAATTCATTTTGGCAAACCTACAAGGCAGAGCATCAAACACTGACACTTGATATTGCACTAGTAAATGCAGTCATGGAATCAGCAGAGGATGTGGAGTTTCACAATGATTTTATCAAAGAATGTGATATAGATGTAGAACAGGCTCCTATTAAGATAGAGACAGGCATAATTCATCCCGAAGTAACAGATGAAAAGGCAGCTATAGACCAAGTGGCGGTTGCAAGTATACAAAAATATCAAGCAATGCTGATATCAGGGAAGATAGATATAACCATATCTACCTCATGGGCTGTTGAGGAATATGGCAAGACGGAGTCATATGAAAACTTGAAGGACTTACTTCCGGAAGACGTATATAGTAGTGTAGAAGAGAAATTGTTCTACCATACAAATCAAGACGGTGAAAAAGTACCAATTGGAATTATAGTAGATGAGATAGAGAGTATTAATCAATTTTACAGTGATACACCGATTGTTACGGTATCAAAGCATTCAGAAAGAAAAGAACAGAGTGTTTTGTTTATACAATGGTTGACAAAGTCTATAAAATAGACTTTCTCATACAAATCCCCCCTTTATAAAGCCTTTGGGTAACGGATTCGGTTGCTCAAAGGCTTTTTGTTAAAGAAGGTAAAATGGAAATGGTGAATAAAGAATGGAGCAAATAGTTATGGATATAAAAAAAATCTTTGCTGTGTCAGGGATTCTGATTTTTGCATTAACAGGTTGTGGAAAAGAAAAAAGTAGTTTGATACCGATTGAAATAGAAGAATATGAACGTGTGGTGTATGATTCTGCTGAAGTGATGCAGGGAGATATTACGCCAATTATATCGTTAAAGGTTTTACCGGCTGATATGGAGAATGTATCTTATTTTCCTGCAAAGAATGAAATGGAAGTTGATCGTATTTGGGTAAAAGCGGGTGATTTTGTCCATGCGGGTGATGTGATGGTTTCCTTCAAATCAAGGGAAATACAAGAAAAAGTAACTGAGTACGAGAATGAGCTAGCTGAAATTAAACTATTGATTGATCACTATGAAAAATTAAAAAAAATAGATAAAACAACAGATTATGCTTCCGATATAAAACAATTAAAAAAAGATATGCAAGTTACATCGATGTATCTTGAAGAACAAAAAGCAATCCTTAAGAATTATAGCATTGTTGCTGAAAAAAATGGTGTTGTAAACTTCGTGTCGGATATGCTTTATTATGGAATTGTCAATTCCAACGACAATGTAATTACTGTTATGTATGGTGAAGGTGACTACTATGCAACTGCTGATGCAGATGATGTATATGAGATAGGCGCGGTTTATCATATGACGAATAATGTTGGTGAATATGAGATGGAACTTGTTTCCGTTGAGGATGAAGAATCTCAAAAGAAACTTCATTTTAGACCATATGGTTCTGATGCAAAAGTATATACAAAAACATTAGATTTGGTAATTGAAAAAGAAACATTAAAAAATGTTATGTATGTATCTGAAAAGTGTATCTTTGAAAAAGACGGTAAATATTACGTATATGTGATAAATGAAGACGGATTTCGTTCCGGTTTAGAAGTTAAAATTGGTGATACGGTAGATGGTAACACAATTATCAAATCGGGAGTAAATGCGGGAGACAAGGTGGTGATTGTCAAATGATGAATAGAACAAGAAAACGCATAAAGCCGATTTCCTATCTTCTGATTATATCTTGTTTAATGTCCGGCTGTGGCGACCAAAAAATGGAGATTCCGGATTTGGCAGAACCGGTAGTAAGCAATGAATCATACAGACCGGTAGAGTTTGGAAATGTAGGTAGGGTGGAGCTTGTAAACGGACAGGTTGTACCGATGGAGTATTGTCATTTTTGGGATACGGATACTGCGCTTGAAAATATACATGTGAATATTGGAGAGTATGTAGAGGAAGGCACTGTGTTAGCGACTGCTGATGCAGATTATATAAAGAAAGTGATAGAAAGTGTTACTTTTGAGAAAACCAATTGCGTAACAGCGTATGCAATTAATTGTGATATATACGATGTGAAATTAGAAGAACTAAAGCATAAGTTAAAAGGTTTTAAGGAATTATCTGATAAGAAGGGCATCAAAGAAACGAATCGGGAGATAGATGTTTTAGAAGAGAATCATCGTTATGACGGACTTTTGTATAATCATCAAATAAAGAGTTACGATGCGCAATTGAAGAAACAGAGAGAGCTTTTAGATGATACATCAATCTATGCGAGAAAGAGCGGTTATGTTACGTATGTAAAGGATGTATCAAAAGGAAACACAGTGAGAAATTCTGAAAACGTTGTGATTGTGTCGGATTATAATGATGCGTATATTGAATTGGGACATACGATTGATGAACGTTTGTTAGAAAGATACACATCGTGCTATACGATCATCAATGGAAAAAAGTATTCATTAAATGAGTATGAATATAGTTCAAATGAAAAGCTTGTAGCTGACAGTAGGAATATCTATCCATTTGTTCGTTTACGTTTTGAAGACCCGAATATGAAACTTGATGTCGGAAAAAGTGTTGCTGTTTTGCTGAAGAAAGATTTTGCAGAAGATGTTTTGTTTATTGGTAACGATTCCTTATATGAAGATACGAAAGGCAATTTTGTATATGTAAAAAATGGAGAGACAAGAGAAGTCAGATATATAGAAACCGGAATTCGGGATGAACAAAACACACAGGTTCTATCCGGATTAGAAGAAGGAGAGCTCGTGTACTATTCTTCGGAGTCGATTGTGCCGGAAACGTACACAACACATGTTGCAGAGGTTTCTGATTTTACTGACCAAGTGACAACGCAAAAGCTACTGAGAGTTGATTCCTCAAAGAGGATGATTTTTTCAGATTGGGAGGGTGAGGTTGCAGAAATCTTTGCGACCAATGAATCTGAAGTGCAAGAAGGTGCATTGATTTGTACAATTAAAACCGATTCCGGAAGTGCGGTACTAGCCGATCTTAGAAATTCGATGGAACGGGTTAGTGACGAATACAAAAAACAAATTGAAGAATTGGACAATCAAAAAAAGACATTGGAGAAGATGAAAGCATCATTGAAAGATGCTCCTGGTGATGTCGAAAAGAAAAAGGAGGATTTGCCATTTTCTGAGAAGACGGATGATAAGAAGATAGAAGATAGCAAGATACAGAAAACATTGCGTACGCAAACAGATAATGCAGAAGGGGAACAACAAGAGGATACTACGCAAGCCGAAACTACTGAAAGTACGCAGGAAAATGTGACGGAGACGGAAACAACTGAAAGTACGCAGGAAAACACTACACAGGTAGAAACTACTGAAAGTACGAAGGAAAGTATGACGGAGGCGGAAACAACAGTTGATGAACCGGAAAAGAAAGAAGAGAAGACAACAGCTAAAGACGCACAGGAGTCCGATGAAAAAGAGCAGTTGCCAGCAGACCAGGAACAGGAGGAAGAACCTGTCAGACCTTACATGAAAGACGAACTGAAGTGTCAGATTCAGTGCATCAAGTTAATGAAAAAGCTGGCAGAGAATCAATTCAATTACCAGTACGGATTGCTGAAGGCACAATATGCAGAATTAAGTGCGAATAATAATGGTTCTGGTTTGATTAGTGTTTATTCCGACTATACCGGCAAAGTGAAAGATATGAATTATGACATCGGAAGTAAAATTGCTATCGGCGACAAAGTCTGCATTGTAGAAGAACCTTGTGAACCTTATATTGAAGCAGTTTCTGACAAACGGATTAAGATTGAACAGGAAGATTTTGTCGTTGAAGAACCGACAAGTTTTACATTGAATCAGCAAGTAGAACTTGTGGATGAATCAACGGATGTTACATATACCGGAAAGGTTGTAGGACTTGGTGGTGATACCGTTGCAGAAAAATATTATATCAATACGATTGAAGACAAAGTCTATATTACGAATAATGTTGTGAATGGAATTGGTCAAAGAGCCTATATAAAAGTAGATGATGAAAAATACTTCTCGAATTATCCTGAAACGATTGATGCGAGTAGATATGTTCAATATTCTTCTAAAAATATTGAAGATGTTATTGTGTTACCGGAAGGTGTTTTATGTTATGAAAAGGTAAAGTCAAAGGAAATAACTCTATGCTATGTATGGAAGATTGTTGATGGACAACTCGTGAAACATTATGTCAGATACTTAAGCAGCGGTGTGGCAACGGATGGAAGTCGTGTGGATTGCGTCATTGATGGAATCGATGTCGGAGATGAGCTTGCTAAGGTTACGAAGCAAGAATAGGAGGACAGATGTTTAAGCAAATAACAAAAAAAATAATCAATAAAAAATGGTTGACTATTTGTCTCGTGTTAGGACTATCTGTTTTGGTAGCTACATTAAGCTGTCATCCGATGTTTCGCGAAGGTTCCATAGATAAGATGATTAACCGTTTGTTTGCAGATTATGTCGAACAATATAATTCGTTTCCGGCGGTTGTCGGAAGGGATGGTGTGTGTGATGTAAAGCAGGTACATTCTGTTTCAGCAGTTTTGGATGACGTGAAGAAGCATCAGGAACAATGGGATCAACAGTTAAAATTACCGGTGGTAGAGTCGCAGACAAATATTTATCTTCGTGAATTAGGTACTGTCAGTACATATTCCAAACAGGGTTTTTACTATCGGATTTCGCATATGCCGAATTTGCCTGAGCATATACAGATTTTGTTTGGTGAGGATTACGATAGTTATACGGGTGAAGGGATTCCTTGTGTGATTTCGGAATCGGTGATGGATCAGCATGGTTTGGTTGTTGGAGAAGAGGTTGAATTTATCAGTTTGCATAATAATAACAACCAAAATTTGAAATTGATCGTTGCAGGTGTTTTCAAAGAAAAAGAGAGCCGGGATTATTTTTGGTATGAAGAACCGAATCAAATGGAAGACCATATTTATATATCACAGGAATCGTTTGATGAAATATTGTCTTCATTTAATTATGCCTGTGAAGAAATCTATTATAAACAGCATGTTTTATTGGATTATACAAAAGTGAATCATAAAAATGCAGATGATATTGCTGACAATCTGGTGAAACTGAGAAAAGCGGATGAAGCATTTTCAGATACCTTAGATGGTACTCTGAAACAATATCAGCAGGGAAAGAAAACAATCAATATTACGTTGTGGGTACTTGAGATTCCGATTCTTGGAATGGTCTTGGCTTATATATACATGGTATCATGTCAGATAATCGAAACCGAAAAGAATGAGATAGCAATGTTAAAAAGTAGAGGTGTGAGCCGCGGACAGGTTATCAGCATGTATGCACTACAATCTCTTTTGCTATCGTCGATGGGCTTGGTGTTTGGATTACCTCTTGGATATATCTTGTATGTACTAGGTGCAAGTACAACTGATTTTTTGAGTTTTTCTGTTAAGGGACTTGTCTTATATCCATTTGAGATCAGTATGATTGGATATGGCTTGCTGGCAGTGTTGCTTGGAATGGTATTTATTCTTTTACCGGTACTATCTTCATCAAAGACTTCGATTGTGGAAGTGAAAAGTGCGGCTAACGTTGCAAAAAAAGCATTGTGGGAAAAGTTTTTTGTGGATTTCGTTCTGCTTGGCATTTCGATATACCTGTTATATTCATTTAATCAAAATATTGACAATATCAGAATAAATGCATTAGATGGTCAGAAGATGGACCCGATGATTTTTCTTAATTCTGTAATCTTTATTATTGCATTAGGTTTAGTTGTTTTAAGACTTACACATTATTTGGTGAAATTGGTTTATGCAATTGGTCGTAAAAGATGGAAACCGGCAATGTATGCATCGTTTTTACAGATTACAAGAACGTTTGGAAAGCAAGGCTTTATATCAGTTTTTCTTGTTTTGACGGTTGCAATGGGGTTGTTTGATGCAAATATTGCCAGAACAATTAATAAGAATAATGTTGATAGAATTACATATAACATTGGCGCGGATGTGTTGGTAAGTGAAAAATGGATCAAGAAGCTATATTCAACAGCGGATAAGACGATTGAATACGAATATATTGAACCGGATTATGTAAAATATGAAGCTTTGAAAAAAGAAGGTCTATGTGAAAGTATGACACGAGTTGTGTATGATCCGTATACTGAAGTACGTGTGAAAGAGAATAGAGTAGAGAACTGCATGTTGCAAGGTATTCACACAAAGGAATTTGGTGAAACCGCAATTTTGATGGATGCGCTCAATAAAGATGTGCATTGGTATACACATCTTAATAAAATGGCTGCATACACCAACGGCGTTATTATATCGCGTAATCTTGCGGACAAACTTGGTGTGAAGGAAGGCGATGGAGTTACAATTACAAGATTTGACATTTTGACAACCGTGACGGACATCACAAGAGGAGAAATGTACGGTAAGGTTTGTGCAATTGTGGATGCGTGGCCGGGATATAATCAGTATTATTATGAAGATGGAGAATTGAAAGAAAACTATCTGGTCGTTGCGAATTATGCGACGGTATACAATGTGTTTAAGGTTTCACCATATAAGGTATGGATGAAATTGCCAAAAGATGTTTCTGTCGCAGATCTTGAAAAGAGAATGAAAGAGATGGAGATTACAAATCTAAAGTTGGAGAGTGTAGAAAACGACGTTGAAGATATGCGAAATTCTTCCATTATTCAGATTACGAATGGTATGTTTACGCTTAGCTTTATTATTGCAATTGTGCTTTGTGCAGTTGGATTTATGATTTATTGGATTTCGTCAATACGTCAAAGAGAATTGCTATTTGGTGTATATAGGGCAATGGGTATGACAGTCAAAGAAATTAATCAGATGCTCATTAACGAACATATTTTTAGTACATTATTATCAGTTATTGCAGGTGGTATGGTAGGTATTATTTCAACAGTGCTCTTCTTTAGATTGTTTGGTGTGGTTTATCTGCCGCAAAAACATAATATTGATATCTTTTTACATTGTGAGATGGGCGATATGATTAAGCTTGCATTAGTAGTTGGCCTTATGATTTTTGCGTGCATTATGATACTTAGAAAACTGATTAAGTCTATGAATATCACACAGGCACTTAAGCTTGGGGAGGATTAAAATGGATATTGTTTTACAGGCAAAACAAATTGAAAGAGTGTTTAAAACCGGTGCAGGTGAAGATTTCTATGCACTAAAAGGTGTGGATATGCAAGTACCAAGAGGTGCATTGACGATTTTAAAAGGACGTTCAGGTAGCGGCAAGACAACATTGCTTAATATTTTGAGCGCGCTCGATGAACCTACAAATGGGGATGTTGTTTTTGATGGTGCATGTTATAGTGACATGACGACTGCGGACAAAGAACTACTGCGCAGGCGCAATATTGGTTTTGTTTTTCAATCAGTTGCTTTGATACCTGTTATGAATGCGTATGAAAATGTAGAGTTTGCAATGCGTTTGGCTGAGATAGAAGGAGATTATCATGAACAGATTACGAACTCGTTACGAATTGTAGGTATGGATGAACGTATGAATCATATGCCAGGTCAGCTGTCGGGTGGAGAGCAACAGCGTATTGCAATTGCGAGAGCAATTGCACACAAACCGAAGGTTGTGTTTGCGGATGAGCCAACAGGTGCACTTGATACAGAATCAGGGATTCGTGTTATGAAGCTGTTCAGAAAACTAATTGTAAATGAAGGAATCACCATTGTAATGACGACGCACGATCCAAACCTGATGGAACTTGGTGATGTTATTTATGAGATGGAGGATGGTGAGCTTGTTGAAACAAGAAGAAATGTATAATTATGCGGATGAGTCGATTATTGTATGCGATGGCTTAGTGAAGATATATAAAACCGAAGATGTTGAAGTGATGGCACTGCAAGGTCTTGAATTAGAAGTGAAGCGAGGGGAAATTCTTTCTGTTATCGGAAAGAGTGGAAGCGGTAAGAGTACTTTGATGAATATTATAGGTGGTTTGGAACGTCAATCAGTCGGTACAATTATTGTAGATGGAATGAATTTGGCAGATATGACTGAAAAAGAGATGGTGCAATATCGAAAGAAAAAAATTGGATTTGTCTGGCAAAAGAGTTCCAGAAATTTGTATTCCTATCTGACCTCTATAGAAAATGTGGAGGCGGCAATGAACTTTACAAAGCTTGATGCCGGAGAAAAGCATGAAAAAGCGATGCGTTTGCTAGAGATGACCGGGATTGCGCATAAGATGAATTCGTACCCGGCTCAGATGTCTGGAGGTGAACAACAACGTGTGTCGATAGCAGTTGCGCTTGCAAATGATCCGGATATTTTACTTGCAGATGAGCCGACAGGTGCTGTGGATTCCAAAACATCGAATATGATTCAGGATTTGTTTAGAAAGCTGAATCAAGAAATGGGGTTAACGATTATTATTGTTACGCACGATGTTAAGCTGGCAAATAAAGTTGACAGGGTAGTTATGATTTCGGATGGAAAGATTAGTACAGAAAAGATTATGAAAGCGCAAGTTCGTGAACAGATTGCACATATAAGTAGTGATGAGTTGGATGATGACGCGCATGATGAATACTCCGTTATGGACAAAGCGCATAGAGTTCAATTAAACGAAGAGATTTTGGAAGCGGCAGGAATTGATACAAACAAAGTAAAAATTCGTGTTGTTGATGGTCAGGTTGTAATAACCGGAGAGAATACATAAGAATAGAAGAAGCAAGTTCTTTATATGGAACTTGCTTCTTCTAATTCTTCATTCTTTGATAGAGCTTCTTCATCAGGATTGCATTTGAAAAAGATTCTTATTAAAAATAAAGAATTAAAAAAAGCAATGGCACTGAATCCGAAGAATAAAAAGATGCTAAATGTTGTAATCAAGGCTTTCGCAGAAAGTGATGCCAAGTATGCAATTCCTGCATAGATTGCCAAAATCATAATTGTTACAGGGATATTGGCAACGCTTAGTAACACAGCATTTTTAAGAATCTGTTTGCTACTTGCCTTGTACCTTCCTATCATAGGGAATGCATATATCATAATAGAAAGAATAATGAACATGATAATCCAAATTGGAAACTGTAAGTAGGAGTAACCTGGATCAATTATGTTGTATACTACATATAAATCCACTGCAAAAAAGATGAGAATGAATAGACTTGGGATCCATATGAAGGTTGCCTGTTTAAAATTTTCACGAAAGGCTTTAAAGAATCCTTTTATGATATAAGGGTCGTCATTGGCAACAATTTGTAACGTAATCTTATACATCGCGGCAGTGGATGCACCGATGGTAAAGATAGGAATGGATGTTATTAGAAACAGAATGTTTAATAGCATCAAATCACAAAATTTTGACAAAAAACGCATAATTGGGTTGTCGGGGTTGAAAATTTGATTCATAATGTACTCCTTTTCGATTTTTTTCAATCCATAAAGGTAGGATTTATTGTATTTCTATACAAATTATAATGAAAAAAGCAATTTTTGTCATCCAAAATGAACAAAAAAGCAATTTTTAACACAAATATAGCAAGAAATAAAAAGCATTTTATATATTTCTTTGTGTATAATAAGACTACATTAATTCAAATCGGACTGAAGTTTGAATTATTGACATCTTTTTATGAGATAAGGAGGAAATAAGATGAAAAAGAAAATGTTAAGTGGCTTGCTTGCAGTAACCATGGTAGCTAGTTTACTATTTGGTTGTGGCGGAGCAGCAGACACAACAGAGTCAGCTGGTAGCGAGCCAGCAGCAACAGAGGCAGCAGCGACAGAGGCAGCAGGAGACACAGAGGCAGCAGCAGACGTACAGGATAATCCAGAGGATAATGTACTTAATGTATGGGCATTTACAGAGGAAGTTCCTGGAATGATTGAGAAGTATGTAGAAGCACATCCAGATTTCCCTTATGAAATCAAGACAACTGTAATTGCAACAACAGAAGGTGCTTATCAGCCAGCTCTTGACCAGGCATTGGCAGCAGGTGGTCCAGATGCTCCAGATATCTATGCAGCAGAGGCAGCATTCGTATTGAAGTATACACAGGGTGATGCAGCACAGTATGCAGCAGCATATGAGGATCTTGGAATTGATGTAGCAGCTAAGCTTGATGAAGCTAAGATTGCACAGTATACAGTTGATATCGGAACAAACCCAGATGGTAAGTTAGTTGGTTTAGGTTATCAGGCAACAGGTGGAGCATTCATCTACCGTCGTTCAGTTGCTAAGGATACATGGGGAACTGACGATCCAGCTGAAATCACTAAGAAGATTGGTCCAGGTTGGGATCAGTTCTTTACAGCAGCTGAAGAGTTAAAGGCTAAGGGATACGGTATCGTATCTGGTGATGGTGATGTATGGCATGCGGTTGAAAACAGTTCAGACACAGGTTGGATTGTTGACGGTAAGCTTAATATTGATCCTAAGAGAGAAGAGTTCTTAGACATTTCTAAGAAGTTAAAAGACAATAACTACCACAATGATACTCAGGACTGGCAGGATGCTTGGTTCGCAGACATGAAGGGTGAAGGTGCTAAGGATGTTCTTGGTTTCTTCGGTCCTGCATGGTTGATCAACTACACAATGGCACCTAACTGTGGTGGCGAGGCTGTAGGCGAAGGTACATATGGTGACTGGGCTGTTTGTGACTCTCCAATCGGTTTCTTCTGGGGTGGTACATGGGTACTTGGTAACAAGGATACTGATAAGGCACAGGCTGTAGGTGATATCTTAGAGTGGATCACATTAGATTCTTCTGAAGAAGGTCTTCAGTACAAGTGGGCTAATGGTACTTTGAACGGCGAAGGCGGTACAAAGGATTCAGTTGCATCTAACACAGTAATGGGAGTTTCTGATGGTTCTGTTGATTTCTTAGGTGGACAGAATATGTTCGACTACTTCGTACCAGCTAATGATTATGCTAAGGGTACTAACTTAACACAGTACGATGAGACAATCAACTCTTACTGGAGAGAGCAGGTTCGTGAGTACACAGCAGGTAACAAGACACGTGAGCAGGCTATCGCTGACTTCAAGCAGCAGGTTGCTGACAACTTAGATGTTATCGTTGAGTAATTAATAATTTATTCATACAAAGGCAGTCGGACATGTCGACGTTGTCCGGCTGCCTTTTATAAAATTAAAAGAAGCGGAGGTGGGTAGAGTGAATAAGAAAAAAGTTAGATATGCAAAGTACGGATATTTCTTTTGTATTCCATTTACAGTTGCATTTTTAATCTTTTCACTATATCCAATTATTTATACAGCGGTTATCGGATTTACTGATTTAAAAGGTTTGGGAATGACTGAGATTCATTTCCTTGAAGACCCGTTGCGAAATTTCAAGACAGTATTGTCAAATCCGTCTTTTAGAGAGGCTTTCAAGAATACGGTAGTTATCTGGATAACAAACTTTATTCCGCAGATTGCACTAGCCTTGTTATTGACGGCATGGTTTACAGATAGACGTTGTAAAATAAAAGGACAAGGCATATTCAAGGTGTTATTCTATATGCCAAATATTATTACGGCAGCTACGGTTGCACTTTTATTTAATCAGATGTTCCAGTATCCAATGAGTCCTATGAATGACTTGTTTATGTCACTTGGAATAATTGATGAACCGTTCCAATTCTTGATACATGGTAACATTGCCAAAGGTATTGTTGCTTTTATTCAGTTCTGGATGTGGTATGGCTATACAATGATTATTTTGATTTCAGGTGTTTTGGGAATTAGCCCTGAGATTTTCGAAGCAGCGGAAGTGGATGGTGCGAATAAAATCCAGACATTCTTCCTCGTTACAATTCCTAATATCAAGACAATTTTATTGTTTACATTAGTTACAAGTTTGATTGGTGGTTTGAATATGTTCGATATTCCACAGACTTTCCTTTTGGGTGGTCCGGACAATGCGACATTAACCACAAGTGTATTTATTTACAATCAGGCATTTAAGGGAAGTTATATGTATAACAGAGCAGCAGCAGCAAGTTTGATTATGTTTATCATTATCTGTGCTTTGTCAGCGGTTACATTCTTCTTGATGCGTGATAAGGATGATGAAAAATCGGCAAAGCGTGCTGCAATGACAACATCTAAGAAGAAAGGGGAGAATGCATAATGAGAGAAGCAGTAGCGGCAAGTGAAATGGAAGCTCGTAAATCGAGTGGCATCGCTATGAAAATTGTAATCTATGTGGTTTGTATTCTCCTTGCAATACTTAGTATTCTTCCTTTCTGGATTATGTTTGTGAATGCAACAAGATCAACAACACAGATACAGCAACATGCGATTTCGTTATTGCCATCTACATATATGTTTAAAAACTTGGCTATTTTGTTAGGCAAGAGTTTTAATCCGGCAGTAGGATTTTTGAATTCAGGTATTATTTCTACATTCTCAACTCTTTGTGCAGTGTATTTCTCAACAATGACTGCATATGGTTTGGTAGTGTATGATTGGAAATTGAAAAAGCCATTCTTTAGCTTTATCTTAGCAATCATGATGATACCTGCACAGATCACAATGATTGGTTTTTACCAGATGGTATATAAAGTTGGTATGACAAATAACTTACTTATGTTGATTTTGCCAGCCATCGCTTCACCATCCATGGTATTCTTTATGAGACAGTACATGTATCCAGCATTGTCTATGGAGATTGTACAGTCTGCGAGAATTGACGGTGCAAAAGAGTTCCGTATCTTCAATGAGATTGCTTTACCAATTATGAAGCCAGCGATTGCAACACAGGCAATCTTCTCATTTGTAAGTAGCTGGAACAACTTGTTTACACCACTTGTATTATTGACTGATCAAGAGAAGTATACAATGCCAATCATGGTTAGTTTGTTACGTGGTGATATTTACAAAACAGAGTATGGTTCAGTTTATCTTGGACTATCACTTACTGTTTTGCCATTGTTTATTGTTTATTTCGTTTTATCAAAATACATCATTGCTGGTGTAGCCCTTGGTAGTGTTAAGGGATGATTTAATATTTCTTTTTTATACGACTTTACGCATTATAAAAGTCTCTGGGAATTTTCCCAGAGACTTTTTTTAATTCTGTCAATTGTCAATATGTTGAAAAACAGAAAGCTTCAAGTTGCATTACTTGATATGTTCTTTATCTAACACCTTGTTCACTGCGGAAAGTAATGCACATACCGATGCGTCGATAATATCATTTTTGATACCACAGCCCCAGGTTGTTGCACCATCCTGTGTTTCGATTCCAACATAAGCACAAGCCTGTGAGTTGGAACCATGCTGTAAAGCATGTTCTTCGTATGTGGTTAACTTAAACTCGATGTTGAAGTGCTTCTGTACTGCATTGGCAACAGCATCCAAACGTCCGTTACCTGTTCCGTGATAAACCTTAGGTGTTCCGTCGCGCTTGATGGTAAGTTCGGTAGAAATGATACCATTTCCTTCTTGGTTGAAGTGACATTCGTCTAATTTGATAGCAGTCTTGATGTTTACATACTCTTTATTGAAGATTCCTAAAATTTCTTCAGGAGATAATTCTTTGTGCTGGTGATCGGATTCGTTCTTAACAGCATAACCCAAATCTTCACGCATCTTAGCAGGTAAGTTAAATCCATAAGCTTGCTCTAAGATATAACCAATTCCACCTTTGCCAGACTGAGAGTTGATACGAATCACATCTCCTTCATATTCACGACCAACATCGTGTGGATCCAATGGTAAGTAAGGAACTGTCCAATCCTTTAATTCTTTCTCCTCGCGCCACTTCATACCCTTGGCAATTGCATCCTGATGAGAACCGGAAAATGCAGCAAATACCAACTTGCCAGTGTATGGAGAACGTTCATATACATGCATTCCTGTTACACGCTCATAAAGTGCTGTAATTTTAGGAATGTTGCTAAAGTCTAACTTGGGATCTACACCGTGGGTGTACATATTCATTGCCAAGGTAATGATATCTACGTTACCGGTACGCTCACCGTTTCCAAATAATGTTCCTTCAATACGGTCTGCACCTGCAAGTACACCTAACTCGGCATCAGCCACACCGCAACCACGGTCATTGTGTGGATGTAAGGAAAGAATGACATTCTCTCTCATGTTCATATTCTTGCTCATGTACTCAATCTGACTTGCATATACATGAGGCAATGACATCTCAACAGTAGCAGGTAAATTGATAATTACCTTGTTGTCTGGAGTTGGTTTCCAGATGTCAATGACTGCATTACAAACCTCTAATGCATAATCCACTTCTGTACCAGTAAAGGATTCTGGCGAATATTCAAACTGGTAATTGCCACCATCCTTTTTTGTTAAGTCTAATAACATCTTAGCACCTTCAATGGCAATCTGCTTAATCTCTTCCTTGGATTTCTTAAACACCTGCTCACGCTGTGCCAAAGAAGTAGAGTTGTAAAGATGAATCACTGCATGTTTACATCCTTTTACAGCTTCAAATGTCTTCTGAATGATGTGAGGTCTTGCTTGCGTAAGAACCTGAATCGTTACATCATCTGGAATTAAATTCTGGTCGATCAATGCTCTTAAAAAATCATATTCTGTTTCGGAAGCAGCAGGAAAACCAACTTCGATTTCCTTAAATCCAACCTCTACTAACATTTTGAAGAAATCAATCTTTTCATCTAAGCTCATAGGTACGATGAGTGCCTGATTACCGTCTCTCAAATCCACGGAACACCATGCTGGTGCTTTATCTACATATTCCTTTTTGGTCCAATCTAAAGACTCTACAGGTGGCATAAAATAATTTCTCTTATACTTGGTTGCGTCCATCATAATTATTACCTTCCTTTCTTAATGTAGTATCTGCTATATAAATGATAATCCCGGAGCATTTTGAATAAGGTCTCGAATAGTTAAAGCTATGATAACCATTTCGATCTTATGCGCTCTGCCATAGTATCATGGTAAAGTTTTCCCTATCATAGAGAAAGCCCTACGTCTCTTTGTCTAGAGACGTAAGGCTGAACTTACGCGGTACCACTCTAATTCATACATAATATGTATACACTCATTGCAGATACGGACTAACGTCTTATATCCTCCCTAATATAACGGTTGGGTTCCGTCCTCACCTACTTATCAGATATGATATGTTCAGCGGGCTACTCAAAGGCGAGTTCAAATCTCTTCCATAACTGTTTCGCACCAACCAACAGCTCTCTGCATATTTCCAAAATTCTACTATTCCTTATCACAGTATTTAGAAAATGAAATTATTATTTAAGTAAGTGTAGAGTAACATATTGGAATAGAAGTGTCAACCCACATTTTGTGGTTTTATGAAAGGATTATGGGATGGAAAAACTTGAGTTTTTGGTAGATATCTTGTATCATGAAATTGTGCTTGTCCGTACAGAACGCAATGGACATATCATTGAAGTGAAGGAAATAATGGCAGGCATGTAAGGAGGATACCGCTATGGCAGATAGAATCAAACAGTATATGAGTTATGTAAACCAATTGCTTGAATCAGAGGAGGAAAGAGATTGGGAGGAAGAGATGAAAAAGCATCTTGTGCAGATTGCGTTTTTTGCCCATGAGCGTTTTATTCACCTAGTGGTGACAGTATTGTTTGCATTGATGACAACGATGGTTTTCTTATATACATTTGCCAATTTTTCCGTTCCACTTTTGCTGTTGATGATATTGTTGATGGGATTGCTGATTCCGTATATCAAACACTATTTTTTATTAGAGAACAGCGTGCAGGATATGTATGAGCAATATGACAAAATGCAGGAGAAAGCAGGTAAGACATCCTTTGTGAGAGTGGGGGAATATAAGAGATAATATATAATTAAGGAAAACGTAAGATTTTTGATTTAGAAAATATGATATGATAGAGAATGGGCCGGGTGAGAATGGTGCTCACCTGGTTTATTTTATCTAAAGCAACGAAGGAGAGGTTTATGAATACGATAAAGATGAGACGCGTTGTGGCGTTTTTTGTGTTACTATTCGCCTTTGTGTGGATGCTGGATGAAACAGTTTATGCAACATCCTCATACACCAAGAAGATTACAAAGAAAAATGAGAAATTTAGCGTTGAGACAGAATATGGAATGGGCGGTTTAGTATACTATGACATGCCTGCAATGGTTTCTGTCACGGTAACGAGCCAGGAGAATTTTTCAGGTAGATTGGTGCTTATACCGGGTGTAGAAAGTTATGGAACTTCTGCAGTAGCATATGGTATGGACATTTCTTTGTCTGCAGGAGAAGCAAAAACAGTTCATTTTACCCCTACATCGATTGGTAGCAATGGAAAAGTGTATATCCAGATTCAAGATGAAAAGGGAAAGGTACTTTACCAGGAAACCAATGAGATTGTATTAGAGAGTGGTGGGTCCAAGGTCAGTATCGGTATTTTAAGCGATGATTACAGTGCCCTGAGCTATTTTGATGGAATTGGAATGTCAATTGATTCTTCACAGGCAATTACCAGTATTTTTGAATTGAATCAAAGTGATTTTCCAGAGGATGCATTAGGTTTGACTATGTTACAGTATATGGTGATTGATAATTTTGACACTGCATCCCTTTCGGACAAACAGTACGAAGCGTTAAAAACCTGGGTACAGGATGGTGGTGTTCTCATTCTAGGGTTGGGTAGCAATTATCAGAATGTGTTACATTGCTTTGATGACGAGTTTCTTACAGGAACCTTAGGAACACTTAGTAAGAAAAAAATTGCATGGTCTTCATTGCAAGAGCCAGCCATGCAGAAAGAGCCAACCACACAGGAAGAACCTGTTGCAGAAGAGTCAACTACACAAGCTGAATCTACTACATCAGTTGAAGAGACAACAGAGGTTGAACAAGTACAACCAGTTTCTATGGATTTAGAGTGCATCGGATTTGAATTGGATGAAGGCGAGGATTTTTCAATACATGATACAGTAGGTTCTGCGTATTCCAAGACAATTGGTCTTGGAAGGGTTGTGGTATTGGGATACTCTATGGGTATGGAGCCAATGGCTAGTTCACCACATAAGCAAGCAATCGCACAGTTGATTATAGAATCTGCCAGAATAGAATCTTTGAATTCAAGATTTTATGGCAATGATGTGGAGAGCGATGCACTATACAGTGGCGTAAGTGTGGCAAAGCTGGCAGATAGTTCTAGACGTCCAAGTGTACTTTTATATGGGTTCATTTTATTACTTTATGTGATTTTGGTAGGACCAGTGTTGTATCTGATATTGAAGGCTGTGAATAAGCGTGAAAAGATTTGGGTGGCAATTCCGATTGTAACATTCGCTTTTACGTTTGTTATCTATCTAAGTGGCTTTTTATATCGAATGAACAAGCCGTTGATTTCAACATTTACGATTGTGCAATTACAGGAACACGCAAGATCAGAGAAAATCTATACCAATCTTGTGTGTCCAAAACCAAAGAAATACGCAATACAATTCAAAGAAGATTACACTGGTTTCAAAAAGAATTTGAATGAATACACCTATGGTCTATTTGAGACAACCTCGGACGGGGTTTCCTATGACTATATGTTAAAAAAGAACGGTCAGAGTACGGAAATGATATTGAACTGTACAGAGCCATTCCAACAGACCAGTGTTGTAATTGGTCATAATGGAGATAACAATATTGGTACCATAGACAGTGATTTGAAGTGTTATACAACTGGTTTTGAGGGAACGGTAACCAACAATACTTGTTATGATTTGCAGGACTTGGTTGTTACCTTTGAAAACTATATTTGTATGGTGGGAGATGTGAAAAAAGGAGAAACCATTGCTGTTGATCCATCAAAGGTTGTATCCGCACAGGCTTATGGAACTTTTGAAAGCTTCTACCCTTCACAACGTTTATACAGTGATAGAGAGCTATATTTGAGTTATCAGATCAATAGTATGATAGAGAGATATGCCATAGATAAGAATGCGCATCAAAAGGGATATATTTGGGCAAGCATTCCTTCTTATCAGCCTGATTTGGTAGATAACTCTAATGTAAAGCAGGCAGGCTGTGGTGTACTTTTGACATCCTATACTGCAAAGTATGAAAATATGATCGGCGAATACTACCAGAATATTGACGAGTTGGCTGTTGATATACAGGGAGATTATGACAGTAAGGATCGCAGCATTTATAGTGCAGAAGTGGTGGCGATATATTCCTTTGAGAATTGTTCAAACATTAC
The DNA here is from genome assembly GCA_045537735.1 of Lachnospiraceae bacterium. Classification (GTDB taxonomy): domain Bacteria; phylum Bacillota; class Clostridia; order Lachnospirales; family Lachnospiraceae; genus CAG-590. The sequence continues at coordinate 89,000 of JAZSPZ010000042.1, forward strand.
GGTATTAGAAAATATGGAGAATCCAGGTGTGGCGTACAATGGACATGGTGCGCCAGCAAATGTGTATGCTTACAATGTGGAAATTGGTGATTATGAGCAGATTTTTACGGATAGCAATATACTATCGGGACAGGAACTAAAGAAATATATGCTTGATGATGCCCTTGTGCTAAAATATGTGCAGGATTCATCAGGCTATGGTGCATATATTCCAAGAATTAGTGCGAGGGGGGAATGATTCATGTTAGAGATTCAAGGATTGACGAAAAAGTATGGAAAATTCCTGGCCCTGGACAATTTGAATTTACATATTGATAAAGGTGAGATATTTGGTTTTGTGGGACCAAATGGTGCAGGAAAGACTACAACCATGAGAATTACCTGTGGATTGCTAAAGGCAACCAGCGGTACGGTTTTGGTGGATGGCGTGAATGCCATTACCCATCCAGATGATATTAAGAGAAAAGTAGGGTATGTACCAGACTTCTTCGGTGTATATGATAACTTAAAGGTGATGGAGTATATGGAGTTTTATGGCTCTATGTATGGCATGAGCAAGGAAGATGTGGATGAGATTTCAGATGGCTTGTTGGAACTGGTGAATTTGGCAGATAAGAAGGACGCTTTTGTGGACACCCTTTCAAGAGGTATGAAGCAGAGACTTTGTGTGGCAAGAGCCTTGATTCATAATCCGGATTTGTTGGTGTTAGACGAGCCCAATTCCGGCTTGGATCCAAGGGCTAGATTTGAGATGAAAGAGGTTCTAAAGAATCTTGGTTCTATGGGCAAGACCATTATCATCAGCTCGCACATTTTACCAGAGCTGGCTGAAATGTGTACCAGCATCGGAATCATGGAGAGAGGTCATCTCATTGCCTGTGGCAAGGTAGACGAGATTATGCAAAAGAGCAAAGGTAGTCAACCTATTCGTCTGCGTGCAATGACGCCTGGTTATGATAACGAAGAGGCAAGTAGAGAGTATTTGTCTACTATTTTGAAAGAGCAGCCAAATGTAGAAAAGATAACTTATACAGAAGACGAGGTGTTGGTAGCATTTAATGGAGATGATACAGATGCAGCCAATCTACTAAAGTGTCTTGTGGAACGTAACGTGTTAGTCAGCAATTTCTATCGCGAGAAAGAGGATTTGGAATCCTTGTTCCTTGAGATTACAGGAGGTGCAAAGGCATGAAGAAATTACGAATGAATCCGATTATGAAAAAAGAAATGATGGTTGGTTCGAGAAGTATCAAAATGTCCTTTGCCATCATGGGTATCAATGCATTTTTAGCAATGATTGTTTTGTTGGTTATGTTTGCGAACAGTATGACCGGGGTGATGTCAGGATATGATTACTCCTCTCTCAGCTATCTTTTTCCGATTCTTGGATGTGTGGAATGTGGTTTGCTCAGTTTGATTGTTCCTATTATCACATCAGGGTCTATTTCAGGAGAAAGGGAGCGTCAGACGCTTGATATTATGTTAACCACACCGGTATCACCATTTTCTATTGCTGTGGGAAAGCTAGGCTCTGCCATGATGGTGGTGATGATGTATATGATTACCAGTATTCCAGTGATGGCAATCTCCTTTGTACTTGGTGGTATGAGCTGGTGGGCACTGCTTGGACTATTTGCCATGCTTTTGTATCTTGGCATTTATGTAGGTAGTGTGGGTGTGTTTTGTTCTAGTGTTGTGAAGAAATCTGTAATGGCGACCATTTTGACCATATCCATTGGTATTGGTATTATTATTGCAACTACTATCATAATGTATATTGGAATTGGCTGGAAGGTGTATCAGCTTAGTACCATGAATAATGTTGTGGATTACAATGCAGGAGCCATTCCTATGATTATGTTACTCAATCCATATTCACCAATTGTGGACTTTTTGATACGTGCCATGAGTAGTACCAGTTTGGCTGCATTTATTGATGAAATAGGTACCACACCGGTGCCTGGTGTTTATGGATGGATTTATAAACTTTGGATTCCAATTTCCGTGACATTGAATTTATTGGTGTCATTGGGATTTTTGAAATTAGCTGCAAGAAACATTGCAGTAACACGAAACAAAAGGAAAAAATAGAGTGTTTTACAATTAGGAGGACATTCATTGGATAGCAAAATTAGAAAGTTTGTGTATCGGGTGAGAGGCAGACTTCGTGAACAATTGATCATAGATTATTTAATAAGGTTTGTAACAGGCGGAATGTTTATCGCAGTGTTTGTTTCGCTGATGGCGTTGGTGGTGCCATTTTTTCATGCAATCTTGGTAGCCGCCCTCGTGCTTGTTGTGTCCTTTTTTGCTGGAATTGTTTGGGGTATGGTAAAAACACCATCCCCAATGCAGGCAGCATTACGGGCAGATGAGAAGGGACATCAGGAGAAACTGTCCACTGCTTTTTTCTTGCGGGGAAAAGAGGATCCTTTTAGTACATTGCAGAAAAAAGATGCAGTAAAGATTGTGGAGCAATTCCAGATTAGAAAAGAGTTTCCTATTCGTTTGCAATGGAAACGTGTGGGCGCATTGTCGTTGCTAATAGCGGTATTTGTGGTTACTAGTTTGCTAGACACCCCTGCTAAGCGGGAAGCAGTTGTGAAGCATGATGTGAAGCAAGAGGTGAAGGAGGAAATTGCCCGTATCGAAAAGGTGCAAAAAGAGCTAGAGAAAACCCCACAATTGGATCAAAATGAAGTGGCTGACATCAAGGAACAACTAGAGACTGCAAAGAAGGAGCTAAAGGAAGCAGAGGATTATAATGAGCTGCAAAAAGCAGAAGAGCGCATCAACAAGAAGATGGAAATGGCAAGCAAGGAAGTGAAGGATCAGACGTTAGGAGAAATCATGCAACAGGCTGCTGAAGAAGCAGAAGAACTTGCCAAGGAAGAAGAGGAAGAACTTGCCGAGGAAACAAAGGATGCCTTGGAAAAAGCAGTAAGCGGTGACCAGAAGGACAAGCAGGAAGCTTATGAGAAAATGAAAAAGCTTGCGGCAAAAACCGGTGATGAGCAACTGGCACAGGCTGCAGAAGACTATAAGGATTCACAGTATTCAGATAGTGCGTATGCCAATGCAACGCAGTCGTTGAACCAGAATAGACAGAATTCCAATTACGCACAGAACAACGGGAACCAATCTAATAACCAGAATGATTCCAATCAAAGTAATGCGAATCAAAATGCCAATCAACAGAATAATAGCCAGAATAACAATGGTAACCAGAATCAGGGTAATAATGGTCAGGGAAATGGAAACCAAGGGAATGGTGGACAAAATGGTAATGGCACAGGGCAAGGTACAGGTAACGGCAATGGTAGTGGAAATGGAACTGGCGGAGGCTGGAATTATGGTGGTCGAGAAGGTCAAGAGGGAGCGCGAAAGACGAGAGATGACATTACCATTCCAGATGGAGAAGCTGGTGACGATGAAAATCTGACGGGAAAAGCCAATGGAAATGACAGCAGCACAAAACAGAAATCAAGTCAATCTAAGGCATGGTCTGGAAATAAAGTAAACTATGACGAGGTTTCAGGTAAATATAAAGAGAAAGCACACAAAAAAGTGAATGGTTCTAATTATCCTAGCAAGATGAAGGATAGAATTAAACGTTATTTTGATGGATTGAATTAGATATAAAAAGGAGTGGATATTATGGTAGATGAGAAGATATTACAGGAAATGATAGATAAGGTGAAGGCCTGTGAAGAAGAGATTGGGAAGGGAATTATCGGACAGCGCGATATTATTCGTCAGGTGCTATTGGCGATTCTTTCGGATGGCAATGTGTTGTTGGAAGGTGTGCCAGGACTCGGTAAAACCGAGTTGGTAAAAGCCATTTCGAAAGTGCTCTCTACTAGCTTTTCCAGAATTCAGTTTACACCAGATTTGATGCCGGCAGATGTGACCGGTACCAATTTGATTATCAAAGAGGATGGGAATAATGTGTTCCAATTTGAACCGGGACCAGTGTTTGCCAATATTGTATTAGCAGATGAGATTAACCGTGCTACACCAAAGACGCAGTCAGCGTTATTAGAGGCGATGCAGGAAAAGACGGTTACAGTGGGCAAGACAACCTATGAGTTACCAGCACCATTTATGGTGTTAGCAACCCAGAATCCAATTGAGAATGAGGGTACGTATCCGTTGCCAGAAGCACAGCTAGACCGTTTCCTTTTCAAATTATTGGTGGAGTTTCCAAGCAAGGATGAATTGAAGGAAATTATGGACCTTACCATTACAAACCAGAAAGTAGAATTAAATGCTGTAATGAACGGTGCGGATATCATTGCCATTCGTACAGCCATTAAGGATATGCCGATTTCAGATGCGGTTATGGATTACGCGTTATCGTTAGTGGTGGCAACGCATCCAGAGGATGCAAATGCACCAGAAGTAACGAAGAAGTACGTAGCAAATGGAGCCAGTCCTCGTGCAGCACAGGCGATTGTCAAGACTGCCAAGGCGAGAGCATTTATGGAGGGCAGATACAACGTTGCATTTGAAGATATTCAATTTGTTGCTTATCCGGCGTTGCGTCATCGTCTGGCACTTAATTTTGAGGCCATTTCTGACGGTGTCCGTGCAGATGATGTGGTTCGTGAAATAATGGCAGTTGTAAAGACCATATAGAAGAGATGTAAGACACGAGAAATCAAGTAAAACAGAGTGATGGAGCAATATGGAGCATACAGTTTTTGATAAAGGATTTTTTGACAAACTGAATACATTGAAGATGAGTCTCAATATGAGATTGTCCCAGGGGATGAGTGGCATACGTAAGTCCAGTGCCAAAGGAGCGTCGGTGGAATTCTCGGATTTTCGAGAGTATATGTTGGGAGATGATATCCGACGCATTGACTGGAATGCGTATGGTCGTACGGACAAGCTATACATCAAACAATTCATGGAGGAAAAGGAGGGTGTTTTTCAGATTTTTATAGATACCAGCCGCTCTATGTGTTTTGGTGAACAGCCAAAGTCGGTGATGGCATTGCAGATTGCCGGTGCATTGTCCTACATTGTGTTGAACAACCTAGACCGCATTTATATCAATGAGATGAAGGAAAACTCTCTAACCAAGGGAAAGGGTGTAACGGGTGGAGCAGCATTTTCTCATGTACTAAATGATTTGAATCGCATTTCCTTTGATGGAAAGACAACCCTTAGTAAAACCATTCTCTCCCGTCCGGTACAGATAGGTGGCGTATCCATTATTATCAGTGATTTTTTGGATGAAAATGGAATTGAGGAAGCGTTGAAATACCTAGCATACCGGAAACAGACAATTGTGTTAATCCAGGTGCTTGCAAGGGAAGAACTGGAAGTGGACTATGAGGGTACACTGAATATGATGGATATGGAAACAAATGAGCGCGTTAAGATTACCATGTCCAACGCAACCATTAAGAAATATAAGGAACAGCTTGTAGCGATGCAGAAGGATTTGGAAAATCTTTCCCATAAGTATGGGGCAAAGTATGTAAGCATTTGTTCAGATGAATCGTTGGTAAATGCGATGTTACATGGATTTTCTGGTATATTGCAAGGAAAATAATACGTGTCGAGAGTGAAAATGAATAGATTTGGAAGGATTCGTATATGACAGTACAGAATATGTGGCCTTTGGCATTTTTGATTTTGATTCCAGTCATTATTTTGCTTTATCTGTTAAAGCAGAAGGTGAAGGATGAACCCTTTTCCTCTACGATATTGTGGCAGGAGATATACAAAAATCTAGAGGCAAAAACACCATTTGAAAAGTTAAAACAGAATATTTTGATGTATTTGCAGATTCTTTTGATGCTGGTTTTGATGTTTGCACTTATGGCGCCTGTATTGAAAAAAGGTGGCATAGTGGAAGAACATACTGTGATTGTGGTGGATTGTAGTGCCAGTATGCAGTATCTCTATGATGGAGAGCTTAGCAGACTGGATTACAGTGTGAAACAAGCGGAAAAAGAAATCGATGGTCTAAGTGAGAACAGTACTGTTACCCTCATTTCTTGTGGGGGAGAGGCGACAGTGGTTTATCAGGGCAAGGATAAGAATACATTGAAGTATAGATTACGTCAGCTGGAAACAACCATGGAAGCTGGGAATCTGGATTTGGCAACCAATGTGGTGAGTTCCGTGATTGCGGATTTGCCGAATGTGCAGATTCTTTGCTATACGGATACGGATTTTGACAGTGACCAGTGGATGAAGAGTAACGAAAAAGCTGCATTGATTGTGGAAAGTGTTTACTCTAAGGGTGAGAACTGTTCTTTGGATTACATAAACTACGCAGCGGGAGAGGAAGGCGTAGAGCTTCTTTGTAAAGTGACAAACCACGGGGAGCAGGACATCACACAGGATGTGAGTTTGTATATTGGGTCACAAATCGTAGATGTACAAACTGTTACAGTGAAAGCCCAGGAAAGTGAAAATGTATACTTTGCAAAACAGGTCATTGCCACAGATGGAAGTGTGGTTGCAAAAGCAGAATTAAGTGCCAAGGACAGTTTGGTTGCGGATAACAGTCAAAGTACGACTGTGATTGCGGATGTTGAGAAAAGAGTATTGTTGCTGTCAGAGGGAAATGTGTTTCTTGAGAAAGCCCTTTCCTTAGATGACAATGTTGAAGTATACAAAGCAGATGATGCCAATGTGTTGCATCAGGCAACAGGCGAGGAAGCATTTCATCTTTATGTGTTTGATGGAGTGGAATTACCGGCTGATTTTGACGTAAGCCAATTGCCGGCAGATGCTGGGTATCTCTTTTTTAATTACGATAACGATTTCTATGAAAATGGATATATTGTGAAAGAATCGGAGGTCACCAATACGGTGTTGACCTTTGACGAAAGTGACGTAACAGAGTATGTAGAAAATTACAGCTTTGGTATCACCAAAGCCTATACATACACTTTGCCGGAATGGGCAAGTCCCGTTATTAAGGACGGAGAAAATGGTGTTGTTGGATATTACGGAACAAAGGACGCACATCATGTGGCGGTGCTTGGATTTGATATTCACAATACAGATTTGGCATTGCAGACAGAGTTTCCTATTTTCGTGTCACAGCTGTGCGATTGGATGTTGGGTACAGCAAAAGAGAATCAGCAGTTGCACAATTTCCCTGTAGAGGAAGAGTCTGATGTGACACCAATAGATTCTGTTGTAGTGGAAGGTAGTAAGGACCTTAAGAGAACTGGTGGAAGAGCACTTCGCAATTTGCTACTGGTATTGGCAATTCTTTTGCTACTAATAGAATGGATTGTGTATGTGCTACAGGTGCATTCTAACAAGAAGATGCAATTTCTGGTGGTGCGTCTGATAGTACTCATGGTAGTGATTTTAGCTATGGCCGGAGTGTCTGTTTCCAAAAAGCAAAAGAAGGCAGAGACGATTTTTCTTGTGGATGTATCGGATAGTATGTCGGGAAATATAGAAACCATGGAGCAGTATTTACAGCAAGCCGTGGAACAAATGCCTGACAAAAATATGGTTGGAATTGTTGCATTTGGTAAGGATACAGCAGTGGACCAGTTTTTGACGGAAGAAAAGACATTTTCAAAGTTTACAACGGAGCCAGTTTCCATTGCTACCAATATTGAGAAGGCTGTCAATACTGCATGCTCCATGTTTGATGAGGGAGTGACAAAGCGTCTGGTTCTCATTACCGATGGAAGTGAAAATGAGGGAAGCATGAACCTGGCAGCAACCACATTGAAGGGTCGGGATGTGGAATTATACACCATTGCCATGGAAGATAGTATTAGTGGAAATAGTGAAGTATATATTGATGGTTTGGAAGCACCAAATGTGATTCATGTGGGAGACCATTACAATGTGACAGTGTCAGTCACTTCCAATGTGGAGACAGATGCCACATTATCCCTGTTCGCTGGCAGAGCATCTAAGGGACAGCAACGTGTGCATTTAACCAAAGGAACCAATCAATTTGTATTTGAAGATGTTGGGGAAGAGGGAACCATTGCACAGTACAAGGCGGTGATTGAACCGTTAGAGGATACCATTACTGTGAACAATACCTATGTGACCTTTGCAGAGATTGTGGCGAGACCGAGAGTCCTTCTAGTGGAAGGAACTCCGGAGGAAGCAACAGAATTTGAAAAAGTGTTGCAGGCTGCCAATATAGATTATGATACCATGACACCAAAGGGTGCTCCTATCACGTTATCAGAGCTTAATCAGTATAAGGCAGTTGTGACATTGAATGCACATTATGATGATTTGCGAGCAGGTTTTGCCAAAGTGTTGGATTCCTATGTGAAGGATTTTGCAGGTGGTTATGTATGTATTGGCGGTGATAACAGCTATGCATTAGGTGGTTATCGCGGAACAGAATTAGAGCAAATGCTACCGGTTTACATGGATTTACAGGGAGAAAAAGAAATTCCTAAAATGTCCATGGCATTTGTTATTGACCAGTCTAGCAGTATGACATCTCCTTCAGAGGAAAACAGCAGTGTAACAGGGCTGGACCTTGCAAAGCAAGCGGCAGTTTCCGGTGTGTCGGAGGTACGTGATACAGATGAAGTAGGGGTGCTTGCATTTGATGATTCCTATCATTGGATTGTGCCATTGCAGGATGCTACAGATTTAGAAAAGATTAAAGATGATATCAAATCCATTGGATATGGTGGAGGAACCAGCATTTATCCTGCATTGCAGGAAGCATATTTGAAGATGTTAAAGAGCAATGCGAAAATCAAACATATCGTGTTGTTGACAGATGGTCAGGACGGTTACAACCAGTATGATCCACTTTTGAAGCTCATCAATGATGCAGGGATTACCGTGTCCACTGTGGCTGTAGGAAGTGGTTCTGATCAGAATACCCTTTCCTATATTGCAGAGGAATGCGGTGGACGCTATTACTATACAGATGTGAATAATGCCATCCCGAGAATTTTTGCGCAGGAAGTGTATTTGTCTACCAAGACCTATCTGATCAATGAGGAGTTTTACCCTACCATTACTAGCAACAACGAGGTGTTAGAAGGTGTATTGGATGCGGGTTGTCCTGCCCTTTTAGGATATATTGCGGCAACACCGAAACCAACAGCAGATGTGATTTTACAATCAGACCGCGAGGATCCGATTTTGACTACATGGCAGTATGGTTTGGGTCGTACCATTGCTTGGAACAGTGATGGAAACAACCAGTGGACAGCGCAATATGCCACATGGGAGAACTATCCCATGTTATGGTCTAACATCATTCAGTATGCAGTTTCTGACACAGAGTTGGGTGACGATAGTTTAGAAGTGACGAAGGAAGGAAACACCGCAGTCATTACCTATGACACGAAGGAATATGACAAGAACACCCAGGTGCAGGCCGTTGTGACTGATGAGAAAGGAAATGCTAAGGAAATAGTATTAGATGCGGTGAAACCGGGGACCTTTGAGACTACAGTGGACATGGATGAAATAGGTGTATATAATGTCAGTATTCGGAAAAAGAATGGGGAAGAAATCGTTAAGAATTATAATACCGCCTATGCCAATCAGTATTCCATGGAATATCAATTTACTGACACAAAGACCGATTTGACTACATTTACAAAGCAGGCTGGTGGAGTAGAGTTGACATTAGAAGACCATATCTGGGAACAAGAGCAGCAGACTGTGAAGGCAAAGATATCATTAACTATTCCTTTGTTAATTCTTGCCATAATCTTGTTCCTATTGGATATTATCGTTCGTCGTTTTTCCATTGACTTGTTATTCTATGTGAGAAAAGTGCAAGATGCTGTTTTAAGCAAATTACACGAAAAAAAGAAGTCAAATCGCAAGAAAGCAATCACCACAAAGGAAAAGAAAGAAGGCAAAGACGGCAATGTTTCACAAATTTCAGATGTAGAAATCGTTGACACAAAAATGTCAAAAAAGAAGGAAAACAAGAGGCGCAAGGAAGTAAAAAAGGAAGAGAAGACTAAGACGGAACAAAATGAGAAGCTGGATATGAATGCACTTTTGAAGAAAAAGGAAGAGCGGAACCAGTAGCAATTGACAGTTCTGGAGTTTTTTCAATGGGAGTAAAGGATAGAAAATATGGAACGCAATATTGATATGAAAGATGTTTCAGATGGAAAATTATATAGTGCGAATGACATGGCAAAGGTAGGCTGTGATGACTGCAAGGGTTGCTCGGCTTGTTGTCAGGGAATGGGAAATTCCATTGTACTAGACCCGTACGATGTATATCGCTTGACTGTAGGGTTAAATTGCAAATTTGAAGAACTGCTTCTAGATAAGCTAGATCTGAATGTTGTAGAAGGAATGATTTTACCCAATCTTAAGATGAATGGTGAAAAAGAGAGCTGTGCATTTTTAGATGAGAATGGTCGTTGTAGCATTCATTCGCTTCGACCGGGAATCTGCCGAATCTTTCCGTTGGGACGTATCTATGATAATGGTTCCTTTCAGTATTTTTTACAGGTAAATGAGTGTAAGAAAAAAGAGCGGACCAAGGTAAAGATTAAGAAGTGGATAGACACGCCAGATATTGCAAAGAATGAGGCTTTTATCAATTGCTGGCATTATTTTTTGAAGGGACTGACTGGTAAGATGCCTACGCTGTCAGAGGAGACAGTGAAGCAGATTAACATGTATGTTTTGAATGCATTTTTTGTTACATTGTATGAGAGTAACCGAGATTTCTACGAGCAATTTGAGGAGCGTATGAAAGTGGCGGAGGAAGTGTTGGAACAGTTTCGATGAGTGGTTGCAAGTCGCTCTATTCGTATAGTTTCCATTGAATAGGGTATGATATCATTAGATTGTTTGTTTGAAAACAATGTGATTTCGTTAAGAAAGGAAGATGAAGATGAGAATTTTATTTTATGACGCAACAGCTTATGATAAAGAGTCCTTTGACAAGGAACTGAACAATTACCCAGATGTGGAATTGACTTATCAGGAGATAGACATTTCTTTAAAGACAGTATCTCTTGCAAAAGGATACGATGCAATCTGTGGATTTGTCAATTCAGATTTGAGTGCACCAGTGGTGGAAGCGTTACACGAGATTGGTGTAAAGTTGATTTTACTACGATGTGCAGGATTCAATAATGTGGATTTGAAAAAAGCCAATGAAGTTGGTGTGACAGTGTTGCGTGTACCAGGTTATTCACCAGAGGCAGTGGCAGAGCATGCTATGACTTTGGCTTTGGCAGTGAATCGTCATGTACACAAAAGTTATATTAAGGTGCGCGAGAACAACTTTAGCCTTGTGGGATTAACTGGGGTTAATTTTTATGAGAAGACGGCGGGTATCATTGGAACAGGAAAGATTGGTGCTGCCATGTGTAGAATTTGCCATGGCTTTGGTATGAAAGTAATTGCTTATGATATGTATCCGAATCAGGCTTTGGATTTTGTGGAATATAAGTCACTAGAAGAAGTGTTAAAAGAGAGTGATTTGTTGTCTCTTCACTGTCCTTTGACAGAAGACACATACCATCTCATTAACAAGGATACCATTGCCATGATGAAAGACAACGTGGTGTTTGTGAATACTTCCCGTGGTGCATTGGTTAACACGGAAGATTTGATTCATGGGATTCGAAGCAAGAAGTTCTTTGGTGTTGGATTGGATGTGTATGAGGAAGAGGGTGCCAATGTATTTGAAAACAGAGAAGATGAATTATTAGATTCTTCCATTACAGCTCGGTTGTTATCCTTCCCAAATGTTATTGTGACATCCCATCAAGCATTTTTGACCATGGAGGCACTTGCTGCCATTAGTCAGATTACATTGCAGAATGCAGTGGATTTCGAAAATGGAAGCATTACAGAAGCAAATCAAGTAAAGTAGAATTAGGCAAAGTAGAATCAGATAGAGCCAATTTTACATTACAATCAAGAACAACCCAACAGATGTAATCTGTTGGGTTGTTCTTTACTATATATATTTAAGAAAGGATTTCAACTCACTTATTATCGAGTTGTGGCAGCGTTACCACCATTTGTATTTCCGGCATTTCCGTTACCACCACTTGTATTACCACCATTTGCATCTCCGGCATTTTCATTACCATTATTGGTGCCATTTGTACCGCTGTTGGCATCGTTGGCATTGTCGTTGGCTGTTCCTGATTTCTTTGCAGTGTTTCCATGACTAGTATTGTTATCAGTTTCAATACCGCGATACTCTATCACCTGATCATCATCACCGTCTCTATAGATTACTCCAGTGTTTGCATCTACATAGAACTCACCAACAAATTCACCTTTTTCATTTTTGCTTGTGTCATATAACTCGAATCGATATCCCTTAGAACCTTCCTGATAGTCCTCTAAGTCACGCTCTTCATCACGCAATTCGAATTGTGCATCTGCATGATAGCTTTCCATTGTCTCTAAGAAATATTTGCGAGCATCATCATAATTGTCAAATCCATTGGTACCTACCAGGTCATCCACAGCGTTCCCCACACCATCGGCTACATCTCCTACTGCGTTTCCAGCACCCTCTGCAAGGTCTTCGGCAGCATTGCCTACGTTGTTTGCAGTATCTCCTACGATGTTGTTGTCGTTGTTACCGCTTGTGGAACCATTGTCGTTATTACCACAACCGGTCAATCCCACACAGATACTACAAGTTACTACAGATAAACAAAGTAATTTCTTTAATGTCATCATAATGAACTCTCCTTTATAAAGTTAATTAGTTTTGTGAAAAATGAATCTTTCACTTCACTTTGTCTTATCTAGTATGCACTACTTATTTTTTTTTATTCGAAAATTGTTTACCAGTATGATCAAAATAATAATCAGATGTATAAATGAGCTCAGAAACCTTGGCAAATGCATATCCTTGTTCTTCTAAGTTGGTTAACATAATGTCTAGTGCATCTTTTGTATATGTAGAACCGTTATGTAGCAAAATGATACTGCCATTTTCCAAATTTTTATGTTGGCAAACTGTTTGTAAGATGGAGTCGATACCATAATCTTTCCAGTCAAGGCTATCAACGGAATGGTTAATAGAGGCGTAACCCATGGAATGCGCCACGGCGATGACATCGGAATTCCAATCACTGTAAGGTGCGCGGAATAGGACCATATCTTTGCCGGTAATTTCTTTGACTGCATCGTGGCATCCCTGAATCTCAGTTTTCATCTCCTCCTGGGTGATTTGTGGCATGTGTTTGTGGGAGTTTCCGTGGTTGGCAACCTCATGGCCGTTTTCGTCAATAAGCCGAATGGCATTTGGATATTTTCTGGCCCATTCTCCAGTGACAAAAAATGTTGCAGGTGCATTGTGTTTTTTGAGAATTTGTAAGATTTCCGCCAAGTCCTCATCACCCCAAGCACTGTCAAAGGTCAGTGCTAGAAGTGGTTTGTCAGTATCTACGCTATAGATGGGAAGTTCGTCAGTGAAGGTAGCTGTGGCAGCAATGCTTTTTTCTTGATGGCTGACAGTTTCCATGCCGTATAGCAATACGAATATTAGTAGAAACAAAGTAATGTATTTCATATAGTTTGTATGTGTGTTTTCGGGCATATCATACCTGGTAGATTTTGTTACTAAAATGTATGATAGGAGTGGTGTGCATAGAACATTTTTTTAGTGAAAAATATGTGGGATTATTGTATAATTAGATTGTTCATAACTATGCGAGTGCATAGTTTTCTGGTGATAAGAAGGAACTTGAATGGGGCTGGTGATGGAATGAAACGAATATGGAATGCGTTAATATATGGAGATTCGGAAACGAGAAAATGCATTGGAAGTGTGATATTTTTCTCTGTGCTAGCAGTGGTTTTGATTGTGGTGGCAGGAATTTCTGGAGAATTTAATATATTTATATTTGGTATGATTGCGGCAATTGTGGCGATTATGATTTCCCAGACCTTTACCTTGGTGGATGATGATTTTGTGGCAGAGGTGAACAGGGATGGTGATAAGGAGACTGTGCGCTCTGTTTCTGTCCAGAAGAACGGATTAATCTATGGAGAGAGTAAGCCACAATCAGCGAAGAGCAAGAAGGAACATACAAAAAGCGAGCAGGAAACAGCGAGAGAACAGTCGGAGAAGAAAAAGGAAAAGAAACAAGACAAAAAGGCAGATACGCTGGAAACAGAGTTAAAGGATGTCAATCGTTATGCCAATTATAATCAGAAGGTGATGAAACGTATTCAGAAGAAGTACCATGTTAAGAAGGATCACCGTCCTATCATGATCGATTCCAGTGAAACCTATCACATTAAGCAGTGTCCAGCTTTTATATGGAGAGCCCATAATAAAGTATTTCTTTTGCTGTTGGAAAAAGAACCAAGAAAGATAACCATATCCAGAGAACTGATTCATAATATGGGTTATCAACCCAATGTCAAGGCAGACAAATCCAGTGAGTATATCGCTTTTCAAAAGGAAAACCTTGTAACAAAGGTATTTGCTGAATATTTGCCAGACTACCATGATGCAAAGTTGAAAAATGATCCTTTGAAGGTAAAGAATCTATATACCATTTATCCGGATATTTGTATCACCAACCGTTCGGCTTACCAGGTCAAAGACTTGTTGTTGCTAAACTTTATGCCAAAGGATAAGATTACGGATTCCGATATGGTCAATGGATTCTTTAAGAGAATCTACGCAGCCAACATCATGTTTAAGGACAAAGTCATTACCATTAATGAATACAAGGAAGAGGTAGAACTTGCTTTGAAGGAAATGTGTTATGCGGAGGTTTCTAGAAGGGAATATATTATTACTTTGGAGAATCTGTTTAAGGCCAGATTGATTTCCAAACAGTATGTTACACACTATACGGCAATGCGAGATAAAATAAGAGATAAAATAAGAGATAAAGAATAACAGTTATTTTAATAGGATGCAGAAAATCCGATGTCAGAAATTATCTGACATCGGATTATTTTGTTTGGAAGAATCATCACGGATGGCAACAAAAACCAACATAAAAAAATAATTTCCCAAATAACAGAAATGATGTATAATATAAAAATAAACTAAAAACGTAGATTGATATTAAAAGAAGATGGAGGGAGAAGTGTTGAAAAGTTGGAAATGGATGATGACTATCGTAATGATAGCGCTGATTTACTTAATAAATAGCGAAGGACGAAAAGGGATTTCCACTGTGCAGGCAGAAGGTCAATCGGTGCAGTATACATATGATTCCTTGGGGAGGGTAAAGACTGCAACTTATCCAGGGAAGATGATACTTACCTATATGTATGATAAGAATGGAAATCTATACGAGATTCAAAAAGAGATATTGGAAACGGGTGGAGCGCAGCCTGGTACAACCAATAAAGATGAAACAACGCAAAAACCTGAAACAACGCAAAAGCCGAATGCATCTACCAGTATACAGATTACCATTGACTGGTCGAAGGATCCCATTGTTGTGATAGATCCTAAGGATTGGCAGCATAGTATGGAAAAAGAGTTACAGGCATATAACAAATTCAAAAAGAGAACGCCAGTGATTAAGTCCCTGAAGCAGAGCAAGAAAAAGAAAAAACGATATCTAAAAATACAGATAAAAAAATTGACAAAAACAGGAGATTATCCAGAAACAGGTTATCAGATTCAGTATGCAACCAATCAGACATTCAAGAAAGCAAAGAATGTAACGGTTAAGTGCAACAAAAAGAAATCTGTTGTTAGCAAGCAATGGACGGTCAAAAAGAAGAAAACCTATTATGTGAGAATTCGGGCTTATCTGGTAACAAAAGCAGGAAAGAAAATCTATACGAAATATAGCAAAGTAAAGAAAATCAAAGTGAAATCATAACAGTGATATTGTGAGGGATACATATGAAAAGAGAACGAATAAAAAAGAAACACATAACGAGAAGCATCGCATGGTTTCTTCTCGTTGTGATGGGGATCAACTCTTTTGGAGGTCAACTTCAACCAGGGGTTGTCAAAGTGCATGCAACCCAGAGTGAAGGGGCTATAACAGAGGAACCTATAACAGAGGAACCTACAACAAGAGAACCTGTGGCGGAGGAACCTATAACAGAGGATTCTATAACAGAGGATTCCACGGAAAAACCAACAGAAGAAATTACATATGAAGATATGACGGTGAACAGTGTCACCACCTTGTCTGAAAATATGGAAGTGGGAAATTTGACCATCAACCAGGACCTGCATCTCAATGGATATAATCTGACGGTATATGGGGATGTGTATGTCAATGGAGCTCTATACATCGAATCAGGTACGTTGATGACTACAGGCAATTACAGGGAAACCAACAATGCAAGGCTTTGTATGGAATCCCATAATGATAGTATTGAGATTCATGGTGATTATATATATGCCAATGGCTATGTACAATCGCAACAGAGAGAAAAGGGTGTTTTTGAAATCAAGGGAGACATTCTTGGAGCAGATGGTAGTTATTGTGACAGTGATTGTGTATTTGGTTCAAATGTCAAAGTAATTTTAAGTGGTGATGAAGCACAAACCATTGATATTTCAACAGATTCCAAGATGCAGCTCACACAGCTTGTCATCCATAATGCAAGTGAAGAAGGTGTATTGTCTAAGCATATGCTCATGACAGAGCAAATTACAGATGAAGAAAACAAGTTACATTTTATGTGTGAGGGTGAGAAAGGATTTGTATTATCAGAGGATATGGAAGTAGAGGGAGACTTCTGTCTGACGCATGGAACCCTTGACCTTGCAGGTTATACAATGACTGTAAAAGGGAATTTTTCTCACGCAGGTGGAACCATTGTTATGAACGGTGGTAGTCTCATCATAGAGGGAGACTATGCGCAACAACTTATGTATCAAGAAAATGAAAGCATTATAGCGGATTACAGTTCCGGAACACTTCGCATGTTAGAAGAAGGGGATTATCTGTTGATTCACGGGGACTGGCTTTATGGTGGAATTCGAAGTACAAAGGAATCCCTTGTTGCAGGAACCATAGAACTTAAAGGTTCTTTGGAGGTATTAGGTGGCATGACACCAGTGTTGCCAGAAACCAGTAAAAACCATGTCCTACAATTGACGGGAGATGGCTTACAGACTATGGAGACTGGGGAAAGCTATAAGGGAGATTTTCTTCGTTTTGCAAACCTTATGATTTCACAGCCGGAAAGTGGAAGTGTGCAGTGGACAAAGCCTATTACAATTACAGGAAGTGTGTCTCATGGGTCTTCCAATATATCTGGTGGTACGCGACTAGAAGGTGGCGTGATACAAAGTGCGCACATCTACGGCAACGTGGAAGTGATGTCTGGAACACCGTTTGTATCGGATGTTGTCGTCCACGGTAATGTGACTGCCAATACCAACCTACAGGGTGCAGGAAACATTTTACAGGTGGAACGAGATTTGATAGTCAACAGCAATTGTAAGGTTACGAATATGACGTTAAAGGTCAAGGGAGATGTGACAGGCAATGGCAGCAGTCTGTCCTGTGGTGAAGATGTAACAGTATATCTCATGGGAAATACAATACAGAATGTGTCTGTTTCCCATAAGGATAGTTTGTTTACGAATGTAGTAGTAGATAATCCTGCGGGTGTTGTGGTGCAGGACAATATTACTGTTATCAATGTGACCTGTAATCAGGGTGTCCTTTCTTATGCTTCAGGTGGTGTGCATGGATTTACCCTAGAGGAAGATATGGAATATGAAGGGGACCTCATCATCAAAGGTGGTAGTCTGAAACTGAATGGGCACAGCCTGCATGTGAAGGGTAATCTTACCATTGCAGGGGGTGTGTTGGAAATGACCAATACCCAGGATGTTCTTTTGGTAGATGGTCATTTTGTCACAACCAGCAACTCCAGTCACATTGGAAAACTCACAGATGGTGTCTTAGAGGTAAAGGGAGATTTCAAGCAATCAGGTGGCGTGAACTCCTATGCTGCTAGTGGGAATCATACAACGATTTTCAGTGGTGATGAGAAGCAGAATGTTACTTTTTCAGATATACATAATTCTTATCTTTCCAATGTGGAGTTTCGCAATACGGCAGGTGTGGCTACTGAGGGTACTTTACCTGTCAACAAAACCGTCACACAACATGGTCCTTTCCAAGGCATGTTGGGCATTAGAAGTAATACTGTTTTTTCGAACAATCAATTTCAGGGTGATGTCTTAGTGCTTGATCATTTTACACTGGCTTCCAATCTGGAGATAGATGGAAATCTCACGATGAATTCCAGTCAAAAATTATATATGGCTGGCTATACATTAACCGTTCATAAGGATGTGACTTTGTATGTCGATGCGAAAATATATGTCCAAAAAGGCCATCTCCAATGTGATGCTCTGTGGGATGGTATTGCAGGAAATGTAGTGATGCAATATGCACAAGACAAACTGACAGTTACCAATGATGCGAGCTTTCGGACCAACTATAGTATGAGCAATGGTTATATTCAGGTAGGCGGAGATGTCACCTTCCGTAACTCCGATAGGGTGAGTATGGGCAGCGATATTATCTTTGAATTAAATGGAACAAAAAAGCAGACTATCACCATGTATGCGACAGACCATACCTTTGGAAAGCTAGTGCTCAACAATACTAGTGAAGAGGGGATATATGTTGTAAAGGACTTAAAATATTATTCCATTGATAATACAGCCAATAACAGGGTTACCTTTGCCAATGGAGGAATCCTTGGTTACACATTGACACAGGATGAAACCATTGAAGGAGATTTCACCTTGTCCGGCGGAGAGATGGACTTGAACGGACATCAGCTTACCATTACAGGAGACTTTCATCACAAAGGTGGCGATCTCTCCCTAAAGAATGGCACATTGACTATTCAAGGGGATTATAATCAGTCCTGTGGTATTTCTGCAGATGCAGGTACACTGCGTGTGGAGGGGGATTGGAATGTTGCAGGTAATATTACGGGCGCATCCACCGTTTTCCAGATACAGAAGAATCTTGTCCAGACTGCGCCTTCCACTATTAGTTTTTCAAATGGATGTACATTGCATTTGACAGGAACGGAAAAGCAGCTATTGTCGTGTGGTTGGGGAAATATCAATATGACCCATCTCATTCTTGATAATCCAGCAGGTATGCAATTTGCAGGTGTGGATTACACTTATATCTATGGCACCATTCGTACCAACGGTTATCCGGTGGAAGGAAAAATCATGTCTTATGCAACCATATTGGATGATACCCTTTGTGCTAATGTACATTTTTGCGGAGAATCAGACCTTGACCACGATATGTATATCAGGGGTAATGTGGAGCTTGGAGGATTAAAGCTTAATGGCTATCATCTGACAGTGGATGGTAATTGTACGCCGAATAACGTTGGTTCCTATGCAACTTTGGAACAAACAGACGGAGTATTAGAGGTAAAGGGCAATCTATATTATAGTGGCAATGTAAGATATCGCGGAACTGGCACCAATCAGGTCATCTTAAGTGGTGATACAAAACAGACCATTGCAGCCAACAATAGTGAGTGGGTTTTCCAGACATTAGTGATAGAAAACACTTCGGATGAAGGTGTATATTCACAAGAATTATTAAATGTAGAAACCATTGTAGACGAGAATGGAAAGCTATCCTTCCCATACGATGGTATCATGGGCTACACCCTTACGAAGGATACTGTAATACAGGGGGATTTGAACATTCTTGGGGGCACCATGGATTTGAATGGTTATACTCTGACTGTCATGGGCAATCTAACACAGAGAAATGGTACGATTCATGTCAATGGTGGCTCGCTACAGGTGGAAGGAGATTATATATTAGGTAATCCCAATACATCGAACCAATATCAAAAGAGTCAAGCTATGTTATCCATGAAGAATGTAGCAGATACAGTGTTGATTAAAGGAAATTTTGTGTTTGCACCATATGTGAGTCATAATGCATATCTTACAAATGGTGTCATAGAGCTAAAGGGGAATGTACAGTGTCCGTATGTTGGCATCAGTCATTCTCTTGGCAAGGAGTTTACCCTTCTCTTTTCAGGAACAGCGAAGCAAAGGATAGAAATAGGAAAAAACGATGCCTCTAATTTTAGGTTTGGAACCCTTGCTTTGGAAAATACATCTGCTGAAGGTGTAGAAGTGGTAAGCGGATTGTATGTTGCAAATTCGGTGCGTGGAGGAGAGCAGCTACATGGTGCATCGGGTTCTCATCTATATTGGAATAATGGAGAAGAGTTATCTATAGAACAGACAGAAGGCGATCTCACCATTTATTCAGAAACTAGGCTAAATGCAGATGTGAGAGTAGGGGGAACATTGACTGTGAGCAATGCAGTGGATGTCAACAAAAAGCATCTAACAGTCAATTGTCTACAACTATGTCATACGCTAGATATCAATGGGGGTATTGTTCAGGTAAAAAATGACCTTACCTGTGGTACCAATTCCTCTCATTATCCTAATATTATCATGGAGGATGCCGGTGATGTGTTACAGGTTACTGGTAATTTTACTGCGAGAAAAGGACAACTAAACCTCCTTGATGGAAATCTTGAAATCAAGGGTAACGTGGATATGGGAGGTATTACAGTTACAACAGGAGACAACCATACTACTACATTAAGCGGCAAGATTACCGCCAAGGGAACAACTTATGTGCAAGAAATTACGGTAGCAGAAGGTATTTGTTTCCAGAATCTAACACTTACCAAACCAAGGGATTACTATGTCTTTAACCGAGAGGTGGAAGGCATGTGTAAGGTGTTAACGGAAGAGATTTTGGATATCATACCACCATCTACCCCGACAGGCCTTTCTGCAACCAATGTAGGTTATACCAAGGCGACCATTAGCTGGCAAGATGCCACAGATGACTATGGTGTATCGGGGTATGATTTGTATCGCAATGATAAGAAAATCATGTCATTGTCTAAGACAACCTATGTGGATAAGAATCTGGCACCAGGAACTACCTATACCTATTATGTGATTGCCAAGGATGTTATCACAAACACTTCTAAGGCATCAGACGTCATCACAGTATCCACTTTGGAGGATAAAGAGGCGCCGGAGACACCGGCATCCATGGAGCTTGCGGAGCGAATGGCAACAGCATTGCGCCTCAGCTTTAGGGAACCAGCAGACAATGTGAAAACTGTGGGATATCGTATCTATCGCAATGGTGAAGAAATCGGCACCACAAACCGCACGGAATATCTGGATACCGGTCTTACCGTAAACAGTCTTTACAGTTACCAGATGACCGCCTATGATGCCGAAGGGAATGAGTCAGAGCTTTCAGAAGCTGTAGACTTCTATACCCAAGGGATTACCATCAAAGAGATGTCTCCTGCAAACTATGGGGAACTTTCGGGAGCACAGGCAACCTTACAATTGATATTCCAAAATGCAGGTAGCAGTGCAGGATATCAGGTGTATATGGGTTATCGCGAAAAAGGACAAGAGGAATACACTACGCTGGTTTCTAAAACAGTAGGAGAGCATACTGCCTACCGAAAAGAGATTGTGGTAAACGGAGCACTTGACACAACGGTATTATCCGAAGAAGAAGTAGAGGTGCTAGTGCGGATTACGGATGCAGGTGGATATGTGCTAGAGGAATCCTATACATATTATGTGGACAAGACTGCGCCATCTGTTATGGAAGAAGTGGGTGCAGAGGTCAAGGATGGCGTAGCGGTAATTAGTTATGCCAAAGGTAAGGAGGTGGATATTGCAGGATATTATATCTACCGTCAGGAAGAAGGAAAAGAAGAGGAACTGCTTACAGATATTTCGGAGGCAGGAAAGACCTATTACTATGATAAAACCATTGAAGATGGAAAGGCATATACCTATTATGTAGCAGCCTATGACATGGATGGTCACATTGGTGAAAAATCAGAAGCAGTCACAGTGACTGGAACAGCAGATGAAAGTGTGCCAGTGATTACAAGTGTGGAACCAATAGAGGGAACAATCCATGGTAAGACAACCATTTCCATTCAGGCAAGGGATAATAAGGAATTAGGTAAGGCATCCATAGAAGTCTATAACGAGATAGGGGATGATTATGAGCCGTTGTGGGAAGGTACATTTTGTAATGGCATCGCTACTTATGAATTAGATACAACGGCGTATACAGATGAGGTGACGTTACGAATCACTGTCACAGATACAGCGGGCAATGAAAATGAAGAGGAATATGTTAAGACTTATCCGGTGGATAACGTGGGCCCCAAGCAGATGGAACAGTTCACTGCGGAAGTGATTGCCACTAATATCATTCTTCGTTGGGATGCACCGGAGGAGGATGATTTTTCATACTTCTTATTGGAGGAAGAAATAGATGGTGTATGGAAAGAGATTGCAAGGACTACCACAGTAACGGGATATGCCATGGAAGGCTTGGAGCCACGTAGCATCCATATATACCGTGTGACCGGTGTAGATACGAGAGGAAATGTAGGAGAAGCGTCTAAGCCACTTACCGTGGAAGTGTTAGAGGACACAGTTGTGCCTCACGTGACAAGAATTATTCCAAATGGTGGATATTTCAACAATATGATTCCGTTGGTGATAACCGTACACGATAACAATGGTCTTGCCAAGGTGATTGTGGAAAGCTCTGTGGACCAGAAAACCTGGAGCAGTGTCACTACAGTTGATTTGTCAGAACCATCTAAGGATTATACCCTGCAATATGACTATCCACTGGAAACCATAGAGGAGGGTGATTTGTATATCCGTGCCTATGGTGTGGACGCAAGTGGAAATGAAGGGGATGCGAATCAATTTGTGGTGCAGTATGTCATTGACAAGACAGCACCATCCACAGTGGAGAATCTGGTTGCAGGAAGTGATACAGGTAGTATTCATCTCACATGGAATGAGCCAGTGGAAAACGATATTGCAGGCTATTCTATATACAGAAGTCTGGAAGAACTGAACCGATACACCTGCATTGCAGACGGTGTCACCTCTATGGATTATTATGACCGAAGTGCTGCCTATGACACTGCGTATTCCTACAAAATCCGTGCGATGGATTATGCAGGGAATGTCAGTGATTACTCCAATGTGACTGTGGCACAGAGAATGCCAGATGATGAAGCACCAGGTGTGTATAGCCTTGTACCAGAAAAGGAAAGTTATATTTCTGGTAATTGTGAGTTATCAGCCTACGTGGCAGATAATGACAGGATTGCTTCTGTGGAGTTTGCCATAAAAGAGCAGACGTCGGATGCAACCAAGACAGTAATTGGAACAGTGACAAGTGATATCAGCAGTGGAACGGTCACCTGTAACATGGATACAACGGTATATGCCAATGGAGCTTATCAGCTCCTAGTAACTGCAAAGGATGTAGCTGGAAATGTCAGTAAGGTATATACTTCCACTTGTTATATCAGCAATATAGATCTGCCTACACCACAGCTTTATGCTACAGAAGGTAACTGGTGTACCAACTTAAGTTATTCTGGTACAGAAGGTACGTACTATATTTTATACAAGAGAAATATCAACGAAGAGAACTTTACTGTGGTTACCAGTGGTACAGACCGTTTGATGTATAAAGATTTGGATGTGCATCCGAACTACACCTATGTGTATCAGCTTGTCATACAGGATCAAGCAGGAAATGAAGCAGAGTCGGTATTACAGTATGTAAACCCTCTTGCGGTGGATGACCGAGCACCAGAGGTGGAACTACGAGTGGATACCTCTGTTGTTGTGGGATATGAAGTGGCATTCAATGGTTTGCATTCAAGGGATAATGACAAGATTACCACCTACGAATGGGATTTTGGGGATGGAACGGACCTGCAATATGGTCCAATCCCAATCCATACTTACAAGAAGGCTGGGGATTATTATGTGACATTGACGGTGACGGACAACTCTGGAAACAGTGCATATGAGACAGCGAAGGTTACAGTGTTACCAAAGAGTGTGTCAGGCAAGGCAGTTGTCAAGGTAACTAACCAGTATGGTACACCTTTAGATGGGGTATCTGTCTATGTGAATACATCTGATGAAAAGAATGACATCAGTTACACCGATGCAACTGGTAATGCTACCATTATGCAAAAACCAGGAACCTACCGGGTGGCATTGTATAAGCCAGGTTATGTGGCGACGGAAGTGGAAGTAGAGATTGAATTACAGGGAGAAAAGAATTATACCTTTGCACTGCCTGATGGAGAAACTATGACAGCTGATTTTGAGGTTCGACAGCTTACTTTTGAAGAAATTGTAGCAGCAGGGATTGACGTCCATGCACCGGAAAATCAGCATGTATTTACGGTAGAGGCAAAGCTTGGTTTCATGCCGGCATCAAGACCGCTGGTTGTGACGATGCCACTGCTTCCAGCGAATGCAGCAGTATTCAAGGAAACCAAGAAGCATGTGAATACAGGAGGCTCTGGTGAGGGAAACAAGCCTGGTGGAGAAAGTAATTCCGACCCAGATAAAGTCGAGAAGGAAAAAGAAGAACTAACCAGTGATTTGTTCTATACCATCTGTGTGACAAGCTCTATTTCATGGCTGAAGGATATGTATGAGGCAACGTTGATTGTCTATAACAACGCAAACAGTCAGACCATTGTGGCACGGGACTTAGAAACAACGCTGGGATTACCTGCAGGGTTAAGTCTGGCAGGAACAAAGACAGGACAGAGTTACACACAGAAAATACCAGATATCAGAGGTGGAGAAAGTGAATGTGCCACATGGTACATCAAGGGTGATGCACCAGGAGCATATCAGTTGACTGCAAGTCTTAACGGTGTGTTACAGCCTTTTGCAGCAGACTTTGCAGCGAACTTTACTTCCGATACCTTTGAAGTGACTGCCGGAGAGGGGCTGGAGTTGATTTTCCAGCCAGAGGACCGTGCAGAGAAGGAGGAAGCTTATTATGTTTACATAGTATTGAAGAATACAGGAAACAAAGAGTTTTATAATATCAAAACTTCCTTTGGTACCCAATTTGGAAATAGTAAAGCTTATGCTACGACCGCAAAGGGGAACAAGAAGCTTCCTGTGATGTCTGCTGGAGATACCGTTGTAGTGGACTGTTTGAGACCTGGAGAATCCATATCCGGTATGTACCGAACAAGCATCCCTGTGGAAGGTGAAAAATTCAGAGATTACATGGAGCTTGTCAAGTACGAATATGAAGTATTATCAGGAGAAAACCTTGGCGTGCAGGTGGGGATTTCCCCTGTGAGCTCCCATGTAGCAGTCCCTGCTATGACTTACCAGTATCTGCCACCGGAACAAGAGGAGGCAGACCCGGTGAATGTCAGCACCGGTGCCTATACGGATTCCTTGACTGCTCTTTCCGTACAGGGTGTGAATCCGATTAGCGCCAACCTCCAGTATGACTCCAACGCTGTATTAGAAGTAGGAGAGTTTGGATATGGCTGGACCCATAACTACGAAGCAAGACTTTTAGATATGGAAGATGGTACGGTGCGATACTATGTGTCTCCGACAGGCTACTACACCTTCCTAATGGAGGACTTTGAAAAGGCAGAGTACAAGATAGACGAGAAGGGGTACTATTACCTTGACATGAGTGAGATACCAATGAAGCAAAACTTCAAGTGTCTCAATGAGAATGAGGCAGGGTATGTATTAAAGCGTAATGACAACGGAACCTTTACTCTTACAGATGACGCAGATACTGTGCTTTCCTTTAATAAGAAAGGTAACCTTGTCAAGATTACTAATAAGGATGGCAAACAGGTGTCCATTGAGCGTGGCTCTGACATGTTCGTTGTGGAGGATGTGGTAAGTGAGAGAACGCTTACCTATTATCTCAATGATGATAAGATGGTAGAAAGGGTGGAAGACCATACAGGTAGAGAGGTATTTTTCTATTATGACGAGAACCAGTGCCTCAAGCAGTTTACCAATGCCTTAGGTGAGCATACCTATTACACCTACGACGAAAATCATAGAATTCTCACAGTAACAGACGATAGTGGCAATACCTATGTAAAGAATGAATACAAAGAATTCGACTCGATTATCAATGTAACAGGAAAGGCAGTGCGAGTGGTAAGCCAGAAGGATGGCCTTGGAAACATCACGAAATTTGCTTACAAAGAGAATGAGCAGACCGGAAGTCTTACCACTACGGTAACTACCCGTTCAGGAGCCATAAAGAAAACCATTACAGACGCCTATGGTAATGTTACCTGTAGCGTGAATGAAGCAGGGGATGAGACGCTAACCACTTATGATACCGAGGGCAACCAGACAGCAGTGCATAATGCCAATGGTTATTCCGTGGTATATGGTTATGACAGTTCCGACAACATGACCACTATAGAGAACAGCTTAATGGATGACACGAAGGCGGAAACAGTCATGACCTACGATGGAGATGGCAACATGCTCACCATGGAAAACTGTAATGGAGAGAGTATGGCATGTACCTATTATTCGGAGAGTGGACTGATTGAGACTGTCAAAGATCAGAATGGGAATATTACCAAATATAGTTATAACAATCGAGGACAGATTACCACGGAACAGGATGCCAAGGAACGGACTGTGGAATATTCCTACAATGGCAGAGGAGACTTAGAATCCGTCAAGGACAAAAACGGTAACATCACCACCTACACCTACAACGACTTAGGTCTTGTGGAAACTACAATGGTACAGGCTGGGAATGAGAAATACACCACCACCACTTATTATGATGACATGGGC
>JAZSPZ010000001.1:0-31332 GCA_045537735.1 Lachnospiraceae bacterium
CAATCTCTGTCAAGGGTTGGTTTTTTTCATCAAAATAGGTTTGTTGGTCACTCTCAATACTAAATACTGTAAGGGTATTGATAAGCTCCAATTCAGAATCACCAATATTTTCAAGCTGGTCCTCAAAAATCATCAAGCCACCGTCCACCTCGTAGTGGTCAATGTGCTCATTTTCTTCTAAAAAAGCCACCAATCTCAAGTCATTGTCTGTGGGTTCTCCATTGGTTCCACTCATGGTGTTAATGAGATAATCACTTACACCTGACACCTCAAAATAATGGTCCAGTCCTGTTGTGATAATCTTCATATTGTTGACACTTGCTGCAATAAATGTTGTGGCAAGCGTAACAAAAATCAGCAGAATGAAATTCATGGATTTTTTACGTAATAAGTCTTTTTTTAATATTTTCTTATTCATGATGTGCTCCTTTTCCTCATGTTCTGCTGTAAGAATACAATGGAAATTATTAAATAATCCTTAAATGAATTTTTAAGGTTTCATTTATTGTAGCAAGTTTGAATGAAAACGCAAGACTCACTTTTCGTCAACCTCTAGTTTTGATACTGACGAAAAGTGACCATTTTGTTATTATACACTTATATTGGAGGTGTTCATTATGTCTGACATTAGTAACAAAGTTAAAAAAAGACGACTATCTCTTGGATTGTCACAAGAGGACTTAGCTAAAAAGCTAGGTTACAAATCTAAAACCACAATCAACAAAATTGAATCAGGTGTCAATGATATTCCAAGAAAGAAAATCAAAGATTTTGCTGTTGCTCTTGAAACAACTCCTGAATACTTTTTAGATTATAACAATACTTTGTCATCTACCTCTCCAACTAGGGATGATAGTCATGTTGTCGAGATTGATAGCATTACTTACGAAGAAGAAACACTTTTATTCTATTATCGAAAACTAAGCCAACAAGGGCAATCAATCGCACAAGAACGCATGAAAGAATTAACAGAAATCAAAAAGTATGTGGAAAACGACAACTAGCAATGTATCCATCATTGTAGTTACCCATTATCAAATAATGTATTGTAGAAAGTAGGTGCTTCGTATCGTATTCTTTGTATATGATGATGAAACTGGCAAGACAGTTCCTGTGCCAGTTGATGAAGAAACAATCGAAAATCAAGCGGAACTAGAATTCATTTATGACGATGCCGTTCGTAAGGTATGGCATGCGCAACAAGAAGAATGGTATTTTTCTATTGTGGATGTGTGTCAGGTGTTAGCCGATTTGCAAGACTACCAACATGCAAGAAATTATTGGAAGGTGCTTAAAAACAGATTATTAAAAGAAGGAAATGAACCGGTTACAAATTGTAACCAGTTCAAATTAAAAGCCAGCGATGGTAAGATGCGACTTACCGACTGCGCCAATACTGAACAACTTCTACGTATCATCCAATCCATCCCATCCAAGAAAGCAGAACCATTTAAACAATGGCTTGCATTGGTTGGCAAGGAACGTTTGGATGAGATAGCTGATCCCGAACTAGCACTCCAACGCGGCGTTGCATATTACCAAGCAAAAGGATATTCCAATGCATGGATTACACAGCGCTTACGTACCATTGAGATGCGCAAAGAATTAACAGATGAGTGGAAACGTGCCGGTATCTCCAATACCAAAGATTATGCTTCATTAACCAATATACTTACACAAACCTGGTTTGGTAAAACCGTACAACAATACAAGCAATTAAAAGGATTGCACAAAGAGAATCTTCGTGATAACATGACTAATACAGAGTTAGTTTTAAATCAGCTTGCCGAGGTATCCGCAACGGAGTTAGCTAAGAGTAGTAAACCACAAGGCTACAAGCAAGCACAGGATGTTACAGTCCAAGGCGGAGAAATTGCTCGTGGTGCCAGAGAAGCACTGGAAAAACAGTTAGGTCGAAGTGTTTTGTCTCCTTTGAATGCGATGACTCCTAATCTACTAGATGATAAGGAATCATTTTAGAGAATGACAATGTACCATACATTGACCGCTGTCATGGCATAACTATCATAATCACAAGAGGAGGATTCATTATGGGGTTGAATTTTAGAAAAAGCTTTACAATTTTACCAGGTGTGAAGATTAATCTAGGAAAGAAAAGTGCTAGTGTATCCATCGGAAAACGAGGTGCTCGTCACACCATTAGTACCACAGGTAAACGAACCACAACCATCGGCCTTCCAGGTACTGGGTTAAGCTATACCCACAATCACACTTCTGCTAAGAAGAAGAAAAAGAAAAAAGAATCAGATGATGAATAATGGTTTTTACCAAAACAGGGGACATATCGATTTGATATGTCCCCTGTTTTACTTGATACATCTGAATCCAATCACAATGCCTTTTCATAACAATACCAATGGTGATCGTACAAATCACAATCTCCACAATGTGTAAAAGCAAGTTTCGCATAGGAACGAAGTGCCCTTTCATTGCCTGGACTTACCAGAAAATGTATCGCCCTATAACCTCTATGCTTTAGCACCTCCATCGCATCAGAAAGCAATCTTCTAGCAATACTCTGATTTTGAAAACCTTCCTTCACCACAAGTCTGGCTAATTCTGCCGCCGGTTGCAAATCCTTCGACCAACAAGACAGCACCTCTACTTCCTTGTCGTCATCTACCGATATGGCGCCCACAAGCTCTCCCTCATCGGTCTTTATACAAAACAAATCGTCTCTTTCAAAATCCCCCTGGGTAATTTCTGCATTGGGATAGTCAGACGACCAAGTGCAGCCCTCGGTTCCGATAGCTGCACTGTATA
This sequence comes from Lachnospiraceae bacterium, assembly GCA_045537735.1. Lineage (GTDB taxonomy): Bacteria > Bacillota > Clostridia > Lachnospirales > Lachnospiraceae > CAG-590. Next base: position 2,785 of record JAZSPZ010000001.1, read on the forward strand.
ATCTGGAAATCTCAATGATATCTTCTTTTGTTGCTTCTTGAAAATATAAATTCATTCTAATTAATCCTCATTAACTTGTCGCGAATCATGCCAATTCTTCCAGGCATCTATCTTCACATCTTTAACTCGCGGTTCCCTGCAGATATGGTTCTGGGTCCACTGGCGATCCATTGATACGAATCTCAAAATGAAGATGTGGTCCCGTACTTCGTCCTGTATTACCAGACAGAGCAACTCTCTCTCCCTGATCCACATACTCCCCAACACTAACGGTAACCTCGCTTAAATGACCGTACACAGTGACAACGCCGTCACCATGGTCAATCATCACACAGTTACCATAGCCTCCAAGCCAGCCTGCAACCGTAACCTGTCCAGCTCGAGATGCACGAACCGTGGTTCCTGTTGGCACACCAACATCTGTACCTGCATGCAATCTTCCCCAACGATATCCAAAACGTGAGGTAATTGGCCAATTGGTACATGGATACATATAAGTCGGTTTCGACTTGGTACCACGTCTCACAACCTGTGCCACCGCTGCCACATGCACTGTTTCCTGTAACTGTTCTCTTTCATATTCTGTCTCACCCTTATAGGTAACCAAATCTGTCACCGTATGGGTTCCGGACTGTCCTTCCTGAATCACTTCTGATTCGCCGATATACATATCACCATCATCTTCATATACAACATCTGCAAAATAATCCTCTTTATAGGTTTCTTGCTTCTGCACCAAAATCTCCACTGCAGCAGATGGTACTGAAACCGTTAACCGGTCGTCATAATAAATGTTATCATCCGATTCAATTCCCGGATTCAGCGCCTTCACATCCTCTACAGACATATCATACTTTGCCGCAATGCCAGAAAGACTGTCTCCCGGCTGTACCACGTAGATGGCTGGTTCCATATTCTGCGCTGTCAACTCTCCATAGGTGGTTTCCTTGCTGCTAATCTGATCCTTGCTCACATATGTTTCTGTCACCTGAATCTTTTCAGAAAAGCCAACATATTTGACACCATCGTTAGCCGCCTGGGATGCAACATCTGCATCCACCGTTTTTGTTTCCTCAGCTTGTCCTTCTTCGGAACCATCCTCCGAAGTTACATTTTCTCCTTCAGCTTGTTCCGTTGTCGATTGCTCTGTGTTCTTCTGCTCTGTAGCTTCTTCCTTCTGCGCCGTTGATTTCTCCCTGGCATCCTTCTCTGTCACCTCTACCTCATACATGGTTACATTTCTTGTTTTCGGTAGTTTCAATCCCACTTGAAATCTATCATTTTCATCGAACTTTCCCTGTGCATCCTCCAACACAGCGACAATATCAGACATATCCTCCACGGTTACAGTGTACTCATCTATACGCACGGTATAGGCTAAAGACTTGTCCTGCTCACTATATGCATCAAAGCTCTCCAAAATCACCGCTTCTAGTTTCTCATCTCGAAGGAATTTCTTGTCTTTGATCGCTTTCTCATCTTTTTCTTTATCTACCAAAGCATAGGTTACATCCACATCCAAAAGCTTCACGCCATCCTTATTGTATGCGAGTCGTGCCGCCTTGTACGCTTCTTTTGCCGCTTCCTCATTTTTTGCCAACGCAACAACTTCTCCATCCACCATAACTTTGGTTTTCGGACCAAATGTGAAACTAGTAATAGTTGATACAATGGGATGATTTTCCACATCTTCACTTTTTAATTCTACCAAAGCGCCTGCAGTAGGGGCTGCCAGTACAGCAATGGCAGTACCAATCAGGGCCGCCTTGTACCAGTTCCACTGCATTTTTACTTTCCAATCTATTTTTTTCACAGTTTTCCTCTTTCTATCTGTATCTTTTTGTGTGCTACCATTTCACAGGTTATTTCTTACGCACAGAGTAACCAAATGTACCAAGTTTGTTACCTAATTCATAATACTGTCCATGAGAATATGCCAATAAATCTGCATCATTCAGATGAAATGCTCCCTTTTCATCCATATATTCGTCGGAAATTTGCACATTGACAACCTCTGCAATGAACATGTCATGACTTCCAAGCTCCAATACCTGCTTTACTTTACACTCAATATTCACAGGACTTTCCATGATAATTGGAACATTTACTTTCTCTGCTTCTCCCTTTGTCAGGTTCATGGCAGCAAACTTGTCCTCATCACGACCACTTTTTACACCACAATAGTCTGTTGCCTGCAACAATGCTTTGGTGGTCAAATTCACAACAAACTCTCCCGTTTCCATAATCATTGGATGAGAGTGTCTTTCCTTTCTTACAGAAATGGACAACATTGCAGGGTCAGAACAAATAGTCCCAGCCCATGCAACCGTCAGAACATTATCATTGCCTGCTTTATCTCTACAGCTCACCAATACCGCTGGTACTGGATATAACATATTACCTGGTTTCCAAGACTGTTTTGCCATGTTTCTTCTCCTTTATCCATATATACATGTAAATTATTTTATCTACTCAATCAAGCATTTATTATAATATGATTTTCCTTTTCATGCAACTAGCCTTTATACGCATGTTTCTTCAAAAAAATAGTAGTTACGGAAAATTTTTTCTTAATAAAAAAGTTTCTCTTGCATATCATAAGATTAAGTAGTATTATAAAAAACAACACAACGTAGTATTCAATACTACATCAGAGATTTATCAAAACAATCTCGCCAAGTTAGAATAATACGACTATATTGCTAAAAGGAAAGGCTGTGACATAATGAACACATTGACATCTAAACTGAAAGACCCCGGCAGTGCCATTACACATTTTATTGCGTTTGTAGGTGCATTACTTGCCACCACACCACTGTTGATAAAAGCATATCGCGGTGACAATCGTAATTATCTCGGCGCATTCGCGGTATTTATTTTAAGTATGGCTGCACTCTATGCCGCCAGCACCATCTATCACACATTTGATATTTCTGAGAAAGTGAATACTTTGCTTCGAAAGATTGACCATGCAATGATTTTTGTTATGATTGCCGGGTCCTATACTCCGGTTTGCTTAATCGCACTGCCAAGAAATGTGGGAATTCCTCTATTAATTACGGTATGGGGCATTACCATCATTGGTACACTGTTCAAGATTTTTTGGATTACCTGTCCTCGTTGGTTGTCCTCTGCCATGTATATTGGTATGGGTTGGCTTTCCATCCTTGCCATCTCTTCTATTGTGAAGGGCCTTACTGCTTCTGCATTTGCATGGCTATTACTGGGGGGTATCATTTATACAATTGGTGGTATTATCTATGCCTTAAAACTTCCACTATTTAAAAAAGTGAACTGGAAGAACTTTGGAAATCATGAATTATTCCACTGCTTCGTAATGCTTGGTAGCATATGTCATTTCGTTATGGTATATAACTACTTAGCTTAAGTATCATTATTTTACCGAATGTTATTCAATATTATGATTCATCAAAAAAGCCGCCTAATAAAGGCGGCTTTCTCCATATGTTATATCAATTTCTATAACACTGACTTTTTATTTGTGCTCTGGAAAGCGGATAATTACTTTGAACAAATCTCCATCTAATTGGATTTCAAATTCACCATTTTGTAGTCTAGTTAAATCTTTGGCAATGGAAAGTCCCAACCCACTACCCTCTGTGGTTCTTGAAGAATCCCCTCTGGTAAAACGTTCCATCAATTCATCAGCACTAATATTCAATGGGGCAGCAGACACATTTTTCAGTGTAAATGTTACCACACCCGCTTCTTTCTCTAAATCTGCATACACCCTAGTTCCTTCCAGGGCATACTTGTAAACATTCTGCAACACATTTTCAATAATGCGATATAACCGTCTGCCATCAGCCACTACCACAGCTGGCTCCTTTGGATAGTTCGCGATAATCGTAAGATTCTTCTTTTCGTACTTGTCCTCAAACTCTCCTAATGCTTGTTTCATCAACTCATCAAAGGTCAATGGCATCATTTCCAGTTCAATGTTTCCAGAAGTGGCTTTGGCTGCCTCCACCAAATCTTCCGTCAATTGTTTCAATCTCTGGGACTTTGAATCTAACACCTCAATGTAATGTTTTGCATTCTCTCCTGGAATGTTTTCCTTTTTTAACAAGTCAATATAATTAATGATAGAAGTTAGCGGAGTCTTCAAATCATGGGACACGTTGGTAATCAACTCTGTCTTCATTCGTTCATCCTTTAAGGATGTCTCCACTGCACTTTTCAGCCCATCACCAATATGATTAATGCCATGGGACAAATCACCAAACACACTGACCTTCTCGTTGATTTCTACTTTACTGTCCAGATTACCTTTCGTGATTTCTTCTACACCATCCGTCAGTTTATCCAAATCTCTAATAACATAGAGCACTATTACAAATGCTACAACCTGTAACAAGAGAAATACTATAAACGGCATACCATCCTGGGTTTCCATTCCCACCACAACCATTGCAATGGATGCTATCATATAGAGAACAAAAAGAACTAATAACTTTCGCGTGCCCTTAATATTGTAAATTGTCTGCTTGAAACGCTCCCATACATTTTTCAATGCAGCGGCAAAAGGTGTAAGTTCTTTCTCTTCCGCAATCTCTTCCAACTCATTGCCTTCACCTTTTTTAAACCATTTGCGATAACAAAGACGAACTAGTCTTACAAGTAAGGATTGGCTCCATATATTCTTTCCCTTGACTCTTCTCGCAAAGCTTAGGGCTAACATCATAAATGGAACACCGAACAGCAATGCTGCCAAGATTACACGAACCATCATGTAAAACATTCCGTAGTATTCCAGTGCATCCCTCATGATCTCGTAAGAATACACACAACTCACAAGCATGATTCCGAAGGATAACACCACCCAGATTTCTGTGTAAAACTTATCATAAAAATTCATTGCAACGGCTTTATCACCCTTGTAGGTTTTTCCCGTTGTGCGAATCAACCAAACGGCTTGAATCAACAATAACACCAAGCTCGCAAATGCAATCACCAAAAATGCCACTGTATAATTTTTATAGATTGAATACTCCACATCACGATAAATCAAATCGGATTGGCCAACATCCCACAAACTGTTCGCTTTCTGGAATCCAATATAGAAAACAGCCCCAGCTGGTGCATTTTCACTGAAATAATCCAATGCATAATCATTCTCGAAAATTGGCAAGTGGGAACTATGGGATTGTTCCATTTCACCATTCTCCAACATAGTAAAACGATAGTAGTTCATATTTTCCATAGTCTCTATATTATCTACATTAGAATACACAAAGGATTCATCCATGGCTAGATAATAATAAATCCCTCTATGACTCATGGCATTCAAGTTCTCCTTTGCCTCTACCATGTTGGCATAGGATGCAAAAGTAGTCTGTGTAATCTCGTATAGCGATTGATTGTAACTACGCAAAAGAGGAATTACAACACTGTTATAATAGTATGAGCCCTTTTCAATTTCTTCAATTTTTCTTTCCAATTCCTCTGTTTCATATATATACGTTTCCATCTCTGGAAAAAACTCGTCTTGTGTAGAATAATACAAACTTTGATCAGGATCGTACACCGCATAGGAGGTTAGATTGAAAGGCGTAACCATAACTTTTCTAACTTCTGCCGAATCCTCCTCTCTCTCCGCAGACTCTTCCTCTTCATAATCCTCTGTGGATATTTGGTAGTTTTCAAAAACAAAATACGCATCCTCCGAAAAAGTTTCTGAAAAGCGATGATCCTCATTTTGTAAGCCATCTTTTTCGAATAGTTCACGAAAGGTTTTTTTATCAAAATAGATATAATCTGCCCTATTTTCTTCATCAGCAAGATACTCCTTCATCTGCTGATAATCCATCAAATCATAATCTTTTATCTTCTGTTCTGACTTTGCTTCATATGGAAACATATCCTCTAGGGTATCCTCTACAAAATTATTATTGTAATGCTCTTCCCCAAGCTTTTCTCTGCTGTAAAAATGAACTTCCTGGTCTTCCATGTCTAATATGCTAATCTCACCATACGGTGTGTTAGCTGGATCCATGGAATTACACCGAGATAATACATCCCACACCTCATAATTCAAGTCACTCTGATACGCATCGGTATCCTGATATTTCTCTGCAGGATTCGTAATAATCTTACTACCATATAACTCAATTGCATACATGGATAAAATGGTACTTACACAGAACACAGAAAATGTTACCATGCACAAAAAACCACGAAAATGTTTCCCTAAAGTAGAATATGACAATTTATTGGTTTGCTTTTTTTCTTTCATAGTAGCTCCTTTCTCAATCTTTGTAGAATATAACGATTCTACTTCTTATCCATACGATAACCAACGCCCCACATTACCTTAATGTAATCTGGGTTCTTTGGATCAATCTCAATCTTTTCTCTAATTCTACGGATATGCACTGATACAATGTTGTCCGTTGCAAATGCATCCTCTTCCCAAATACGCTCATAAATCTGGGCAGAAGAAAATACTGTTCCAACATTTTCCATTAATAACTGTAAAATTTTGAATTCCGTTGGTGTCAGCTTTCTTGGTTCCCCATCCACAGTTACTATTTTTTGGTCCGTATCCATAGTAATAGAACCATTGACCAAAACACTATCACTTCCCTGATCCATACCACCAAGCTGGGTATAACGGCGAAGCTGTGACTTCACTCTTGCTACCAGCTCTAATGGATTAAATGGTTTTGTCACATAATCATCTGCACCCACATTTAATCCCAGAATCTTGTCCACATCCTCTGATTTTGCAGAAAGCAGAATCACTGGAATTGAGCTCTCTTCACGAAGCTTCAGTAGTGCATGAATTCCATCCATCTCTGGCATCATAATATCCAGAATAATCAGATGAATTTCCTGTTCCTTCACCGCCTTCAATGCTTCCTTTCCATTGTAGGCCGGAACAATATCATATCCCTCTTGTTTCAAATAAATGGAAATGGCTTCTACTATTTCTTTGTCGTCATCGCAAACTAATATTGTCATATTTTTATCACCTCGTTTCTACTATACGGCAACCTTTCAAATTACGCAAGTAATTGAACACCTATGATGTTATCCTACAACAGAATCATTACGAAATTGTCCATAGAAAAATGAAGAAAATCTTACAACTTCCACAGTTGTATTTTTATTGTATCCCTTTACGCAAAACAGGCATGTCACTTTACTATGACATGCCTGTTTATTTTCACTCTATAGAATCATCTATCATTTTTTAATCTTCGCCTTTTTACCAACACCTTTTTTCTTTAAGAGGGATTTATAAGCCTTTATTTTCTTTCCTGGCACTTTGATAGTCGCCTTGGAATGAATTCCCTTAAAGGCATTCTTTCCAACATTTTTTGTAGTCAACTTCTTGGTTTTAATTGTGATATTTTTCAACTTACTACACCCGGCAAAAGCCTGCTTACCAATCTTGGAAATCTTAGACGGAATCGTAATCTTTGCTAATGCCTTGCATTTATAAAATGCCTTATCGCCAATGGTGGTAACATTTTTTCCAAGGGTAACACTCTTTAATTTGGTACAACCTGAAAATGCACCTGCTTCAATCACCTTTATCTTATTGCCAAGCTTTACCGATGTAATCTTTTTATTACCCTTAAATGCATTCTTGCCAATGGTTGTAATGGTATATGTAACACCCTCCATCTTCATGGTGTTCGGAATAGTAATCTTCCCTTTTACTTTGCTCTTCTTTATAGAAATTAGGGTGGCTGTCTTTTGTCCTTCTACCACAGCAATTGTCATTCCAGTTTTGGCATTGTAGTATTCCTTGACAACTGGAGTGTCCGTATCATTTACTGTGGAATCCTCTGTATTCGTGCCACCTGTTGTTCCGCTTTCGGAAGAATCGTCTGTTTTTCCATCCTCCATATCTGGCGCTTTTGAAGAGACTGCCCATGTTATGGTTCCACCATGATTTCCCACTGCATCACCTTTCCATGTGGCATTTCCATCTGGATAATATGCATTGGCAGTACAGCTTCTAAATACATAATCATAATAGGTTCCATCTATGGTCGCACCGAATGTTGGCGCGTCACCCTTGAAAATAATCGTTTCAAGCTTGCTACAACTTGCAAAACCATAGGCTCCGATACTCTTTAAGGATGCTGGAAGTGTAATGGATAAAAGGGATGTATTAGAACGGAATCCATGATTGCCAATCTCCTTCAAACCTTCGCCTTCAATCGTAATACGCTTTAGACTAGCGCAAGTACTCACACCACCTTCTCCAATCGTCGTTACCGAAGCTGGAATTGTTAGATTTTCCAACTTGTTATTATAATAAATTGCATAATCTGCAATGGTTGTCACCGTATCTGGAATAGTAATGCTTTTTGCGTTTGGACAGTTCACCAATGTGGTTCCATCCTTTGTGTAAATTGCTTGGTCTATTATCTTGTAATTAGTATTACCACTGTCTATTGTAATATTGGTCAGACTGGTACAATTGGTAAATGGTCCCGCACCTAATACTGTCACTGAGGCTGGAATGTTACAGCTTGTCATGTTGGTACAGGTTGTAAATGCAAAATCTCCAATTCGGGTTATGGTATCTGGCAATGTAATCTTTGTGAACTTGGCACTACTAAATGCGCTGTCACAAATCTCCACCACGGTTTTTCCATCGATGGTTTGAGGCACTACCAATTCACTGGTGGTATCCGAGCCATCATACTGATAAATACGCAATCCTGCCGAAGAAGTATAATAACTGAATAAGGACGTTCTCTCTTTCACAGAATAATATCGGTACCCATTCGCCCCCTTTACTCCAGAATAACCTGCATCTAATTCGTAATACACTCCATTTAATTCCACCATGGCATTCATGTGACCACTGCCAGCGCCTAAGTCTTTATTACCATTTCTACTCCAAGCCTTGATTCCTAATTTTTCACTTAGCTTGATAATGGCATCCGTACTTGCCCAACAATCTCCGCCGCCATTGACAATCATGGAACTGGCACTGGAATAATAAGGACTGTAATCATAACTAGCTGGGAATTTACAAATTGCTGTCACTTTTTCTAAATCCGTCATTCCTTCTGTGATATTGGATGCTATATAATCCTCCATCACCTTGTCACAGTAAATGGTGAGGTAATCTATCACATGAATGGTGTATGTATAGGATGTATCACCAGACTTAGCAACAATGGTGGTATCTCCTTTATTCAAAGTGTAATAATCGTATTCCTCCCCCTCAGAGACAGATATGCTATAATTTCCCTGACTCTTCCAATATGTATACCGTGGGGTCACCACACCAGTTGCAGAAACCTTTGCAGAGCTTCCGCTAGAAATCTTATACGTCACACCACTTCCCGTAACAGGAATCTGGTAACTTTGTGCCACATTCTGCGGTATGGTGATTTTATCTATATCACTACTACTTAACCCATATATAGTCGCCTCTACTGTTCCCGCCATGACAGGCTTTACAACGCACAATACTGCCATGCATAGAAACAATAATCCATATATAATGCTCCACCGTTTCTTATTTTTCATAAGTACCCTCTCCCATCGTTATAAAAAATTTAATTTACTTATCTACCCACTTCTTCATCGTATAAGAAACAACCCGCTTCTGTATATTATCTGCTTGACTATTCAAAAATGCTTGAAGCTTATCATTATCGATTGTAACATCAATCGGAAACCGCATTTGTGCCAACGCATTGGTAGTAACAAATGGCCTGCTTCTCACATATCGCAAATTATCCTTCAAATCCTTTGTCTCATCATAATGTTTGTTTCCACAAAAAAATGATTTCCCATTATCGAAAATAGGGGCAGGGCGAAAATCCATACCATCAAAGATCAGACCAATGTTGTTCAGATGACGATCATCATTTAGTGTAATACCATCAATAAAGAACAACTCTCCAAGCATCTCGTTAATATCCACACCTGTTTCTTTTTTCACAAAATCCACCAAAAAATCAGCTTGGTCATCAAAATCCATTTGTTGGAATACAATTGCAATATCACGACCAACTATATTTTTGTATAGTCTGTATAAAGACACATATTCCTCTTGCTCTTTCAAAAAGGAATTACTTCGACACCCTGGTACACCATTAATAATAACTTCCTTATATTCTACATACTTATTTGGATCTAAGTTGGTACACTTCAAAATCTCGGACACAAAATACTCATTATATCCTTCTGTTCCGAGCTTGTCTGGTTTATACCATATTCCATTCTTGAAGTACTTATCCTGAGTTCCATCACTGGTTCCATCTACAAATACTAGATATTCCTGTCCAATTTCTATCTGCTCTATCCCTTCATTAAAACGTCCTTCGCGCATAACTCTTCTCCCTCAAAGCAAAACCATATCTTGCTACCAAACATAACTCCATGGGTTCTCCTACATATCTCATACGGGTTAAATGCATCTAACCCCATCTTTTCAAGATAGCAGTCTAGATTGGCTCTATTCTCATCCCAGCAACGGGATTTCAGAATTTCTCCAAACTCATAGCGATTCATTTCATCCTTTGCAAAAATCTGTTTTACAGGATGCTTTACATATCGAGTTATTTTTACAGTTTGTCCTGTCAGATCCACATATGCTGTTTTTTCATCATTCCAATATACTGTGAAGTTCTCCATTACAATCTCCTATATTTTCTCAACATACTATTTTTATTATATCCTAAAAACCTTTATTTGTATATTTTTTCCTTCTATAACAAAAACGCCCAACACAGAAAATCATCTGCGCTGGGAGTTTTCTTCCATTTTATATTCTTGTCATGCTCTGACGAATCAAAGCTCGTTTCAATGCTAACTCCGCACGGTTCATATCCACACCGGAGCCTTCCTCAATTCTTCTTCTTGCACGAATCTCAGCTTCCTTTGCACGATTGGCATCGATTTCATCTGGCCACTCTACACTCTCCGCTAAAATGGTTACTTCTTCCTGTAAAATCTGGATAAATCCTGAAAGCAAAGCTGCTTCCTTTACTTCTCCATCTTCATGAATTCGAAGAACACCAGGTGCAATAATTGCTGTCAACGGAATGTGATTTGGGTAGATACCCATATCTCCCTCCGTTGTGGTTAATTCCAAAAATGAGGTTTCTCCTTCATAAAATATACGCTCTGGAGCTACGACTTTTAATTTCATACGATCTGCCATACGTATTCTCCTTTTCTAAGAAAGCGTTCATTTATTTCACTCTAGCAAGCACATCATCAATGCTACCTGCGTTAAGGAAGTAACCCTCTGGAATATCGTCATGCTTACCTTCAATAATCTCCTTAAATCCACGAATGGTCTCAGAGATAGGAACGTACTTACCTGATGTACCTGTAAACTGCTCAGCTACGAAGAATGGCTGTGAAAGGAATCTCTGAATCTTACGAGCACGAGATACCACAAGCTTATCTTCCTCTGACAATTCATCCATACCAAGAATTGCAATGATATCCTGTAATTCTTTGTACTTCTGCAAGATTTCCTGTACGCCACGGGCAACTGCATAGTGTTCCTCACCTACAACCTTAGGATCAAGGATTCTTGAAGTAGACTCCAATGGATCTACCGCAGGATAGATACCCAACTCTACGATAGAACGAGAAAGTACTGTGGTTGCATCCAAGTGCGCAAATGTAGTAGCTGGCGCTGGGTCAGTCAAGTCGTCCGCAGGCACATATACAGCCTGAACAGATGTGATAGAACCATTCTTAGTTGATGTAATACGCTCCTGCAAAGCGCCCATCTCTGTCTGAAGAGTTGGCTGGTAACCTACCGCTGATGGCACACGACCAAGTAACGCAGAAACCTCTGAACCTGCCTGTGTAAAACGGAAAATGTTATCGATGAACAATAACACGTCCTTACCACCCTGATCACGGAAATACTCTGCCATAGTAAGTCCTGTTAAACCTACACGCATTCTTGCTCCAGGTGGTTCATTCATCTGACCAAATACCATGGTGGTCTTATTGATAACGCCTGACTCTGTCATTTCATGATAAAGGTCGTTACCCTCTCTTGTACGCTCACCTACACCAGTAAATACAGAATATCCACCATGCTCTGTAGCAATGTTACGAATCAACTCCTGAATCAATACTGTTTTACCTACACCGGCACCACCAAACAGACCAATCTTACCACCCTTCTGATAAGGACAAAGTAAGTCTACGACCTTGATACCAGTCTCTAAAATCTCTGTATCTGTAGCCTGCTCAGAAAAATCTGGTGCTTTTCTGTGAATTGGAAAATGCTGCTCACACTCTGGCGCTGGCTTATTATCAATTGGCTGACCTAATACATTAAAGATTCGACCTAATGTATTCTCACCAACAGGCACTGTGATTGGTGCACCTGTCGCAACGGCCTCCATACCACGAACCAAACCATCTGTTGGTCCCATGGCAATACATTTTACAGTATCATCACCTAAATGTTGAGAAACCTCAACGGTTAATTCACCACCGTCTTTGGTTGCAATGGTAATGGCATCATTAATTTCAGGAAGGTTACCTTCGCTGAACTTAATGTCCAATACGGCACCGATAATCTGGGTGATTTTACCGACATTCTTCTCTGCCATATATTTTTTCTCCTTAATTCTTTTTTATATTGTCCTATGAGATGGCATCCGCACCTGCAATAATTTCGGTAAGCTCCTGTGTGATCGCTCCCTGACGGGCACGGTTGTATTTCAAGGACAAATCTGCAATCATGTCTTCTGCATTCTTGGTAGCAGAATCCATTGCCTGCATACGGGCACCATTTTCACTGGCAACAGCTTCCACAAATGCACCGAATATAATATTGTTCATATATTTTGGAATAATCATATCCAAAGCTTCGTCTGCTTCCGGTTCATAGTTCATCGGCGTTAAGACATCAATCTCCACATCCTGCATGATTTCATCCACATCAATAGGCAAAAGTTTCATCAATCTAGGTTCTTGCACCACCGTATTCTTAAAGTTTGTATATGCAAGATAGATTTCTCCCACTTCTCCACTTTCGTAGGAAGCCAAAACATTCTTTCCAATGTGAATTGCATCGCCGTACAATGGATCGTTCATCACTTCTGAATAGTCCTCAACAATGTTGAAACCTCTTCTCAGCAATCCCTCTAATCCTTTTTTACCAACTGCATAGATATCTGTCTCTTTCGGATCACAGTTCGCCACAATTTCCTTTACAATGTTGTTGTTATAACCACCGGCAAGTCCTCTGTTGGAAGTGATTGCGATTACCGCTTTTCTAGTTGAATCATTGCCTTTCATATATCTGTGGTCAATTTTTCCTGTTCTTCCTAAAACAGAACAAATGGTATCATACAACAATGTGAAATATGGCTTATTCCCCTCTGCCCTGGCCTTTGCTTTCTGAAGCTTAACGGTAGAAACGAGTTTCATCGCTTTGGTGATCTGACCAGTGCTAGCGACACTCTCTTTTCTCCTCTTTATATCTCTCATTGATGCCAAGACATTTCACCTCTTTCTTTCATAAACTAACAATCAGCTAAAGACTTATTCCACCTCGCGCTGACTTTTGTAAGCGGTGATTGCCTCGTCTAACAACTTCTCAAGCTCCTCTGTAAGCTTCTTGTTCTCACGGATCTGGCTGAAGATTTCTGGATACTGTGTATCCACAAACTCAAATAATCCTGCTTCGAAGTCAAGAATCTCATCTACTGGAACATCTAGCAAATAACGCTTTGTTGCTGCATAAATGATTACAACCTGCTTTTCAACTGGCATTGGCTTATACTGTGGCTGCTTCAGCATTTCCTTAATTCTCTCACCCTGTGCCAAACGCTCTTTTGTATCTGCATCTAACTCCGAACCAAACTGAGAGAATGCTGCAAGCTCACGGTACTGTGCAAGCTCTGTACGGATTGGAGACGCAATCTTCTTCATCGCACCGATCTGTGCTGCACCACCAACACGGGATACAGAAAGACCTGCATTAATCGCTGGACGGAAACCTGCATTGAACATCTCTGTCTCAAGATAAATCTGTCCGTCAGTAATAGAAATTACGTTGGTTGGGATATAAGCAGATACGTCACCTGCCTGTGTTTCAATAATTGGAAGTGCTGTTAAAGAACCTCCACCTAACTCATCATTCAACTTCGCTGCACGCTCAAGCAATCTAGAATGTAAGTAGAATACATCTCCAGGATAAGCCTCACGTCCAGGTGGTCTACGAAGCAATAAAGAAAGGGTACGATAAGCAGTTGCGTGCTTAGAAAGGTCATCATAGATCACCAATACATCCTTTCCTTCTTCCATCCACTCTTCACCGATGGCACAACCTGCATATGGTGCAATATATTGAAGTGGTGCAAGTTCAGATGCTGTAGATGCAACAACGGTTGTATAATCCATAGCGCCGTACTCTGTCAAAGATTTCACGATGTTGGCAACGGTTGAAGCTTTCTGTCCGATTGCAACATAGATACAGTACACGCCCTGTCCCTTCTGATTGATAATGGTATCGATTGCGATGGCTGTCTTACCTGTCTGACGGTCACCGATAATCAACTCTCTTTGTCCTCTACCAATTGGAACCATGGCATCAATCGCTTTGATACCTGTCTGCAATGGTGTATCTACCGACTTACGGGAAATAACACCGGAAGCAACTCTCTCAATTGGTCTGGATTTGTTTGACTGAATTGGTCCCTTTCCGTCGATTGGCTGACCTAATGCATTTACAACACGACCTAACATTCCGTCGCCAACTGGAACCTCAACTACACGACCTGTAGTCTTAACGGTATCTCCTTCGTTGATATTCTTGTTACCGCCTAACAAAACGGCACCAACGTTATCCTCTTCTAGGTTCAGTACCATTCCGTATACTTCACCTGGGAATTCTAATAACTCACCCTGCATCGCTTTCTCTAAGCCATGTACACGGGCAATACCATCTGCCACCTGAATAACAGTACCAACTTCGGAGGTCTCTAATTCCTTAGAATAATTCTTAATCTGCTCTTTAATAACCGAACTAATCTCTTCTGGTCTTAAATTCATAGAAAATTAGCACCTTCTCTCTGTTATGATAATGATTTTGATAAATTAGCAATCTGTGTTTTCAAACTGCTATCTACAACTGTATCAGCAATACGGATTACCAATCCGCCAATCAAGTTCTTGTCCACTTGATATACACCTTCAATGGTCTGATACTTGGTTGTCTGTAATAGCTTTTGCTCTATTTTTTCTTTTTGACTCTCTGATAATTCAATTGCGGAAGTAATGTATGCAATACCAATACCCTTTTCCTCTTTGATTGCAGAAACGACATAATCAAACACGGAAATAAATTCTTTTTGATGACCCTTTGCAATCAACATAATCATCAGACCGGTAATCTCATCAGAAATCTTTCCTTTATATATGTTCTCGATCACCTTAATCTTTTCTTCTTTTTCAATATTGGGATGGAGCAAAAGCTTTGTTAAATCTTCGTTCTCAAGAAACGACTGCTTTACAAAAAGTACCTCTTCTAATACAGTGTCTAGGGAATTGCTTTCCACTGCCACCTCGAAAAGTGCACTTCCGTAAGTTTTACTTACTTGCTTAGCCATGTACTACCACCCATTTCTTTCAAAGTGTCCTCTATCAAAGCGTCCTGCTTGCTCTCATCAATTTGCTGCTCAATAATCTTTGCAGCCATTGCAGTTGCCACACGAACAATCTCTTTGCGCATCTCATCAGAAACCTTCGATTTTTCCAATTCGATTTCTTGATTTGCACGATTCATAATTCTAGTAGCCTCTGCCTGAGCCTCTTCTATAATCTCGGCCTCTTTCTTTTGCGCCGTCTTACGCGCCTTGGCCAAAATCTCCTCTCTCTCTTTGTCAATGGACTTTAATTTCTCATCATACTCTGCCTTAAGGGCAGCTGCGTCCTCTTTGTCCTTTGTCGCAGATTCAATATCATTTTTGATCTTCTCTCTACGATTATTTAACACCTTCTGTACCGGCTCAAATAAAACACTTGAAAGGAAGAAGAAGAGGATAAATATTGCGATTGCCTGAATCAGCAAATCATTGACTAATTGTGGAGATAATTCGAAAATATGTCCATCTGTCAACAACATTGTCTGTACAACCCCAAGTCCTGATAGTAAATTCATCAAGGAATAATCCTCCTTTCACCAAACTCTAGATTATTTGTTATTACCTTATACCCTATCAGCTCTTATAAATTTGTGAACTTTGATAACATTGGGTTTGCGTACATCAATAATAACGCAATAACCAAACCATAAAGACCTGTTGTCTCTGCTACGGCCTGGCCAAGTAACATTGTAGACATGATATCACCCTTTGCGCCTGGGTTACGTCCTACTGCTGCAGCACCCTGACCAGCTGCATATCCCTGTCCTACACCAGGACCAATACCAGCGATCATCGCCAAACCAGCACCAATTGTTGAGCATGCTAAAATTAAACCTTCGTTTGTAATCTGTTCCATAATATAAAACCTCCATAAATATAATTTGTATTGTATGAGTTTCTCAAAACCCTTTTGTGCAGTTGCACATTTTCTTAATTATCACCTATCTTGTCTGAAATAAATGTCATAGTCAGCATTGCAAATACGTATGCTTGAATCGCTCCTGAGAACATGTCAAGATATGCATGTAAAAATGCTGGTATACCAATCTTAGCAACAAGTGGCAATAAGCCATAATACAACGACAACATAACCGTACCTGCCATAATGTTACCAAACAAACGCAGTGACATAGAAATTGGCGTTGCGATTTCACCGATTAAGTTAATTGGGAACAAAAACGGCAACGGTTGAAACAACCCTGTAATGGCACCAAATTTATTATACTTTACATTGTTATACTGAATCATAACCCATGTAATGAGTGCCAAACAAAAAGTGGTTCCAAAATCGGCTGTTGGTGGTCGTAATCCAAACAAACCTGAAATGTTTGAAAAAAGTACAAATAAAAATAATGTTCCAATATAATACATGTACTTTCTACCATGCTTGCCCATAGCAGAATTTACGAAATTCTCAAGTACTTCCACCACGAATTCCATCACATTTTGAAGACCAGATGGTATTTCTTGTGCGTTCATCATCTTCCTGCGGACAACCAATGCAAAAATCATAATTGTCGCAAAGATAATCAGCATACACACATGGGATGTTGTGAGATACACTGTGGAGCCCATAAACTCATACCCTATCAAATGGTGGATTGAAAAATCAACTTCTCCATCTGCGGCTAAAAGCATCGGCATCATTCCATAACCCATTCCTTCACCTTCCTTTCTGTAATTTTTATATCTATATCCATCAACGAGAAATCAAAGAGTCGAATCTTCAACTCCTTGATTCCCCGCTGATAAATAAAGTTATCCATTGTTTAGAAAAATGTTATTCGCTATCCGTATCAACTATTTCCACCATGTCTTCTTCCTTGGTGATATAACTATCTGGATATAATCTCCTTAAAATCACCGGCGCAAATAGGGATGCAATCTTAAGTCCTAATAAACCTAAAACAACTGTAATAAAATTAAAAGCAGGCAATACCCGTCCAATCACAAGTACTACCAACATAAGAAAAAGCCTAAAAAAGCTTTGCTTCTTCACATAGCTAGAGGCTTGCTGTTCTGGCAAATCCAACGCATAATCCAATGTCTTTGCCATATGGGCAAAAAGAATGACCGCCATGCCCGCACCAAGAACAAGTCCCAACGAATAAGATAACATATCATCTGAAAAGAATATTCCAACTATTTCAACAACCACTGTATAGATAACCAAACCGACAAGAAATCCAACAGCAGTTTCTTTTACCTGTTTCATTGCATACGCCTCTTTTCAATAATAATAGGAAAACATAGCACAATCAATTATACTAAGTTTTCCTATAAAAGTCCATGAAAATAGACAGGAATTTCTACTTTTCTTCTTTATCGAATAAACTTTTTTTCCCAAGAAATTTACAAATCACATTGTAGCAAGCCTTATATCCTCCTGCAACGCCCAAAATCAGGAAAAACACAAAGGTCTGGGTCCCAAAATAAGCATCTATTGCATATCCAATTCCACCACACATTAAAATTGCAGTCAACATAGAAATAGCGAGCTGACTGACCAATGCTATCATTTTCATAGTATTCCTCGTTTCTAAGAAAACAAGGCTGCCAATAATTGACAGCCCATTTACTAATCTTCAATCATGTTAATACGTCTAATATGTCTCTCGTCATTGGAAAATGGCGTATCCAAAAAAGTATCTACAATCCTAAGAGCAAGACCCGGACCAACCACTCTCGCACCCATTGCCAAGATATTGGCATTATTGTGTTCTCTTGTAGCAGCCGCACTAAAACAGTCATGGCATAATGCCGCACGAACGCCCTTTACCTTATTGGCTGCAATAGAGATTCCAATTCCTGTTCCACAAATCAAAATACCCAATTCGCATTCTCCTGTGGTCACTGCGTTAGCAACTTTCTTTGCATACTCCGGATAATCAACGGACTCCTCTGAATAGCAACCATAGTCCTTGTATTCCATTCCTCTTTCTTCCAAATGCGTCTTTACTTCTTGCATCATGGCATAACCGCCATGGTCACATCCTAATGCTATCATCTCTATCTCCTTCACACCTGTTCATGTTCATTTATCACATTCATTGTAATGATATTTTTGATTATTTGCAACACCCTATTCATCTATTCCTTATACACGGATCATTCGATGTCCCGCTGCTTTTAGCAAACGATTCATAATAGCATCCGACAATTCTTCTCCACGAAAACTCTCAGCATAAATGTAATCTACTTCCGCCACATCAAACTCTCGCAAAGCTCCATAAAGTCCCGCTGCCACAGTTTGCTGTCCTTGGCGGTCTCCTACGCAAATCACTGCATCTGCACACCCATAGTAGAAGGAAATGGTCTCCTTAGGTGCCATAATGCCCACACGATATCCTTCCTGTCGTTTCTGAGTCGCTAAATCCTTAATTTTCTGAATAACTCTCTTGCCTGTCGCTTCTTCGCTTTCTACTAGCGTCATCTCACCCTTCGGTGCATAGTGGGTATACTTCATCCCCGGTGCCTTCGGTCTCATACCCGCCACCGGTTTTTCCAGCGTGGGATCCATCTGTACCATCCCAACAATCTGTTCTAGCATCTGTTTGCTAATAAAACCCGGACGCAAAATAACCGGTGTATCACCACTTACATCGATAATTGTGGATTCGATTCCAATTCCAACAGCTCCGCCATCTATGATATATTCGATTTTCCCCTTCATATCCTCCACAACATGAGAGGCTTTCGTAGGAGATGGTCGTCCTGATGTATTGGCACTTGGCGCTGCCACATACACCTTTGACTGTCGAATTAGTTCAAGCGCTGCCGGATGTGACGGCATACGAATCGCCACTGTATGAAGTCCACCGGTGGTTCCATCAGGCACAATGTCCTTTTTCGGCAGAACAATCGTAAGCGGCCCCGGCCAAAAGGCTTGTGCCAAGGCTTTTGCCTGATCATTGACATACGCCAACTGTTCCATATCCTCCACATTCGCAATATGAACAATCAGTGGGTTATCCGACGGTCTTCCCTTGGCAGCATAAATCCGTTTTGCTGCGGTTTCATTTAATGCATCTGCACCAAGTCCATATACTGTTTCTGTAGGGAAGGCAACCAAACCGCCCTCCTTTAAACATTTTGCCGGTTCACGCAAGCAAACGGATAGCATATCGCTATCCGTTTCCTGTTCCTTCACAACACGGATGACTCTTGTATCTTTGTCATCCGGCTGCTCTGCCCAATATACAGTTTCATCAATTGTCTTTTCACTATATTGCTTCACTGTCGATTCCTTCTTGACTGATTATTTCACTTTTACCTTCTTAGCTGAAGTATAGCTACCATATAATTTCTTGCCACCTTTGTTCATATATGGTCTCATCTTCACATAGTAAGTACCCTTTGCGAGCTTCTTTGTACATTTGGTAGTGCTTCCCGATTTAACGGTAGTCAATGTCTTATATCCACTAGATTTCTTTTTAGAATAACTAACCTCGTATCCAGCAGCTCCACTGCTCTTCTTCCAGGTAACCGTAATCTTTTTCTTCGCACCCTTTACTTTAAAGCTCTTAACCTTAGCTGGTCCAACAGTCACTGTACACTTTAGTGTCTTTGTCTTTTTACCTGAAACAAATTTGGCCTTAATGGTTGTGGTACCATAGGCTTTACCTTTTACCTTACCACTAGATGAGACTGTAGCAACCTGCTTATTTGTCGATGTCCATGTAACATTTCTCTTTACAGAAGATGGTGTTGTATTTAGAGATAACTTCACTGTACTTCCTAAAGATACGCCTGTACTCTTGCTACTCAACTTATACTTTGTCTTCTTCGTTGTGTTACTTGTATATGCTTTGATACGGAAACATGTCTTCGTTGCTTCTCTGTTATCGTCATAAATACCATAGTATTCCATATCATCCAAATTTCCGCCGTCTAACCACTCTCCGTCAGCTTTGAAGAATGTGGTGTTTTTACTAATGCTTGGCTTAAATGAAATCCAATCATTGGCATATTCTTGCTCTACACCTATACCTATGGCGCCACCTGCTACGGCAGATAATTTCATTACAACAGCGTATTTTTCTCCTGCTTGCAATGTCACTGGCTTTTTCAAATCAATACGGCTATATCCTCCATTGGCAAGGGTTCCACTCTGTGTCAATACGCATTTACCCTTTGTAGGATTACTCTTACTAGTTACACCTGTATAAATCTTTAATGTATATTTGGTATTCATATTATACATACATACACCAACTGCATCTAATGTCTCATTATAACCTGATTTGTTACCCTTTGCTGTATATACATTGGCAAAGGTTAATCCACTCGGAAATGCAACATAGCCAGGATAACCCGTTGCATCATGCTGATAGTTATTGTCGCTACCTACAGAAGCTTTTTCTACGTCAAATGCCACAACCTCACAAAGACTGGCATCCTGGTAAGATACATACACATATCCGCCATCATGCATAGATGTTCCGTAACTATTCTTTACAATCCATGCACCCTTTGAAGAAGGACGATAGTTGCTATTAAAATTCGATACCGCATAATTGTCATCCCAACCTACAATTGTGACTGCATGATTCGCCTGTGAATATGGACAATAGTAAGATTTTGTATCCTCACTGATAAAATTAGAATACATACCAATACCACATGCTACAGCTCCATACTTTGTAACCGCTTTCTTTACATTATTCACACTGTAATTGAAAAAATGTGCATCTTCCACCACATAATCTCTGTTATAACATCCACCAGATAATGCGGTTGGCATATACTCTCCATTGGCGTAATTCTCTGACGTGGTCTGTTTCACCACACCTGCCCAAGTAGAAAGGTGTAGTGCTGCTCCATAAAGATTTCCACCTCTTTGATACCAATTCATACCTATGTTTTGATTCTTGTCACCCTTTGTATTTCCCAAAGGATCATTGGCTCTGTTATAGAAGAAATACGCCAAATGGTTCTCTGACAAATTCAAAGTTCTATTCTCATATCCTTTTTTGATAATATTACTCTCAATCGCAGCAATACTTGCAAATGCCCAACAGGTATTTGTATTCCCTTGATCTTCTATAGCAGTCACCAACCCACTCGTTCTCGGGTCATACTTTGCAGGATATGAAGCACCATAATTGGCTACATCTTCCTCGCTCTCCAAAATCTTAACCGTCCCAAACTCGTTGTCATAGATTGGACGATCATAAAACTCACCCACTTGCTTCGCCTGTGCTGTTACAGGGGTTATTGTCAAGGCAATTGCACCGATCACCAATGACATCATCATTTTCATAAATAATTTCATAACACCTTTTCCTTTCTTTCATACCTTTCCCTATGTTTCCGCAAAAACTACCTTCAAGTATATCCTACTTTTTTACAAGTCGCAAGATTATATCGTCTTAGAAATATATGAATTTTCTATATTTTTATCATATATTCGCAATTTATATCATAACTTTAAACAAACATCGTGTGAAGTATGTGTAAATGAACAAACTCTATCTATATATCACTTGTGTCCTTATCTGTATCTTAACTTTCATCAGTCTATTACATCATAACCATTTTGCTGTATTTTCCGCCAAAAAAGAAAAGAAGGTGATTGTGATTGATGTGGGACATGGTGGAATTGATCCTGGAAAGGTAAGCGGTGATGGCATTCAAGAAAAGGATGTAAACCTTGAGATTGCAAAGTACTTGAAGGATTATCTTATCGCTCAAGATTATACTGTATATCTGACCCGAGAAACGGATTGCGGATTATACGACGAAGGCGCATCCAACAAAAAAACGTCCGACCTTAAAAATCGTATCCTGTTTTTCCAAGAAAGAAAAGCTTCTCTAATGATTAGCATCCATCAAAACAGTTACCATGACACGATACAGCACGGCGCCCAAACCTTTTATTACACCACCAGCGATTCTGGAAAATTGCTGGCAGAAACCATTCAGACCTCATTACTAAAACTTGACAACACCAATACCCGAACTGCAAAATCTTCTGATAGCTATTATCTACTAAAAAATGTATCCATACCTGCAGTCATTGTGGAATGTGGTTTTCTATCCAATCCAAATGAAACCGCAAAGCTTACGGACTCCAACTATCAAAAAAAATTGGCATATGCCATCAGTCTAGGTATCTGCGAATACAATAACCAATTACCCGCAAAGTAAAAAATCGCCTAATTATCCATAGGACCATTAGGCGATTCGAAGCATATCGTAACCATGTCATAGTATTTCTCTAAATTTCATTCTACGGGAACAGAATATGCTACTAATATAAAAATACACGATTTTGCATATAATAAGCTTTTGTTTTTATTTTCAGTTTCATTTTATCTCGTTGACTAATAAACCCTTTTTCCATTCCTCCTCTCTTATTACCCCTGTGCATAAATGGTGTATAACTAGGGCAATCTTCTTATAGTGTGAAAGCATTCCAACATACTTGAAACGCTTGGTATTGAGCCAGCAAAGTCATCCGGATTTGTGCTTAAGCAACTCGGCTGTAATCTCTATAAATACTATACAAAATAGCCTTTTGAAATGCAATTAACATACTCTGAAACCTTTTTGATATTTCTATGATACATTTTGAACTTCCGTTCAATTATCCCTACATTTCGTTCAAACATTTGAACCATTTATGTATTTTTCATGAACTTCTTTTACATGCTTTCATTTTATGATAAACTTATATTAAGAAAACCCATATATAACTAATCATTTTTTCAAAGGAAATCGATATACTAATAACAAAGAATACTTTTCATTGCATTTACGAACAAAATATGCTATTGTGTATGTCACATTTTCAATGAAAATGTTTATATATAAAGGAGATGATTCTATGAAGTTAGAAAGACTAAGCGAGAATCAGATTCGCTGTACATTGAATAAGGCCGACTTAGCGGACAGAGATTTGTTGCTGAACGAATTGGCTTATGGCACCGACAAGGCCAAAGAGCTTTTTCGTGATATGATGGAACAGGCTGCCAACGAACTAGGTTTTGAGGTTAATGATATCCCACTTATGATCGAAGCAATTCCAGTGAATCCGGATTGTCTAATATTAATCATTACAAAGGTAGAAGATCCAGAGGAACTCGATACACGTTTCTCCAGACTTTCCAAGTATACCAATATAGAAATTGATCAACACGGTGATGATTCCGAGGAAGAAGATTCTGACGAAGACAGCTTGTCACTATTCAATGATGCTGCATCCCTGTTAGATACCATTTCTGATATTGTAGAAAATATTGAGCAGGTTAAGAAGCAGAGTGAATCCGGCAAGAATGCCAACTTTATCCCTCTCTCTGCGGCACTCCGAGAAAATGCTGCCAAGAAAAAAGCAGATAAAAACAAGACTTCAAAAAAGAAAGCGGAACCAACCGCTACTTATCGCATTTTCTCTTTCCAGAACATTAATGATATCAGCAAGGCGGCTGCAATGATTGCGCCAATCTACACAGACAACAACTCTCTTTACAAGAGTCCTAATGACAACCTTTACTATTTGATTGTCAACAATCAATCCCAGGACTTAGAGAATTACCAACGTGTATGTAATGTATTAAGCGAATATGGTACAAAGGTAAAAGCCAACTATGCTATGCCTTATTACTTTGCTGAACACTTCCAGCTGATTATCAAAAACGATGCCATTCAGACACTATCTAGCATTTAAGAAAAACAAAACCCATTGTATTAGAATCTAATACAATGGGTTCTTTATTTTTTCATCTAAACTAGGTGATTTCCTAATTCATCACGGGTTCACAATTAAGCTTCCTTCTTAGCAAGGTACTCATTAATGGAATCAATCAATACATTCACATCCATCGCGTGAACCTGCGCAGCCTCCTCTAATGTCTCACCCTGTGCAGATGGACATCCTGGACAATGCATGCCATTGGCCATAAGAATTGCTGCATTACCTGGATCTAACGCGATAATCTCGCCAATTAACATATCTTTATTCACGGTCTTTGCCATAACTCATTCCTCCTAATCATTCTGTAGGGTTTGGTATCAGTATTACCAAACAAAACATATTATAAACAGTTTATCAGAAAAATGCAATGATTATGTTAACTATATTATGCTTCCTCTGTTACTTCAAAATGGAATGCATGCTTCATAAGTGCTAATGTGGCAATTGTGATTAGAACCGCAATAGTCAAAGATATTGCTGCTGTTGCTGCATAACCACCTACGAATTTCTGTACCACTCCCGCGATAACATAAGATGCAAAAGAAATGATTGCAACCAAAATTGCATATGGAAGCTGTGTAGATACGTGACTTACATGATCGCACTGTGCTCCTGCAGAAGCCATAATGGTTGTATCAGAAATTGGTGAACAGTGGTCACCACATACAGCACCTGCCATACAAGCTGAGATAGAGATAATCATAAGCTCTGGGTTGCTATCCTGGAATACTGCAACTACAATCGGAATCAAGATACCGAATGTTCCCCATGAGGTTCCTGTCGCAAATGCCAACACACAACCAACAATAAAGATAATTGCTGGTAAAAGGATTACCAAACCACCTGCTGCATTTTCCATTAATCCTGCAACATACTCGGCCGCACCAAGACTGTCTGTCATGCTCTTCAAAGTCCATGCAAAAGTCAAGATTAAAATTGCAGGAACCATTGCCTTAAATCCATCAACCAAACACTCCATACAAACCTTGAAAGACAATACTCTTCTTATCAAGTATAAAACAATGGTAATTACTAAACCAAAGAAACTACCAAGTGCTAATCCCACAGAAGCATCACAGTTGGAAAACGCTGTAACAAAATCCGTACCACTAAAGAAACCACCAGTATAAATCATTCCAATCACACAACATACAATCAAGCATACAATTGGAAGCACAAGATCTATTACCTTACCCTTTTTCTCTTTATCATCCTCTTTTATTTCTGTATATGGTCGAACTGTTGTTGTAAACAGGTCACCCTTCAATGCATTTCTTTCATGGTCTGCCATAGGACCAAATTCAATCTTTAATAGGACCATACCAATCATCATAATCAAGGTAAGTAATGCATAGTAATTGAAAGGAATCGCTCTCACAAATAACGAAAATCCATCCTCTCCCTCAACAAATCCACTAACTGCTGCTGCCCAAGATGAAATTGGTGCAATAATACAAACTGGAGCTGCTGTTGCGTCGATCAAATACGCAAACTTTGCTCTGGAAACATTGTGTTTATCTGTCACTGGTTTCATAACGCTACCCACTGTCAAGCAGTTAAAATAGTCATCAATAAAAATCAAAGCACCTAAAGCGATTGATGCAAGCTGTGCGCCCACCTTTGACTTAATATGCTCTCCAGCCCACTGACCAAATGCTGCCGAACCACCAGCTTTATTCATCAATGCTACCATTGTTCCCAGTAATACAAGGAAAATTAAAATTCCCATATTATAAGAATCAGACAATACACCAATAAATCCGTTGTTGTAAATGTGCATTATGGTTCCTTCAAATTGGAATCCAGAATAGAACATACCACCTACTAAAATTCCAACAAATAAAGAACTGTACACCTCTTTGGTAATCAACGCCAATGTGATTGCCACAAGGGACGGAATTAACGCCCAAAATGTGGAATACATTGCAGGTACATACTCCTCTGCCTCTTCTGCCGCAAATGCAATAACAGGACACATCATCACTGTTAACACAACTGCAAGCAGTGTGCTCATAACTTTTCTTTTGTTCATAAACTTACTTCTCCCTTACATTATATTAATGTTGTATTTCTACCTCTACAAATAACACGATCAGATAGAAATACACTGTTGATACTACTTTATTCTATTTTACATTTCTTTACAAGGGGGTTTCGTTTATTTCATTGAAATATTACCCGCCTTACTATATAATTTCTATATGCACTAATATCTGATACACGATGGCTTTGTTTCATTTATACTCTAAATTTCATAATTACGGGAACTTGCTTTACTTCAAATTGAACAAAGGAGGTTCATAATTATGAAGTCCTGATTGCCATTGTAGAGCATCAATCTAATGTGTATTACGATATGGCATTTAAAATCCTGCGCTATATTGTGATGGTCTGGACAGACTATGAAGCAGAACAAGAAACACTACATCCTGGTATCACTAAGACCAAAGATTTTAAATATCCGCCCATTCTACCTATTGTCTACTATGAGGGGCATGGGGAATGGACAGCTGTCCGCAACTTTAACGAACGGGTTTATTTACAAGATATTTTGGAGAAACACATACCTAGCTTTGAATATGTGCTTGTTCCATTGAGAGATTATTCCCAACAGGATTTGATTGAGAAAAAGGACGAATTATCTTTGATTCTCCTGATTAACAAGCTACGGGATTCCGAAGATTTCAAAACCCTTAGGAATATTCCTCAGGACTACTTTGATGATTTAGAACAGAAGACACCAGATTATTTATTAGCATTGATTAGTAAAATTGTTGCTGTCTTTCTTTATCGGTTGAATGTGCCGAGAAAGATTCAAGCAGTAACAGACTCGGATAAACTTACAAGCTTACTAAAGCTCGCCGCCAAAGTTCATAGTATTGAAGAGTT
Source organism: Lachnospiraceae bacterium (assembly GCA_045537735.1). Lineage (GTDB taxonomy): Bacteria > Bacillota > Clostridia > Lachnospirales > Lachnospiraceae > CAG-590. The sequence goes on from JAZSPZ010000001.1 coordinate 29,998, forward strand.
TGCGACGAAAGCGGAATTATAGTTCCATAGAGTTCAAAATCTTCTATAAATAATAATCAAAAATATCAAATCAGGGCAAGAAGATCATTTTCATGTTCTTCCTGCCCTCTTTTTGTGTCCTGCCAATCCCCTTCCCCCACATCTTGTGTATACAATTTCTTCAATCCTCCAAATGCTGATAATCACTAGCTTTTCATTACTTTTCAATTTCAATTTTTCCCATTTTTGTACTCAAAAAAGTACACAGATTCCCCGATTTTTGCGTTGACGTGTATACAATATAAAACTATAATAAAATCATAAAGATGTCACCATCGAAACACAAGGTGAACATCATAAAATCATTTTTCACAAGGAGGAAATTTTATAATGAGATCAGAATGGAATGGTTTCAAGGGTGGTAACTGGGAGAAGTTCGTAGATGTTCGTAACTTTATTCAGAAGAACTATACACCATATGAAGGTGATGATTCTTTCTTAGCAGGACCAACCCAGAACACAACAGACCTTTGGGCACAGGTTATGGAATTAACTAAGAAGGAAAGAGAAGCAGGCGGTGTTCTTGATATGGATACTAAGATTGTTTCTTCTTTAACATCACACGGTCCAGGATACCTTGACAAAGATAAAGAGACTATCGTTGGTTTCCAGACAGATAAGCCTTTCAAGAGAGGTATGAACGTATATGGTGGTCTTCGTATGGCTATGAAGGCTTGTGAAGATAATGGATATACAGTAGACGCTGAAGTTGTTGATTTCTTTGCTAAGCACAGAAAGACACACAACGAAGGTGTATTTGATGTTTATGATGAGGAAATTAGAGTATGTCGTTCTAACCACATCATTACAGGTCTTCCAGATGCTTACGGACGTGGACGTATCATCGGTGACTACAGAAGAGTTGCTCTTTACGGTACAGACTTCCTTATTAAAGATAAGTTAGCACAGAAAGAGTCATTCGGTAATGTTTACACAGATGACGTTATCCGTGGTAAAGAAGAAATTTCAGAGCAGATTAAGGCTCTTAAAGAATTAACAAAGATGGCTGCATCTTATGGTTTCGATATTTCACAGCCAGCTTCAGACGTTAAGGAAGCAATTCAGTGGACATATTTCGCATACCTTGGAGCAGTTAAAGAGCAAAACGGTGCTGCAATGTCTTTAGGACGTACATCTACTTTCTTAGATGTATATGCTCAGAGAGACTTAGCTGCTGGTAAGTATACAGAGGAGCAGATTCAGGAGTTCATCGACCACTTCGTTATGAAGTTAAGATGTGTGAAGTTCGCTCGTACACCAGAGTACAACCAGATTTTCGCTGGTGACCCAGTATGG
>JAZSPZ010000016.1:0-40923 GCA_045537735.1 Lachnospiraceae bacterium
ATGAATCAGCTGATTATAGACTGGAATTTAAGTGATAGCGAGCAACAGGAATGTTACAGAAAAGCTGTTCCAAAGCAACATAAAATGTTACTGGATGCATCCGCAGTTGTAATTCCTCTATTGAAGCAGAAGACGGATATTTTGCACCCGGATAATATTTCTCATTTAAATGGTTTTGCTTCTATTTGGTGTAGTGTTGAGAATATTTTTCTTGCTGCAACAGCAGAAGGATATGCATGTACTCTGCGTGTGCCATTAGGGAATGAAGGTGAATGGGCAAGAGATGTACTGGGCTATCCGGAAGATTATTTCATGCCTTGTTTTATCGGAATAGGCAAGCCGAAACCAGATGCAGATATTGTAAAGCAAAAGGATATAGATGTGAAGGATAGGATTCATTGGGATAAATGGTAGGAATATATTTTAGCGGAACAGGTAATTCCAGATATGCAGCAGAAATGTTTTGTGATGAATATGATGAAACAGCTAAAGCATTTTCTATTGAGGACGATAATGTTGTTGAGGCAATTAAAAGCGACGAAATGCTTGTGTTTGCATATCCAGTGCAATATAGTACAGTGCCAAAGATACTACGTGATTTTGTGATTGAAAACAAAGAACTTTGGGAGAATAAGAAGGTTTTTGTTATCGCCACAATGGGATTGTTTAGTGGTGATGGAGCAGGAGTTCTTGGGAGACTTTTACAGCAATACGGAGCAGAAATAATTGGTGGATTGCATTTGAAAATGCCGGATAGCATAGGCGATGAAAAAGTGTTGAAGCGTCCGCTGGAAAAGAACAAGGAGCTTGTGAAGAAAGCGGAGCAAAAGATTAGCAAGTCGGTTCAGCTTTTGAAATCAGGGAAAACAACCCAAGAGGGAATTGGCATATTATATCGCATGGCTGGCTTCTTTGGACAAAGATTATACTTTGGACATAAGACAAAAGACTATTCTGATAGATTGCGTGTGGATGAAGATAAGTGCATAGGGTGTGGCAAATGTGAAAAGTTATGCCCTATGAATAATATCAAGATTGTAGATAAAAAAGTGGTACAGAATAACCAGTGCACTATGTGTTATAGGTGCATCAATAATTGCCCGAAACAGGCTATGACGTTGCTTGGGAAAACGGTTGTGGAGCAGAGCGTGATTGAGAAATATCTATGATGAGGAGAGTGTAAATGGTATTGTTAGTGGTGGATACACAGAAATTAATAACTACTTCGGATTTATATAATTTCAATGCATTTGTAGCCAGCGTAAAAACACTAATTGTAACAGCCAGAGAGAATTGCATTACCAAAATTCGTGCAATGCACAAAGACAAGGAGTGGTATTGTGGATGTATTTGCAAAGAATAGTGAAGGAAAGAGGGTTCATAAGCAGTTAGAGGTTGATTTTGTGGTGAACCAGAGCAGTCAGAGATATTACATTCAGGTGGCTTATGACATGACCTCTGAGGAAAAGCAGACACAAGAACTTCATTCACTCCGCAATATTCCGGATTCATTTAAAAAGATTGTTATAGTAAATGGAACGAAAAAGCCTTGAAGAAATGATGAAGGATTTGTGATCATGGGCATGAAATATTTTCTACTCAATGCGGATAGTTTGGAATTTTAAGAACAATGAAATGGTAATAGTGTAGAAGGCTTTCGAGGATTTCCTTGAAAGCTTTTTTTTATTTCCTGTATCGGCAAAATACTGAAATTTTAATAATGCTTGATAGATATTTTGCCGATAGTGTGATATACTATATTTAGGAGTTAAAAAGAAAATCTGAATGGAGGGAAAGCATGCGATATCTATCAGTTGTAGAAATAGCAAAAAAATGGAATATATCGGAACGTAGTGTGAGAAATTATTGTACCAATGGTCGTGTGCCTGGAGCGTTTCTTACCGGAAAGACATGGAATCTTCCAGAAGATGCTGTAAAGCCGGTGCGTTCCAATCAGAAAAAGACACACACCCCTACACTTTTGGATATATTAAAAGAACAAAAGTTAAGTAAATATTCAGGCGGTATTTATCACAAAACACAGATTGAATTAACGTATAATTCTAATCACATGGAAGGGAGTCGTTTGACGCATGACCAGACCAGATATATTTTTGAAACGAATACAATTGGAATCGAAAATGAAGTCATTAATGTAGATGATGTGATTGAAACTGCTAATCATTTTCGATGTATAGATTTGATTATTGAGACTGCCAAAGCGGCGTTAACAGAGAAATATATCAAGGAGCTTCATTTGATTTTAAAGAATGGAACCAGTGATTCCAGAAAAGAATGGTTTGCTGTAGGGGATTATAAGAAATTGCCCAATGAAGTTGGTGGAATGGAAACGATTCTTCCAGAAGAGGTGCATGACAGAATGAAAGCTTTACTGGCGGAGTATAACGCCAAACAAGATAAGGATTTAAATGATATTTTGGAATTCCATGTGAAGTTTGAAAGAATTCACCCTTTTCAAGACGGAAATGGTCGTGTGGGAAGATTGATTATGTTCAAGGAATGTCTGAAATATAATATTGTACCATTTATTATTGAGGATAATTTGAAATTGTACTATTATCGTGGATTAAAGGAATGGAGTCGGGAAAAGGGATATCTTACAGATACCTGTCTGTCAGCGCAGGATAAGTATAAAACCTATCTTGATTTTTTTCGAATTGAGTACGAGAAGTAGTATTGTAAAAATTGTTCGAAGATGCTAATATAAACATATGACAAGGCAACAATAATGAAAAGGAAGTGATTTACCCGATTATTGTACTATCGGTTACCGGTAGGAAGATAGACGGAAAGAGCAGAAAATCAGAAATGAATACGAAATAAAAGACTGCAAATGCGGTTTTTATTTTGATGTCATGAATGATTAATGCTCTGTATATAGTTGATGTTTGGCTACAGAGTGATATCTGTAGCTTTTTTTGTGCCTTGTCAGATTTGGGAGGAAAAAGAATGATAACAATAAAAACAGTAGAAAACAAAGATGAAAAAACAAGAATTACATTAGATATTATGAATGCATTACCGGAATGGTTTTCGCCTCCGGAAGATATTGTTAGTAAATCTGTAATACACAGGGAATATCCGTTTATTGTAGCTTTTGACGGTAGTAAGGCAATAGGGTTTGCAGCATTAAAAATTCATAATCGGTATACGGCAGACGTTTATAATTTTGGTGTTTTAAGAGAGTATCACAGAATGGGAATTGGACATCAGTTGATAGAGACCTGTGTCCAATACTGTAAAGAGTATAATCACAAATTTTTAACAGTTAAGACATTAGATGAATCAGCGGCATATGAACCATATAATGGTACGAGGGCGTTTTATAAGAAAGAAGGCTTTTATCCATTAGAAGTGTTTACGTGCGTTTGGGATGAAGAAAATCCATGCTTATTCATGGTGAAGATGATAGGAGAGGGGGATGGAAGATGATTATTGATGCACATGTACATTTGCCGGTGGGCGATGAGTGTAATTCTCTTCAGCGACAAAAAGAATGCTTGTTATACGAAATGAAAGAAAATAATGTGAATCGTTGCATTGTAATATCGGATTCAAGCTCGGAAAGTGCTATTGGAACAATGGATGAATGTGTAGAATTGTTTGCTGGAACAGAAAGTGTTGATGTTGTTGGTGGAATAAGTCCATTTTTTGAATTTTCATCTCAACTAGCAAAAATGGGAAAATATTTAGATAAAAAATTGATTGTAGGAATCAAGTTGTTTACAGGACATGAAGCTTTTTATCTTACAGATGAAAGATTAAGAGATGTATATGAACTCGCTATGCAGTATAATGTGCCTGTGCTTTTTCATTCGGGATGGGACAATAGTCAATACAGCGATGTTAAGTTGGTGGCTGAGATTGCAAAGCAATATCCTGAATTGAAGTTAGTTGTTTGCCATTGTTTTTATCCGGAACTAGAAAAATGCTTGGCTCTTGTTGAATTTGAGAATGTTATCTTTGATTTATCTTCTGTTGCTGATGATGTGATTAGACAAGAAAGTAAGGCGAGGATAATTAAGAAACTCATAGACAAGGCACCGGAAAGAGTAGTGTTTGGTTCAGATTTTTCTTGTTGTAATCAAAAAGAACATATAAATTTTATTAGAGATTTAAAACTAATAAGTGAAGTCGAAGATAATATATTTTGGAAAAATGCCAAAAGGATTTATCACTTATAATCAATACTCCCAAGGTTTTCCTTGGGAGTTTTTTGTGTTTGAGTAATTTGCAGATTCGGCTGATGGGTGAACTTTGTTGGTTGTGGTAATATTTTTTGAGTGTTATAATGCTTTGCATAGAGTATCTGTTTAGAATTGTAGTGATAAATGAGAGGAAACAAGGATGGATAAAGTGATATACAATCGCAGAAGTATTAGAAAATATTTGGATAAACAAGTTTCAAAGAAACTGATAGAGCAGATTATCGATGCAGGCAGAGTGGCACCCTCTGCTAAAAATAGACAGCCTTGGCGGTATATTGTTCTTGGTGGTGAAAGTAAATCAGAGTTTCTTGAACATATGTGGAAAGGCATTTTGAGAGAAGAAAATGAATGTGCTATGTTACCTGAATCTACAAATGGTCTTGCTGATGCAAAAAACACATGGAACATTATGACGCAAGCACCAATACTGATAGTTGTTATAAATGATAATGGTAAAAATCCTTTTGATGAAATCGATGCGGATAGCAGGTTTGTTGAGATCTGCGATAACCTTTCGATTGGTGCATCCATTGAAAATATGTTGTTGAAGGCAACGGAACTTGGTTTGGGTACTTTGTGGATTGCAAATACCTGCTATGCTTATAAAGAGCTAACGCAATACCTTGAGACGTCACAACAATTGGTTGGTGCAATTGCGCTTGGTTATGCTAATGAGGCTCCGATGCAGCGACCAAGAAAAAAGATGGAGGAAATTGTAGAATATAGATTGTAGACGAATGGTGAGAGTGAAAGCACGCGAAGGTTACAAATGTTGAGTTTGAAATATGAGGAGAAAGAATATGATTAGAATCAGACCATACAAGTCTACAGATGCGAATACTATTTTGTCATGGTGTCAGGATGAAAGAGCATTTTATCAGTGGACGGCGGGTGTAATGGGTGAGTTTCCTATTACCGATAATGAGTTTAGTTTTGTTGAGGATTTAATGCCATTTACAGCATTTGACGAAAATGGGATATTAGGATTTTTTACATATAGAAATCCAAATGACAATATGGATGAGTTGCGTATGGGATTTGTAATTGTCGATCCAAATGAGCGTGGCAAAGGATATGGAAAAGCAATGCTTCAATTAGGATTAAAATATGCTTTTGAAATATATGGTGCGAAAAAAGTATCGCTAGGAGTATTTGAAAATAATGCTGCTGCTTATTATTGTTATAAAGCAGTTGGATTTGATGATGTAATTCTTGATGACATAGAAACATATAGTGTTTTTGGTGAAGAATGGAATTGCAAAGAATTGAAGATAGAAAAGAGATAACTTTGAAGTTGATGGAGGTAATACATATAAGAGTATGGAAGAATTTATAAAACTTGATGAATCGTATTTAAAAGAAATTGCGGTTTTGTACCAGAATGCTTTTATGGGCGAACCTTGGAATGATGACTGGAGCGATAATACGCAATTAGAAGAATATATAAAGGATGTCTCATGTTACTTCACTGGGCTTAATTACGGTCTTGTAAAAGACGGTAAGCTTGTTGCTGTATCACTTGGCAGTGTGCGTCACTGGTGGGAGGGCACAAATTATAACATTGAAGAATTTTGTGTAGATCCGGAAGAACAAGGAAAAGGGACAGGTTCAAGGTTTATGGGCATGATAGAAAACGATATCAAGAAAAATGGATTTGCTGGTATTTTTCTTCGGACTGATGAGGATAAGCCTTCGTATCGATTCTATACGAACAATAACTTTAAGACTCTTCCTATTCATGTAAGTCTCTATAAGAGTGTAAAGAGTTGATTTATTGGATATCTTTTATTTAGTAGGTGTATTGCTACGCGCAAACTTTCAGTTTGGACCGTTTTTTTAGATATTCAAACAACGATTTTGTTTTTCGTATCCTATTATGATTTAGTGGAGATTGGACTATGGAAGGCTTAGGAACATGTAGCTACAATATCATGGTTCTAATTTAGTTCTAAAAATTCGAAAAACACAAAATAATACATGCAAAAATCAATAATATGATGACTGTGTGAAAAGGTTGATGAATATTTTGCCGATAATGTGATTGAAACTGCTAATCATTTTCAATGTATAGATTTGATTATTGAGATTGCCAAAGCGGCGTTAATAGAGAAATATATCAAGGAGCTTCATACCCTGTTTGCACCATTGCATATGAAAGTGCAAATGCACAAAAAATAGTAATGGATATTGAAACAAAAATAATTTAGTGGTAGAATTACATTACTAAAATTCGTGCAATGCACGAAAACAAGGAGTGATATTGTGGAGATTAAGAGAGATTCATACCTTGAACAGTTAAAGATAAGAAAAGATAATGGAATGATTAAGGTTATCACGGGAATCAGGAGATGTGGCAAATCATTCCTGTTATTTGTGTTGTTTAAGAAATATTTATTGGAAAGTGGTATAGATAATGACCACATCATTGAAATTGCTTTAGATGGCATTGAAAATGAGGAGTTGAGAGATCCCAAGAAGTGTTATCAGCATATTAAAGAGCGGGTGGAAGATGATAGGAAGTATTATCTGCTCTTGGACGAAGTACAGCTTATGCCACGATTTGAGGAAGTGCTGAACAGTTTGCTTCGTATCAGTAACATTGATGTGTATGTTACCGGTAGTAATTCAAAGTTTTTATCTAGCGACATTGTAACTGAATTTAGAGGCAGAGGAGATGAAATCAGAATTTATCCGTTGTCTTTCGCAGAGTTCTATGCAGCTTTTAATGGAGATTATGATGATGCTTGGGAGGAATATATGATATATGGTGGCCTACCACAAGTGGCACAATTCCCTGTGGAACGGCAGAAGGCTGAGTATCTTAAAAATATTTTTACCAATGTTTATATCAAGGATGTGGTAGAGAGGAACAGAATTCAAAATGTTGATGAGATTGGAACTTTGGTTGATATTCTTGCTTCTGCCATAGGAGCACCTACCAATCCAACCAAAATATCAAATACTTTCAAAAGTGAGAGAGGTATCAATTACAGCAATAAAACTATATCCAACCATGTTGATTATTTGGTAGAGGCATTTTTGATTTCTAAAGCGAATCGGTATGATATTAAAGGTAGAAAATATGTGGGTGCAAATCTGAAATATTATTTTTCGGATATTGGACTTAGAAATGCCAGACTGAACTTCAGGCAGCAGGAGCCTACGCATATTATGGAGAACATTGTTTATAATGAGTTGCTTATGCGTGGCTACAATGTAGATGTTGGTATTGTGGATGTATTTGCAAAGAATAGTGAAGGAAAGAGGGTTCATAAGCAGTTAGAGGTTGATTTTGTAGTGAACCAGGGCAGTCAGAGATATTACATTCAAGTGGCTTATGACATGACCTCTGAGGAAAAGCAGATACAAGAACTTAATTCACTCCGCAATATTCCGGATTCATTTAAGAAGATTGTTATTGTAAATGGAACGAAAAAGCCTTGGAGAAATGATGAAGGATTTGTGATAATGGGCATGAAATATTTTCTGCTCAATGCGGATAGCTTGGAATTTTAAGGATAATGAAATGGTAATAGTACAGAAGGAAGGTTGTGAATTTGGAAAAGGATATACTGAAATTTAAATGTAGCGGAATTGATGCTCAAGGAAAAATTCTCCTTGAATATTCAGGTTATGGTAAGGATATATCGCCGGAATTTGTGATTGAAAATCTGTCGCCAAGTGCAAAAACGATAGCAATCACTTTGGAAGATTTGAGCCATCCGATAAAAGGTTTTACGCATTGGGTTATATGGAATATTCCGGCAACGAATATCATAAGCAAAGCGATTCCGTCAGGTAAAAATGTGGATTTATATGAAAACGCAAAGCAGGGAGTTGCCTATGGTTGGCATCGCTATGCTGGACCCAAGCCACCCAAAGGTAAGAAGCATTTATATAGGTTTACACTGTATGCATTAGATTGTGAACTGGATTTATCTGCGAATATATTCAAAAAAACTTTCTTAAAGAAGGCAGCAGACCATATTTTACAAAAGGGTGAGGTTACAGGAGAATTTTAAGGAGAGTATAACATGAACAACCCATGGAAAGAAATTAACAAATTATAGTAAACGCAAGGCTTTTAATGTTTTTCATGGAAACCTTTTTCTTGGTTGTAGTCATGTTTTTCAAATGTTATAATGCTCTTATCGTGATTAATCTAATAGGAGGATTTTGTAGATGAGCAATTGTGCAAGAGAGAAAAAGAAGATCTTTCAAGTGTTTGAGTTGTGCATACTGTTATTTGCTATGCTGTGTGTACATCCTTTGGTGGCACATGCTGAGGAAGTTTCATTAGGCGGTGATGCAGAGAATGGTTATTACATCAATATGCCAGTGACAGGAACGAATGAACTTATGATTTCGGAGGAAGTAGAAGTATTCAAGGTATATGATAATGGTGGCAAAGATGCTGCATATAGTTCCGGTTGTAATGGATATTTGTTATTAACGGCACCGGAAGGATATTGTATCTCTTTATCAGGTTCTGTTATTACAGAAGGTAACACGTGTGATGGTTTTTCTATGTATGATGGTGCTTCTACAGATGCACAACAATTAGGCGAGAAGAGTGCGTATTCAAGTGCAACAGGGGAAACGATAGAATATGTTACCAGCAGTTCTAACCAGATACTCTTGTATTTTTATTCGGACGGTACTGTTGTGAAAGATGGTTTGGAATTGACAGTATCTGTGGGGAAGATTAATACAGCATATGATATTGCAGTTGAAGGGTATGAAAATGGAACGGTTGCTGTTTTGGTAAATGATACAAGCGCGACAACTGCTTGTGGAAGAGAAAAGGTTACAGTGATTGGTACGCCGAAAGAAGGATATGATTTAACAGGGATTGAAGTTACAGACGCATTGGGTCGCAAGCTAGTAGTAGAAGGCGGTTTTTGGTATACCAATAATACCGCTACATTCCTAATGCCTGCAATTGATGTTACGGTGAAGTGTATATTTACCAATACATCTACGGGAGAAGTGGAAATATCACAAACGATGCCGGCATCAGGAACGAAGGAAATTACAATTGCAAGAGATGTGAGAGAATTCAAGGTATATGGCTCAGGTGGAAAAAATGGTGAATATACGAATAACGAAAGCGGATATCTATTGTTGACTGCGCCAGAAGGATTTATTATGAAAATTTCCGGAACCTGTAAAACAGAGGCAACCCAATTTGATTATCTGACTGTATATGATGGAAATGTTGCAGCGGATAGTGCAATTTTGGGAAGTACAAGTAAGTATGGAAGCCCGAATAATGAAACGGTTGACATTATTGTAAGCAGTGGTAACCAGCTATTATTGTATTTCAAATCGGATAACACGAATACAAAAAGCGGAGTTGATATCACAGTTAAGCTGAGTGATTTGAATAGAAAGTTTGATTTGGAAGTTGATGAACCGATTAACGGAAAGGTTACATTTTCAGTAGCAGGTAAAATAGTGACGAAAGCAGCTGAGGCGGAACTTATAACTGTTACAGCAACACCAAATGATGGTTATACTTTGACAGGCATCAAAGTATACGATGCTGAGGGGAATCAATTGGAATCAGATGGTGGTACATGGCATACAGGTAATGTTGCAACATTCTTGATGCCGGAAGGTGCGGCGAAGGTCTATCCGGAGTTTACCGTATCAGAAACCATGACCGATGAAATGTATCAAAATATACCGGTCAAGGGTTCTATGACAATCGAAATTCCGCGGGAGATAGAAAGTTTTAAGCTATACGATAACGGAGGCAGTGCTGGAGATTATACGGATTATTGTGAAAGTTATACATATATTAATGTACCGAAAGGATATGTAATAGAGCTTACAGGAACTGTGTGTACAGAGAATGGCAATGACTATCTGCGTGTATATGATGGTACGGTTTCTGAAGAAACATTGCTTGGAACGTTTACGAGCTCTGATGGTGTGGATATTGGAACGCAATGTAGTACAGACAATAAGATGCTTCTATATTTTTACTCAGACTATTCTGCTGTACGTTCAGGGTTGGATTTGACTGTGAAAAAACGCTTGGTTGATTATAGCATTTCCTATGAATTAGATGGAGGAGAATGGGAAGGTGCACCGGTTTCTTCGTATTCAGTGGAAAATGATGATATTATTCTTGGTACACCGGTAAGAGAAGGATATTATTTTACCGGTTGGACAGGAACAGATTTGGAAGAACCTACCATGTCAGTTAAGATTGCAGCAGGCTCTTATGGTGATAGAAGCTATCAGGCTACATGGGAAAAGAGAAAAGAATTACAACATGAAGATATTCAAATTGATGTTGCTAAGCAGACATATACAGGAACATTTTGCAACAGCGTTGTGGTAAAGGACAAGGATCAGGTTCTTGTGCAGGATACAGACTATACAGTGGAATATAAGAAGGGAGAAGAAAGCATTGAAGCACCTATTTATGTAGGGGATTATGATGTGATTATAACCGGTATTGGTAAATACTACGATACAGTAAACGCGGTACTCACAATCGATAAGGCTATGAATCCGCCATTATTACCTGAAGCTTCTATGCATGTATCTTATGAAGTGGTAACGGTAGGTTCTGCTACATTACCAAAGGGATGGATATGGACAGAAACAGATAAGAAAAAGGAATTATCCGTCGGTAGTGAAGTGAAAGCGGTTGCACTTTATAATGGGGAAGATAAAGGTAATTATGTGAATGAAAGTATTGAGATTACGATTATCCGAGATGCCTGCACACATGTATGGGATGAAGGTGTCATAACAAAAGAAGCAACTGCTGTTGATGAAGGAGAAAAGAAATATACCTGTACGATTTGTGGTCAGGAAAAAACAGAGAAAACAGATGCACTTGGTGTGCCTTCGGTTGGAACGATTGAAACAGATGCTTCCGGTGCGGGAACTTATAAAATTGATGTAGCTGATATTAACAATGGAACAGTTACTTATATGGCACCATCAGATAAGACGCTTAGCGATGTCACAATTCCTGACACGGTTGTAATTGGTGGTGTGACTTACAGAGTAACCGCCATTGAAAAGGATGCATTTAAGAATAATAACAATCTCAAAAAGGTTGTAATAGGTAAATATATTAAAACAATCGGAAATAACGCATTTGCTAATTGTAAAAAACTTAAGACGGTGAAGTTTGGAGCCAATGTGACATCTATCGGTGATAAGGCTTTCTACAAGTGTACAGCGCTTACTAAAGTTTCCCTTCCGTCAAAGGTTAAGACTATCGGTAAGTCAGCATTTGAAGGTTGTAAGAAGATAACTTCCGTAACTATCGGAAAGAGTGTAACCAAGATAGGTTCAAAAGCATTTTACGGATGCAGTAAGATTAAGACACTTACAATTAAATCAACCAAGTTGACAACAAAGAAGATTGGAAGCAAAGCCTTTGCAAAGACACCAAAGCGTATAACGGTTAAGATTCCGAATAAGAAATTGAAATCATATAAGACGATGCTGGTGAAACGTGGCGTGAATAAAAAAGCAAAATTTAAGAAGAATTAAATTACATAAGCATAATAAAAGAAAAGCTTGCAGTTTGGAAACTGCAAGCTTTTCTTAAAGTGTTATAAGCTTCGCATATGTAGGTTATAACCGATAATAGCGATTGTTGTTAACACGGCTATTACCAGTATAACACTCAAAACAATAATTGTCTTAGTTACCATAGATCTTGTCTGCTCTCTTCCTTCTGAATCAACTGTCACATCAATTTTGACATTTTCGGCATGATTGATTTCATAATTTCGCCCACAGTGCGGACAGACGGCGAGAGTATTATCCACAATGTTCAAATTGCCACCGCAACAGGAACACTCCAGTTTTTTTAATTCCGGTTTTTCGTTGTAAATGGTGGTTTCTATTACATCCACCTGTAGAGTCTGCTTATTCATCTTCATCTGTCTCCTGTTTCTTGATATAACCAACTTCTCGCTCGATACCCATTAAGTATTCTGTAAGATTGACACCTTCCGGTCCGTCGGTGAGTATTACAACCTCTTTAGACAATTCAGGTGTTGTATTGGGGTTGTCATATACTGCGACAGCCTCTAATAATTTGCATTGATTAAGCGGTGTGAAGTCTTGCAAATTATTCTGTACAAAACTGCAATACTTTAGCTTTGGTAATGATGTTACAAAGGAGATGTCTTCAACACCACAAGCGTCTACTACCAAATACGTAAGGTTCGGATAGTGTGAGAAAAAATCCGGAGCAACCGTTTCTTCCGTGTTCACATCTTTGAACGTGCAGGCGACAAATTGAAGCTGTTGTAATGTATCATTTGTTTCAAAGGAATCTTTATCTATCCATAAGGTTGTGTCACTGTCTGGGATTGGAACATATGGTCGTTCCTGGTCATTGATATAGACATTTTTTAGCTTTGAATCATTAAGCACTTGTTCTAATCCATAAATGTATAGCTCGTCCGAATGGAGATTGGCTTCCGGCTGGATATACAGATATTCTAAGTTTGGCGAATTTGTGAGCGGAGACATATCCAGGACAGATTTTCTTGGCCATGCATCCGTGTCCTCGTAAGGTACTTCAAAATGGACATCTAGCGTCTTGAGGTTTGGTAATTCAGTCAATGCAAGAAATGCTTCTAAGGTATTGATAGATAGTTTTAAAGTCGTTGCTTTTTCAAAATGTTCGATGTCCTTTGCAGGAATACATCCCAGTCCTAATAAATATAAAGCGTCAAGTTCTGTCAGTTCTCTTAATATTTCCGTTCCGGGAGTTTCATCGTCTACCCGGATGGTAAGTTGTTCGAGATTGGATAGTTTAGTGATAAAATCGCACTCGTGTAAGTCCAGATATTGTAAGGACAGGGATTTCAAGTTCTTCAGCTCGCCGATTTTTTCAAGTCCGATAAAATTGCTAGAACTATCTTTTATAACAAGACATTCAAGATTTTTGCAATGTTCGATTTCCGTGATATCAAAGTCGGAACGCATCCATATATCAAACTTTAGTGTTTTGAGATTCGGAAAAGATTTGACGCCGGCTAGGTCTCCCCAGGCTATGTATTCTAGATATTCTACTTTCTCCGGATTCACAATTGTTCGAATGTAATTGGCATTTGCGACCTCAGAATCAGCGGTTACATGGCGAATGTCTGCTTTGCTTGAAAAGGTGTTTCGCGTAAAACTATCCCGATGTCCACTTAGTGCAACTCTGGTAAGACCGGTAAACATGGTAAAATCCATTGCACGTTCGCGAGGTCCGTGTTGGGACGTCTCCTGACAGGTCCATCTTTTTATAGTTGTTTGGAATGCGTCTTCACTTTCGCAATCCTGATAATCCGAAAAACTATATTCGATGATGTGTATCCATTCGTTGGTTCCTGATAATCTGTCGATATCATATTTGATGTAACGGACTGTGGCAAACTCGTCTTTCGTGATTTCATTGTACGGTTTCCCGAAGATATCTTCGGAAAACTTTTTGGAGGCGTTGGACCCGGTGACACCCCAGCTGTAATCAGAAGAGAAAAAATGAGATTGAATTGCTTCATAGTTGAAACTGAATATAACCAGTAGTACAATCAGCGCAATTCCCAGAGCAGCTAATAATACAATGAGCGTTATGTTGATTGCTTTTTTTGTCTCTTTGGTGTTGCCGTAGTCGACATCTACATTTACAATGAGACCGCCGGCCTCATCAAGCAGGAAAGTCTGGCCGCAGGAAGGACAGGTTGCACGATTTTCTTGTGATAATTCTATTGGCGCGCCGCATTCCGGACATTGTAATTTCAGATAATCAGTTGTTGTTTCGTTCATAGTTGATTTCATATGTTCCTCTATTTTCGTTCTATTTCAATTTTTTTACCATAAGTTTCCTGCAAGGTATTCCATTCATCTTCTGACAGATACCATGCGGCTTTCCCCTCGATTACAAAACGTTCTAATTCCGGACATTGTAATATGGATTCGATTATTTCGTAGGCATACGCTTCTTCGATTACCGGATATAAGAGATATAGCTCTGTAAGTTGATTGAAATCTTTGAACATAGCAGGGTCGTCACAGACTAACCGTTCAAGTGTTAAGTGCTTTACTGCTTGGATATCTTGAAGAATATAGCGGTCTTCGTCCAGATTTTCCTCCGAATATATAGAGATTTCTTCTAGCGTGTTCGGATTGACTTTTTCAAAAAAGGGAGAGCTTCCGTATCGTGAGATATCTGCACGAGATATACATATAATACTTCTTAGTTGATTTCCTTCAGGAAGTACATAATTGTGCCAGGAATTTGTGTATAATTCAAGTCGCGTTAGACCGGATAGATACTGGATGTTAGAGGGTGAAAAATCTTCAATGCTCTCTTTTATCATCACAGTTTCCGTATGACTTTCGAATTCCTCCGGTATGTAGTCATAATAATCTTCAAAACTATATGTAAAATGATAACATTTCTTGATTCGTTCAATTCGCAAATACTTAATTTTTGCCAAATCTTCATCGTCGATATTCGCTACCGGTTTGTCATACACATCCAATAAAAAGTCTCTGAAAGCGACTGAAAAGCGACTGGCATCCGCTACTAAAGAGACGGTATAAGCCTGGTATGCAATCAAAGCAATGGCAATAAGGGCCACAATAGCGATTGCCATTCTTATCACCAAAGTTTTAATTGAAATGTGTACACCGACTTTTCGCACTGTGGATGTGGAAACGTAGTATAAGCTATCACAATGCACGCATCTGTATGTATTTTTGTCTACCTGTTCTATTTGCCCGCCACATGCTTCACACTGCGACGGAACGTGTCTTTTGTTATGCACTTTTGTATACCCCACAAGCTTGCTAAAGATATTCATATATGCACACATTATAGCATTGGAATGGAAACTTGTCACTTTTCGCTCTAGTGTTTTTTTGTTTCCTGTATTGAAAAAAATAAATGGCCTTTTTTCGTTATTGCAACATCAAGTTGCTCAATTGTAACGAAAAATTGCTGGACGATTTTCTATAAGTGTAATAAGATTTCATTAATATGCTGGAGTCTATCACTTCAGTGGAGCATTTTGCATAACAAAATTGTATATGTAGGAGGAAAAAATTGTGTTAATAGCAGGAATTCTTGTGATAGGAGTAGGATTAGTTGTAATAGGTATAGGATGTGCATTTATTATCCCATATAAGAATGTAAAGCGTTTTGCGAGTAATAAGGTACAGGGAGAAATTGTAGACATGGTTTGGAATGCCACAATGTACAATGAGCCCTTAGATAAAGCGGCGAATGTAGAGCATGTTAAGGTGGCAGGTATGGAATTCCAACCGGGTACGCGAACAAAACCATTAATAGATGCAAAGCTTAACACGGACACAGTAGTTTGGGTGGGTGCTACCGAACAGGATATGCATACACCTGTTGTGGGAAGAAGTACCATTAATACGTTTCATAAAGTATATCGTTATGTGGTGAATGGTAAGGAATACACCCGAGCGGATGGTGTACGCTATAATAAGGGAGCAGTACAACCTTTAATTGGAAAGCCGGTGATGGTATATTTCAATCCAGAAAATCCACAACAATCCACTTTATCTAATGGTGGTGGATATAAGCTTACTATGATTATTTTGTATATTATAGGTGGTTTACTTATGCTGCTTGGCATTATGTTACTTTTGCTCG
This sequence comes from Lachnospiraceae bacterium, assembly GCA_045537735.1. Lineage (GTDB taxonomy): Bacteria > Bacillota > Clostridia > Lachnospirales > Lachnospiraceae > CAG-590. Next base: position 15,889 of record JAZSPZ010000016.1, read on the forward strand.
ATAATTTGTTTTTTATGCTTTATTAGTAATACAAGAAAAAGATTCAATAACAGCATTACAGATGTTTTTATACTATTGTTATAAAATTTTATTATGAAATCATTTTGATTAAACTTTATATTAGATAATTTCAAAAAATGAACCAATTCCTAAATTGTGAAAATATATAAGTGAAGGCGATGTGAAACACCTTACATGACGTCAGATGAGGAGAAAGAGCATGAATTCAACATTTTTAGAAAAATGTATAGAGGATTACGGTAAAGACGTCTATTCCTTTTGCTTATATATGACACGTAACAGGGAAACAGCAGAGGATTTGTATCAACAGACATTTCTTGTGGCGTGGGAAAAAGGGGAATTAGATGAGAACCGCAATCCTAAGGCGTATCTGATTTCTGTTGCAGTCAATCTTTGGAAAAATCAAAAGAGAAAGTATTTTTGGAGAAATAAAAAAGCCAATATCATTTATTTCCAGGATGAGGATTTGACGCAGCTTACATCAGATGCGGAGACGGTGGAAGAGACTGTTGTGAAACAGGATGAAATGGAACTGGTGAGAAACCTGGTGAATCAACTTCCAGACAAAATGAGAATTGTCATTCTCATGTATTACATGGAAGAAATGTCGGTAGATGAGATTGCTGAGGCATTACATATTCCGTCTGGAACGGTGAAAAGTCGTATGCATCAGGCAAAGAGTCGGTTAAAAGAAGGGATGATTTAATATGAAGGATAATATGGATGATTTATTAAAAGAGGCATTACAGCCTAATGAAGTACCAAGTGCTGAATTAAATGCTTCGATTTTGGAAAATGCGAAACAAACGAGAAGAAAGAATGTATGGTATCATGTACCAAAGGTTGCAGTAGCGGTCTTGGTGTTCGCTTTGCTTTGTCCAATAGGAGTATATGCAACGAATCTATTTTTGAAACAAGTGATGGTAACAGATCATACCATGACGGTTGGAAATACAGAATATTATAATGAAAAAGATATTTTGGATGCAATGTATTTCGACGAGGAAGTGATTGCGGAAAAGGTAAGCCATGAAGAAGGGAAGGGTGATGTAAAATGGCTTACGAAGGATGTGGAGAAGTTTGATGAAACCTTGGCATGTACTTCCTATCGATATGATGACTATAAGGCATTGCTGGCTGATTCCAAGATGCCCAACTGGTTTAGTAAAGATTACGAATTAAGAGCAAATGCAATCTATACCAAAACTAAGGATGATACGACGGGGATGGAAGAAGATTCGATAGATGTTTGGTTTAATTACGGAAAAGGTCAATTTCGACTTTCTGTAACCAAGCATATAAAAGGGCATGCAAAAGATGCATTATATAGTTTGTGTCTTGACGATACTAGTAATAAGAGAATTTATAAGAATGCGGATGGTATAGAGTTTACTTTGGTAGATGAAGTGCTGAAAGAGGGGGATGTAACAATTACGGAAACGTATGTTGTGATTGCATATGATGTGTATTACGGACATATCAATTTTGATGGATTAACCGAGGATGAGATGCATGAGGTGCTTGATAGTATTCAGATTTCAGAAAAGTAATGGCTGTGTTATAATAAGAAAGTAGAATACATTGAAACGGGGTGGTGTCAATATGAATAAGAAAAAGACAGGTAAAGTAATAGGAATCTTTGCGCTGATAATGGTTGTATTGATAGTGTTTGTATACGTCGCACTTTATCTTCCGCTAAAGCGCTATATTGATGAGACCCCTAAGATTACACCGAAATCGCAAGTTACCGTGCAGGTGGGCGATACAGTAAAATGGCAGGATCTCTTTGAGGTGGAATGTAAAGGGCAATACACCATGAAGATGTCAACGGAAGCGGCATATTACAATGTGGTTGAAATGGCCAAGGATGGTCAGTCTTTTGTTGCCAAGGGACATGCAGATGGCATTGTCATTTATGTCGTCGGTCGAGGTGAAAATGCCGAAAGTGTGGATGCAACCACAACAATTACAATAAAATAATGAGAGTAAGTAGAAAAGGCCGTATTCCGTAAGGTGCGGTCTTTTCTTAGTTTGTTGAGATGCTGGCAAATCTCTTGCTAAAACATAGACGCAGTTGTAGAATGGAGTTTAAGAAAAAGAAAAAGGAGATGCAGGATATGGAAGAGCGATTACAGGTAGGCGATATCGTTAAACATTTTAAGAGAGAGTATAATTCTGACGACGGCATGTACACATATAAAATTCTAGCATTTGCAGAGCATACGGAGACAAAGGAAAAATTGGTGATTTATCAGGCACTATATAAGAGTGAGGAGTTGGGTGTGGACCATGGAGTATATGCCAGACCATATGATATGTTCATGAGCGAAGTGGATCATGAGAAGTATCCGGAACATCACCAGGTATATCGGTTTGAGTTGTTGGAACGATAGATAAAAACAAGTTGTTTTGTAGGGAAAACCTAGGTATAATATTACATATTCGATGACGGAAACAAAGTAATGAGAATGATGGGTAAGTTATGAAGGATATAACATGAGGAGGAAGTGTGATGGGATTATTTGACCGTATTGTGAGAAATGTAACAAGAGAGGCAACAAGGACCTTGACCAATGCAGTAAGTGATTCAGTATCTAGTGCAGTGAATAGTAAAATTCGTGAGATGGTGGATGAGAATGTGACACCAGTTGTGAATCGTCAGGCTGAGAAACTTTCACAAGCAGCGGATGCGGTGAAGGAACACGGTAGACATGCAATTTTTGAGGTGAAGCTGAAAGAGATTTTGGAAAATGCAGGCGGATATGAACTAAAGAGCAATGTTGCAGTAGCAGAATTGGAACAATATTATGGGCAGGATGCTTATACACATGGAAGAACCAATGGCTACAAAGAACCAGCAGCAATTTCTTATGGTATTTATCAGAATGGCGTGTGCAAGCTATACATACGTTTATGGAAGGAATATTCACAGTATAACCGTGCGGTGAATCGCGAGGTACGTACATACTGTGATCAGTATAATATACCGATGTTAGACTTCTTCGAATATTTGCCGAATGAATCGGAGTATATTAAGAATCGTATCGCAAATTATTTGTAATGGTTGTTAGAAATAGGAAAGAGAAATATAACATCTGTTATACCTGTGGTGGATGAAGCATATTCTATATGAAGTTTTGCAGGTGACAGGAATATGTTCAATCTGGTAGAATGAAGCACGCTTTCATTCCTTCAAAGCGATTTCTCTTTCCTTTCTTTTTTAGAGAAAGAGTAAGATGAATATATTAGAACAGTCACTCCTGCCGAATACATGGCAGGATTTTTTACAACATAAAATAGAAAAACACCATCTGGCGAAAACGGAACAAGAAGTCTTAGAAACTTATATTGAAGAACAACGTTATGGGTGGATTTTGCAAGAGATTCATAAGCCGGAGTATGTGCCACCGATTCCGCAAAGGAAAGAGATTAATAAGGATGGGGCAAAGAAAAAACGAGTGGTGTATTCCTATCCGGAAGATTTCAATGTGGTGCTAAAAATGATAGCATTTCTGTTGTATCAATATGACAGCATTTTTCCCCGTAATTGTTATGCATTTCGCAGACATTATGGTGTGAAGGATGCTGTTATGAGAATCCGAAAAACCCCCAATATAGGTAAAAAATATTGTCTCAAAGCAGATATCAGCAATTATTTCAACTCCATTGATGTGGAGCTGTTGTTAAGTAAATTGCAGTTTCTGAAATCGGAGGATGAGGATTTGTTGCAGCTCTTTGCAAAGCTTTTACAGGCGGATGTTGCTATGGCAGATGGAGAATTAGTGCAGGAAAAAAGAGGTGCCATGGCTGGCACACCAGTTTCTCCTTTTTTTGCAAATGTATATCTAGCAGAGGTGGATCGATATTTTGAAGAAAAAGGTGTCTTGTATTTTCGGTATTCCGATGATATTTTGCTGTTTGCGGATACAATGGAGGAATTACAGCAATGGCAACAGGAGTTGTTCCATCAGATTGTAAAACATCATTTAACCTTGAATATGGAAAAGGTTCAGATTAGTGCTCCGGGAGAATCATGGGATTTCTTAGGGTTTTCTTATGTGGAGGGAAGAGTGGATTTGTCCCAGCATACAAAGGTGAAAATCAAGAAAAAAATTAAGCGTAAAGCAGAGGCACTTCGCCGCTGGGCAAGGAAGAAAGGCTTAACCGGTGAACACGCGGCAAAGGGTTTTATCAAAGCCATGAACTATAAGTTTTTTGCGGTTGACAAAGCTACGGAATTTACATGGAGCAGATGGTTTTTTCCAAATCTAACCACGGATAATGGACTAAAAGAAATTGATGCATATATGCAACAATATATTCGTTATTGTGTGACAGGGAAGCATAATAAGGGGAACTATAAGATTACTTATGAACAGATGAAAGACTGGGGATACCGGAATCTGGTGCATGAATATTATAAAAAGAATGCTGATGCTTCTACAAATAAATGCGAGCAGTAGAATTGGAGATAACGGAAATTGTGTGAGATATTCGCAACTTCTTCGTGTATAAGTTTGTAATATGAGTAGAGGTAAAATTGTTATACATATTGAGGAATATAGGGAGGTTTCATATGACAATGAAAGAAAATAAGTGGTTAATTGTATTGATTGTATGTGCTGTACTAACATCAGTGGGAGGAGCAATCGGTTTCTTTTTAGACAATGATGTTACTGGAGAAATTCTTTCGGAGGAATTTTTACAGATTCTCAAAATGCAAAAACTGGCAGGCACACTCAAATCGTGTTGTGGGATTAGTATTATATTTTGGATGGTGGCAATTGGTAATGCCGTTTATGGTTATTATAATAACTTCGATGAAAAGGTGAACCGGAATATGTGGGGGGCGGCACTTTTGGCAAGTGCTTTTCTAGTAATTGCATTGATTAGGATAGTGCCAATTGTGACACAGAAAGCAGAAGTTCGAGTGGGAACTGTTTATGATACAGATATGCGTGGTGGAAGAGTTCGTAGTCACACTTTGGTGTTTGAGGATGGACAGAAAATTGGGGTATCCAAAGATGAGTACATGCGTATTAGTGTGGGGGATATGTTTTACACAATCTATTGTGGAGATACATTGATCGAAATATTAGACATGGATGATTATCGGCTTCCGGCAGAAGTGGAAAAATAATATGATAAGCAGAGATTCCAAGTAGGTGCTTGGAATCTCTGCTTTTTCTATGTGTAGAATTTTTTTGAATGCAATCCCTGTATAAAAGCAAGAGGATTTATTCTATGACAGGTAACTTCGATAAGCTCTTGGCAATTTCTGCATCTGTTGGAATATAGTTTTCCATAGTACCCTCATGGAATTTTTTATAAGCTACCATATCAAAATAGCCAGTTCCGGTAAGACCAAATACGATGGTTTTCTCCTCGCCAGTTTCCTTACATTTTAACGCTTCGTCAATGGCAACCTTAATTGCATGCGAACTTTCTGGAGCAGGAAGAATCCCTTCGATTCTTGCAAATTGTTCCGCTGCAGAAAAGATATCTGTTTGGTTTACAGAAATAGCTTCCATCAGACCATCATCATATAACTGGGAAAGCGTAGAACTCATGCCGTGATAGCGAAGACCGCCTGCGTGATTTGGTGCAGGAATGTAATCGCTGCCCAAGGTGTACATTTTAGCAAGGGGACAAACCATGCCGGTATCACAGAAATCATAGGCATATATACCGCGAGTAAAGCTTGGGCATGAAACAGGTTCTACAGCGATGATGCGATAGTCCTTTTCACCTCGAAGTTTTTCTTGCATAAATGGTGCAATTAATCCTCCAAGGTTGGAACCACCCCCTGCGCAGCCAATGATAATGTCCGCTTTGATTCCATATTTATCCAGTGCAGTTTTAGTTTCCAAGCCGATGATTGATTGATGCAATAATACTTGGTTTAATACACTGCCAAGAACATAGCGATAACCATTGGAAGTTGTGGCCGTCTCTACAGCTTCAGAAATCGCACAGCCAAGACTACCAGTTGTTCCAGGATGTGCAGCAAGAATGCGTCGTCCTACTTCTGTTTCCGTAGAAGGAGATGCCGTTACGGACGCACCATAAGTTCGCATTACTTCACGGCGAAATGGTTTTTGCTCATAAGAAACTTTAACCATATACACTTTACAATCTAAATCAAAGTATGAGCATGCCATAGAAAGGGCGGTGCCCCATTGACCAGCTCCAGTTTCTGTGGTTACACCCTTTAGGCCTTGCTTCTTTGCGTAATAGGCTTGCGCAATAGCAGAGTTTAACTTATGACTTCCGCTAGTGTTGTTGCCTTCAAATTTGTAGTAAATCTTTGCAGGCGTCTGTAGTTTTTTCTCCAGACAATAAGCGCGAACCAAAGGTGCTGGCCGATACATTTTGTAGAAGTCCAGAATCTCCTGTGGGATGTCAAAGTAAGGAGTGGTGTCGTCTAATTCCTGTTTGATTAACTCGTCGCAGAATACGAGCTTTAACTCCTCTGTGGTCATAGGTTTTAATGTGCCAGGGTTGAGTAGTGGTGCTGGTTTATTTTTCATATCAGCACGAAGGTTATACCATTGTTTTGGCATCTCATTTTCTTCTAAGTAGATTTTGTAGGGGATTTTTCTTTCTGACATAATGCTGTCTCCTTTCTTGTTGGGGACAGGAAAAAAATAAGGTTGTACTTTCATCCTATCCCAGTCGATAGATTCTGCTGGGACAGGATGAAAATACAACCTGCGGTGCCACCCGGCTTGGCGCATCATTACAATACGCCCACTCAACGCATACCATCATATGCTGACGTTTGTTTACGGAGAGTCTAGCTCCGTCGCACATACTCTGGAAAAGGTTCCATTTCTGATTGCCCTCGAAAGTCCATTCGGTCCTATGTTTTTCGCCGTAATCTCACCACATACAGCTCTCTGTGGAAAAAGGGATATGACTTACTTACTCTTTCTCATCGGTTTTGAGTTATTATATGAGTGTCGGTTTGATTTGTCAATGTAGAGTTGGCAAAATCTCTTCGATTATTTTCGACAATGCTGCAAATGGGAGTTGTACGGTGTTAGGGTTACTAGAAGTTTCCGCACAGGTATGTTATAATATTTAAATTAGATTTTATCTGGTTTTATAATCATGGAATACGAAAGGAAAAAGACTCTATCATACATGGGGTCTGATTGGTACACTATGGCAAAAAAGAAGGGGTTATTTCAATATTTTCTGGCAATGACAAAGGTAGGTTGCATTGGTTTTGGTGGTGGCAGCATACTGATTCCAGTTATTGAATCAGAGGTTATTGACCGATGTAAGTTTGACACAAAAGAACAGTATAACAAAGATGTGGTGGTGGCAAGTATCACGCCAGGTGCTTTGCCTGTGGAAATCGCAGGCTCCTTTGGACGGCGCAATTTTGGATGGCTGGGAATGGTTCTAGGATCGATAGGAATTGCTTTTCCAGGAGCATTTTTGACATTATTGTTATTGACTGCATTTTCAATGGTGCAGGATGAAGTGTTGAGATTTGTGGAATTTATGACCATTGGCGTGTCAGCATTTATTATTTTACTGTTAACGAGATATGTGTTTTCGGTTTATCAAAAGGGACTCAGTCGTGGGAAGAGTCAGTCGTTGAAAACCTTGGCAGTCATGGCAATGGTGTTTTTGCTGGTGGGTGGTAAGAATATTAACAAACTGTTGGGTATTGATCATCCGCCCATTGTATCGGTATCCACAGTGCAATTGTTAGCCTTGGTATTTTTCTTTGCCTTCTACACAAGAGGAAAGTATTCTGCCAAACATCTTATTGTCACAGTGGTGTTAGGTGGTATTTATTTGTTAGGGACTGGTATTGCGAAGGGTGTAATACCGGAATTGATTGTGACTATTGATATTATTTTGATGGTGGTCTTTGCGTTATATGGTTTGATTAGTAGCTTTTTGAAAAGTAAGCAGGATGTATCTGTTGATATGAAGGCAGTAGCGTTGGACCTAGGTGTATGGTTTGCAGTGGTAGGTATTGTTGGCGGTGCTGTGGCATTGAAATACCCAGAGGTAGTTTCCTACATATGGAAGAGTGGACTATCTGTGTTGATGTCATTTGGTGGTGGAGATGCTTATCTCACCATTGCAGATGGTATTTTTGTAGAAAGTGCAATGATTACGGAACAGCAGTTTTATGGCCAGCTGGTTTCTATTGTTAATATCTTGCCAGGGTCGATACTTTGTAAGACGTTAACAGGAGTAGGATATTGTATCGGGCATAATGTGGGTGGAACTGTGATGGCAGGACTTATGTTTGCAACAGTGGGATTTGTAACTAGCGTTGCTGTTTCTTGTGGATTTGTCAGTGCGGTATATTATCTTTATGATGCCTTGATTAAGCTCAATATATTCCAGACGATTAGTAAGTGGATTACACCGGTAATTGCTGGTCTGCTGTTGAACATCATGCTTTCGCTATGTAATCAGTGTATGAATTTGTCAGAAGGAATAGGAATATCTAGGATGGCAATTTTGATAGGACTTGTGGCTGGTTACCTAATTGATTTTGTGCTGGCACATAAGTTCAAACTGAATACCATGATAGTATTGGTTGTGAATTTGGTGGTGACAGCTATCATAGCGATGGTGGTATTCATGTAAAGAATAACCAATATAGTTTGTTCGTAAAAAGAAAAAAGACTCTTTGTGCTGATGTGACACAAAGAGTCTTTTTTGTACTATAGTGGGTTCAAATTTGGTTTGAATTCTTCTTTGTATGCTGATCTGACGGCAGCATTGACACCATGGTAGATGACGCAAAATGCTGGCATTAGAATTAGGAATAATGCACCAAATAACGTAAGTCCTACGGTAGAATAAGCGATCACCTGCCAAGTTGCAAACAGGGATACCATCAAAATTCCGCCAGGAATTGTGATTAGTAAAACTAAAATTGTGCGTACAATTCCTTTGGTATATGCGATGAATAATTCTATTACATTTAAGACAATAAATGCAGCTACAAACATATACGATAATCCCGGGATCAATAAGGTTGTGAGGATGCTTAGCGCCCCAAGGAATACAAATAGACACCAGAAGGTTCCGACTTCTCCCTTTTTGAAAACGAGAGCCTTAGTAAATATATATAGTGTAGCAAAAGAGAATGGAATTAAGAAATAACCCCGGATACTCCAATCTACCATATGAACGATTGTTAAATCTAATATATATGCACTTAAAATCACTGCCAATAGTCCACCACCGATGTAGGCTGTAAATTCAGATGGATTGCTTTCTGGTTTGGTATCATTTGTTGCCTTCTGTAGAATCAGAACAAGTAGCACAAGCACGGCGATGATAATCAGGTGAATCATTTGTAACTGCTTTGTAGGTACGGTCACCTGTTTGAAAAATGGAAGGGTAAACAATATAGTATCCTGATCAGACTTTACACCATTGGCAACGGTACCATCCGATAGAGTAATGCTATTCGTATCTGTGGTAGCACAATAGGTGATGAGCTTTGTAATATTATAAAGTGCTGCATTTGCATAATTGCGATTCAAATTCTCGAAGGAGTCGTGCATGGTATTGAAGTATTCGTTAGAGTCTACAATGGCTGCGAAATCGAGTCCTTGAAAACCGGCTGTTTTTAGCACATTGCGGTATTCATCACTACCCCATTTGTTAAACCCTTTGGAAAATAAGTTGAAGGCAGTTATTTTTGTGTTAGCATTTTTGAAATGCTCTAACATAGCGATGTTTCCTTCGTTGGTACAGATTAGGAATTGATTTCCGTCTGGTCCATACCCTGTAAAATTCAAGACGTATTCGGTATTACCTGCTAATTCCGCATGGTCATTTAGAAGGGTTTCGGCACCTAAAAGACTGACTTCTTCACCGTCGGAGAACCAGAAATATACAGGGCGAACGAGATCTTCTGTTTTCAATAATCGCATGGCTTCTAAAACACTTGCAACAGACATACCGCCGTTGGCAGCATTCGTGCTAGAACTTACGCTGTCGTAATGAGACATTACTAACACAGCTTTTTCGTTGGAAACATTTTCTGGAACAACCTTTACTAAAAGGTGTTTGACAGGGAGAATTTCTCCTTCTTCATAATTCTCTCTGTAGTGTTCACTATAGAAATGCTTAAATGTTCCGGATTTACGTTCTTTTTCGTCTACAGCATCTTCCTTGCTTAATCCCATTTCATGTTGCATATCTAACACTGCAAGTTCTTTACCTTCATAGGTATCTTCAATGGTTTCATATTCATATCCCATAATTTCAAATTGTGAACATAAATATTCGCGAACAGCTTGTGCACCCTCCGAATTGGTTGTGTGTCGGTCTTTGGCAATGACCTTCAAGTGAGATAGCATCATGTTAAGGGACGCGACCTTTGATGCGTTAGCATCTGTTAACAAGCTTTCTAAGGTTACATCTTGTTCTGTCCAATTCTTATCCACGGGTACACCGGTCATTAATTGCATACCGAAGTAATAGCCAATTAAAATGATAATGGACGCAATGATGATTGCTATTGTAGCAGGTATAATTTTCTTAGGTGTCAAATCCAGTTTCTTTAGTAATTTCATTCCCTTTTTCCTCCTTGATACTTATCAATGTATGCCAGGTGTCTTGACTTTGATTTTTTTGTCATTATAATTCATCATAAATGAAGAAACAATCAAAATATAACTTAAAACAATAACAATATTTCGGGGAGGCATGAGCTGTGAAGGAATGGATGGATAAACCTGTTGTTCGCGGTGATGGATTTGAAAAAGTAAATTATGATTGGGATGATTTTCCTGTTTTGTTAAGAAAACACATATTTGATTCGGAACGTAAACCCAGCCTTGCGCAAAGTCATTGGCATCATGATGTGGAGTTTATTGCAGTCATAGAGGGTAGTATTCTATACAATGTAAATGGAGAGATTATTCGGATGTGTGCTGGAGAAGGAATTTTTGTGAATGCACAACAGTTTCATTGCATTCTTTCCGATGATGGTGCATATAGTCAATTCTATTGTGCGGTATTACATCCGATGTTATTGTGTTCTTTGTCCCGCGTAGAGCAATTGTATGTTGCACCTGTCTTAACCAATGAGAATATTCCCTATATCTTTCTTGAAAATCGTATTCCGTGGCATGCAGAGATTCTTCACTATGTTGAACAGATTTATGAAACATCTCGAAGTGGTGCTGCAGAATTGAAAATACAACAGGAATTTTTGAAACTTTGGGAAGTGTTGCATGAAAACATGGGTGAACGCAATGAAGTACCTGTCGTGGAGCGTCATCATTTATCTAGTCTGAAAAATATGATTACCTATATTCATAGATATTATAGGGAGAAGATTACATTGGCTGATATCTGTAAAGCCGGAAGTGTTGGCAAGACCTCTTGTACAGCTATATTTAAGGAGTATATGGCTTGTACGCCCATTGGTTTTTTGACAGAGTTTCGTCTGCAAAAAGCAGTGGAATTATTGCGAGAGACCGATATGAGTATTACGGATATCGCTTATGAGACAGGTTTTTCTGGAGCGAGTTATTTTGCGGAAACGTTCCGAGGAAAATTCGGATGTTCACCAAGAGAATATAGAGAATAAACAAACGGGAGCAGACTTTGTCCTCTCTTTTGTTTGGATGAAAAATGTGATATAATAAAACATTAGTGAGGTGTTTATACTTAGGAGGATAAAAATGTTACAGGAGTTAAGAAAAATAAGTAACAAAAAGGCAAGTGTTTGGCTGGTAATCTGTGCAATTGTTGCAATTGCTATGGCAGTTATTATATGGAATATGGGATTTCCACAGTTGTTTGAAAAACCTGTAAATCTGAATACGATAAAAGATGAGGATATTGCTCCAGGTAGAGCAGAGATGGATATCTATTTCGTGGTAGATTATTATGCATCCTATGAAGAGGATGGCAACACTACTCGAAAATACTATCTGGTTCCTGTGGGAGAGCAGTCTTATATAGGTGTAGAAGCACAGGCAAAGTATTTTGATGAATTGGATCCAATTATGGCGGTGAGTCAGGATTATTTGATGGGTAACCGTGATAATGTAGAAGGTAGTTTTTATGCCAATGGTACCATTTCAGAAATGACTGGGGAGGAATTGCAATACTACAAGGCATACTATAGTGAGTTGGATTGGGGCAGTGAAGATATTTTCTTACCATATACATTGCGATTAGGTCATTATGGGGAAGGTACAAGCTTTACGTTCATTTTCTTCGGGGCTATTCTACTTTGTGTTTTGATTGGTATGATTGTAATTGTGGTAAATATGTCACGAGGCAAATATCAAAAGATGATAACCGATTATTGTAAGAAAGCCGGCAATAATGAACAGGCTATGTATAAAGTAGAGCAGTTTTATAATACTACGCAGCCGATCCATGGATTTCGTATTTCCAAGGAATATGTTATGACTTCGAATGGTGCTAACACTGTCTTTTTTGAAGGAAAAGAGTTGCTTTGGGCATATATGGATGTCACCAACCATTATACCTACTTTATTAAGACAGGAACAACCTATGCAATCCAGTTGCGTATGAGAGGTGGAAAGAGTTATGTGATTTCCGTGAAGAATGAACAGATGGCACAGGAAGTATTAAAACAGATTCATGATAAACTACCATTTGTGTTTGTTGGATATTCAGATGAAGTGAATGGATTTTATAACAAGAATCGCGCAGAGATGATTCAGGAATCTGAGAAGATGAGAGCAGAGATGATGGTGGATTTGCCTGAAAATGGTGTGGAGAATGCATTTAGAGAATGGTAAGAGGGTTGTAGTTGATTACGGGGAGGTGTTGCGATGAAATCAAAGAATATTGCAGTCTTGCTGACAGCGTTAGACTTCGATGCACAGGTTGAGACTCTAAGAGGTATTGAGGAATATGGGAAAAGCCATGGATTTAATATCGCTGTGTTTCTGTGGTTTGCTGGTGCACTTGAGCGTGATAAGCAGAATATAGGAGAATTGAATATTGTATATTTGCCGGATTTTAATTTGTTTGACGGTGTCATCTTATTTGCAAATACGTTGCATCTAGAGAATAATCGCAAAAAGCTAGAAGCTTTATTAGATGAAGTTTCTTGTCCGGTTGTGACCATAGGATGCAAGATTAAAAATTATAAAAGTGTGTATACAGATGGCTATACAGCAATGCGTGAGTTGGTGGAGCATTTGGTGGGTGAGCAAAAGATGACCAATATACATTTTGTAAAGGGAATTGAAGGAAATCCAGATGGCGAATCTCGGTATCAAGCTTATGTGGATGTGTTAACTGAGCATAATATTCCTATTGCGACAGAACGTGTGACCCAAGGTGACTTTTATGTAACAGGTGGTGCACTTGCGGTAAAGGAAATTTTGAGTTCAGAACTTCCTTTTCCAGAGGCGATTGTCTGTGCCAATGATGTCATGGCGATTACGGTGTGTGATCTTTTGATGTCGAAAGGATATCGTGTTCCAGAGGATGTGATGATTTCTGGGTATGATTATAGTGTGGAAGGACAACAACATTCTCCTAAACTGACAACAATTCGTATTCGTTTCCATGAATTGGGAAAAACTGCATGCAAGGTTTTGATTGATGAAATAAATGGTGAGGAAGTGCAGAAGGATATATTCCTATCGGATGAAGTTATATTGAATGAGAGTTGTGGATATAATGGACACGAACTGATTATAGGTCAACAATCAGAGTTTCTTGCGGGAACAGAAGCTATGCAGCGAAAAATGATTTATCAGACAATCTTTTTAGAGAAGAACATTATGGAAGGTGAAGGTTTTGATGATTGGAAGGCAGCAGTTCAAACCTTTGCGACCCAGATGGAAATAACGGAATTTTACTGTTGTGTCAATGAAGATTTTGAGGAGAACATATTCGAATTGGATGTAATGGACCAAGAGGATATGAGCATAGAGGAACGATTGGCATATACATCAAATGTAAATGTCATCTTAGCCTGCAAAAATGGAATGTTCAAGCAGAAAGCTCCGTTTGAGTCGGCATATGCATTTGATGAAATGTTTACTGAGTCTGAGAATAAAAAGACGTATATTTTTTCACCATTTCATTATCTTGACCGAACCTTTGGATACTTTGTGTTTGTTGACAGTTTGTTTCCAAAGGGGAATTCTCTCTATATTAGTTGGTTAATCAAAATGGGACATTCTATTGAGAATATTCGAAAGCAAAGCCTTTTGCGAAATGCCATGGCACGTTTGGATGATATGTATATTAAGGATTCTTTAACTGGAGCATATAACCGCTTTGGCATGGAGCGCTTCTATACGGAAGTGAAAAAGAAATGTCTCATGTCTCGCTCAAAGATGCAGTTGTCGTTTATTGATTTGGATGGACTTAAAAAGATTAATGATGAGTATGGACACGAAGAGGGTGACCGCATTATTACTGCTGCGGCCAATATCTTGCAAAAACGTGCAGGAAAGTTCAAAGTAATTCGTTATGGCGGCGATGAATTTGTTGTTATGGGAACGGTTAAAAGCGAGAAGGAAGTAGAAACCTATTGGAAATATGTGGAGGAAGATATTTGTATTTATAATGAGACAATGAAGAATAAAGCAGAATTGTCCTTAAGCTATGGATATGATGTATTCCGCGTGGGAGCAGAAACCCACTTGGCAGATTGTCTTCGTATTACAGACAATAAGATGTACGAGAATAAGAAACGTAAACAAAAAGATCAATGAAATGCAATAAGGTATTCTGTGTTGAGGTGTATCGTCTGATTGGGCAGATGTTTGAAATTGGTTTGAAAAATGTGAACGAATGGAGCCTGTGAAACGGTGGGAGGAAGAGAATATGGAAGAGAAAGATATGTTGATAGAAGACAACAATGTTGCAAGTAAAGCGACGGAAAATGTCACGAAAAGCAAGGGCGATTCGAATAATGTGACGGAAACGGAATTGATGGTCTGGGACGGCAAGAAGTTCTTGAAATATATTATATGGTCCTTTTCCATTGCATGGATATTACAAGTGATTGCCAGCATGATGTCATGGAAGGGGAATGTCATAGCATTTCAACTAATATTGGCAGTGAGTATGTATGCTCCTTTTGTGGGTACCCTTTTAGCAGGAATCCCGCTTCGTGGTATGGGTTGGAAACCCAAATTTAAGGGGAATATCAAGAACATTTTAGCAGCATGGTTTGTACCAGTAATCTTTACAATATTAGGAGCGGTGCTTTATTTTGTGGTCTTTCCAAATCGTCTGGATTTCACAGGGGAATATCTAAGGGCAGCAGGTGGTGAGGCTGTGATGGAACAGCTAGCTGCAGCGGGAATTACGCCAGAATTGTATCTTGTGGTTGCCCTGGTTCAGTGTATAACTTATGCACCTTTCGTGAACATGTTTGCAGCCCTCGGTGAAGAGGTGGGCTGGAGAGGTGCAATGCAGCCGATGTTAAATGACCGATTTGGAAAGCACACAGGACGTATTCTTGGTGGTATCATTTGGGGTGCTTGGCACTGGCCAGTGATTGTTTTAGCAGGATATGAATATGGATTGAATTATTGGGGATATCCGATTCTTGGAATGATATTGTTTTGTATCTTTGCTATTGCAGCGGGAACCTTGGAGGATGCACTATATGCGAAGTCAAAATCTATATGGATTCCGTCCTTGATGCATGGTTCCATCAATGCAATTGCAACAGTTCCGATGATGGTGGGTGGTTCAGAATATTTGGATCAGATGATTCTTGGACCTGCACCAATGGGCTTGATTAGTGGAATTCCGTTGCTGGTGATAGCGATTGTGGTGTTGGTGAAGGAGAAATAACACAACAGAAAAATTATAATGTAGAGAATTGACATAGTCAAAGAAACACATAAAAAATATCTCAACTTCACAATGTGGGTTGAGATATTTTTATGTAAAAGAAATGCTATATTTCCCTTCGACTGATATTGTTTCGTTGTCCGATAATCGTCCAGGAGCCGCGGGTAAAATCCTGTAGGGTCCCCTTACTATCACCGTGATCATTGGATTTGGCAACCATTATGCCAATGCACATATAAGCAAAACCGAAACCGATAAAACATCCCACTAATAATGCAATAATAAACATATTTGTCACCCCTCCTGTCTGTCTTTTACAAAGCTATTCGTTTTAGAAGATCTCGATAATTCGATACTTTTTTTGACCTTCTTCAATTTGCTAGATCCAGTAGCCCACATAGCAAAACCACCGACACA
Source organism: Lachnospiraceae bacterium (assembly GCA_045537735.1). GTDB lineage: Bacteria > Bacillota > Clostridia > Lachnospirales > Lachnospiraceae > CAG-590. Next base: position 32,137 of record JAZSPZ010000016.1, read on the forward strand.
AGCGTATACGATAAGCTCTAAGATGTCTTCGTCGAATTCGCTAGCACCTAGTAATGCATATGCGATGGCGCAACAGATAATAGAAGCAATAGCACCGAGAATCCAAAACAATGTATTCACCTTTGCCTTGTTGAACGGTACTGCCCCCACAACCTTGCCAGTTTGACCATTCACCAATATTGTGTATGGGGTGTCTTGATAACGGAAGGTCAAAAACCATGATGGAAACATTGCGTACTCGGTCTTTGTCACCTGAATCTTAGGTGCGTTTCTTAAAATGCGAATGGATGAGGCTTTGACACTTGCTGCAACCTGTTCATTAAACATCTGCATACAACGGCCGCGAGCGTGTTTCTCCATTTCCTCACGACTCATGTCAAAACAGTCCGCATAAAATCCAGTTAAGAAACTTGGCTCGAAATCACGCATGGCAATGGTGTCAAACGGTTCCAAACGCTGTGAAGATTCGTCATTTAACTGTTTGGACGCATCCATGGTTACATCGTAGAAAGTGGTTGATGCGGAACGGTAAAAATATCTTGTAACCGTATTCTTTCCAGAACGAACCTCTCCACTCAAATATTGTTCATCGAAGTATTGGATGTCATATAACCAATATGGTATATAGATTCCGCGTACGCGTTCAATGGAGAAATTCTGTATCTCTGCTGGAACAAATGAGCCCTTAGACAGGTGGTTTCGAATAGAGGCAACCGCCTGGTCTTTGGTGATGGAAAATGGAATAATGTATTTTGGTTTTTTGGTTGAGGATACTCTGTTAAACACAATGGTTGGTTGTCCACAGTATGCACAAAATGTGGAGCTTTCCACACCATTGACTGCCAGCTCAGCGCCGCAGGCTGTACAGGAATAGATTTGGCACTCCATCAAATCATCTGCAATACCAGCTCTTTTTAGTTCTTCTGTTTCTCTAATCGCAGCTTCTTCAGCTTTCGTTTCCTTATCTTCAAATTGGTCTACTTCGAATGTACTTCCGCAGGCAAGACAATCCAATTTACCGCTAGTTGGATTGAAGATCAGTGCAGCCATACAATTCGGACAGTTGTAAATCATAATATTATCCCCCATGTAAGAGTTATTAGTAGGTTCATTTTATCATAGGTTGTGGAATTATGACAGACCTTAGTTGTTTTATGAGATAGAATCTTGTTGCAGATAAGGAATTATGATAAACTTACAACAGTACAAAAGTAAAAAACAAAGATTGAGGAGGTAAAATAAATGTTATCAATGAATCAAACAAAAGGAATTACAAAAGCGAATTTATCTGTAAAGGCACAGACCGTTGCAACCATCGTAGCAATTGTATCAGCAGTGGCGTTGCCACAGATTATGCATTTACTTGGTAGAGCAACTGGAATGGGAAATGCTTTCGGAGAACTGTTATTACCAATGCATTTACCGATTCTTTTAGTAGGTTTGTTAGCAGGACCATTTGCAGGAGCAATTTCGGGCCTGTTAGGACCAATGTGTAGCTTTGCATTGTCAGGAATGCCAAGTGCAGCAGTGTTACCATTTATGATGATAGAGCTTTGCAGTTATGGTTTGGTTGCCGGATTGTTACGCAAGTCGAGTGTTCCAACCATTGGAAAAGTTTTCATTGCACAGATTGTAGGACGTGTGAGCAGAGCAGTAGCGGTTGCTATTGCATTTTATGTATTGGGTACAACTGAAATTGCGGTGGCATCCGTATGGACTGGTACAATGAATGGTCTGACAGGTATTGCACTTCAGTTAATTTTGTTACCAGTGATTGTTATGACAGTGGAGAAAATGAGTGCCCATGAGTAAGGATTTGGAAAAAGCTAAGAAGCGTATGCTGGATGGTGGATATACTTGTGTTGTCATGAAAGGTGAGCAGGTGTACACCAGTGTAGAACGTGGTGTGAAACCATTGTTGGCTTGGTTAGATAGTGAAATAGATTTGTGCGGTTTCGTTGCGGCTGATAAAGTGATTGGCAAAGGAGCAGCCATGCTATATGTGTTGCTTGGTGTGAAGGAAATTTATACGCCAGTGATTAGTCAACAAGCTAAAGTAACATTAGAGACCCACGGAATTACAGTTTGCTTTGATGTATGCGTAGAGGGAATTGTGAATCGAGCAGGTACAGGCCCATGTCCAATGGAGGATGCGGTAGCAGGAATTGATAGACCACAGGAGGCTTTGGCAGCAATTCGAAAAAGATTGCAGGAATTGTGAGAGGGATAGAGGATATGGCAGCACTTTCAAGAGAAGAAATGAATCAACTGAAAGAACAGATACGGTTTTTGCAGAACCATAATCAATCCATTTTGAAAATGGTGGAACAAAAACACAATGTGGAGAACACCGTCCGAGGGCTGTATAAGCAAATACAATCGGTGGAGGTTGAGCAGAATTTATCCTCCATGGGTATTGATAAAATCAATATTGACAAGGATGGTATTCGTGTTGCTGCATTACAGAATGCAGGGATTACCAGTATGCTACAAGTTTCCCAGATGTCGGTGGCGCAATTACAAAGAATAGAAGGTGTAGGACAGGCCACAGCCACCAAAATCGTCAATAATGCAAAGCTGATTAAAATGAGCGTAGAACGTGCTACGCAGGTGAGATTGGATATTGAGAATACGAGCCCAGAGATGAAAGGGATTCTGGAAAATCTCTATTTCCTAATTCAAAATGATGGAGCACTTAGGCAAGCAGAGGCATTGGCCAATACATATTCCGATGGTATTCAGAGAAATATTGCGAATTCCCGCATGATTCTATCTGGTTTGAAATGGATGTTCTCCTCAAAGAGAAATAAGGAGATTGCCCTTAATGCTGCTACCACATTGCATGAAATTGTACAGGGTGAATTTGGGCAAACTGCACCGCAGGTTGTTGAGATGTACCAATCGTTGCAGCAGAGTGCAAGGAGAATAGGGCAGACACAATCAGCAGATTGTTTTCATGCATTTAGACAGAATTCAGCACCGTTTTATGCTATGTTGGAATCCGTGATGGGAGATTCCTTTGCAAAGGCAGCTGCCACTGGCGTGAATGCATTGCCGGAGGAGCTACTTGAGAGTATCGAAAACTTTCCGCTACAAACAGGAAGCTTAAAAGCTACTTTGAGACGGTATCAGGTTTTTGGAACCAAATATATTTTGCATCAGGAAAGAGTGTTGTTAGGCGATGAGATGGGGCTTGGTAAAACTATGCAGGCTTTGGCTGCATTTTGTCATTTGGCAGCCCAGGGTGGCAAACACTTTCTTGTAGTGTGTCCATTGTCTGTAGTGGTGAATTGGAAACGTGAGGTGGAGTCACAAACAGGATTGCAAGCCATTGAAGTGTATGGTGAGGACCGCGCTTTGGAAATGACCATGTGGGCAGCCCAGGGCGGAGTTGCTATCACCAGCTTTGAAACTTTGAATAAAGTGCCAATCCCAGCTGTGGTGGATTTGCAGCTGATGGTGGTGGATGAAGCACATTATGTGAAAAATCCGCAGGCACAACGAACCAAATCAGTTATGGCAGCAGCTGAACAGGCAAAACGCGTGCTGTTCATGAGTGGAACACCACTAGAGAATAAAGTAGAAGAAATGCAATTTCTGATTCAGTGCTTGCAGCCAGAGGTGGCAAAGAAGATTCAGAATATGAAACAATTGATTCAGGCAGAAGCCTTTCGAAAAGCCATCGCACCAGTGTATTTGCGCCGCGTGCGAGAAGATGTGTTGAAGGAATTGCCTGAGCTTTTAGAAAAAGAACAATGGGGATTAATGAACAAGGAAGAAATGCAGGCGTACAAGGCTTCATTGAAGGATGGAAGCTTTATGTCAGTGCGCCAGGTGTCATGGCAGTTGCCTGACGTAGCGAACTCCACCAAAGCACAGAGATTGATGGAGATTTGTGCGGAGGCAAAAGCGGGTGGAAGAAAGCTGATTATATTCTCATTTTTTAAGGATGTATTACAGAAGGTTTCCGTGATGTTAGGGCAGGATTGCCTTGGAATTATTGATGGAAGTGTTCCGTCGAAAGACCGACAGGCCCTGATTGATCAGTTGGGAGAGGCACCGGCAGGCTCGGCTTTGGTATGTCAGATTCTGGCAGGTGGCGTTGGGCTGAATATTCAGGCTGCCAGTGTGGTAGTATTTTGTGAACCACAGATTAAGCCGTCGCTGGAAACACAGGCTATTGCAAGAGCGTATCGCATGGGGCAGTCCCAGTCGGTGGTGGTACATAGATTGTTGATGGATGACACAGTGGATGAGCGCGTGATGGAAATATTAGCACAAAAGACGCAGTTGTTTGACAATTTTGCTGACGAATCCCTTATAGGTGATATGGATATTCAAATTAACGAAAATGCTGTAATGAAGGATATTGTGGCAGCAGAGAGAAAGCGTCTTGGCATTGAGGACGAAGAGACATCAGATGATATAACAACAAGTGTAACGGAAAGTGGTGTGAGTTGTGAGCCGGGAAAAGAATTATAATCTTGAATTGTTGCGTGTGCTTGCCTGTGTCATGGTAGTGTGCATTCATGTTTCTAATTACTATAGCCGTGGTTATGGTTTGGGAGAAGTGAGTAATGCATCTTATATTTTCTCTATTATTGTAAACGGCGTGAGCCGTATATCAGTACCAATCTTTTTTATGATTAGCGGTGCTTTGCTGATAGATGAAACCATCTTAATAAAAAAGAGTCTGAAAAGAGTACGGAGTACCTTTTTAGTACTGTTGTTGTGGAGTTTGATTTATCTAGCATGGAATTTATGGTACAGAAACCGAATGTATGATTTTCGGCTTGTTTTTGAAGAACCCATTAAAGGACATCTATGGTTTTTATATGCAATTCTTGGTATGTATATTGTACTTCCATTTTTACAGAATATGTTCAAAGATATGCAAGATATCTTAATGCGGTATTTTGTAGGAATGTGGTTTTTGTTTTTAACATTGGAATACATACTGGCGCTATGTGATTTGAAGGTTACTTATCAAATCCCCTTGGTGGGTGATTCCTGTTATCTTGGATATTTCGCACTGGGTTATATTGTAAAGAAGACAATCAAAAAGGTGCCTATACCCTCCAATGTTTGTTATGACTGTGCGGCGGTGTTGATATCGCTAGTGGTAATGTTAACTTATGTATATACTACGGTAAATGGTGAGCATTATGAGGTGTTGTTTCAATATCGTAATGTACTCATTGCGGTTCCTGCAGCTTTGATTTTTTATGATGCGTTAAAAAATACACATAGACCGTATAGTGATCGAACAAAGAAACTGCTCAGTTTTTTGTCGCGACATACATTTATGATTTACCTGTGTCATGTTTTGTTTTTGGATATTGTCAAATTAGAGTTTGCGCCTCGGTCTGTTTCTGCATTTGTTGGAATACCGTTATACAGTGTATTTGTGTTTGGCTGTTCTTTGGTATTTTCGATTTTGTGGAATGTGATAAAGAATATATGGAACTGGTTGTTAATAGAAAGAAGGAAATAATATGGAAACAGAAACAGTGAAGAATCCGTTAGGGCAAGAACGCATTAACAAACTATTGCGTTCTTTTGCTATTCCTAGCATTATTTCAATGTTAGTGGGATCTTTGTACAACATTGTAGATCAGTTTTTTATTGGACAGACTGTAGGAGAGTTGGGAAACGCGGCGACCAATATTGCCTTCCCGTTATCCACGTCCTGTACTGCTATTGCATTGTTGTTTGGTATTGGTGGTGCATCTGCATTTAATATTGCGTTGGGTGGCGGTGATAAGAAACGGGCAGCACGGTATATGGGAACTGCTGCAGTGATGCTGTTTGCGCTCGGTGTAATGCTTAGTGTGATTACCCAGTTGTTTTTGGAGCCGATGCTTCGATTTTTCGGCTCGCCAGAGAATGTGCTGGGCTATGCAATGACCTATACCAGAATCACTTCTTTTGGTTTTCCGCTTTTAATATTGTCTATTGGTGGTGGGCACCTGATTCGTGCAGATGGCAGACCGAAGATTACCATGCTTTGTAACCTGACAGGTGCGGTGATTAATACGATATTAGATGCAATTTTTGTGTTTGGATTCCGATGGGCAATGGCGGGAGCTGCATTGGCCACGGTACTTGGTCAGATGGTGTCGGCTTGTATGGCTGTATGGTTTCTGGCACATTGTAAAACCATTAAGCTTGAAAGAAAGCATTTGGTTGTGAAACTGGAAAATGTGAAGCGGATAGCGTCCCTTGGGATGGCACCATTTAGCAATCAGATGGCTATGATGGTGGTGCAAATCGTAATGAACAAATCCTTGAAATATTACGGGTCCCTGTCTGTGTATGGGGAGTCCATACCAATTGCATGCTCTGGGATTATATCTAAGGTGAATATGGTGTTTATGTCTTTTGTGATAGGCATTTCTCAAGGGCTACAACCGATTTCTAGCTTCAATTATGGTGCGAAGCAGTATGCAAGAGTAAAGGAGGCATATCTGAAAGCAGTTGCCTGTGGTGGAATTTTGGCTGTGTCAGCATTTTTGTTGTTCCAGATATTCCCGAGACAGATTATTTCCATCTTTGGCGACGGGTCGGAGGCATATTTTGAGTTTGCAGAGAACTATTTCCATATTTTTCTGTTTTTTACCTTTGTGAATTTCCTGCAGCCAATTTCATCTAATTTTTTCACCTCAATTGGTAAGCCCAAGGTGGGAAGCTTTCTGGCTCTTACAAGGCAGATTATATTTTTGTTGCCTTTGATTGTAATCATTCCGCTCTTTGTGGGCATTGATGGAATTATGTATGCTGGACCAATTGCAGATTGCCTTGCGGCAATTGTGGTTGCGGTTATGGTAATTCGAGAATTGAAGAAAGAAAAATACAACAATAGATGAGGTGTGTAAAATAGTTAAAAACCTATATAATACAAGGGTGGAAACCAGAAGTTGCGCAAAAGAACCCAATAAGTTCTTTCCTTTTTTGGAGAGTTATGATAGGGTAAAAACATCTTAGGAAGCAGGAGGATATTTATTTATGAAGGAATATGGAAAAATGTTTAAAAACGCCTTTAACTATACAGGGCGTGCAAGAAGAAGAGAGTACTGGGTTCCACAACTGTTGAATTCATCAATTTCTTGCTTTGGATTTGGTATTGTTTTCTTGTTGGCAACACTTGCAGGGGACTGTTTGTGGTATCGTACAGGGGATAGTATTGGATATTCCACATCTAGTTCTACCATAGCAACCATTGCAGTTATTCCATATATGTTAATTTCTGTTGTTTTAACGATTGTGGGAATCTCATTGGCAATTCGTCGTTTGCATGATGCAGGTTTTGCAGCTTGGGTATATCCAGTATGCTTGTTGGGTTGTTGTTGTTGTGGTATTGGTGCCATTGCACTATTCGTTTTGGCATGTTTTGACAGCAAGCCTGATAATCAGTGGGGAGCGAATCCAAAACTTGCTAATCCGGATGAATACACAGGAAAAGGCTCCATTGTATTAGCTGTTGTATTGTATATCGTGGCTATTATATTCCAAATGATATGTATGGTTTCCAATATATTTGTTGACCCATATTTTTTCTATTAAGATAGAAAAGGTATACACTGTAAAATGATAAAAAGAGAAATTTTGCATTCTTGCGAAATTTCTCTTTTTATTTATGTTTTTTTATGATAAAGTGTTTAAGTTAAAAGAAATAAAGGAGACTCTGTGCGAAGAGATTTCCGAAGGAGGAGAATATGTGGGAAAGTTTTAACAACATTTTGGTTGCAATCGACGACTTTGTCTGGGGTGTGCCACTTATGGTATTAATTCTTGCAGGTGGTCTTTTGCTTACAATTCGAGTAGGTGTATTACAAGTACATAAGCTTCCGTTGGCGCTTAAGTGGATGGTTAAGAATGAAGATGACGGTGTGGGAGAGGTAACTTCTTTTGCTGCACTTTGTACCGCACTTTCGGCAACAATCGGAACAGGTAATATTGTCGGTGTAGCAACTGCGATTGGTACCGGTGGTCCTGGTGCTTTGTTCTGGATGATTGTGGCTGCCTTTTTTGGAATGGCAACCAAGTATTCAGAAGGTTTGTTGGCAGTTAAATACCGTGTGATTGGTGAGGATAATCATACATTGGGTGGTCCTTTCTACTATATCGAAAAGGGTATGGGTTCAAAGTGGAAATGGTTAGGAAAGTTGTTTGCTTTCTTTGGAGTATGTGCAGGTTTGCTCGGTATCGGAACCTTTACTCAGGTAAATGGTATCTCATCTGCAGTGCAGAATTTCTTTGACCCGAACAAGAGCTGGACAGTTGTTCTTCCAATTGTTGGAGAAATCTCATGGACAGTTGTCATTGCATCTTTGGTATTAAGTATCTGTGTTGCATTGGTATTAATTGGTGGTGTTAAGAGAATCGCTAGGGTTTCTGAGATTGTAGTTCCATTTATGGCGATTATCTATGTTGTCATTGCAGTTGGTTTGATTGTCTGCAATATTACAGAGGTTCCTGCTGCTATCGTAACAATCGTTAAGGCAGCATTTAATCCCCAAGCTGTAACTGGTGGTATTGTTGGTAGTATGTTAGTTGCAATGCAAAAGGGTGTTGCTCGTGGTATCTTCTCTAACGAGGCTGGTCTTGGTTCTGCACCGATTGCCGCCGCACCTGTTCAGACAAACGAACCTGTTGAGCAGGGCATGGTAAACATGACAGGCACAGTAATCGATACGCTGATAATTTGTACAATGACAGGTCTTTCAATTGTAATCGGCTTTTACGGCGACATGCTCGGCAGCACAGACTGGAATGCAGGTCTTGAAG